>CAVPRT010000004.1:0-256322 GCA_963707925.1 uncultured Acidimicrobiales bacterium
GTCAGGCGAGGCGGCGGGCTTCGGCGGCGTCCAGTTGGGCACGGGTGAGCAGGGCGTGCATGGTGAGCCCGTGTTCGGCGAGGATGGCGCCGCCGTCGGGGCTGCGGTCGATTACGCAGATCACGTTCCCGACCAATGCCCCGAGCGAGCGTAGGTCGTCGGTGCTGATCAGCACCTGGCCGCCGGTGGTGATCACATCCTCCACGACCGTCACCACCTTGCCGGCGATGTCGGCACCCTCGGCGAGGCGCGCCGTGCCGTACTTCTTGGCCTCCTTGCGCACGAACGCGGCCGGGATGCCGGTTCGCATCGACAGGGCGGTGGCGATGGGGATGCCGCCCATCTCGAGCCCTGCCAGCACCTCGGTGCCGGCCGGCACTAGGGGGGCCAGCGCCTCGGCGATTTCGGCCAGCAGCACCGGCTGAGCCTCGAAGCGGTACTTGTCGAAGTACGCGGTGGCGATCTGCCCCGACCTCAGCGTGAACGTGCCGTTGAGGCGGCTGACGGCGTTGATCTTGTCGGCGAGGGCTTCGAGTTCAGCGGGGCTCATCGGTTCAGTCTTGCCGCTCGATGGGTTTGCGCATCAAGACCTCCTGGGCCACGGTGGCGGCGTGGGTGCCGTCGGCGCCGAAGATGTGGCCGATGGCCAGGCCACGGCCACCGACGAAACCGTGGCTGGTGAAGTCGTGAAGGTGCCAACGATCGGCACGCAGGGGGCGGTGGAACCAGATCGTGTGGTCGAGGCTGGCGTTGAAGGTGATGCCGTGGGGGCGGCCGAACTCGGGGTGCCCGGCGCCAACCGAGTCGGTGGGAAGGTCGTCGCTCAAGTAGGCGAGCCAGCATTGGTGCAGCAAGGGGTCGTCGCCGAGGTCGTCGGTCAGCCTCATCCATGCCGCTGAACGACCGGCCCCGACGGTGGTGCCGAGATGCTCGGGTGGCACCATACGGCGTTCGAAAGCGGGGGTCCAGGATTCGTTGGTCAGGTCGTCGGGAGGGGGTAAGTGGGGGTCGAGTGCAATTGGCTGCACGTCGAGTGACTCTTCGGGGGCATGGAACGACGCCTCCAAGTTCAATATCGCCCCAATCGCCTGCCTGGCGATTACCCGGCGGGTGGAGAAGCTTCGCCCGTTACGGATGCGGTCGACTTCGAACCGGATCGGCTCGGTGTGATCACCTCGGCGGATGAAATAGGCACGTAGCGAGTGCACCGGTTGGGCAGGGTCGACCGTCTTCGCAGCGGCCCTCAAGGCCTGGGCCACGATCTGGCCACCGTACAGGCCGCCCCACGGGTAGCGGGGGCCGGTTCCTACGAATACATCCGGGCCGTGTGACTCCAAATCAAACAGCGTGCTCAGGTCCATTTTCTACATCCTCATCTAGTGACATCGGCCGAATTGAAAACTATGCTGCACGCCATGGCAAAACGTGGCCCGAAGAACCCCATGTCCGATTCACACAAGGCAGCCATGGCTGCCGGTCGTACCGAAGGCAAAGCCGTTCGGGACTATCTCGAGGCGCTGAAGGCCAACAAGCCCAAGCGTGGGCGCAAGCGAACCGTCGAAAGCGTGCGCGCCCAGATGTTCGCAGTCGAGACCGCGTTGGCATCGGCAGACCCGATCAGGGAGCTGCAACTGGTGCAGAAGCGCATGGACCTCGTGGCGGAATTGGCCTCCTTGGGCACCTCGGTAGACATCAGCGCACTCGAGGCTGCATTCGTTGCAGTGGCCAAGTCCTACAGCGAGCGCAGCGGCATCTCCTATGCCGCCTGGCGCGAGATCGGCATCGACCCATCGGTGCTCAAGGCGGCAGGTATCAGCCGCAGCAGCTGATCGAGCCGAGTGGAGCTTCACCGGCACTGATCATCGGCGATCACGGCATCTCTATTGTGCCGAGGGCGTCCACACCGCGACCGGCATGACGCACACTGCGGGCGAGGTCGAAAGCGTCGTCGAGTACGCTCGTCGGCACCTCGACCCGAGGGTCGGCGTCGAGCAGTTCGCGAAACGAACGGCCCTCCGCCCAAGCCCGGGCGGCGTTCTCCTGCACGATGCCGTAGGCCTCGTCACGCGACATCCCCGCCTGCACGAGTCCGAGCAGAACCGGCTGGCTGAACACCAGACCATGGCTGGCCCACAGGTTGTCGAGCATCCGCTGGGGGAACACCTGCAGGCCGTCGAGCAGGCGGGTCATGCGGCGCAGCACGTAGTAGGCGAGCAGGGCGCTGTCGGGCAGCACGACCCTCTCGACCGAGCTGTGGGAGATGTCGCGTTCGTGCCACAGGGCCACGTCCTGCAGACCCGCCTGGAGGTTGCCACGCAGCACCCTCGACAGCCCGCTGATGGTCTCGGCGCTGATCGGGTTGCGCTTGTGGGGCATCGCCGACGAGCCCTTCTGGCCGGCCTTGAACCCTTCTTGCACCTCGCTCACCTCGGTGCGTTGCAGGTGGCGCAGTTCGACGGCGATGAGCTCCATGGTCGAGCCCACCGACGCGCACGCGTAGAGGAACTCGGCGTGGCGATCGCGGGCGATCACCTGGGTGGCAGGCACCGGGGTGCAGGCCGAGGCGATCGGCGACGAAGGGCTCGATCGACGGGTCGATGTTGCTGTAGGTGCCGACCGCCCCGCTGAGCTTGCAGACAGCCACACTGGCGCGAGCGGCGCGCAGCCGCACACGGTCACGGTCGACCTGTAGAGCCCACAGCGCCACCTTCGCACCGAAGGTGGTGGGCTCGGCGTGGATGCCGTGGGTGCGACCGATCATCACCGTGTCGCGGTGCTCGCCCGCCAGCTTCACCAGAGTGCGCAGCAAGCCGTCGGCGGCAATCGAGGAGCAGGTCGCACGCGTCGCGCAGCATCCAACACCAGGCCGTGTCGACCACGTCGCTGCTGGTGAGGCCGTAGTGGATCCACGCCCCTGCGGGTTGACCGATGGCGGCCTGGACGACGTCGACGAAGGCAGCGACGTCGTGGTCGGTGATCTTCTCCCTGTCGTCGACGGCCGCCACGAAGGCGTCGTCCACCATGGGCGCACCAGCCCGGCATGCCTGGGCGTCGTGCCGCGGGTACGACACCCAACGCGGCGTGGGCCTCGGTGGCCAGAAGTTCGATCTCGAGGTAGCGGCCGAAGCGAGCGGTGTCGGCGAACACAGCTGCCATCTCTGGGAGGGTGTAGCGGGGGATCATGGCCGGCTCACGACCAGCGTCACGTAGCTGTCGCGCTCGGCGCCGGTGCCAACGATGCGTACCGGCACCCCGACCTCGCCCTCGACCAGCTCGATGAAACGTCGGGCCGGTTCGGGCAACCCATCCACCGTGGTGACGGAGCGGATGTCGGTGAGCCAACCCGGCAGCACGGCGTAGATCGGCCGACCATCGGGGTCGTACTCGGTGCACACATTCACCTCGGCGAAGGTGTCGAGAACGTCGAGCTTGGTGAGGGCGATCTCGGTGAGGCTGTTGATCCTCACGGCCTTTCTCAGCATCACGCAGTCGAGCCAGCCGGTGCGGCGGCGGCGACCGGTGACGGTGCCGAACTCGTGGCCGATCTCGACGAGTTTGTCGCCGAGCTCGTCGGTGAGTTCGGTGGGGAATGGTCCGCTACCCACGCGGGTCGTGTACGCCTTGGTGATGCCGACGATGCGGGTGAGGTAACGCGGCCCGATGCCCGTGCCCACGCAGGCACCGCCGGCGGTGGGGTTGCTCGACGTGACGTAGGGGTAGGTGCCGTGGTCCAGGTCGAGGAAGGTGGCCTGGGCGCCCTCGAGCAGGATGGCGTCGTCGCGATCGATGGCCTCGTGGAGCATCTCCACCGTGTCGCACACGTAGGGGGCGAGTCGAGCGCCAAGGGCGACCGAGTCGGCGACAACGCTGTCGACGTCGAGAGGCTCGCCGCCGAGGGCGACGATCTCGCCGTTGTGAGCGATGGCCTGCTTGCGAACGGCCTCCGCGAAAGCCCCGGGATCGAGCACATCACTGGTGCGCAATCCGATGCGCCTGGCCTTGTCGGCGTAAGCCGGTCCGATGCCCTTGAGCGTGGTGCCGATCCGTTCGTCGCCGCGCCCTGCCTCGTAGAGCGCATCGAGGGCCTGGTGCCAGGGGAAGATGATGTGTGCTGCGCTGCTGACCTTCAGCTTGGCGCAGCTGATGCCGCGGCCCTCGAGGGTGTCGATCTCCTTGAACAGGGTGGTCGGGTCTACTACCACCCCGTTGCCGATGACGGGAATGATGTGGGGGTACAGCACCCCGCTGGGCACCAACTGCAGGGCGTAGCGCTCGCTGCCCACCACGACTGTGTGGCCGGCGTTGTGCCCACCCTGGTAGCGCACCACGTGGGTGTGGTCGGCGGCGAGCAGGTCGATGACCTTGGCCTTGCCCTCGTCGCCCCACTGGGCGCCTACGACAACGGTGACGGGCATGGCAGAACGCTCCTCGGCAGTTCGGTGGAACGTGGGTGAAGCCTACTCCCCGCGTCCCTCACCCGGGTGTGAGGTGGCGGTAGCGTCATCGGGCATGCCGGTGATGAGACGGATGAGCTGGGCAGCGATGTCCGAGGCCGAGCGCTCTGCCTTCTGTGAACGCGGGCTCGGGGCGATCTTCGACGCCGACCTGAAGACGGCCATCGGCCGGATCATCGACGATGTGCGAGAGCACGGCGACGAGGCCGTGTGCCGTGCCCTGCGCGACTTCGACAAGGTGACGCTGGAACCCCACCAACTGAGGGCCACGCGCCGACGAGATCGCCGACGCGCAAGTGGCGCCCGAGGTGGACAGCGCCATCGACGATGCCATCGCTCACCTGCGTGCCTTCAACGACCAACTGATGACACGCGCAGCCGACTGGAGCTTCGAGAGCGAACCGGGTCTAACCGTGGGCGAGAAGATCACCCCGATCTCCTCGGCCGGCCTGTTCGTGCCAAGCGGCAAGGCGAGTTACCCGAGCGTGGCCTACCAGCTAGCCGTGCCGGCGGTCGTGGCGGGGGTGCCTGCGCATCGCACTGGTGGTGCCACCCCTGCCGGACGGCAGCGGCCGCTTCGATCCGGCGGTTCTCGTGGTGTGCCGCAAGCTGGGCATTGTCGACGTCTTCCGGGTGAACGGCCCCGCCGGGGTGGCGGCTCTCGGCTTCGGTACCGAGACCATGCCCCGGGTGCGCAAGATCGTCGGCCCTGGAAGCCCCCCGGTGGCTTGCGCCCAGGTGGAGATGCAGCGCTACGGAGTGGCCACGATGATGATCCTCGGCCCCACCGAGAGCCTGGTGATCGCCGACGACACCGCCAACCCTCGCTTTGCCGCCGCCGATCTGCTCAACGAGGCTGAGCACGGCGACGACTCGACGGTTGTGCTGGTCACCACGTCGGCCACGTTTGCCGATGCAGTTGACGACGAGCTGGAGCGCCAACTGTCCGGTCTCGCCACGTCGCGCGCCTCGGCCGCTCGCGCCGCGCTCGGCAAGAACGGAGGCTGTGTGCTCGTCGACGACCTCGTCGAAGCGGGCGACGTCGCCAACCGTTGGGCGCCCGAGCACCTCCAGATTGCAGTGGCCGCCGACGAGGAGCCAGGACTGCTCGACCGCCTTGTGAACGCCGGAGAAATCCTGGTCGGCCAGCAGACCCTGTTCAGCGCGGCCAACTTCGTGATCGGCTGTCCGGCGAGCCTGCCCACGGGGGGTTTCGCCCACGTCAGCAGCGGCATCACCGCCGAGACGTTCCTGAAGCGAACGGCCGTGGCGAGGGCCGATGCAGCGGCCCTCGAACGGATGACGCCCACGATCCTCGCGATGAGCGCCCACGAGGGGTTCCCGGCTCACGCCGGCGCAGCTGAGATTCGCCGGGTCTAGAGCAGGCCGCGACGGCTGGCCCTCATCGCGGCCAGTTCCGTCGTGAGCAGGTCGATGTGCTCGGCCTCTTCCGCGGCCAGCTCGCGGTACAGCTCGCGGGCCGCGGGTGATGCGTTGTCGATGCGATCGCGGAAGAACTGCTCGGCCCGGTGCTCGAGGGCCAGAGCCATTTCCACCAGGTCGAAGGGATCGTTGGGGTCGCGGTGGCCGCCGGCCTGGAGCATGCCCGGGTGAAGGTCGCCGTTGGGCGAACACGGCGGGTCCAGGTGATAGCGGCGGGCGAGGGTGTCGATGTGGTCGCTCTCCATGTCGGCCAAGCGACCGAACATGTCGTTCAGCTCGAGGTCGTCGGTGCGTGACGCGGCGGCTACGTAGAAGTCGCGGCCGCCCAACTCGATTTCGAAGGCGTGGCGGATGGCTTCGAGTGCCTCGTCGGCGACGACCTTGGTGGGCTCGATGATCTCCAGCTTGCCGCCACAACCAGGGCAGCGACCGTAGGGGAAGGCGAAGCCCTCGCTGCGCTTGGCGCACTCGGTGCAGCGCCATGCCACGACCTCGCCCGCGCAGCACACCCCGTCTTCGTCGGGGCCGGCGGGCCGGTGGCACCGCTGGCAGGTGTTGGCAACCGAATCGCCGGCGACCCGGGCCGTGGTGGGGTCTTCGAGGTACACCAGGATGGCACCCGCCGCACGTCGGCCGGCGCCCATGGCAAGGATGACGGTCGCGCCCCCGGTGACGATGTCGCCGCCGGCGAACACCCCCGGCAGGCTTGTGGCCTGGTTGATCGGGTCGGCCTTCACATAGCCACGATCGTCGAGTTCGAGCCCCGGGGTGGAGCGGGTGACGATGGGGTTGGCGTTGGTGCCGAGGGCGACGATCACCGTGTCGCACTCGATCTCGACCTTCTCGCCGGTGGGCACCGGCTTGCGTCGGCCGCGGTCGTCGGGCTCGCCGAGTTCCATACGTTCGAGCAGCATGCCGCTGACAACGCCCTCGCCGTCGGTGAGAACCTCGAGCGGGTTGTGAAGCCACATGAAGCCGATGCCTTCTTCCTCGGCGTGGTGCAGCTCCTCGACGCGTGCCGGCGCCTCATCACGAGTGCGGCGGTATACGCACCTCACCTCGGCACCCAGCCGCCGTGCCACCCTCAGGCAGTCCATCGCCGTGTTGCCGGCGCCGACTACGACGACGTCGCGGCCGATGCCGACCGGGGTGTCGATCTCGCGGAACGGGTCGGCACCCATCAGGTTCACCCGGGTGAGGAATTCGTTGGCGCTGATCACCCTTCCGGCGTTCTCGCCGGGGATGCCGAGGAAGGATGGGGCGCCGGCGCCCACCCCGAGGAACACGGCGTTGAAGCCGCGTGGCCCGAGCAGATCCTCGACGGTGAAGGTGCGCCCGACGACCTTGTCGGTCTCGATGCGCACGCCGAGATCGAGCAGACCCTGGACCTCGCGGTCGATGATCTCGCGGGGTAGGCGGAACGACGGGATGCCGTAGCGCAGCACGCCCCCGGCCACGTGCAATGCCTCGAACACGGTGACCTCGACACCGCCGCGGGCGAGGTCGGCAGCACACGCCAGGCCGGCGGGGCCGGAACCGACGACGGCCACCCTCTTGCCGATCGAAGGCGCGATCGGTTCCGGTGGCGCGGTGCCGTGGTCGCCGACGAACCGCTCGAGGCGACCGATGGCGACGGGTTCCATCTTGCGGGCGATCACGCATTGGATCTCGCACTGGGTTTCCTGGGGGCACACCCGCCCACAGACCGACGGCAGGATGCTGGCCTCACGGATGACACCCAGCGCCCCGTCTACGTCTTTCAGCAGCAAGTGGCGGATGAATCGCGGGATGTCGATCTCCACCGGGCAGCCGCTGATGCAGGTGGGGCGGGTGCACTGGAGGCAGCGTTCGGCCTCGCGCAGCGCCTCGGAGAGGGAGTACCCCATCGAGACTTCGTCGAAGGTGCGCGACCGGGCCCCCGCGTCGCGCACAGGCATGGGAACCTTGGTGGGCTCGATCTCACGGAGTTTCTTGTAGGTGCGGCGGCCCTCGACGAAGAGCTGCTGCTCCACGGCACAACGGTGGGCGTAGTCGGCGGCAGCGGCTTTCTCTTCACCGTCGAAACGACGTTGGCGGGAGAGCACTTCGGCGAAGTCGACGCCGTGGGCATCGAAGTCCGGCCCGTCTACACAGGCGAAGCGGGTGTGACCGTCGACGGTGACCCGGCACGAGCCGCACATGCCGGTGCCGTCGACCATGATCGTGTTGAGCGATACGACGGTGTGCACGTCGTCGTGTCGGGTGACCTCGGCGCAGGCCCGCATCATCACCATCGGCCCGATCGCCACCACCAGGTCGGGTCGGTCGTTCGCCACCACATCGGCCAGGGCGTCAGTCACCAGCCCCTGCCGCCCGGCGCTGCCGTCGTCGGTGCACACGATCAGCTCGTCGGCCCACTCGGCCAAGCGATCGGTCCAGAAAATCAGGTCGGCATTGCGAAAGCCGATGATCGCCGTGGTGCGGTTGCCGGCTTGTTTGAACGCGCGCACCTGGGCGAACACCGGCGCGGTGCCAAGGCCGCCACCGACCAGCACAACATGACGGCTGCCGGGTGGATCAGCTGACTCGACCTCGGTGGGGATGCCGAGCGGACCGACCAGGTCGGCGAACGTGTCGCCTTCGACGTAGTGGTCGCGCATTTCGGCGGTGGAGCGGCCGAGTGCCTGCACGACGACAGTGATCGTGCCGCGCTCGCGATCGAAGTCGGCGATGGTGAGCGGAACGCGCTCGGCTCCGTCCTGCAGCCTGATCATCACGAACTGGCCGGTCTGGGCGGCCTGGGCCACGTCGGGCGCATCGACCTCCCACAGGAAGGTCGACGGCGTCAGTAGTTCACGGCGGACGATGCGGAACATGCGCTACCGAGGCTATGGGCGCCAGGGGGTAGGTGACACGGACCTTCGACCCACTCGGTCAACTCGCCGCCGCTCCCGTCCGCTTAGGCTCGACACATGAGGTGGATGCCGCGGTCTCTGCTCGTCGCGTCGGCAATTTCGGTGGGGCTGGCCGGGGCATGGCCCGGTTACGCCGGCGACGCCTCACCTTCGTCGCCCACAGCGGTGAGGATGAACCCACCACTTCGTTCCTTCAGCGTGGCTGCGGTCGGCGACTGGTTGTCCGAAGGGTTGGTGAACAGGGTCGCCGCTGGCCTTGCCCCGGATGGAGTCCGGTATGACCACGAGCCTCTGCTCAGGCCGGTCGCCCCGTTCCTGCAGTCCGTCGACCTGGCGATCTGCCACATGGAGACACCGATCGGGCTCCCCGGTGCCAAGGCCGGCCTTGTCGGCACGAGCCCTTCCGGTACCAGCCTCATCGCCGCTCCCTACGAGGTCGCCGGCGATCTGGCGCGGGCTGGGTTCGACCGTTGCAGCACGGCGTCGAACCACTCCAATGATCTCGGTGCCGCGGGGATCAACCAGACCCTTGATGCACTCGATGAGGTCGGTATCTCCCACACCGGCACCGCGAGGAATCCGCAAGAGGCCGGTGTCGACGTGTTCGAGGTGAGCGGCGTGGAGGTTGCCCACGTGTCGTACGCCCTCAACTCGAACACGGGTTGGCCGAGCGACGGTTGGCGGCTCGAGAAGGCGGTCAACGCCACCGAGGTGGTGAACGACGTCGCCGCGGCGCGCGCTCCGCAGGGGCGGAGGTGGTGATCGTCAGCCTTCATGTCTACGTCGAGATGCAGAGCGGGCCCACGGTGGCTGACCGTGCCCTCGTCCAGGCCATCACCTCTCAGGCCGACGTCGACCTGGTGGTGATCCACGGTCCTCATGTCGTCCAACCCTTCGAGTGGGTGAACGCCACTCCCGTCTATTGGAGCCTCGGAAACTTCATGTCGGCGATGGGGCTGCCCGATCGGGGAAGGTACAGCGACACCCGCACCCTCGACGGGCTGATGGCCACAGTCAGGTTCACCGAGCAGGCCGACGGGTCGTGGTCGGCCGAACCGTTCACTGTTCTGCTGTGCAATGTCACCGGCAGCCACAAGGTCCACCCGGGGCTCACAACCTTGGCCGACCCGGCCACTTCGCCGGCCTTGCGGGCCCAGCTCCAGGCCTGCGTCGGCCGCACCCTTCCCGTTGTGGCCGAGGTGCACTGACGCGAACCGGCTCGCCTCAGGCGGATGAAGCGGGACTTCCTTCCCTTGCCGACCAGGGGGTCTGGGGGCTACAAGGGGGTGAGTCCTGCGAGGACGAGGAGGTCATGGTGAACATCCACGCCAAGGTCGGCGATGCAATCCTGGTCGACAACATGGAGCTCGGTCACCCGCCGCGTCGCGGTGAGGTATTGGAAGTGATGGGCGAAGGCGAGGTGCAGCACTATCGGGTCCGTTGGGACGACGGCCACGAGTCGATCTTCTACCCGTCGAGCACGGCCCACCTGGTGCACCCCAGAGAGGGCTGACGCAGGTCGCGTCAAGCGGTGACCGTGAGCCGGCCGTCGGCGAAGTCGACGGTTACGGCGCCACCTTCGCCGACCCTGCCCTCGAGGATCAGTACGGCGGCGGGGTCGCCGATCTCGCGCTGGATGACCCTCTTCAGGGGTCGGGCGCCAAAGGCTGGGTCGTAGCCCTCGTGGGCCAGGTGCGTCATCGCCGCATCGCTGATGGTGAGGGTGATCCGCCTCTCCGCCATGCGTTCGCGGAGCTTCTGGAGCTGGATGGTGACGATGTGCGCCAGGTCGGCCTCGGTGAGTGCCCGGAAGCGGATGATCTCGTCGATGCGGTTGATGAACTCGGGCTTGAAGAACCCGAGGGGTTCGCCTGGCAGGTTCGACGTCATGATCAGCACGACGTTGGTGAAGTCAACTGTGCGGCCCTGACCATCGGTGAGGCGTCCGTCGTCGAGCACCTGTAGCAGCACGTTGAACACGTCGGGGTGGGCTTTTTCGATCTCGTCGAGCAGGACCACGCTGTAGGGGCGCCGGCGCACAGCCTCGGTGAGCTGGCCGCCCTCGTCGTACCCGACGTAACCCGGGGGCGCGCCGATCATCCGACTGACGGAGTGCTTCTCCATGTATTCGCCCATGTCGATGCGCACCATTGCCTTCTCGTCGTCGAACAGGAATTCGGCGAGAGCGCGGGCGAGTTCGGTCTTGCCCACACCGGTTGGCCCGAGGAACATGAACGAACCGATCGGCCGGTTGGGGTCGCTGAGCCCGGCCCGCGAACGGCGGATCGCGTTGGCCACGGCGGTCACGGCGTCGTCCTGACCGATGACCCTCAGGTGGAGCAGATCCTCGAGGTGGACGAGCTTGCTCATCTCGCTCTCGATCAGCCGGCTGACAGGCACACCTGTCCACATGCTGACCACCTCGGCGATGTCCTCCGAGTCGACCTCCTCCTTGAGCATGCGTTGGCCACCCGACTGGAGTTCGTCGAGGTGGGCGGTGGCATCGGCGATGCGCCTCTCGATCTCGGGGATGCGGCCGTAGCGGATCTCGGCAGCGACGCTGAGATCGGTTTCCCTCTCGACCTGGGTGCGCTGGTGCTCGAGGTCCTCCTTCAGTGAGCGGATGGCGTCGATCGCCTGCTTCTCGTTCTCCCAATGCTGCTGCATCGCGTGGACCTGGGTGTTGAGCTCGGCAAGTTCGTCGACCAGCGTGTCGAGCCGGTCACGTGACGCGGAGTCGGTCTCTTTCTCAAGTGCCAGTTGCTCGATCTCCAGTTGAAGGATGCGCCGCTGGACGACATCGATCTCGGTCGGCAGCGAGTCGATCTCGATGCGCAACTTGCTGGCGGCCTCGTCGACCAGGTCGATCGCCTTGTCGGGCAGGAAACGGTTGGTGAGGTAGCGGTTGCTGAGCACGGCTGCGGCCACCAGCGCGCTGTCCTGGATCCTTACCCCGTGATGTACTTCGTAGCGCTCCTTGAGACCGCGCAGGATGCCGATCGTGTCTTCCACACTCGGCTCGCCGACGTACACCTGCTGGAAGCGGCGCTCGAGGGCGGGGTCCTTCTCGACGTGCTTGCGGTACTCGTCGAGGGTGGTGGCGCCGATCATGCGCAGTTCACCGCGGGCGAGCATCGGTTTGATCATGTTGCCGGCATCCATCGCGCCTTCGGCCGCGCCGGCACCGACGATGGTGTGGATCTCGTCGACGAAGGTGATCACCTCACCGGCCGCATCGGTGATCTCCTTCAGCACCGCCTTCAGCCTCTCCTCGAACTCGCCCCGATACTTGGCCCCGGCGAGCATCGAGCCTATGTCGAGACTGATCAGGCGCTTGTTCTTCAACCCCTCGGGCACGTCTCCGTCGGCGATCCGCCGGGCTAGGCCTTCGACGATGGCGGTCTTGCCCACCCCCGGTTCGCCGATGAGCACAGGGTTGTTCTTGGTGCGCCGGCTGAGCACCTGGATGACCCGGCGGATCTCGTCGTCGCGCCCGATGACCGGGTCGATCCTGCCCTCTCGGGCGCGTTGGGTGAGGTCCTGGCCGTACTTCTCCAGCGCGGCGAAGTTCTCCTCCGGGTTCTGGCTGGTGACCCGGTGGCTGCCGCGCACGTCCTTCAGCGCCTTCAGCATTTCCTCGCTGTCGATGCCCGGCTCCCGGCTCCCTTGCTGATCGAAGAGGGCGAGGAGGAGGTGCTCGACCGACAGGAAGTCGTCCTTGAGGTCGCTCTGGAACTGCTGGGCTCGCTTCACGACCTCGTCGAGCTCGCGCCCGAGACGAGGCTCGGCGCCTCCGTACGCACGGGGCAGCTTGGCGACCGCTTCGTCGGCCTTGTTGCGCACCATCAGGGGAGCAAGGCCCAGCTTGGCCAGCACTGCGGGCACGACGGTGTCGTCCTGGCGCATCAGGGCAGCAATCAGGTGGTCGGGGGTGAGTTCGGGGTTGCTGAGCGACTTCGCCTGATCGACGGCAGCGGCGAAGGCTTCGTTGGTCTTGAGGGTCCACTTCTTCGGGTCGAGCGCCATAATGTCAGCCTAACCCCCGCGCAGGAAACCTGCTACGGGTCGTATCAGGTTTTGTCAGCCCGTCTGGACGTCGATCACCAGGCGGGGTGGCCCGGTGAGGATGCTCACCGTGAACGGCCTCTCCGCGTCGAGCCCTATCGCCCACAAGGTGACTCCTTCCCAGTTCTCGGTGTTGCGCAGCTCGAGGATGTGGCTGACGTCGGTCGGAAACACCTGCAACGGACCCGGGTAGCCGTTGCCCTCCATGTCCTGCATCCACATGCCCATGCGCACGAGCAGGGTGGCGTCGCCGGTGATGTCGACGAACTCGTCGCTTTCACCGAGGCGCACGGGGTCGTCGACGTACTCGACCCACCACCCAGGGAAGTCGCCGGTGCCCTCGAGCTCGATGACGATCCGCTCGAAGCAGGGGTGGGTGCCGGTGCGAATGTCGGCGCCGACCAGACTCGACATGGCCAGCGGATCGCTGCTCTCCTTCTTGGTCACGTCGCCGGACACGGTGCACGGCGCCGTGGTGGTGGTGGGAATCGTTGTCGTGACCGGGACGGTGGTGGATGAGTCGGTAGCCGTGGTCCCGGTCGGTGCCGTCGTCGTGACGCCAGTGCTGTCGGAGCCGGTGCTCTCGGAGGGGGCTGGTGTGCCGCTCGTCGACTTGTCACTCGAGCACGCGGCAAGAAAGAGGAGGGCGACTGCTATCCGGTGAATTCTCATCTGCCCAGGATGCACTACAGAGCACCACCTGGGAAGGGATCGAGGGTGACGTTAGGCCCTACAAGCATCACCGGAGCGGGCGTATCAAGAGGTTGCCGGAGGTGTTCGCTCCGGAGGACAACTGAAGGGAGTCGCCATGAAGTCAACCGAACTGGCACACCCCGAGGTAACACCGCAACGCTGGTTCTTCGACTTTCCGGACATGAGGCGCTGGTTCGAGGCCCTGCCGAGCCGCTTCACCGATTTCGCACCGATGAAGCTCGAGCAAGAGGTCGTCGACGGCAACTTCGTCGTCCGGGCGGAGATGCCCGGTATTGATCCCGACAAGGACGCAGAGGTGTGGGTTGCCGACGGCATGCTCCACATCCGCACCGAGCGCAAGTTCGAGGAGAAGACCGAGAAGGACGGCACGTTCCGCTCCGAGTTCCAGTACGGCTCGTTCCATCGCACGGTCGCCCTGCCCAAGGGGGCAACGGCCGACGATGTGAAGGCCACGTACAAGGACGGTGTGCTCGAGGTTTGCCTGCCGATGAGGCAGGCCACAGATCCCGTCGCCAAGGTCCCGATCGCGCGGACCTGAGTGCATGGGTAAAGGTGGGGGGCGCCATCGGGGGCGCCCCCCACCTGCATCTCACCATGACTTGTGCATGACTCATCAGAGGCTGTTCGTTGCCGTATGGCCACCTGAACAGGAGGCCACCCAACTCGCTCACCTGGTCGGTGCCGCCGAGACTGGTGTGAGGCGGGTTCCAACTCCCGATCTCCATGTGACGATCCGCTTCCTCGGTGCCGCCGATGAAGGCGCGGTGTTCGCGGGTCTCGCCGCGAGCGGCCTGCCCTTGGCGCAGGCCCGGCTCGGTCCGGCGGTCACCCTCTTGGGCAGTGAGGTGCTGATGGTGCCGGTGGCCGGACTGGACGAGCTGGTCCTGGCCGTGAATGCGGCGACAGCCGATTGCGGCTCACCGGTCGACCCGCGTCCGTTTGTCGGTCACCTCACCCTCGGCCGCATACGGCGCGGCGCGGGTAGCAAGGCCATCGGCGCGCCGGTGAACGCTGCATTCGCAGTCGACGAGGTGTCGTTGGTGAGCAGCACCCTCACCCCGACCGGGCCGGACTACCGCATCCTTCGCCGCTTCCCGTGTGGAGGATGACCATCGGCCCGTCACTCCCGCGTCAGTCGTGGGTGTGCTCGTGGCGATGGTGAATGTCGGGTACGTGGGGATGGGAATGGACCACCGCGTCGTGGGTGTGTCGGTGCTGGTGCTGCCCGATGGAGCCGTCGGGGTGCAAATGGTCGTGATGCCCGTCGTCGTGGATGTGCCCGTGGTCGTGTTCGATCGGCCGGTGGGTGTGGAGATGCTCGTGGGCGCTGTGGGCCACCAGAGATATCCCCGCGACCGCGATAGCGGTGGCGACGAGCTGTCGGGCACCGACCGGTTCGGCCAACACCGTCCAAGCGATGACTGCACCCACGAAGGGCGCGGCGGCAAATACCAGCTGTCCACGTGCGGCTCCGATCTCGCGTGCCCCGGAGACCCACAGGGTGATCGACAACCCATACCCCACCGCGCCGATCAGCAAGGCCCACCCCGTCTGCGCGAGCGAAGGCCCACCACCTCCGAGGGTCAGCCCGATCGCCAGGTTGGCGGTGCCGGCGAAGGCACCCTTGGCGAACGTGATGTGAGCGGGCCTCAGCTCATCGAGGGCGGCGGTGATGTTGTTGTCGACGGCCCAACACAAACAGGCCCCGGCTACCAGGAGCCCACCCCAGCGGGCGTCACCCAGCGAGGTCGTTGCCAGCAGCAAACCGGCGGCGGCAACCAGTGCCGTACCTGAGCCGACTCGCCTCCCGATGTGCTCGCCGAGGAAAGCAGCCGCGATGATCGTGGTGAACACCGGCTCCAGGTTGAGCAGCAGCGAGGCATTGGCCGCGCTCGTGCGAGCGAGACCTGCGGCGAGCAGCACCGGGCCCGCCGCACCGCCGAACAAGACGGCGATTGCGAGGCGGCGCCCACCGCGTCGGAGGTTGACCAAGGTTGGTGGGGTGATGGCAACCGTCGGGGCCGTGGCGAGTGCCGCCCCGAGATAGAGCAGGCCTGCCAGGGTGAAGGCCCCGAGCTCGCCTGCGAGACGCGAGGCAGCAGGTGCCGAGGCGCCGAACAGCACTGCGGCGAGGCCGCACAGGACGATGCCCCGCGATCCGTTCACAACTGCTGGGTCACCGCGAACACGTCGTGGAAGCGGGTCCAGCAGGCGCTGATCCAGCTCGGGTCGTCGTCCGCGAAGGCCATGCGCACCTGGGAGCGTATGGACGCCGACTCCGCTGAGGTGGGGTCACCGTGGGCGTGGAGCCAGGCGTCGGCACGCAGTGCCTGCAGAACGGTGACGATGTCGACGGTGCCGTATTCGATGCAGATCGGTGTCACCACCGCATGCGGTGCCAGCTCGTCGGCGATCGCCAGCCAGTCGCCGGCGAGCGCCGACGACACACTGTCGCCGTCGACCATCGACTTGACGTCGCCCCACAACGCCGCAGCACGGTCGAAGTGGGGGTGACCCTTGGACGCGCTCGCAATCAGCTCTCCCACACCCCATGCGCCGAGCCCGGTGTGGAGGTCGATGATCGTCACCTTCTCCGCCGCGGCGAGGCCACTCACCGCCCAGTCGCGCAGCCATCGATGGTTCCAAACCGGTCCGGGACCTCCGTAGAAAACGCCGGTCGGGTGGTTGTATTGCCCGCCGCTGACGACCGCCTGCAGCTTCGGGAACCCCCAGTCCGCAGCCATCTCGAGCAGGGTGCCGGTGGTGCGTTCCTGGTCAGCCTCGGTCCACTCTGCGGGCACCAGCACCTCGGCGATCGAGTCGTAGTCGGGGCTTGCCGGTGGCGGCTGCGACCAGTCGACGAAATTTCGGTTGAGGTCGACATTGTCCTCGTTCACCCGGCGCACCCAGGAGAATCCGAAGGGGTTCAGCGAGTGCACCATCACCACCCTGGTACCGACGTTCCGTTCGCCGTGGTGGTGGGTCAGCCAGTGGGTCTGCAGGGCCGATCCGCAGTAGCCCTCCACCCCGTGGGTGGCGGATACGACGATCACCACGTGGGCAGAGTCGGCTGGCCCGAGTTCGGCGACGTCGACGGCCAGTTCCTCGCCCTCGAGCCCGAGGCGCGGGTGGGTGAATGCCTCGATCCGTGCACCGGCGCCGACGGCGGCATCGACAAAGGCCCGGCGGGCGACGGCATAGGTGGGACTGAGCGGGGCGACAACGGCCATGGCCGTCATCCTCGCACGGCGAGCGGTGACCTCGCCTCGCGCTTCTACATCGTCACGACCTTCGGCTGAGCACGGGGGCGCTGGGCCCTCTTCGCCCGGCCCTGCAACACCCGGGCCAGTAGGGAGAACAGCACGATGGCGATGACTGCTGTAGCCGTGAGTACGAACACCTTGTTGGTCGCATCGGTACCGGCCTTCACCCCATGCACGGTGGCCATGGCGAAGAGCACGTAGGAGAGGAGGTGGATACCGTGCCACAGTCGTCGCGGCAGCTTCTTCATCAGCAGCGACGACACCTGGACGACGACGAGGACGTAGAAGGCGAGCACCCCCCACGTGATGGCTTCTGTGCGCCACGGGCTGGCCTGGGGCAGCAAGAGTTCGCGCCACCCGAACTGCACATAGTTGTCACCCACGAGGGTGACCATGTGCACCCCGGTGGTGACCACCGATAGGGCGCCGAGATGGCGGTGGAGATCTAGCAACCAGGCCGGCCGGTCGGCGGGCTTGAGCATGCGGGTGATCAACAGGATGCCCCACAGGCAGGTAGCAGAGAGCACAAGCCAGGCGACCATGCCGCTGGCTCGGGAGAGGTACCAGAAGGTGTGTTCGTTCATGCGCTGAAGCCTTCGAGCGTGGAGGTGCGGAGCACTTCACCGGCGGTGGTGATGACAAGTCCTGCGAGGCCGACACTCTCGAGCATCGCTACGGCGGCAGCGGCCGGGAGCATCATCGCTGCAGTGGCGAAGGACTCGGCGGTGGCCCCGTCGGCTGCCACGACGGTGGCCGTCGCTGTCCCGTGGACCGATGGAGAGCCGGTGGCGGGATCGATCAGGTGGTGGGCGGCACCTCCGTCGGCCGTGGTCCAGCAGCGCACGGTGGTACCCGAGGTGGCTACGGCACCGGCGCCGAGGCGCAGCGTGGCCACGTGGTGAGGTGGGTTCAGCGGATCCTCGATGCCGAGGTACCACGACCCGTCGTCGGATGGTGTGCCGAGCGCTACCAGGTCACCACCGAGGTTCACCAGCGCACCCGTAGCGCCCTGCTCGATCAGTTCCTCGGCCACGATGTCGGCAGCGAAGCCCTTGCCGATGCCGCCGAGATCAATCGCCCCGGTTGCCGGCACGGTGATCGTGGAAGTGTCGTAGTCGACCTTCACCAGGGCGCTCATTCCCACCCTCCGCCCGGGAAGAGATGGTGCCACGCCGCCGTGAACGACGCTGCGGGTGTACCCCGCGTCGAGCAGGGCCGGCAGCATCGTGATATCGAAGCGGCCCTCGGTCTGGCGCCAGGCGACGAGTGACCGGCTCACGATGGCCAGGGTGTCTTCGTGGACCTCGGTGGGCGAGCCGGCGGCCAGGTTTGCGCGGGTGATGTCGCTGTCGCCGCGGAACCGGCTCCACAGTCCCTCTAGTTCGGCGAGGCGCGCCACAGCCCTGTCGGCCATTGCCTCGGTGCCGCCGTGGACGACGATGTGGGCCCTGCCGCCCATGACGCGAAGGTCGCGTTGGATGGATGCGCATGCCCTGTCGACAAGTGCAGTAGAAACCGCCGCCGAGGTGTTCATCAGCCACTCGGTGCCGTGGTGGCCGCCGGGGGCGGAGGCTGGGTGGTCGCGGGCGCGGGTGCTGGTGCAGCCGTGACCGCCGGGGCCGTTGCCGCAACGGGTGCCGCGGTGGGTGCTGAGGTGGGTTGTGGAGACGCCACCGACACTGCCGCGGTGGTCGCGGTGGTCGGCTGGGCTGTCTGGGTCTGCTGGGCGGGCTGGGCTGGGCCGGCCGGCTGGGCTGCTGGGGAGGCGGCAAGCGAGGGGATGGTCAGCACGACCATCGTGGCCACCGGGGGGGCGGTTGTATCGACGAAGGAAGAAACGACCGTCACGGGTGCGGCAGTCAACGGTGCGGCCGTGGGTTGGGGTGGGACCACCGTGGTCTGCCCGGCGGGTTGGGCCGCAGCAGCGAGAACTGTGGTGATGCCGAACACTGCGGATGCCGTGATGCCCGTCGCCACGATGCGGGCACCCGCAGCTACATGGGGGTGCTTGGCGCGGGCGGGGGTCGCCGTTGCCCGGACTGTGACCACCTCGACCGGAGGCTGCCCGCGTTTGGCGCGCATCGCCGCGATCCTTGCCTCCCTCTCTTCGTCAGTCGTCGTCATGGTCGTCGTCCTCGTCGTCGTGCTCATCGTCGTCACCCTCATGGTCGTCGTCCTCGTCGTCCTCACCGGAGCCGGCGCCTGACGGTGAAGTAGTGGCTGCGGGCGGGGGGGTGGCCGAAGTGGTAGGGGTGGCCAGTGTCGGCTGCAGGGGCGCCGTGGTTGCCTGTTGGGGCGCTGCAGCCGTTGTCTCGGGCCCGGCTTGGGGTCCGGCTTGGGGTGCGGTCTGGGATCCGACCTGGGATCCGACCTGGGATCCCGTGCCCGTCCCGTCTTGAGCGGCCGGCCGGGCATCGGTAGCGAGGGTGACGGTCACTTCGTCGCCCACCAGGTCGGCGGCGAAGGTCACCAACTGGAGGGCGTCGCCGAAGTGCACCTCGGCATGGGTACCGGCCCCGGCGACACCTAGAACTGTCCACCCGGTGGTGGCAGAGGTGCCGGTAACGGTAAGGGCACCATCAGCAATGGTCAGGGTCACAGTGCCGGCGGCACCAACCTGGTAGCTGACGGTCCTGCCGGTGACGGTGCCATCGGCAGTCACGCCCAGGTTCGCCTGGGTCGCGGCTGGGGACGATGCCTGGCCGCCGTCGTCGCCGGCGGCAATTCCGGCGAAGGCGGCACCTCCTGATCCGACGACTCCGGCGAGTGTCAGGCCTGTGATCCATTTGCGATTCATCGGTGCTCCTAGGTGCGATATGCCCGGTTCTCGCAGTCAACAGGAGACCCTCCCAAGGGATCGCCCTCACTTATCCAAGGGACGTCCAAGAGTCCATCAAGGTTCGCCCAGCGCCGGATGCGGCCACAAGAACCAGTCCGAGGGCCATCTGGGTCAGTCCGATCACCTTGGCCGGCGGAGGATCGCGTCGCGACCACGAAGCCTGCAGTCCGGCCAGGATCGCAACCCCGAGCGCACCCACGAGGAGTTGCCGGTCCACGACCACGGCCACACCGGCGATTGCGATCGCAGCTAGTTGGGCCAGGTCGCTGCCCCTGACCTCCACCTGCCCGTGGCGACTGCGGGCGAGCTGGGTGCGAACGAACGGGATCGATCCCACGGACCTGGCAGCGAGCATCAGCCAGCATGCGGTGGCCAGCTTCGTGGAGCCATCGTCGGCGGCCACGATCGCGGCCACCGTGGCTGCGACACCAATGGCACCGCTCAGCTCGGGTAGCAGGCGCCGGCCGCGACTGCGCATGTCGAACCACAGCTCTACGGCCACCAGCGGCCCGGCGACAAGCACGGGCCACCACCAATGCCATCCGGCCGACCAGGTTGCCCAGGCGACAAGAAGGGCCACCAGCGCGACCTCCACCCCAGCCACCACGGCCGCCAATCGTGACCGGTGGAGCCACCGCCGGCGGAGAAGGTCCACCCCAACCAGTTTGGCCGGGGTGCGGGCGAGGAAGGTCAGGAGTGCGGCCAGCCCGATTGCCACACCAGGACCCGACGGAGCGATCAGCAGCCCGAGAATCACGGGTTCCAGGGTGAGCCCCCAACCACCGTGCTCGGTGGGCATGGCGACCGCCCGCCAGGGTGAGCGTTCGCCGGTGTGGCGGGTGCGGGCCTCGGGCCCGGTTGCCTTGGATTTGGATCCCACCCCGACAGCCTGGGGGCTGGAAGCCGCTCCCGCAACGGGTCGAACCTCTCACCGGGCCGTTAGCGTGCCGAGGATGCACTCCGGGCCCTTGGTCGTGTCCTTCGTCGGATCCTCCGGTGTGGGCAAGACGACGGTGATCGAGCAACTGATCCCCCTGGTCGCCGCCGCCGGGCTGAGGGTGGGCACGGTGAAGCACGCTTCCCACGGCCACGATGTAGACAAGGTCGGCTCGGACTCCTGGCGGCACCGCCGTGCCGGGGCCGAAGCGGTGCTGCTGGCGGGTGCCGGCGGAGCAGTGCTGTTCCTCACCCCTGTGGAACCGCCGTCATCCCAAATCCCCGCCCATCACACCCCGGCCGAGGACGTTCCGCTTGATCGCATCGCCGATCTCGTCGCCGTCCATCTGGCCGACCTCGACGTGGTGCTGGCCGAGGGCTTCGCCCCAATTCACGACCTCCTCATTCTCATCGAGAGGGCTGAGGTGCCGCCGAAGGCAGAGGCTGTTCCGGGCGAGGCGTGGCTGACGATCAGCGACGCACCGGATGGATCTGACGAATACGGATTCGACCAACTAGGGTCAGTGACAGCGCGAATCGTGGCACGTGTCACCGCCCTCAGGGGCCATTCCGCGGAGCACTGACCTCTGTCTCCCGAGTGGGGGACTTAAGTCCCTGGCCGTGGTTTGGAAGTTCCCTGAGTGTGGCGCAGAGACTCTCCAGGGAAACAGGAGGTGCCCGATGGGCGACCCAACGGCATCGCGAAGCACGCCCGAAGTTGGCACGGCAGAGGCAGGCTCGAGCGGTCTGTTCGCGACGGCAGATGCTGGCGGCCGGACCCGGCGCTCTGCTCGCCGTAATGGCCGGAGGCGGTGGCGTGGCCGAGCTCACCGGGCAGTTCACGATGCTTTCCCCGGTCGTTCCGATCGACAACCCCCTGGCCGCCTACCCGAACAGAGGCTGGGAAGACGTCTACCGCGACCTCTACACCCCCGACAGTCAATATCACTACCTCTGCGCCCCCAACGACACCCACGGCTGTCTGCTGAAGGCGAGCGTCAAGAACGGGGTCGTGGTGTATGCCGACCCGTCTCACGCCTACCACAAGACCACCGACATCTACGGCAACAAGGCCTCCAACCGCTGGGACCCGCGTGCATGCATCTCGGGCCTCGCCTATGTGCGCCGCATGTACAGCGACCGGCGGGTCAAGGGCTGCCACATAAGGGTGGGATTCAAGAACTGGGTCGACGCCGGCATGCCTCGCGAGGCCGACGGTCAACCTCCCCTCGAGTACCGCGCCGGCCGCGGCAAGGAGGACTTCGTCAAGGTAAGTCACGACGAGGCTGCGGCACTGGTCGCCAAGGTGTACCTCAGTGTCGCCACCACTTACAGCGGCGACGAAGGTGCGACCCTGCTGGAGGAGCAGGGCTACTACGAGCCGGAGATGATCGAGGCGATGCACCACGCCGGCACCCAGGTGCTGAAGTTTCGTGGAGGCATGCCGTTCAACGCCCCCTTCCGCGTCGGCGGCTTCTACCGTCTCGCCAACATGCTCAGCCTTCTCGACGTTGCGGTACGTGACGTCGAACCCGACGACTCTTACGGAGGTCGCCACTGGGACAGCTTCTCGTGGCACACCGACCTACCCCCGGGCCATCCGATGGTCACCGGCCAGCAGTCCCTCGACTTCGACCTCTCCACAGCGGAGAACTCGAACCTGATCACCCTGTGGGGCATGAACTGGATCGCCACCAAGATGCCCGAGGGGCACTGGCTCACCGAGGCCAGGCTCCACGGCGCCAAGGTGGTCACGATCGCCCCCGAGTACCAGTCGACGACTTGCAAAGCGGACCGCCACGTGACAATCCGCACGGCCACGGATAGCGCCTTCGCCCTCGGCATGGCACAGGTGATCATTCGTGACGGCACCTACGACGAAGAGTTCGTCAAGCACCACACCGACCTGCCCCTGCTGGTACGTGCCGACACCAAGGCTCTGCTGTACGCCAAGGACTTCATCGCCGGCTACGAGAACGCCACCCTGAGCACTGTCCAGGTGATCGAGCCGGGCGACGCCGTGGCCTCACCTGCCGGGCAGGACCGCCAGATCGTGACCAGTGAGCTCCGCGAGGAGTGGGGCGATCAAGTGGTCTGGAACACGCGCACCGGTGCACCTGCCGTGGTCACCCACGACAACACCGGCGACAACTTCCCGAGGAACGTCGACCCGGCCCTCGAGGGTGAGTTCACCGTCACCCTCGTCGACGGTTCGAGCGTCAAGGTCCGCCCCGTGTTCGACGCGATCAAGGAGCTGCTCGACTCCAGCTACACGCCGGAGAAGGTCTCCATGGTGAGCTGGGCCCCGGTAGACGCCATCGAGGAGCTCGCGGCCGACATCGCCGCCAACCCGACCAAGACCCTGTTCGCGATGGGGATGGGGCCAAACCACTTCTTCAACAACGACAACAAGGACCGGGCAATCCTGCTCCTGGCCGCACTGACCAACAACATCGGCCACTACGGCGGCTCGGTCGGCAGCTACTCGGGCAACTACCGCCTCGGAACCTTCGGCGGTATCACCCAGTGGACGACCGAGGATCCGTTCGACATCACCCTCGACCCCGAGGAGCCGGCCAAGTCGAAGAAGCACTGGAAGGGCGAGTCGGCCCACTACTACAACTACGGCGACCGGCCCCTGAAGCTCGGCAACAAGATGTTCACCGGCAAGACCCACATGCCGACGCCGACCAAGACGATGCACTTCGCCAACTCGAACTCGTTGTTGGGCAACGCCAAGGGTCATCACGATGTGGTGGTCAACACCCTGCCGAAGATCGAGATGATCATCCACCACGAGTGGTACTGGACTGCGTCGTGCGAATACGCCGACGTCGTCTTCGGTGTCGATGCCTGGCCCGAGCGCCAGATGCCCGATGTCTACGCGTCGGTCACCAACTCGTTCCTGCAGTCCTGGGTGGTCACCCCGATGGAGCGCGTCTTCGAGACTCTCGACGACATGCAGGTGAACGCCCTGATCGGCCAGAAGTTCACCGAGCTGACCGGCGACCAGAGGTTCACCGACTATTGGCGCTTCGTGATCGACGGCGACCCCAGTCCCTACATCCAGAGGGTGTTCGACGCCGGAAACACGACCAAGGGATACCGCTTCTCGGACCTCCACGAATCCTGCAAGAAGGGAACTCCCTTCTTCACGATGTTCCGCACCTCGCCGAAGGTCCTCGGCTGGGAACAGACCTACGAGAGCAAGCCCTGGTACACCAAGTCGGGTCGGCTCGAGTTCTACCGTGACGAGCCCGAGTTCATCGAGTACGGCGAGAACATGCCGGTGCACCGCGAAGCTGTCGACGGTACCCATCACGAGCCCGGCGTGATCATGGCCAGCCCGCATCCCCTGCTCATCCCGGCCCAGCCGTCCGACTACGGACCTCGACATCGACGATCTCAGCACCGAGGTGCGCCAGGTGCGTCATGTGATGCGCACAGCCGAGGAGATCGCCGACTCCCAGCACCCGCTTGATGCAGGACGGGTTCAGCCATGTGCTCTACACGCCCAAGTACCGCCATGCCTGCCACTCGATGGGCGCCTCCACCGACGCCGAGGTGCTCATCTTCGGCCCGTTCGGCGACTTCTACCGTCACGACAAGCGCAAGCCCTGGGTCTCGGAGGGCTATGTCGACATGCATCCCGACGATGCCGTCGAGCTCGGCGTGCAGGACGGCGACTACATCTGGGTAGACGCCGATCCGACCGACCGACCCTTCAAGGGATGGCAGGACAATCCCGAGGCCTACCACGCCTTCCGCTGGATGGTTCGTGCTCGAGTCAATCCGTCGTTGGCACCGAAGGTGGCCCGGGCCTGGTTCCACTTCCATGTCTCCTCCTACGGCAGCGTGGAGGGACACGAGACCCGCGAGGACGGGCTCGCCCGCAACCCGCGGACCGACTACCAGTCCGGCTACCGCTACGGCAGCCACCAGTCGGTCACCCGCGCCTGGCTGAGGCCCACCCTGATGACCGACTCGATGAACCGCAAGGAGGCTTACGGCCAGAAGATCGGCAAGGGCTTCGAGCTCGACGTCTACTGCGCCGACGGAGCCCCGAAGGAGTCGTTCGTCAAGTTCACCAAGGCCGAAGACGGTGGCGAGGACGGCACCGGCACCTGGCACCCGGCAGCCCAGGGCTTCCGGCCCGGCAGCGAGAACGAGGCGATGAAGAAGTTCCTCGCCGGTGGCTACATCGAACCGCAAGGGAGCAGCAATGGCTGAGGTCTTCAACTGGCAACTGAACCGCATGATGGCGTACCCGTACGAGGAGACTCGTCCCGTACGGCAGGCCGCCGCGGTGTTCGACACCAACAAGTGCATCGGCTGCCAGACCTGCACGATGGCCTGCAAGACCTGCTGGACATCGGGCAACGGCCAGGAGTACATGCTCTGGAACAATGTCGAGACCAAGCCGTGGGGTTCGTACCCCCTCGCCTGGGATGTGCGTGAACTCGAGCTGCTCGGCCCCCAGCACTGGGACGGCGACACTTACGCCGGCAAGACCATCTTCGAGGCCGCGGCCGCCGGTGAGAAGAACATCGGCTGGATGCCCACCGACATGGACTACGCCTACCCGAACCGCGGTGAGGACGAAGTCAACGTTTCGATCACCACCCAGCGCTACCACCTCAAGATGCCCCACGACATGTGGTTCTTCTACCTGCCCCGCGTGTGCAACCACTGCACCTACGCGGCGTGCCTGCAGGGCTGCCCGCGCCAGTCGATCTACAAGCGCCAGGAGGACGGCATCGTCCTCATCGACGAGGAGCGCTGCCGTGGCTACCGGGTCTGTTACGAGGCCTGCCCGTACAAGAAGGTCTTCTACAACCACACCACCCGCGTCTCGGAGAAGTGCGTGTTCTGCTTCCCGGCGGTCGAGCAGGGCATCCAGCCGCGGTGCATGCGCAACTGCATCGGCAAGATCCGTTCCTTCGGCTTCCTCAGCCGGCCCGAAGAGGTACGCGAGGACAACCCGATCGACTTCCTCGTCCACGTGCGCAAGGTGGGCAAGCCCCTTTACCCCCAGTTCGGCACAGAGCCCAACGTGTACTACATCCCGCCCATCCACGTCGCCAGCGACGACTTCCTGACGATGATGTTCGGCCCCGGTTGCCTCGATGCGATCGAGAGCTACAAGAAGGCGATGAGGGGCGAAGACCCCGAGCTGCTCGCCGTCCTGCTGC
Organism: uncultured Acidimicrobiales bacterium; assembly: GCA_963707925.1. Taxonomy (GTDB): domain Bacteria; phylum Actinomycetota; class Acidimicrobiia; order Acidimicrobiales; family Ilumatobacteraceae; genus UBA668. The sequence goes on from CAVPRT010000004.1 coordinate 25,801, forward strand.
TGGCGGTGTCCACGGACCGCATCATCCACCGCTACAAGCTGAGCGGGGAGACGATCGAGGCATGGGACGAGAACGGCGACAAGGTCGTCAGCATGCCGCTGAAGGTGCCCACCCTCGAACGAGTCCCGTATGACGAGGACCTCGAGGTCTACCGCTACAACATCACCTGAGGAGCGAAGATGAGTCCCACGGTTCAACCGATCTCGCGACGCAGCGTCTTGAAGGGTGCTGCGGCCACCGCCGGCGTCACCGCCCTCGCGGCCTGCGCCCCTGACTCCTTCGATGGATCAGGCATCCATGTGCGAAGGGTGGGGCGGGTTCCCGATGCCGACCCGAACCACCACACCTGGGGCGTTGCCCCGGCGACCACCGTCGCCCTCGGCCCCCAAGACATGGTGCTCCCCCAGAAGTTGTCACCGACGATCACCGAGGTCCGCGTGCGAGCTGTTCACGACGGTTCGCGGATCGGGTTCCTGCTGGAGTGGGACGACGCCGACGTCAACGACCTGACCGTCCGGGTCGACGACTTCCGCGATGCCTGTGCTGTCCTGCTGGCACCCGGTGAGGCCGACGCAGCACTGCGCACCATGGGCGCAGCCACCACCCCGGCGACCCTGCTGCACTGGAAGGCCGACTGGCAGCGCGACGTCGACTTCGGCCGTCAGGGCCTCGAAGCCGTGTACCCGAACCGCAGCATCGACGTCTACACCCCCCTGTGGAACGTCGCCCCCCTCGATGTCGAGATCAGCTCCTATGTCGATGCCGGCGCCACCGAGTGGCTGCCAGGCCTTCACGTCGAGAACCCGATGTCGGCGGCCGAGCACACGAGCCCGGTGGAGAAGGCCATCGCCTACGGCTTCAGCACCACGTTCACCGCCCCCACCCAGGACACCAGGGGCCGGGGAGTGCGCACCGACAAGGGCTGGAGGGTGGCCATCAGCAAGCCCCTTGGCAGCGCCGACGAAGGCGAGATGGCGCTCCAGCCGGGCTCTACTTCCACCTGTGCCTTCGCTGTGTGGTCCGGGCGCGTTCCACGATGCCGGCAGCCGCAAGGCGCCGTCGATCACGGTGCACGCGTTGAACCTGGCACCCTGAGATGATCACCGCCCTTTCCCCCGAGGTGCTGAGAGCCCGCTCGGTGGCCTACGCCATCGTTGCCCGCCTGCTGGGCCCCGATGTCACCCCGCTCACCGATCCGGAGATGATCTCTGCCTTGCGCACCGCCCTCGAGGCTGCGGGCGACACTGGCGCTCTGGGGCGCCTCGACGGCTTCGTCATCGAGGCGCTGCCAGACGCGCAAGTCCTTGCGGGGCGTTGGGTGCGCTGGTTCGACCTCGGCCGGGTGGCGCCCTACGAAGCGTCGAACCTCACGGCCAGCGCCGGCGGTGACACCTCCCGTCTCGCTGATGTGGCCGGCTTCTACCGGGCGTTCAACATGGCGGTCAAGGGTGACCGACCCGATCACGTGGTCGCCCAGCTCGAGTTCCTGGCTCTCACCCTGTTGGCCGAGGCCGAGGCCATCGAGCGTGATGAAGTCGACAACGCCGACGTGGCCGGTCGCGCCACGCGCAGCTTCCTCCGCGACCATGTCGGCAGCTGGCTCGACGCCTGGGCATCTCGGATCGGTGAGATCAACGAGCTCAGGCCGTGGTTCCCGCTTGCGGCGGCTGCCGCCGACCTCGTGCGCACCGAGGCGGCGTCGCGCAACGTCATCCCCCTTCGCGACGCGGCCGCCTTGAGGGCCGACGCCGGTATCCCCGATGACGACGAAGCACTACTCAACTGCGCTGACGAGCCTTCGAACTTCCCTTCCTGATCGACGTTGTTGAGGTCGGTCGGCTCTCGGCCATACTGGGGCCATGACCGCAGGACACGAGCCCACCCCCGAATCGGCCGGCGAGCACATCCCCGACGAGACCGAATTGGCGGCCTTCGACCTCGACGGCGACGGCAAGATCTCGCCCATCGAAGCTGAGCGAGCCCGTCTCGGATTGGTCGACGCCCGGCTCGACGAGATCGCCCAGGAGGGCGGGGTGAAGGGCGCCCTCGCCGAGGTGGCCCACAAGGTGCTCGACAAGCTCGACAACGACTGAGGGACAGTTGCTTCGCCGGGGCCTAGAAGAGGTCGAGCTGTGCAGGCTGCGGCCGGGTTGACCGGACCCCGCTCCAGACCTGTCGGAGCTTTGGGCTGGCGGTGTAGTGGCGCCCTCGGGTTTCGCCCTGCGCCTCGAACATTTCCGAGTTGACGAGTCGTCTCAGGTCAAGTCCCGCTGACTGATCGCTGATCTCCTCGCCCTCGGACTCTCTGACGATGCGACGATACGTGACGTTGCGAATTCGTCGTCCTTGGGCGGCATCGCACATTGGCCCAACTACCCGTGAGGGAAGACCCTCCCTCTCGACGATGGCTTCACAGAGCGTCCAGAGTTCCTCGGTGGCACTGATTCGCCACTGCAGCGATCGAGCCTGCGCGTAGTGAGCGTTGAGGCAGAAGCGGAGCCAAGGCCGAGCGTCGCTTTCGGGATGCCAAGACCCTCTGCCAACAACGCCGAGCACGTCGTAGTACGCCTGAGTGCTGCGACCGAGGTGCTCCTCTATCGAGCAGAAGACGGGTGCGAGGATTCGGTCGTGGGTCAGCACCAGAGTCTGCAGGCATCGGCCCATGCGCCCATTGCCGTCTGCAAACGGGTGGATCATCACCAGGTTGAGGTGGGCCATCGCGGCTCGAACCAACCCGTGGCCCTCGGCCGAGGCTAGCGACTTCGCCAGTTCCGTCATGAGGCCGTTAACCGTTTCAATATCGGGGCCTTCGTACACGATCACGTGGTCAGGCTCGCTCTCGACGAAGATGCTGCCCCGTCGCCACCGGCCAGGTCGCTTGCCGAGGTCGTACTTCATCATCATGAAGTGCAGGGACTTGATCAGAGTGAGGTCGATCGCAAGGTCTCGCTCGTCGGCCAGCTGCAACACGTAAGTCATCGCGTCCTGGTAGCCCTGCAGAGCAAGGACCGTCTCCGATGAAGCATTGAGCGGCTCCTCACCCTCCATCACGTTGAGCACGTCATTGAGCGATGCGTCGAAGCCTTCGATGGAGTTCGAGCCCTGGACCGCCTTGGCGAAGTAGAGCCGTCGCAGACCTCCCAACCACCGCCGGGGCTCGGCGACAGCGAAGCGGAGCTCGGAACGGAGCTGGTCAATTTCAGCGAGTACGGCCAGCTCCTCGTCGAGGAGCTTGGGCGCCTGGAAGATCATGGGTGGATTATAGGATGATCTCCTAAGAATAGGAGATCATTTCGTGATCCCTTGTCCTTCTCCAGGCAAGGTGGGCGTGCGGCGCGAAGGGTCACTTCTTGTCGTGTATGCGTGGTGCAGCCGGGACATCGGCAACCTTGCCACCGTTGGCGAGGCTTCGCCGGCGCGGATGCTCGGTCGTGGCGAGCGCGGTGGATATCCGTTGAATGGTGGACCAGCAGGACGTCGACGCTGACCTCCCCGACCCGGTCCGGCCCGGTCTCCTCGAGCACGAACCTGACAGCCTGCTCCTTGAACTCGGCCGTGTACTGCTTCTTCGCTGGCATCTTCTGATCCTCTCAAAGGCTGAGAGGACCTGATGCAAAACCCCGGCCGGTTCAGCACTCACCCAGTCCATCGTGATCGGCGGGGTCGGAGCCGCAGGTGCTGCACCGCGACCACTGGTGCTTCGACTTCTTCCCGTTCCCTCGCGACTCGACGTCGAGGTGGGCGTACGCCCTCGGGTACATCGACGGCGGTCGGAGCCCGATGACCTGCTGAACGACGACGGGCAGCCCCAGGTGCAGAGCTTCGCCCCGAGCTGATCCTCAGGCCACGGTGATCCGCGAGAGGGTCATGAACGAGACGGTGTACACGTCGCGGCCGAATCCGACAGCGGGGAACACGACCGACTGCACCGCGCTGCCGGTGTCCACGCGGGCGAGTTCGGCGCCGGTGGTGATGTCGAGCACGACGAGCTGTTCGGCGCCGCGTGCGCCGTCGTGGTGGCCGAGCAGCAGCTCGCCGGTGTCGGCGAACCGCAGCGGATGGCAGGCGTGGTTCAGCTCGCGGGTCCACAGCGGCGTGGTCGCACCGGCTTCGTCGAACGAGAACGCCGCCACCACTCCGTTGCCGCTGTCGTAGCCGACGGCGATGCGTCGCTCGGGGTCGATGGCGGGTGGGTTGGCAATGACGCCGTTGGGGAGCCCACAGATCTCGGTGAGCGACACGGCGCCGGTGCCGAGGTCGACCCGCACCAGGTGCAGTGGTGCCGTCGAGACGCCCTGACCGCGGAAGGTGCCGATGTAGCGCTCGGTCCCGTCGCCGTTGTCGAGGAACCAGGCGGCGCCCGCGTCGATCACTGCGTCCCAGCCATACGTCTGACCGGGCAGGGTGCGGTACCGGGCGGTGAAGGACTCGTCGGCGATGAGGTGCTCGCCGGTCCAGCACGACGCGGAGCAGGCTGGTGTCGCCCACCACGTAGACGTCGTCGCCGTCGGCGCTGAGCCGGGCGATCGACGGCTCGGACAGCACCAGCCGGGCCACGATCTCGAGCCCGTCGGGCTCGAGCACGAGCAGCTCGGACGGCTCGGTGGCCGGGCCCCAGACGGGGCCGCCCGGGCGTGAGCCGGCGAAGTCCTTGGTCACCAGATGACCGTCCGGCAGGATCAGGAAGCTGTTGTACGGCGCAGGTCGTCGGGAGCTCGCGCGAGACCATGACCGAGCAGTCGGCCGCCAGCCGGTGCACATGCTTGCCGAACACCACGTACAGCGACCCGTTGGCGTGGGTGGCCATGCCCCCCGGCCATGTGGGCCCGCCGGGCAGATCGGGCGAACGCTCGATGACCTCGAGCGTCTCGGGGTCGAACCGTTCGACCCACGAGATGGCGTCGTCGCCGCCGGTGTGGCGCAGCAGGTACGCCTCACCGGCATCACGGAGCACCACCATGGTGCCGGCCAGCGCCTCGCGCGATGTGACCTCGAGGTGCTCGCCCGGAGCGATGCCGAGGCCCGCTCCGCCCGATGGCACCTGGCGACGGTGCGGGCCACCGTCCTCGCCCGGCCAACGGCTCGGCCAGTAGCCGGACGCCGCCATCAGACCGCCGCCATCAGACCGGCCCCTTGACGACGGGCAGCGGCGACTTCATCGCCGGCTGGTGATCCCACAGGTCGGCCACCAGGTCGCTGCGCAGCGATGCGAACGCCGGGTCGTCCCACCGGTTCACTCGCTGCAGCGGATCGTCGGCCAGGTCGTAGAGCTCGCCCTCGGTGCCGTCGTGCTGGGTGCCCGGCAGGTAGGTGGTGCACACCACGCCGTCGCGGGTGATGGTGCGCAGGTGCACGCCGACACCGAACAGCTCGCTGTCCCACTCGGTGAGCACGCGCTCGAACCCGCGCGCATCGGCGTCGGCGTCGTCGGCGGGCAGGGGCTTGCCTTCCATCCACGACGGGCGCGTCGATGCCGGCGATGGCGCAGAACGTGGGTGCCAGATCGACGTGGCCCACGGGCTTGGTGACCACCGCAGCCGGCGTGCTCGCTGGACGGTGCCGGCCGCCAGATGAACGGCAGTCGCATCAGCCCGTCGACGTGGTACGGGCCCTTGAACAGCAGCCCGAAGTCGCCCTGCAGCTCGCCGTGGTCGGTGGTGAACACGATGTCGACGTCGTCGGTCCAGCCTCGCGCGGCGATGGCGGCGAGCACGCGGCCGATGGCTTCGTCGATCAGTTCGCACTCGACGGCGTTGAGCGCCGTTGACCTCGCGGACCTGGTCGGCGGTGAGCGTGCGCCGGCACCCACTGCGCCGGGGCCTCGTAGTTGCTCACCAGGCGCCCGTCGTACCAGGCGCGCTAGTGCCGGGGCTTCGCGTCGAGCACCCGCTCGCGCTCGGCGGCGATCGTCGATGTAGCCGGCCGGCAGCGGCACGTCGCGCCAGTCGATGCGGCCGACCTCGCTGGCTCGGCGGGTCCCACGGATGGTGCGGATCGGGGAAGCTCATCCAGCAGAACCAGTCGTCGTCGGCGGCCAGCGAGTCGAGCCACGCAGATCGTGCGGTCGGCCACCCAGTCGGTGTGGTACCACTCGCTGCGGGATCTGGTTGGCCCACGCCTGCGGCGCGCCGGTGTCGCCGCCGCCCATGGCGTTCACCTCCAGCGCGCCGTCGAGCACCGGGTAGAACATGCCGACGGCCTCGGGGTGGTTGCTCGCCAGCCAGCGCGCGTAGTGCAGCGGGCCGGCTGCGCCGTGGGTGGCCGACTCGAAGTGCTCGAAGCCCGCGGTGCGGACCGAAGGTGCCGTTGCGGGCGAAGCCGTTCTCGGCGAAACGCGGCGAACGGGTCGAGGAACGGCTCGAAGTGCGGCTTGCCGATGATGCGCCGTGCGGTAGCCGGCGTCCTGCAGCACCTCGGCCACCGATGGCGCGTCGTCGGGCAGCGGCACACCGTTCATCCACACGCCGTGCGTGCTCGGGTGCTGGCCGGTGAGCATCGTGCTGCGCGACGGCATGCACACCACGCGACTGCGGGTGGCCCCGCTCGTAGCGGATGCCCTGCGGCCGCGACGGCGTCGATCACCGGCGTGCGGGCGACGGTGCCGCCGTTGCAGCCGAGCGTGTCGTAGCGCTGCTGGTCGGTGGTGATGAACAGGATCTTGCGTCCCATCAGCGTGCCTTCGGTCGTCGGCTTCCATCTGTCGCTTCAGTTCGTCCAGTGCGCCCTGCGTGCCGCCGCCGATGACCAGCGCCATGGCGCGCGGGTCGGCACTCGGTGGAGTACACGACGAGGCAGGTGTCGTCGCCCAGGTCGATGACGTCGATCGTGCCGCGGTGGTGCGTGAACAGCGGCGCGGTGATGCCGGTACTGGAACCGCCGTTGGGTGTTGTCGATCACCAGGATCTCCTCCGGCATCGGCATGCCCGAGCCGGTGACGATCACGCGCGTGATCGCGCCGTCGTTCGTGGACCGCTGCAGTCGACGATGCCGGGGAACCAGTGCGTGCAGCCGGTGCACATCGCCGGCCAGCGCCCACACCTCGGCGGCCGGCCGGTCGATGCGGATCTCGTGGCGGATGCGTGCCGTACATCAGCCGGCCCGCTGCGGGGTCCGTTCGATGAACTCGACGATCACGGCCGCCAACTCGGGGCCCTTGTCCTCCTGGAGGAAGTGGCCACCGCCGACGATGGTGGTGTGCGGCTGGTCCGTGGCACCGGGCACCTGTCGGAGGAACGGGCCTTCGCCGCCTCGCGTGATCGGCGTCCTGATCGCTGAACGCGCACAGCCACGGCTTCTCGAACCGCTCGAGCACCTCCCACGCCGCGCGCGTTGTCGGCGCTGGCCGGGTCGTCGGGCTGGCTGGGTACGAGCGACGGGAAGATGCGCGCGCCGGCCTTGTAGGCGTCGTCGGGGAACGGGGCGTCGTACGCCGCGATCACCTCTGGTGACAGGTCGGTGGCCGATCCTCCGTTGACGATGCGTGCCGATCGGGAACACGGGCGACTCGCGGCTGAACTTCTGCCACGACAGGAAGGCCTCGCTGAGCTTGCCGTCGCCGACGGGCAGGCCGGTGTTGCCCACCACGACACGGGCGTAGCGGTCGGGTGCCTCGGCCACCAGGCGGAGACCGACGAGGCCTCCCCAGTCCTGACCGAAGAACGTGATGTCGCGCCAGGTCGAGGTGGCCGAACAGCAGCTCGCTCATCCATGCCACGTGGCGGGCGTAGGTGTAGTCCGACGTCTCGCGTCGGCTTGTCGCTCCGTCCGAAGCCCACCAGGTCGGGGACCACCACGCGGTGCCCTGCGGCCACCAGCACGGGGATCATGTGGCGGTACAGGTAGCTCCACGACGGCTCGCCGTGCATGAGCAGCACCGGTGCCGCGTCGCGGGGCCCTCGTCGAGGTAGTGCACGCGCAGGGTGCCGGCCGCTGCGTCGCCAGGGACCGCGGCGATCTCGGCGTAGTTCGGTTCGAACGGGTAGTCGGGCAGGTCGACGAAGCGATCGTCGGGAGTGCGCAGGATCTGCATGGTGTGGCCTTCCAGCTTCGTGAGGGATCAGGTGTCAGACGTCGGCGGCGGTGAGGTCGTCGCCGAGCACGATGGTGCCAGGAAAGTGTGCGGCGGCGATCGCTCGCCACTCGTCCTCCTGGCCGGGCTGCATCGACGGAACGTAGTGCGTGAGCAGCAGGGTGCCGATGCCGGCGCGAGCAGCGGTCTGTGCTGCCTGTTCCACCGTGGAGTGGTAGTCGACGATGTCGGTGAAGCGCTGCATGGGCACGAGCTTCACGAGGTCGTCGCGGATGACGGTCTGCACGTACGCGTCGGCGCCCAGGCACAGCTCGTCGAGCCCGGCGCACGGCACGCCATCGCCGCCGAGCACCGCCGACTTGCCGCCGGCCTCGATGCGAAACGCCACCGTGGGCTCCACGGGGCGATGGTCGGTGGCACCGACCCGTACGGTGGCCGTGCCGACGGTGAACGTGTCGCCCGGCGACACCTCCACGGCGGTGACCGACGGGCCCTCGGCGATGTCGTCGTGATGGTCGATGCGGTAGCGGATGTCGGGCGCCAACGAGGCGAGCGTGGCCGCCACGACCTCGGCGGTGCCGACGGGGCCGGTGACGGTGAGCGGGCGCGGGATCGGGCTCATCACCCACCGTGTGGTGATGACGTCGCCGAGGTCGGTGATGTGATCGCTGTGCAGGTGGGTCAGCAGCAGGCCGTCGAGGAAGGGGGGCAGCACACCCGCAGCTACCAGTCGCATCAGCACACCGCGGCCGCAATCGATCAGCACGGTCAGGCCGTCGGCCTGCACCAGGGTGGAGGGCCCGGCACGCCGGGCATCGGGAATGGGGCTGCCGGTGCCCAGCAGTGTGACGCGCACGGTCAGGCCTCGGAGCCGGACGGGTGAGCGGCGGTGATCAGCTGGGCGAGCCGATCTATGCGCGGTGTGACCACCACGCGCTCGCGGTCGTCGACCGGGTCGGCGGCAGCAGCGGCTGCGTCGCACCACGTGATCCGTACTTCGGTCCACGCCCGACCGTCGCCCATGATGGTGCCCTCCATGCCGGTCTCCTTGTGGGTGTGCTTCTCGCGGAAGTCGGTGCGCGACTGCATGTCGATGAACGACTTGCGTGAGGGGTACTGGACGATGCCGATGCGGTCCCAGCCGGTCGATTGCTCGGCCTCCACCACGTCGCCGGCGAACGCCAGCACTGCACCGATGTCGGCCAGCTCGCGGTACTTCATGAAATTGATCATGAACACCGGTCCGTCCTGGTCGGGCGGGCACGTGGCCAGCTGCATGGCGTACTGCATGTCGGGTGTTCCGTAGCGAGGCACGCGGGTCACTGTACCAATTGTCACAAATGATGACAAGAGTGCATCGGTGGGTGGATTCGCGTCGCCATGCACACCGTCGCGGTGCAGAGCCCGACGCGATGTCGTCGCCCGCCTACGTGGTGAGCAGCGCGTGCATTCCTCGGCGCAGCGTGGCAGCGGTGCGGCCCCGTTTGAGCAACTGGTCGTTGCGGAGCAGCTCGACCGACTCGAACGAGGTGAATGCATCGAGGGCCGCCAGCACGTCACGGGCCTCGGTCTTCGGCCGGCTGTCGATCTCGGTGCGGAAGAGCTGGTGCAGTTGGGTGCGCAAGAAGCGCCGGGTGATGGCGAGCTCGGCGGCGAGGACCGGCTGCATCGACACCAACGACCGTGACAGACGTGCCACCGGAGCGATCGCCTCGTACAGGTCGAGACGGCGGTCGACGAACCGTTCGATGCGCAGATCGAGTGGCGCGTCGGGGTCGACATCGATGGGGACCAACGGACGGGCGACGGCCTGCTGGCGTTCGATGGCGGTGCGGGCCAGCTCGTCCTGGTCTGAGAAGTACCGGAACACGGAGCGGTGCGAGATGCCGGAGTGCTCGGCAACCTCAGCGATACTGGGCCGCGGGTTACCATGGCGGATGAGATCGAGGTAGGCGTCGACCACGGCGTACTTGTTGCGGTCGCGACGCGCCCGTCGGCCGTCTTCGTTCACGGGCTCATCATCGACCACGGAGTGGATGCTAGGGCGGCGGCCGACAATCGTCAGGCCACTGCCAATTGTGTGGATCAGGTCGACGCCGGCAATGGGCTCGGTTCCCATGGCAACACTATTGACAGTGAAACTGCCAAAACGTACGCTCTCGACATGACTGCACGTCGTGTCGCCCTCGTCGCCGGAGCCGGGTTCTACGTCGGCCCCTGGCTCGCCCGCATTCTTGCCGCTCGCGGTCACGACCTCGTGCTCGGCGATCCCGAGCCCGGCCTGGCCGACGAGCTGGAAGCCGCCGGTGCCGCCGTGGAAGTGGTCACCGGCACGCGCGACCTGGCCGACCCCGCTGCGTCTCAACGGCTGGTCGACGCCGCGCTGGCCCGGTTCGGGCGCATCGACTCGGCCACGGCGTTCAGCGGCCTGATCGTCGCCGGGCGGTTCATGAACTCGTCGCCCGACGACTTCGCAAAGGTGATGGACGGCTGCATGATGGCGCCGTACCACTTCATGAAGGCGGTGCTGACACCCATGATCGCGGCCGGCGACGGCCAGGTGCTGGTCATCACCAGCGCCAGCGCTGCCCGGCCGACACCCGGCGCGCCGTTGTACTCGGCTGCTCGTGCGGGCGCCACCCACCTCGTGAAGAACGTGGCCCACGAAGTTGCCCGCAACCGTGTGCAGGTCAACGCCGTGGGCACCAACTTCATGGACTTCCCCGAGTTCCGCTGGGCGAGCGGCGCCGACGATCCCGCGGTGCGCGCCAAGCTCGAAGCACAGGTGCCGCTCGGACGGCTCGGCACGATGGACGAGTTCGCCCACTTCTGTGCCCCCTTCGTCGATGGCACCAGCCGGTTCACCACGGGGCAGTTCGTGTCGTACGCGGGAGGCTGGGCATGACCGTGCACGAGCCCGACTTCGCGGGGCACATCGGCCGCACCTATCGCGACTCCAAGCCCTCGTGGCCCGACCCGCCCCCCGGTCTCGGCAAGCCGAACGTGATCATGATCGTGCTCGACGACCTCGGGTTCTCCCACTTCGGTGCCTACGGCTCCACGTTGACGTCACCGAACGTCGACAGACTCACGGCCAACGGGCTGCGCTACACCAGCTTCCACACCACGGCACTGTGCTCGCCCACGCGCGCTTCGCTCATGACCGGCCGCAACCACCACAGCGTTGGGATGCGCGGCGTGTCGAACTGGAGCACCGGATTCCCGCACATGCGCGGCGGCATCACGCCGCGCGCCGCCACCCTGGGCGAGGTGCTCCGCGAGCACGGGTACGCCACCTTCGCCACGGGCAAGTGGCACATGGCGCCGATGGAGGAGTGCTCGGCCGCCGGCCCGCATCACAACTGGCCGCTCCAGAAGGGCTTCGACAAGTTCTACGGCTTCCTGCAGGGCGAGACCGACCAGTTCTTCCCCGAGCTCACCCGCGACAACACCCACATCGATCCACCGGCAGGACCCGATGAGGGCTACCACGTCAGCGAAGACATCGTCGATCAGTCCATCGGGTACATCAACGACCTCGTGTCGGTGCGGCCCGATCGTCCGTTCTTCCTGTACCTGGCCTTCGGCGCGATGCACGCACCGCACCAGGCGCCGGCTGCGTACCTGGCCAAGTGGAAGGGCAAGTTCGACGAGGGCTACGAGGTGTGGCGCGAGCGCTGGTTCGCCCGCCAGCTCGAGCTCGGGCATCGTGCCGGCCGGCACGACGCTCGCGCCGCTCAACCCCGGCGTCCCGAAGTGGACCGACCTCACCGACAACCAGCGCGCCTTCGCGTGTCGGTTGCAGGAGGCGTTCGCCGCCATGCTCGAGCACACCGACGACCAGATCGGCCGGCTCACCGCGTACCTCGACCGAGCGCGGCCTGCTCGACGACACGGTGCTGATGGTCATGAGTGACAACGGGGCCAGCCGCGAGGGCGGCCCGTTCGGCGTGATGGACGAGTTCTCGCTTCTTCAACGGGATGTGGGAGGACATCGACGACATCGTGGCCAACCGCCTCGACGACATCGGCGGCCCCCACTCGCACAGCAACTACCCGTGGGGGTGGGCGCAGGCGGGCAACTCGCCGCTGCGCTGGTACAAGCAGAACACCTATGGCGGCGGTGTACGCGATCCGCTGATCGTCCACTGGCCGGCGGGGATCGACGCCTCGGTCGCCGGACAGATCCGTCACCAGTTCCTCCATGCCGTCGACATCGCGCCGACGCTGTTCGAGATCACCGGGGCACCGGTGCCGGCCACGTTCCGGGGTCACGAGCAGCTGCCGATGCACGGGCGCAGCATCGTCGGCACGTTCGACGATCCCGAAGCGCCTGCGCCTCGTCGGGTGCAGTACTTCGAGCAGATGGGCCACCGCGGCATCTGGGCCGACGGGTGGAAGGCCACCACCTACCACGAGCAGGGCCAGCCGTTCGAGAAGGATCAGTGGGGGCTGTTCCACCTCGACGAGGACTTCAGCGAGTGCCACGACCTGGCGGCCGAGCACCCCGAGAAGCTGCAGGAGCTGATCGAGCTGTGGTGGATCGAGGCCGGCGACAAGGGGGTGCTGCCGCTCGACGATCGCACCATCGAACTGTTCGGCGGACCGGCCCGTCCGGGAACCGTGCACGCTCGGCCCACCTACGTCTACGTGCCACCGTTGTCGCACATCCCGAGCGATGCCTCGCCGTCGTTCGGTGCGCGGGCGTGGACCATCACCGCCGACGTCACCGTCGGCGATGGCGTGGAGGGGGTGCTCTACGCGCGGGGCAGCCACAACGTCGGCCACAGCTTCTTCGTGCAGCACGGCCAGCTGCACTTCGACTACAACGCGCTGGGCACCCACACCAGGGTGTCGGCACCGGTCTCGTTGTCGCCCGGACGCCACTCACTGGTGGCCCGCTTCGATCGCACCGGACCGAGCGGCGACCTGGTGATCGGCGTGGACGGCACCGACCTGGCCACCGCGAACGTGCCCAAGATCGTGCGCATGCTCGGATCCACCGGGACCGACATCGGACGCGATGCACTGTCGCCGGTCGTGGACGACTACGACGGACCGTTCCCGTTCACGGGCACCATCCACTCCGTCACCTTCGACATCCGCAGCAAGCGTGATGCCGCCGACATCGCCGCGATCGCGGCGACCGAGATGGCCAGGGAGTGACCATGACCGATTCTTCGTCCCCGCTCGTCCTCGATTCGTTGCAGCGCCGCATGAAGGCGCTCGAATCGCTGTACGAGCAGGCTGTCACCACGATGGACCTCGAGCACGTGAACCACTTCGAGCGGCCCGGTGTGCTGCCCATCGCGTTCAGCCTGTACCACTACCTCAACATGCACGATGCGTCGTTCATGATGCTCACCGGCGTGGCTCCGATCTGGAACGCCGACTGGCAGGACCGGGTGCAGATGGCCATCGGCGACCACGGCAAGCACCGCACGGTCGACGAGATGATCCACCAGCGGATCGGCAACTACGAGGCGTACATCGAGTACCAGCGCGCCGTGTTCGCCCGCACCCATGAGCACCTCGCCCAGCTCGATCCGGCAGCGCTCGACCGCGTGGTGATCCCGCACCCGTTCCCGCCGCAGATCGCCAGCACCTACAGCGCACGCGTGGCCGGCCCGCAGGGCATCACCGTGCTCGACGGGTTCGAGTGCTGGATCTACCAGCACGGCCTGCGGCACATGGGGGAGATCGAGCTCGCCCGCGGCCTCGTCGGCCTCGGTGGCATGACCAGCTGAACCTCGCTCTCGAGGCTGCGGAACGAGTCGAGGTCGGGCTTCGCATCGGCCACGCCCAGCTCGGGCCGAAGTCGACGAAGCGCGTCCGTGGTACTCGGATACCAGCTGAACCCCCAGCAACTTTGTCGGCTGCGGGTCGCTGTGCGACCACGAGCCGACGCAGAACGGGTCAGACCGCGGCTCGGGCGAGCTCGCCGTAGGTGTCGAGCACGCGGCAGGGTCTCGTCACGCGTGCCCACCGGCACGCTGAGCGTGACCCGTTCCACGCCCGCGCTCTCGAGGCTGCGGAACGAGTCGAGGTCGGGCTTCGCATCGCCACGCCGTAGTTCGCCATCTCGTCCTCGTTCCAGCCGAACCGATGCAGTCCTGCGTCCCTTCGAGAGCCAGTCGACCGTTGCCACCTCCTTGGCCAGCTGCAGCACGTCGCGCTGGGCGGGCAGCGCGACACCGGTGCCGATACGTAAGGTGGTGGTGACGGTTGCGGCTGCGCCGAGCGCCACCAACGGATCGATCAATCGCTTGTAGACCTCAGGAATGGGTGCGCTCCCGTCGCACCCTCGGTGGTCGATGGTGCGCCGGGATGGTGACGACCGGCGCCACGTTCTGCACAGTGACGACGAAGCTGTCACCGGCGACATCACCGGGCACGTCGTTCACGATGACCGTGGCGATGTGGGTGGCGGGGCCATCGGGGTACGCATGGTCGAGCGTGAGAGTGGGCGCGAACGTGGTGCCGACGGTGACCAGCCCGTCGCCGTAGTCGATGGAGTACGACCAACCCGGGTCGCCATCGTCGACCTCATCGACGATCGCCAGGGTCCTCACCAGCGGTGAACCCTCAAGCACCACTGCATCGGCGCCCGCGTCGATCGAGATCGGAACGATCGCGAAAGCGGCACCGGTGGGGATCGCCGTCACGAGTGCGGCGGCACCGAGCACCAGCGCGCCCAACGTGTGACGGCGATCGGAGGAGTGGGCACCGAAGCCCGCCAATCATCCGCTCGCCCGCAGACGGAGCGTCGGTGGCCAAAGGTCCCGAGATGGTCGTACGACCTTTGGGTAATCGCGACCGGTATCACCTGATCGGAACGGACCTCGAGGGCAGGTCGGCGTACTCGGCGCGCAGCTCTTCCTTGAGCACCTTGTTCGACATGTTGCGCGGCAGGGGCGAGTCGCGCACCACGAGGTATCGCGGCAGCTTGAAGTCGGCAAGCACACCCTCGCAGGCATCGAGGACCGTACGACCGTCGAACGGGCGGCCATCGGTGACCGCGATCACCGCCGGCGTCTCGCCCCAGCGTCGTCGTCGGCACGCCGATCACGGCGACCTCGACGACGCCGTCGAGGCCCGCGAGAGCTGCCGTTCGATCTCGGCGGGTACACGTTGAGGCCACCGGAGATCAGCATGTCCTTCGCGCGGTCGACCACGTAGAAGTAGCCGTCGGCATCCATCGTGCCGAGGTCGCCGGTCCGGCACCACCCGTCGCGGATCGTCGCCGCCGTGGCCTCGGGGTTGCGCCAGTAGCCCTGCATCACCTCGGGCCCCTTGATGCAGATCTCGCCGATCTCGCCGGGTGGCACCTCGTTGCCGTCCTCGTCGCAGATGCGCGCCTGGCTGTGCATCGCCGGCACCCCACACGACCCGACCTGCTCGAATGCCTGGTGGTACGGCAGGGTGATGGCACTGACCTCGGTGATGGTGAGGTGCCATTGTCGGGTCGAGGTACGTCCGCAGCAACGAGACCGGCACGGTCGCACCACCCGACGAGGCGCACCGGATCGACGACAGGTCGGTGAACGTCGAAGTCCGGGTGCTGTGCCATCACCTGGAACAGGGTCGGCACGGCCATGAACACGGTGATCCGCTCGGACTCGATCAGCTGCAGCGCCCGGCCGGGGTCGAACGCCGGCTCCAGCACCCGCGGGCACTGGTCTGTCATTCATGGGTTGCGTGGTTCGGGGAGCGGCCATCGCGTGCGCCTCAGGACTCGATCGCGAGCGACAGCTGGGCGGTCGACCGCGACTGCGGGCGACGATCGCGACGATGACTCGGTACTCGCGCCGCCGCGGCAGGCTCATCGATGAGGGAGTCGACTGCGGCGGAGACTGCGGTGTTGAGATCGCTGACGACACGGCCGTGGTGAATGAACTCGATCAGCGCCCATCGCGGAACGCGAAGGCAACCGCCGAGACGCACCACCGGCAGCCCGTGGACATCACCAGCGACGAAGTCGGCTGCGAGCCGATACGCGAGCGTCCGACCGATGCGCAGGACGTGGGCGGCCTCGTCGACCGTGAGCATCGCCGGAAGGCCATCAAGGTCGCATTCGGAGTCGCGGGTGGTACCCATGGAGTGTTCAGAAGTACACCCATGTGATTCGCGGCGCAACCCCTGATAATTCGCAGCTCAGATGGTGTTTTGGTACCTGAAGGTACAGGAAGGTACGTGGCGGTACAGGACGGTACAGGACAGCACGAAGGCTGTGTCGAAAGTCACAGGCGCTGCATCAGAGCCGAAGCGTGAACCTGGCGTACGGCCGGTCGTCCGGCGGGTATGTCTCGTCGGCCTCTGGGAAGCCCGTGCGGCTGAACGCAGCAGAGGCGAGGTTGGCAGGGTGCACGAGCCAGCTTGCTGTGAGCACCCCTTCGTGTTGCATCTCCGCCAGCACCGACTCGAGGAGTGTTGTGCCGACGCCGCTCCGGCGGTGACTGGCGCGAACCGCGACCACCATCACGTAGCGGTGTTCGGCAAGTGGACCGAGCGTGTCGTGTTCCAGGCGTTCGTGCGCGGTCACTGCGACGATCGCGCCGTCGACCTCGGCGACGATCACACGCCGGTCGAGGTCCCTGTGGTCTTCGTCGTGTTGCCACCGAGCCAAACCGGCGACGATCTCAGCGACCTCATCGAGCCACACCGATGGTTGCCCGCCAAGGTCGAACGATTCCAGAGCGCCCGCGTCGGCGGCCGTCGCGTCGCGAAGGATCACTTCTTCTCGCGGGCGATCTCAGTCGTGCGCTGCTTGGCCTGCCACCGTGTGCGTGGCGCAACCGGGGCATCAGTGACCTTGCCACCGTTGGCGAGGCTTCGCCGGCGTGGCTGTTCGGTGGTGGCGAGCGCAGTGGAGATCCGCTGGATGGTGGACCAACGCGTGTCGAGCAGGCCGTTTTCGATGCGCGAGATGTCGGCCTGGGGGATGCCGGTTCGCTTCGCCAGCTCCGCCTGCGTCCAACCCAACTCGGTTCGACGCTCGCGAATCGAATCGCCTGGATGGTTCAGTTCGGCAAGTGCAGACCAAGTCGCCATGTCACGAAGTGTATGTGGAATAGCACATCGACGCAACGGCGAGCGGTCCAAGGAGTTCAAGGCTCACGGTTAGCACTTTGGACTTTCGTTGTGGGCGAACGAAGAAAATCCCCGCCTGGAGGCGAGGCCATCTGCACCCAGCGCGCTCGAAGGCGTGTTGTCTCAGGACATAGGCAAGGGATGTCGCGCGTCATAGGCAAGGGTCGGTCGTGTCTCATGCTGGATGATGGTGCCGAGCTGCAGCTCAGAGAGCTTGCACGGACGAGACGACACGAAGTGACACGGCCAGGCAGCAACCGAAATGAGACATCCGTGATACATCATCGACCTCAGTCCTGCAGAACCTCGACCGCTTCTGCGCAACCCCGGGGTTACGGCCGGGCGCCGTCTATGGGCGGGTGGACGTGCGGCGACCTGCGCGTTCAGCGAAGCAGTCGAGCGCGTCGGCAAGGTCGGTGGCGATCCACTTCCGAAGCGCCGGCCAGCGTTCGCCTGGCGCATGATCCCGCGTCAGCGCCATCAACGTCCGGCATCCGCACCTCTGGCACCTTCGAAACCGGAACACCAGCGCTGTCTAAACCGACCATCGCAATCTAAAGATTCTAACCACACTAAACGACGGGTTTCCTTCTAAAGCGCTACGCTTCGGCAACATGAAGAACCCTTTCACCCCATCGTTCGGGGCACCACCACCCCTCCTCGTGGGCCGCGCCGACCTGCTGGATCTCTTCCAAGATGCTCTCGACGAGGGACCAGGAAGTCCAGGCTACGCAACCGTCTACACCGGCGCCCGAGGCATCGGCAAGACCGTGATGCTCAACGCCGCGGAAGACATCGCCCGCGCAGACGGCGTCGCAGTCATCTCCGAGACCGCCACACCCGGCTTTCTCGAGCGCATCACCGGAACCCACCTCCCCGCCCTCATGCCCAAGAGACGGCGAAAGGTCAAGAGCATGACCGTGGCACCAGTCGGAAGTATCGAACTGGAGCCATCCACACAGCAGGGACAGATCCTGCGCACGATGGTGGAACAGTTCACCCTCTCGAACGGGCTCCTAATCACACTCGACGAGTTGCAGGCGGCCTCCCTCGCCGAACTCCGCGAGTTCTCTGTTGTGTTGCAGCACGCCGTCCGTGAAGGTCGACGACTTGCGTTCTGCGGAGCCGGTCTTCCGTCATCACTCGACGCATTGCTGCGCGACAAGGGCGTCACATTCATCCGCCGCGCCGACCGGCATACTCTTGGCGCGGTCAACAAACGAGCCGTGGCCATCGCGTTTGAGCAGGTAGTCACCGCCAACGGCCGAACACTCGACCCGGCCGTCGCGACTGCCGCCGCCGAAGCCACCGGCGGTTACCCTTTTCTCATCCAGCTCGTCGGGTACCGCTCATGGCGACAGCACCCCAACCACAAAGCCATCACGCTCAACGACGTCGAGGCGGGCGCTGAGGAAGCAAACCGACGCATCGGCTCACTCGTATTCGAACCGGCGCTCAATGACCTATCGGCCGTCGATCGCACCTTCCTGCTCAAAATGGCCACCGATCACGGGCCGTCCAAGATGTCCGACATCGCCACACGCATGAATGCCGACGCCAACTACGTCAGCCAGTACCGCCTCAGACTGATCGCCGCAGGCCTCATCGAACCGACGGGCCGCGGCCTGGTCACGTTCACGCTGCCCCACCTACGGGAATGGCTGCGCGACCATGCCGCCTACGACACCATCCAATAGCCCGAGTGCTTGACTCCGAGGACGCAGCGAGCGAAGGCGAGGAGGCAGCGCAGTTGGTGATCTGACCGCCGGTCCAGATCGATAGACCTGCGCAAATCGGCAATCGAGCGGCCCCGTGGGACCGCTCGACCTCAGCGCGCTCGAAGGGACTCGAACCCCCAACCTTCTGATCCGTAGTCAGATGCTCTATCCATTGAGCTACGAGCGCTTGTGGCACGCCAGTGTAGGGGCGCGGGCGCCACTCGGCTACCGCTTTGGGGGGCGTGCTACGTCCACGGGCCCCATCCGCCGGCGCGGTTGTAGAGGACGAGTGCGGCCCAGGCGTTGACCCGCGGATCGAACAACTGCTGGGAGCTGGTGACGCCGATGCCGGCCAGCCAACCCTTGTGCACGTTCCAGTAGATCTGGAACAGGCCGTAGCAGCAGAAGTTCTGCGCCGTCGGCAACAGGTTGCTCTCCCGGGTGGCGATGCGCACGGCCTCGTCCTCGAGATCGTCGGGCCAGATCTCGCGGATGATCGCCTCGACCTCGGCTCGGGTGTAGCTGGTGCGAACCGGCACCGTGGTGGTCGGCGCGGCGGTGGTGGTCGGTGCCGCGGTGGTGGCTGGTGCCCGGGTGGCGGGGGCCGCCGCATTGGCGGGGGCGGCCACAGTGGCCGGTGCCGCCGTGGTGGGCGTGGAGGCGTTGGCCGGCAGGCAGATGGTGCGACCCGGGTACAGGGCCGTATCGGTCGTCGCGTTGTTGGCGTCGAGCAGTTCGTTCAGGCCGACGCTGACCTTCTTGGCGATGAGGATCCAGTAGTCGCCGGCGACCACCGGGTACTCCTTGGTGCAGCCGGCCACGGTGACGACGGCGGTGACAGGTTCGGGCTGGGTGGGTGTTGTCTGGGTGGAGGCGGCGCCGACCATGGCGGCCGGGGCCGCGGCATTGGCGGTGGGGGCGCTTGACTGGGTGGCCGAGGTCTGGGCGCCGTGGCTTCGGGTTGGGTGGCCGGCTCGCCGAGGGCTGAAGTGGGGACAGTCCCGCTCGAGTCGGGCTTCATCGCCGCCACGGATGAGTCGCTGCCTCTCAGTGACAGGGCCACCGGTACACACATCGCGATCACGATGGCCAAGGCACCTACGCGGCGGATCAGGGGGTCGATGTGCCCTGACCCGGTGCCGGCCCTGATGCTGGTCATGGTGTCGGCCGGTTCGGGGGCGGGGGCAGTGACCACGGGGACCGCTCGGGTGACACCGTGGCGGCGTCTGGCAGGTGCGTCGTTCCAGAACCCGTACTCGTCGCTGTTGTTGTCGTACTCTGTGGTTGGGCTCGTCGTGGTTGGGCATGTCGTCACCCCTTCCGGACCCGTTGGGCCATCGGCCATGAAAGATTACGATCTGTCTACTCCGGCCGTCATGAAAACGCAACAGTGTGTCAACTCGATGACGGCCAGTGGTCGCCGGTCGTCGGTCACGTCGGCGGTCCGGTCCCAGGTCAGGGTCGGAAAACGGCGACGGCCCGGTGGATTTGCACCACCGGGCCGTCCAGCGCGGAGAGGGTGGGATTTGAACCCACGGACCACTGTGAAGTGGTCCCCGCATTAGCAGTGCGGTCCGATCGACCAGACTCCGGCACCTCTCCAGGCGGCAGCCAGACTATCGCGGCACATCCCCGGCCCCCACTGCTGATTGAGGTCGCGGCTCGGCCTTGGGCGACGACCGGTGAGGCAATCTTGCCGAAGTGCCCTTCTCGCTGTGCCCAGTGGGGGTGATGGCGCTGATGACGGATCGAGAAATTGCCCCTGGCGAAGCTGGGCCTTTCCTCGGTACTGTTCGGCAGTGCGTTGATCTTGGCGGGGGCGCTCGGCGGAAGCGCGAGGGGGCGACGGGGAACATGGGCGGGGGAAGCACGGCGGTGGCATGCGTCGGCCTTGGCCACCATCGAGCGCGTCGAACGAGCCTGGGCACGGGTCGGGGCAACCACCCGGCGGGCATCGGTGGCGGCCGGTCTCACGGTCGGTGGTCTGGCGGCGGCGTTGTCGACGGACTTGTCGCTGCGCGTGGCCCTCGCACTCACCGGTGCTCTGCTCATCGCCGCGGCGCTGGTCGACGTCCACGAGCACAGGCTGCCCAATGCCCTGGTGGCCGCGGCCTTCGCCACATCCGTGATCGGTGCCGCAGCCACTCTCGATCTGGTGTCGCTGGCAGGATCGCTCGGCGGCACGTTGGTGGCCGGCGGGGCGATGCTCGCAGTGAGGCTCACCCGCGGGGTGGGCATGGGCGACGTCAAGCTGGCCGGCGCCATCGGTGCCAGTGCAGGCTCACTGTCCTTGCCGGCGGCCCCGTTGGCCATCGCCGTGGCAGCCGTCGTCGCTGCCACCTTCGGCCTGGCCACGGGCCGCCGCCGGGTGCCCCTCGGGCCGTCCCTGTGGTTGGGCTGGGCGGTGTCGGTCGCCGCGTTCGTCGCGATCGAAAGAGGGTGGCCGGCATGAGCGCCACGACCTCGGGGGTGAAGGTGCGCAGCCGGGTGAGTACCCAATGGTTGGCTCTCGGTGCGGCGCTGGTGGTGCTGGCGGGGGTGCTGGTGGCATGGGCGGTGGGCAGAGCCGCGGATCGGGTTCAGGTGGTGCAGGTCGCGCGGGCCGTCGCAGCGGGCGACATCATCGGCCTCGATGATCTGTCGGTCACCGGCGTCGCCTTCGACGCCGAGGTGCAGGGCCTCGTGCCGGAGACATCGCTGGAGGCACTCGTCGGCCGGATGGCGGCTGTCGATCTGCAGGCGGGCAGCTTGTTGCAGGTAGGTATGTGGCGCGACGCGCCCCTGTTGAACCCCGGCGAGCGCAGTGTCGGCGCAATGCTGTCCCCCGGTCGCTACCCGGCCGGGCTGGCTCGCGGCGATACAGCCCTGGCCGCACCGATCGAAGGCGAGGAGAACGCCGGGGTGGTGGTGAGGATTATCGACACCCACCTCAGCACCGACGGCACCTTGTCGCTCACCTTCGCCGTGCCCGATGCAGAGTCGGTGAGGCTGGCCCAACTGGCGGCCACCGACCGGCTCGTACTCGTGGGAGAACCGACGGGGGAGGGCTCGTGATCATCGCCGTCGGCGGGTGGCGTGGCGCGGGTGCCACCACCACCGCCCTCCTTGCAGCCAACTGCCTCGCGGCCGGCGACGGCGGTGCCTGGCTGATCGAAGCGGACCCGGCGGGCGGTGTGCTCTCCGGGCGTATCCACTTCCCACCCCAGGCCATCGGTGGCCTCGAGCGGGTGTCCTTTCCCACCCAGCGCATCAGCGCCACCGACGCCTTCGACTCGGTGGCTCACCATGTCGGCGGGCTGAGGGTCGTCACCGCCCCGGCGGATCCCTTCCGTGCCCACGCCTGCCACCAACCACGCCTTCCCTGGACCTCTGCCCTGCGCGATCTGTCCGGCCCGGTGGTGATCGACGTCGGAAGGTTGCGCGCCGGCTCGCCGGTATGGGGTGTGCTCACCCAGGCCGACGTGGTTCTGCTGGTCACGTCGCCCGAGGTCGGTGCCGCAGTCTCAGCCGCCGATTGGCTCAACGCCGGTGGCCGAGTGTCGCCCGCCGACCCGGGCCTGCCGGCGGGCGTGGCCCGCCTCGTCGTCGTCGATGCCCCATGCGGTGTTGCGTTTTCCCGCTCGGTCCTGCAGGCGGACATGGCGGATTGGTGGGCGGGTTGGCTGCCTTGGGAGCCGGCAACGGTCGATCTCGTGCACCGCGGTGCCGGGGCCGGCGACCGCCGCCTGCGTCGCAGCCAGCTCAACTCGGCCGTCGGCCAGATGGTGGGCGACCTGGTAGGCGAGGGGGCCAGGCGATGACCGACGACGAACTCGATCTGCTGGTAGTCGAGGTCAGGCGCCAGTGGGGCGACCGCTTCCCGGTGCCGGGGCGCGACGAATTGCTAGCGGAGCGCGACCTGCGCGAAGAGATCACCCGCGATGTTCTCGACCGGGTGGTGCTGCCCGAGCTCGAGCAGCAGCGCCTGCTGGCCCGCCAGGCGCCCCTGAGCTCCGCCGACCAGGTAGCGCTCGTCGATCTGGTGGTCAGCGAGATCTTCGGGCTGCCCCGTCTGCTCACGGTGCTGCGCGACCCTCAGGTCACCGATGTGCTCGTCTTCGGGGCGGATCCGGTGAGGGTGGAAAGGGCCGACGGCAGCCGCCAACTCCTGCCCCCGCTGGTTCGTCGCGACCGCGATCTGGAACGGATCATCTACGACACGGCCGCAGCGCGCCGGCGCCCCTTCAATCGCGAGAACCCTTTCGTCGACCTCGAACTGGAACCCGGCGTGCGCTTTCACGGCGAAGGGTTCGACGTCGTTCAACGACCCCTCGTCACCATCCGCCGGGCCTCGGTGTTCGGGATGACCCTCGACGATCTTGCCGAGCGGGGCATGCTCGACGCCGGGGCGGTGGCCCTGCTGCGCACCGCCGTGGCGGCCGACATGAACGTCGTCGTCTGTGGTCGCATGGGCGCAGGCAAGACCACCCTGTTGAGGGGCTTGGTGAGCGAGATCTCCGCCGACGACGTGATCGTCACCGTCGAGACCGACTTCGAGCTCAACCTCGCCTCACTGGGGCGGCACCCCTATGTGCACGCCTACCAGGCCCGCGTGCCCAGCACCAGCGAAGGGGTGGGCATCTCGTGCCACGACATGATGGTGCCGGCCGTGCGCACCCGCGCCGACTGGATCGTGGTCGGTGAGGTGCGTGGAGCGGAGGGGAGCGCCCTCGTCCAGGCGATGTCGATCGGGCAGGGGGCGCTGGCCACGGTGCACGGCGGCTCGGCCAAGGACGGCATCGAGAGGCTGGCCGAGCTGATCGCCTACCACGCAGGCGTCGAACTGCGTATGGCCCGGTGGCAGGTGTACCGCAGCCTCGACCTCGTCGTGCACGTCACCGGCGACAACGCCACCGGTCGCTACATAACCGAGATCGCCGCGCCGGGCGTCGAGGAGGACGGGGCGAGATTCATCCTCCATCGACTGTTCGCACCGCGAGCCGGGGAGATCGATCGTCGCGCCCGTGCCGCCGGCGAACCCCAGAGGCCGATGCTGGAACGGCTGCGGACCGCCCAACCGGACTTCTCGCTCCACTGGTGGCACGACGCCACGGACACTTATCGTCCGATCGGGGCCGGCACCTTGGCCACGGCGGCGCGACGGGTCGGCCGATGAACGCCTCCATGCCCCCCACCACCGTGGCGTTCATTGTGTGCGGGCTGCTCATCGCGGCGCTGGCTGCTCTGGTCGCCGGGCTCACGCCGGTTCGTCCCAAGGCGGCCCGGGCGCCTTCCCCCAGTGTCCTCGACGGCATCGGGGGCAGCCGTGTAGCCGTGGGTGCCGCCTCCGGAGTCCTGGTGCTGCTCGCCACGCGCTGGGCGCTGCTGGCACTGATGGTCGGTGCCATGGTGGTCTTCTGGGGCCGGCTGCTGCACGACCGGCGGGCCGATCTGGAACGTTGCCGCATCGAGGGCATCGCCAAGTGGTTGGAGGACCTTCGTGACACCCTGCGCGGATCGGCGATCGGTGCCGAGGAGGCGCTGGAGCAGGTTGCCATGTGGCCGCCGGACTCGATTGCCGCCCCCCTGCGCACCTTCGGGCATCGTCGTCGCCAGGGGTATCGCACAGAGGATGCGCTCGCCGATCTGGCCGACGAACTGGCCCACCCCACATCCGACGCTGCAATCGCGGCCATCCGCCTGGTGATCGGTGGCTCTACCAGCGCCGGACGGCTGCACACCACCGTGCAAGCACTCGCCGCTGCTGCACGCGACGAGGTGACCGCGCGCGAGCGCGTCGACCGCACCCGGGCCGTCTACCAGGGCAGCATGAAGAGGCTGGTGGTGATCGGCGGCCTGCTGGTGGCCTACCTGAAGTTCGCCGGCGGTGACCTGCTCGATGCCTACAACACTGCCGTGGGTCAGGTTGTGCTTCTTGTCCCCCTCGGCATGTGGTTCGGGTGCGTGTTGTGGCTGAGGTCCCTGTGCCGTTACGACGTGCCCCAGAGGTACAGGATCGCCGTTCCTGTGGGGGTGCCACGATGAGCCCTCTACAGCTCGGTGCGGTGGTCGGGGTGATCGTGGCCGCGGCTGTTTGGAGCACGGCCATCGGGTTGAGACGTGCCCCGAGGTCGCTGGCTGTGGCGCGTCACCGTATGTACGGTTCCGGGTTCGCCGACCCGGCCGGGCTCGTCGGGCACGGACCAACCGGGTGGTCGGGCAGAGCGCGGTGGCGTGTTGCGGTCGAGGACAGTGCCGCCAGCCGCTGGGTGGCCGGTCGTTTCGGTGCGGGTCTGGTGGTCGCCGACCTCACTCCAGCAGATGTGGTCACCCGAGTGGTCGCCGCTGCCGGCCTGCTCCTGTTCTCCACACTCGCTGGGGTTGTGGCGCTGACGGCCGGCGGGCTCCTGCCGCCCTCCCCCCTGTGGCTGGTCTTCGCCCTTGTCGATCGCCGCGATGGGGGGCTGGGTGATGCTCAGCGATGTCCGGTCGCGCATCGTTCGCCGACTTCGTGGGCTGCGCCAAGCGGCGAACGACTTCGTCCAACTCGTGGCGGTGGGGCTCACCACCGATCAGAGCGTGGAGGAAGCGGTGCGCTTCGCTCTCGAGGTCGGCACCGGCGAGGCTTTCGATCTCATCCGCGAGCCAGTGCTCACCGCTCCCCAACGGGGAGTGCCGGTGTGGGAGGCCATCGACGACATCGGCCGCGTCTATGAGGTGCGCGAGCTATGCGAGTTCGCGGCCTCCGTGGAGACGGCAGGGTCTGCAGGGTGTTGCCATCGGCGACACGGTGGCCACCCTTGCGGCCTCGATGCGGGCCAAGGCACTCGACCAGTTGGAGCGCGACGCCGACAAGGCGAACGCGAACCTGTCGGGTCCCACGATCGGATTCGTGGTCACCACGATCATCTTCTTGGCATATCCCCTGGCGATGCGCATCGGCGAAGCGTTCGGCGGATAGTCGAGGCAGGGCACCCCTGTAGAGGTGCGCACAACCACTCCCGAGAAAGAGGGAACGGCGGATGAACGAACAACTACTCCCACTGGCGGTCTGGGTCCAGGTGGCCTACGGCACGGTATGCATGAGGGCACGCGAGGCATGGGTTTCCCGTGGCGACGACGAAGGCATCGACGAGGCGGTCACGAAGATGATCTGGCTTGCGGTCGGCATCGTCGTCGCCCTGGCTGCGACGGCCTTCTTCCTCAGCACCTTCAACAAGGCCAAGGACACCGTGCCCGATCCGGTAGCTCCCTGAGATGAAGGCCGGCCGGTACCGCGATCGTGGTGCTGTCGACGTGTCGGTGCAGATGCTGTTCGGTTCGGTCGCCGTGCTGTTTGCTCTGCTGCTGGTGTTCGAGGCCGTGGCCTTCTGGCATGCCCGCAACGTGTTCGACGAGGCGGCGGCCGAAGGGGCGCGGGTGGCGGCCGCCTACGACGGCACCTGCGACGACGGGATCGCTGCGGCAAGAGCGATGGTTGGGCGCATGGCCGGTTCGTGGGCCGATCAGGTCGGCGTCGCCTGCACCGACGGTGAGGTGGTGACTGTCACCGTCACCGGGCAAACCCCGGGCGTCGTGGGCGACGCCCTCGGCTTCGCGGTCTCCGTCGCCGAGTCGGCACCGAGGGAGAAGTGACGTGAGTCGGATCGTGCACCCAGATGAGGGCATCGCCACACCCGTCGAGATGATGTACCTGCTCGTGTTCTGCCTCGTGGCCGTCCTGTTCCTCGGCTTCGTGGGGCGCCTCCACGCGGCCGGGGTGCAGGTCACCAACGCCGCCCAGGCGGCGGCGCGTTCGGCATCCTTGGCGCCGGACCCGGCCGAGGCCGAACGGGCGGCCATGGAGTCGGTTGCCACCGCCGCCCTCGCCGACCGCTGCCAGGGCGGTGCCGTGGCCAGGCTCTCCTGGTCACCGTCGGCGACCGGCACCTGGCAGGGTGGATCGGTGACCGTCGAGGTCAGCTGCACGGTGCGCAACCAGTCGCTCAGCGGGGTCTGGTCCCCCGGCTCGCGCACGGTCGTGATGAGCGACACCCAGCCCGTCGATCGGTACCAGCGATGAGGCGGGGGCGTGATGTCGGTTCGGTGACGGCGGCGATGGTGCTGATGGTCGTTGTCGTGCTCGGCGGTGCGGGACTCATCGTCGACGGGGGCAGGGCGATGTCCGCCCGGCGTCACGCATCCAACACTGCCGAGGCCGCAGCACGGGCCGCGGTATCGACGGCCACCCCGGTCAGCGGCATCGACCCCGACAGGGCGCGGAGCGCGGCCATCGACCATGCGGTGCGCGCCGGCATCGCGGCCACCGACGTGGAGGTGGTGGTGCAGGCCGATTCGGTCACGGTCACCGTCACCGAGCGCCGCCGGACAGTGTTCTTGGTGCTCGGCGGACAGAGCACCCTCACCGTGAGGGCCTCGGGTACCGCCCGCGCGGTCTACTCCGAAGGAGATTGACCATGAACCGCTTGCCACGCCTCGTCCTGAGGGTTCTAGCTGTAGTCGCCCTGGCGGCTCTGCTGGTCGGCGTGCCCCTGGTTGTGATCCGCGGTTTCGGCTTGCCTCTGCCCACCCGGGCCCAGTTGGGCGATGCTTGGACTTCGTCGCGCGTCGACGGTGATCTGGTGGTGGGTGTGGGCGCCAGTGTGTTCGCCCTGCTCTGGTCGTGGTTCGCCCTGACCGCGCTGGCGGAACTATGGCAGGTGATGGCCTGGAGGTTCGGCAGGGGTGAGGCGCGTCTCGCCCTGCTGCCACCGGGTCCCAGCGGGTGGGTTAGGTCACTGGTGCGATTTGCCCTGGTGTCGTCGATGTCCGTGGGCGCCACCCTGGGGGGCATGGCCACTTCGGTAAGGTCGGTGCCGGCCGCGGCGATGGCGGAGCGGGGACCGCAGACGACAACAGATTCAGCCTTCGAGGTCGCGATCCCGACGGCAAGCTCTGTGCACCTGGCGAACGGGCGCGACACCCCGTACTCGCTCGCTGGGTCCCTGGGGCGTCCGGAGCTCCGTGACTCGATCATCGAGATCAACGCCGGTCGTCTCACACCTCAGGGATCGGCTTGGTCGGGCGGGGTGTTTCCGGCAGGAATGGAGGTTCTCCTCCCAGCCGATGATCAGAGTCCCGGTGAGCTGGCGACCTTGCTCGGCCCTGCACATGAGGTCGTTGCCGGCGACTGCTACTGGACGATCGCCGAGGACCACCTCAGCTCGTCGGGCGACCACGAGCCAACACCGGCGGAGGTGCTCGACTACACCAACCGGCTGGTGGCTTTGAACGCTCCACTGCTGGGGCACAGGGATCCCACCCTCATTCACCCGGGTGAGCTGGTCCTGCTGGGCCTGACCGTCGGCGAGCCCGAACTCGATCCTGGCCCAGCGCCTGAGTCTGGGCCTGAGCCCGGCCCGGTAGAGATCGAGGCCACCCCACCAGTCGCCACACCGCCGGTCGCCACACCGCCGCCGACGGTCGCCACACCGCCGGCGACGGTTGCGACACCACCACCAGAGACCGTGTCGGGCGAAGTCGAAGGCGAAGGCGACGACTCGGCGTCGTCGCCGATGTCGTACACGGCGGGCGTCGGCTCCGCCCTTCTGCTCGCGGCCGGGGCGGTGGGCGCTCTGGAGGCGAGGCGTCGACGCCGGCTGAGGGCGACGATCGCCGGTGACCGCTTGCAGCCGCCGGACCCAGCCCAGGTGAGAACCGAGGTGCTGCTTCGCTCGCTCGGCCCGGCCGAGAGGCTGGCCAGGCTCGACATGGCACTGAGGGCAGCGGCGGCCGATGTTGCCGAGCACGGAGCGGTTGTGACCGCCGCTGTGCTCGGCACCGACGGCGAGGTCCGCCTTTTCTTGAACCCCTCGGTCACACTGACTTCGCCCCTTTGGCAGGCGGACGTGCACGGTTGCAGCTGGTCCCTGCCGGCATCGGTGGAACTCGGCGTTCTCGCCTCGGGGGCACGCGAGAGTGCTCATCCCTGCCCCGCCCTGGTCCACATCGGTGCCGTACCGGACGGTGGTGAACTGTTCGTCGATCTCGAGGCCGTCGGGGTGCTCGCCGTCGAGTCGGTTCACGCCCCGGCCATCTTGAGCAACCTCGCTGCCTCTCTGTCCGTGTCGCCCTTCGTCGAGAGCAGCAGGGTGTTCACGGTCGGCCTCGGCGAGATCGGCCTTGGTGACAGCTTCAGCGAAGCCCTCGACTCGCTCGATGCCGCGCTCGACGCCGCCGCTGTGGCCCTGGGCAGCACCTCGAAACTCCTTCGTGGGTCGAACACGTTTGCGATGAGGGTCGGAGGCACCGGCGGCGAGAGCTGGGAGCCGGCGATCGTCGTTGCGTCCGGCAGCCACGACGTCGAGCTGCTGGCCGGGCTGCCTGTCTCGGTCAGGCCGGGCGGAGGCGTGGGTGTAGCCGTCGAGGGCGAGGTGCCTGGGGCGAAGTGGGTGTTGCGCAGTCACCCGACGGGCCATGTGCTGGAGCCGCTCGGTCTCCAGGTCTTGCCGAGTGGGCTCGACCCCGCAGACCTGGCTGCCGTGGGTGACCTGCTGGAGGCCGCCGGGTTGCCCGCGGAGCGGCATGCCACGGTCGTGCCGATCCGCGGGGCGCAGCCTTTCGATGAACCCTTCAGCGAGCCTGCCTGGTCGCTGATGGTGAGGGTCTTGGGCCAGGTCGAGGTGGTGTCGCGCGATGGCACGGTCGCCGAGTTCGAGAGGTCGAAGGCGCTCGAGCTCGTGGTGTGGCTCAGCCAGCATCGCGAGCGCCCCACCCGCATCGGGGCGCGAACTGCGCTGTGGGATCTCGACGTGCGCGATACCACCTTCGCCAACGTGGTCAGCGACGCTCGGCGCGGCCTGGCGCGGGCGATCACGCCGGCTGAAGCCGAGGAGTGGATCGCCCGCACCCTCACTGCTGACCTACCCCTGCACCCGGGCGTGGTGACCGACGCCGAACTGGTGGCGATGCGACTCGAGCACTCCCGTGGCCTGGCCCCTCTCGATGCAATCGAATTGCTGAGGCCCGGAGTCGAACTGCTCGCCGGCATGCCCTTCGCGGGCACAGGGTTCTTGTGGACCGACGCCGAGGGAATCGCTTCGTCGCTGGTGCTCCTGGCCACTGGGGCGGCGATCGAACTGGCCTCCCACTACCTGGAACTGGGCGACACCGAAGGGGTGTTCTGGGCCACCGGTCAGGGTCTGAAGGTGCTCGCCGGGCACGAGGAGCTGATCGCCCTGAGGATGCGCGCCCATGCTCGGCGAGGCGACCTGGCCGGGGTACGCCACGAGTGGGAGAGCTACGAGAGGGCACTCGCCGCGGAGCCGTGGGCAGAGGCCGACCCGGCACCCAAGCTGGTGTCGCTGCGCCGCGAACTCCTGGGGGTCAGAGCCGGGTAAGGGGGTCGAACCCTTGACCTACCGCTTACAAGGCGGTTGCTCTTCCGACTGAGCTAACCCGGCAACGGGCGGCAGTGTAACGGTCACCCGGGCAGGGCGAGCTCGTGGGTTATCGAACGATGGAGGGGCTCGAAACCGAGGGCGCGGTAGAGGCGGGCGGCGCCGGTGGGGTTCTCGCTGTCGACCCCGATCGACGCGTGGGTGAGGCCGGCGGCGGCGAAGGCGTGCAGGGAGTGGGCGATCAGGGCCGAGGCCAGTCCTCTGCCCCTCCACTCGGCCAGGGTGCCCAAGTTGTCGATCCAGGCATCCCTGCGGCCGGTGAGGTCGTCGTCGGCCTCGAAGCGCTTGTTGAGACAGTGGGCCACAACCCGGTCGGCGGCATCGAGGGCGATGAACGACAGGTCGGTACGGGCGCCGAAACCGCGCACCTGTTGCACCCAGTGTGCGGGCGAGGTGGGAGTGGAACCCCAGTGGTCGGCGAAGGCGGCGTCCTTCACCAGCCGGATCTCCTCGTCGCGGTCCGTCGGCCAGGGCACTATGCGCACCCCGTCGGGTGAGCAAAGGGGTGGCAGGTCGGTGAGAGGGCGCAGAAGTTCATCGTGGTACCTCACTGGCTGCATGCCCAGGCGGGCGAACAGGCGATGGGCGGCGGCCATGTGGTCGTAAGCCTCGGCGCGGATGAAGCACGGCAGGCTGCGGCCCGACGACTTCAACTGCTCGGTGGCGCGGCTCGATGCCCCACTCCATCAGCGCCGTACCGATCCCCTGACCGCGGTGGGTCGGACTCACGGCGCCGAACAGGTAGCAGCGCTCGTTCTTGACCTCGCTGGGCAGGTGGTGGGTGTACAGGTAACCGACCGGCTCTCCGTCCACGACGGCCAGGCGGGTGTCGGTGGCCAGCGATACGTGCTCGTCGTCGAGTTCTTCTTCGAGCTCATCGAGTGTCAGCACGCGGCACCCGGTCGAACGCTTCGGCGCGCAGGTGCAGGGCGAGCACTTCGGCGAAGTCGGATCGGCCCACAGGGCGCAGGTGGAGCACGCCGCGAACGCTACCGGTAAGAAATTGGCCAGCAGTCCTGGCAATTCGCCGGCCTCACACGCCAACCGACCTCACACGCCAACCGGGTTCACGTCAGTCCGATTTCGAATCCACGGCCGATTCGAAATCGGACTGACGTGAACGTCCCCACGAAAGCGGCAGCCGCAGGCGGGGGAAAGTGCTGGCCGAAGGGTTGAGCCCCGGCTTCACCCGACACCTACAGTCGGCGCATGCAACAACTGGTTGAACTTGGTTTCTACGGCCTTGCCGGTGCACCGAAGTCGCCTGCGGAACTGCTCACCGAATGCCGTGAGGGTGAGGAGCTGGGCCTCGGGTCGGTGTTCCTCAGCGAGAGGTACAACATCAAGGAGGCCGCCACCCTGTCTGGTGCTGCGGCGGCATGCACGACCACGCTCGGCATCGCCACTGGCGTGACAAACCACAACACCCGACATCCGTTGGTGACCGCCAGCTACGCCACCACGATGCACCGCCTCACCGGTGGTCGCTTCACCCTCGGTTTGGGGAGGGGCATCGACATGATGTTCGATGCCTACGGGATACCGCGCATCACCACCGCCCAGATGGAGGACATCGCCGGCCTGCTGAGGCGGCTGTGGCAAGGGGAGATCGTTTTCGGCCACGATGGCCCCGCCGGATCGTGGCCATTGTTGGTCCTGGACCCGGATTTCCGTGAGGACATCCCCTTGTTGATGAGCGCCTTCGGCCCCCAGAGCCTGAAGCTCGCCGGTCGCGCATACGACGCAGTGCTGCTCCACACCTACTTCACGCCCGAGACCCTGCAGAGGTGCATCGCCACCGTGCGCGAGTCGGCCGAGCGGGCAGGACGCGACCCCGCGAGCGTGCGCATCTGGAGCTGCTTCGCTGTCGTCGGCGACTGGTTGCCCGAGGATCTGAGGCTGAAGAAGACCGTCGGCCGCATGGCTTCCTACATGCAGGGGTATGGCGACCTCATGGTGCGCACCAACGGATGGGATCCCGCCGTGCTCACAAGGTTCCGGGCTGACCCCCTGGTGGCAGGGTTCCGTGGCGCCATCGATGGGAAGGCCACCACCAGCGAGCTCGAGCACATCGCAACCCTGATTCCCGACGAGTGGCTGCAGGCAGCGGCCACCGGCAGCCCCGAGCAGTGCGCAGCCGCGGTGCTGGAACAGCTCGACCTCGGCGCCGACAGCGTCATCTTGCACGGCGCGTCGCCCTCGGAGTTGGCTCCGGCGGTGGAGGCCTATCGCCAGGTGAGGCCGGAGGGTCGCTTCGATCACCTGTCGGCCAATCCCGGACGGTCAGCCGTCACAACCTGACATCTTTGGTAGACGACGGCCGTCGTCTCGGCCATCCTTGACCCGTGTTCCTGGCCTGGCGCGAGATCCGACGAGCGAAGTTGCGCTTCGGCCTGCTCGCGGGTGCGGTCGGTCTGCTCGTCTTCCTCATCTTGTTCCAGCAGGCTCTGCTCACCGGTCTGATCAATCAGTTCATCGGGGCGCTGAAGAACCAGTCGGGCGAAGTGCTGGTGTACAACGGACAGGCTCGCAAGAACCTCGAGGGATCGATCATCCTGCCCGAGCAGGAGTCGGCCATAGCGCAGGTCGCCGGTGTCGTCGATGCGTCGCCGCTCGGTGAAGCCACTTTCACCGTCACCGCCGACGGCGGCGAGACAGATGCGGTCATCTTCGGGTATCAGCTTGGTCGGCCCGGTGGACCCACCTCCTTGATCGAGGGGCGACTACCAGAGGTGTCGGGTGAGGCCGTGGCCAGCGAGAAGGACCGGGCCGACGGCTTCGACATCGGCGAGGTGGTGAGGGTTCAGCCGGACGGGGTGAGCATCACCGTCGTCGGCATCGCCCGCGACATCAACTTCTCCGTGGCGCCTGTGCTGTTCGTCGATTTCGCCACCTACGAGGCCGCCAAGCTGACCCTCAATCCCGATGCTGTCGTGGTGCTCCCATCGGCGATCGCCATCGACACGGTGGACGGAACATCGCCGGGTGAGGTGGCCGAGCGGATCAACGCCCAAGTTGCCGGGGTGCAGGCACTCACCCGTCAGCAAGCCGTCGATGGCGCACCGGGTGTCGCCAGCGTGCGCTCCAGCTTCGGGGTCATCCTCGGCCTCTTCTACCTCGTCGTTCCTCTCGTCACCGGGCTGTTCTTCCTCATCGTCACCTTCCAGAAGGCATCGGCGCTCACCCTGTTGCGCGCCATCGGCGCCAGGGGTCGCACCCTTGTGGTGGCCCTGTTGATCCAGGTTGTCGTCGTCGTGGCAACCGGCTCCGTCCTGGCCTTCGGGCTCTACGCCCTCGCCCTGCAGGGTGTCTCGAATCTGGGTGTCAGGGTCGAGGCGACGCCTGTACTCCTCACCTCGCTGGCGGTGCTGGTGCTCGCTCTGTTGACCTCGCTGGTGGCCGTGAGGCGGGTTCTGCGACTCGACCCGCTGGCTGCCACCACTGGCGCAGGGGTACAGGTGTGAAGGGTTTCAAGCTGCCCTTGCGCGAGTTGCGTCGCCGCCCGAGCCGTTTCGTGGTTGCGACGGTGGTGCTCTCCTTCTTGGCCACCCTGTTGCTCTTCCTCGGCGGCCTGCTCGACGGTCTGTACCTCGGCTCCACCGGTGCCATCCGCGCCCAACGCGCTGACGCGATCGTCTTTTCGGCGAGCGCTCGCGATTCCTTCCTGCGCAGCCGGATAACGGCCGACGTGAGGGCCACCGTGGAGGGAGTCGACGGAGTGGACAGGGTGGGCGGCCTCGCTTTCGCCTTGCTCGGCGCCCAGGTCCCGGGTGAGAGCACCCTTGCCGATGTGCGCGGTCGCCGGCTACGAACTGGCGCCGGCCGGCGTGCCCGAGCCGCCCCCCGACGGGCAGGGGATCGCCGACAGCAGCCTCCGCGACTACGGCGTGTCCAAGGGTGATGTCATCCTCGTCGGGCCGGCGGAAACGCCGATCACGGTGGTCGGTTTCGTCGACGACACCAGCTACCTGCAGCAGGGTTCGGTGTGGGTGAACCTGAGCACATGGCGCCAGGTCCAGAACGCCAACCGGCCCGACTCGGCGGTGAACGAGGGCGTGGTGCAGGCCCTCGTCGTGGCGGGTACCGGGGACCTGGCGGGTTCGATCAGACGCGGCGACCGACGGCGCCACCCGCACCCTCTCCAAGGACGAGGCGGTGCTCGCCCTGCCCGGCGTGGAGCAGCAGGGATCGACATTCGATGCGATCATCTACAGCACCCTCGCCGTGGTGCTGGCCGTCGTCGGGCTGTTCTTCAGCCTGCTGACCCTCGAACGGGTGGGCCTGTACGGAGTGCTGAAGGCCATCGGTGCTTCGAGCCGGCAACTGTTCGCCGGTGTGGTGCTGCAGGCAGTGGTGGTGACGGCGGTGTCGTTCGCTGCCGGCTCCCTCCTCGTCCTCGGCGTCTCTGTCGCTCTGCCCGCCAAGGTGCCCCTGCAACTGACTCCCGACCGGTTCGTGTTCACCTTCGCCGCCCTGCTGGTGGCGTCGGTGCTTGGCAGCGCGATCTCCCTGCGCCGAGTCACCCGCGTGGACCCCGCTTCGGCGATCGGAACCGGTTGATGGAGAAGGAATCGATGAGAAAGGAACCGCACCCATGACAGTGCTCGACATGCGCGATGTGCGCAAGGTGTACCTCAGCGGTGATGCCGAGATCGTTGCACTCGACCATGCCACCTTGCAGGTCGACCATGGCGAGATAGTCGCCCTGCTCGGCCCATCGGGTTCGGGCAAGACGACCCTGTTGTCGATCGCCGGCGGCTTGCTCACGGCCACGGCCGGCTCGGTGGTAGTCGGCGGCCACGACATCACCGGCTACGGGCCCAAGCAGCTCACCGACTTTCGCCGGGCGAGCGTCGGGTTCGTCTTCCAGTCGGTGAACCTGGTGCCCTTCCTGACCGCCGAGGAGAACCTGCTGGTGGTCGACGAGTTGGGTGGCAGGTCGGGCCGGAGGGGTGCCAAGGCTGCCAAGGAACGCGCCCTCGACCTTCTCGGCGAACTGGGTCTCGGCCATCGCTCGAACAACATGCCCGGAGAGCTCAGCGGCGGTGAGCGTCAGAGAGTGGCCATCGGCCGGGCCCTGTTCAACAACCCTCCACTGGTCCTCTTCGACGAGCCGACCTCGGCCTTGGACACAAAGCTGGGGGAGCAGGTGATGGAACTCATCCGCAGCGAGATGAAGGCCCGCAACACGGCGGCCGTGATCGTCACCCACGACACGCGCATGACCCATTTCGCCGACCGGATGGTACAGATCGTCGATGGTCGCCTCGGGGCCGGCGCCGTCACTGCCGGCTGACTCGAGCCGAGTACCAGATGCTCCGCTTTCGCTCTACACAGCAACCGTGTTGGCGACGATGGAGTGGACCTCGTCGCCGCTCAACTCGTCTTGGTCGCACAGGGCATCGGTGAGAGCGATCAGAGCCCGGCGGTGCTCGAGCACCGCGCACGATGCCCGGTCGGCGGCGACCTTCATCAGCTCGTCGGCCTTCTCCCGCGACTTCTCGTCGTGGAGAACCTTGGCCACCAGGTTGGCGGCACCGGCCATCTGGGCTGCTTCGAGGCTCAACAGGCTCCCCCCGGCACCGAGCATGCCCACCAGTTGGGCGGCGATGATCGTGGCCACCTGAAGGTCGCTGGCGATTCCGCTCGATGCTTCGCCGTACTCCTGGATCTCCGCCGCTCGCCCTGCCAGGGCAACGGCCATCAGGTCGCTCGCCTCGGCGGGGGTGCGCAGGAACCTCTCCTCGGCGTCGCCGTGGGCGACCAGACCGAGAGCACCCGATCGACGCAGGATCGATGCCAGCTTCACGTCGCGTCCCGCCAACGCGGCCAGCAAGGCGTGGCCGGCTTCGTGCACCGCCACCCGGCGGCGTTCGTCGGGGTGGTAGCCGACGTCGTGGGAGAGACCGACCTCGGTGACCATCTGGGCTTCGATGACATCGGTGGAGTTCATCTCCTTGCGTCCACCGCGCAGTGCCACGACGAGAGCCTCATCGAGCAGTCGTTCGATGCGCACCGGGGTGTAGCCGGGGGTGAGGTCGGCCACATAGCCGGGTGTGACGGAGCGGTCGTGTCGCTTGCGAGCGAGGTAGTAGTCGGCGATCTCCACCCGGTCGGCGCGCGGGGGCAGGTCGAAGTGGATGGTGCGGTCGAACCGACCCGGCCGGAGAAGGGCGGGGTCCAGATCGGCTGCCCGGTTGGTGGCGGCGATCACCAGCACGTTGGCCTGCTCCAGCTTCGGCCTGCGCATGGCGAGCCCTGTGGGCAGCAAGCGGTTCAGCTTCTCTACGAGGGCGCCCTTGGTCTTCTGCCACGCGGTGGGGAGTTCGAAGCTCTGCATCTGCACGAGCAGTTCATTGACGATTCCCGCGCCGCCCTCGCGGCCGCTGTTCGCGCCCATGCCCGAACGGGAGCCGCCGATGGCGTCGAACTCCTCGATGAACCCGATGGCCCCACCCTCCGCCCGCGCCGCCTTGCGCATGGCCTTGAAGAAGGTGCGGATCTTGCGGTTGGTCTGGCCGTAGAACATCGACTGGAACTCGCTGGCCGACACGAAGAGAAATGGCACGCCTGCCTCGGCGGCCAACGCCTTGGCGAGGTAGGTCTTGCCCGTGCCAGGGGGGCCCTCGAAGAGAACTCCGCGGCGGGCGCTGCCGCCCATCTGGCGCTGGAAGGTGACGTGGTTGAGGAACAGGTTGAGGGTGTCCACCGCTTCGCGCTTGGTCGCCGTGGCCCCCACCACGTCGGCAAGGCGCACGGCCGAGTCTTCGGGGCGCAGCAGGGTGTGCGGAGAGCGACCGGCGCCGATGTAGGGCACCAGCATCAGCAGCATCATCATGCTCATCAGCACCACCAGCAGAGCCAGTTCGGGGCTGTCACGGATGATGGCCGGCATACCGGGCTCAACCGGGTTGCCGCTGAGCTCACGCCACCAGAACCACGCCAGCGGGATGCCCAGCACGACCACCAGCTTCCACAGCCGCCGCCGCCGCTGGCGCTCACGATGGATGCTGGCATCGATATCGCCACCTCGGATCACTTCACTGTGCTGCAGCCGTGCGATGTCCACCGGAACCCCCAAGTACGAGCGCTTTGCGGCACCATAGCACAGATCTCACGCAGTGTGAGCAACAACTACTCTACGTGGTCGAGGGTTCTCCGGTGGCGAGTCCCCTTGAGCGTTCCTTGATCGCTAGATCGCCCCAGTTCAGGGGCTTGGCTGAAGGTCCCGGCGGTGAAAGGTCATTGTGCCCTCAATTATCGCGTGCAGTAGTGCGCTCTTGGCCCAACAGCTAACGGCTGTTGACAACCGGGAGGATACCCACCATGAAGCGACGCACATTGGACATCGCCTTCAGCATCGGCGGCGCACTGTTCGCAGTCCTGTTGCTGGTCCTCGGCTTGGTGCTCAAGGACCAGGCCGACTTTGCCAAGGACTATGTGAAGGATCAGCTCGTCCAGCAGAAGATCGAATTCCCTGCCGAGTACGGCCGCGGCGAGACCGATGTGGCCGGAAGCGGCTGCCTGACCGACTACGCCGGCACTGTCTTGGACAGTGGCGAGAAGGCGGAGTGCTTCGCCAACTTCTACATCAAGACCCACATGCTGCACAGCGCCGAAGCTGCCGGCTACCCGGAGGACACCTACGACACGATGGGCGACGTCGTCGGCGGTCTGAAGGAAGAGCTGCAGACGGCAAAGGACTCGGGTGACGAGGCCGCGATCGAAGAGGCACAGGGAAAGGTCGATGCCGCTTCGGGCCTGCGTGACACGATGTTCAAGGGTGAGACCCTGCGTGGCCTGCTGCTGACCACCTACGGCTTCAGCATCTTCGGCGAGAAGGCAGACCTGGCGGCCACCGTGTGCTACCTCGCCTTCGCCCTTCTTCTGCTGCTGTCGATCGCCGGCCTGGTGCACGCCTTCACCTCGAAGCATGCGACCGACGTGGTGCTGGCCGTGGAGCACAAGAGCTGATCGTTTCAGTCCACTGACCTACAACCGAGTTGGTGCCCCCGCTCAGCGGGGGCACCTTCGCATTTCGGCGTCACTGGTCGTGCTGCATGGTGGCCCACAGGCCGGCCTCGTGGAGGCGAAAGACGTCGATCTCGGCCTTCTCGCGCGTCCCGTTGCTGACCACCGCCCGGCCCTTGTGGTGAACGTCGAGCATCAGTGAGGTCGCCTTCTCCAGGCTGTAACCGAAGAGTTGCTGGAGGACGAAGGTGACATAGCTCATCAGGTTGATGGGGTCGTTCCACACGATCACCACCCACGGGCGATCAGATGCAACGTGTTCGTCGAGGTCGGGTTCGTCGAGTTCGACGGGCGACGTCATCGGCGGCATCCCTCCATTGTGCCGCAGCGCGTGCCTATGGCCACGGCGCGGGTGGTAGGGGTGGGTAACCGCCCCTACGATGGTTCTTCATGGCAGCCGGCGCCCGCCCCATCGTGCCGTCCCGGCTTGCCCCTGGTGGCGGCGGCCACGGCTCGCGGCGCACACCCACCAGCAGACTCGGCGGCTTCATCGCACTCACCAAGCCGCGGATCATCGAGTTGCTCCTCGTCACCACCGTGCCCACGATGGTCCTGGCCGAGCAGGGCTGGCCACCGACCAGGCTCGTGCTCGTCACCCTGCTGGGCGGTACCCTCGCTGCCGGCGGCGCCAACGTGATCAACATGGTGGTGGACCGCGACATCGACAAGCTGATGCCCCGCACCCAGGGCCGCCCTCTCGTAACCGGGGTCGTGGCACCAGGAGAGGCAATGGTCTTCGCCGTCGCCCTCGAGGTGGTTGCCTTCGCGGTGCTGTGGCGCTGGGCCAACCTGCTCTCGGCGGTCCTCGCCTTCTCGGCCATGCTGTTCTACGTCTTCGTCTACACGATGTGGCTGAAGCGCACGAGCACCCAGAACATCGTCATCGGCGGGGCAGCCGGAGCCGTGCCGGTGCTGGTCGGCTGGTCTGCGGTGCGCAACGACGTGGCCTGGTCACCGGTGGTGCTCTTCATCGTCATGTTCTTGTGGACCCCGCCCCACTTCTGGGCACTGGCCATCCGCTACGTCGACGACTACCGCGCGGCCAACGTGCCGATGCTGCCGGCCGTGGCCACCCTGCAGGTAACGGTGCACAAGATGCTCGTCTACACAGCCCTGATGGTGGCCGCCTCTCTGGTGTTGTGGCCGGTCGCTTCACTGGGTCCGATCTACGGCGTGTCGGCGATCGTGCTGGGCGCCCTGTTCTTGTGGGGCACGATCGACCTCGGCCACGATCCCACCCCCCAGAGGTCGATGAGGGTCTTCGGCTACTCGATCAGCTACGTCACCCTCATGTTCGCGGCGATCACCGTCGACGTGTTCGTGAGCCACGGGGTCTGAGGATTTCCCGCCAGCCGTGGCCCTGTGGGTAATGTCGCATCTGCAATCTCCAACCGACATGTCAGCTGAGGGCCCAGCGGTCCGCGTGCCCGAACCGAAACGAGTTCGTTGCCTATGACCACCATCGAAACCCACGCAACCGGCTCTGCCCCGGCGGTCGCAGGGCTCGCGTGCGTCGCCGACTGGGTCACCACCACCGACCACAAGCGCATCGGCCGTCTCTTCTTGGGTGCGGCCGCCCTTGCCTTCCTGGGTTCGGTCGCCGTGGCTGCCCTGCTCGCCTACGAACGCGTCAACATCGACCGCGAACTGGTCGACATCGGGTCCCTCACCCAGTTGTTCTCGACCTCAGGTTCGGCCTCACGTACCTAGTGCTGGCTCCCTTGGTGGTCGGTGCTGCCCTTGCGGTCGTACCCCTCCAGGTCGGTGCCCGCTCCTTGGCATTTCCCCGACTCGCGGCCGGGGGTTTTTGGCTGTGGTTGTTCGGTGCTGGCACCGGCGTCTTCTCGCTGGTGAAGAACGGTGGTTCTGGTGGCGGCGACCCTCGCTTCGTGGACCTGTTCACCCTGTCGATGATTCTCGTACTGGCCGGGCCTGCTCGCCGGGGTCGGTTCGCTGGCCACCACCTTGTTCACCAATCGGGCGCCGGGCATGAACATGAGGCGGATGCCCGTGTTCAGCTGGTCAGTGCTGGTCATGTCGCTCTGCTTGGTGGTCGCCCTGCCGATTCTGGTCGGCGACCTGATCTACGTGTTCATCGCTCACAAGTACCCGTCGATCAGTGTTCTCAGCAGCAACCGGGCGCTCAGCGACTGGGCCGGCTTCGGATTCACCCAGCCCACCACCTTGCTGTTCGCCATCCCCGTTCTCGGCTTCCTCGCCGACACGGTGGCCACCGCCACCCGCTCGCGACTCAAGTCACGCGGTGAGCTCTTCGCAGCCATCGGGCTCGTCGGTGCAGCGATGTTCGCCACGGTGGTGCAGTGGCCGGTCGGCCTCCGCTCCTCCTTCGCCGACCTGTCGACGGGCGAGAAGCTGAAGGATCTCCTGCCCTTCGCTTTGGTTCACCTCCTTCCCCTGCTGGGGGTGCTCACTGCGATGGCGATCGCCGCC
Organism: uncultured Acidimicrobiales bacterium; assembly: GCA_963707925.1. GTDB lineage: Bacteria > Actinomycetota > Acidimicrobiia > Acidimicrobiales > Ilumatobacteraceae > UBA668. Next base: position 66,537 of record CAVPRT010000004.1, read on the forward strand.
AGTGGCCCTCACCCAGAAGCCGAAGGTGACAGCGCCCCTGGTCTTCGGTCTCGGCGCCGGACTGCTGATGCTCATCGCCACGGCCGGCAATGCCCTCACCCATGTAGGCGATGCCGATCTGGTGGGCACTGTGTTCGAAGAGGGCACCTGGCTTGCAGTCGTCTACGCCGGCGTGGTGGCCACGATGGGCGCCGTCAACTATTGGGGCCCGAAGTGGTGGGGCCGAAAGATGCCGATCAAGTCCACCTTGCCGATGGCCCTGGTCGCGTTCACCGGTGGCGCCTTGGCCAGCATCTCGATGATGGTCGCCGGCTTCGCGGATCAGCCAGGCGCCGTGTTCCCGACGGTGGAGCGTGGAGCGGACCCGGTGGTCAACTTCCCCGGGGTCGATGCTCCCACCGAGGTGTTCAACCTCATCGCTTACGCCGGGCACATCCTCATCGGGATAGCCGTGCTCCTCTTCGTCGTGTGCACCATTCGCACCTTCCTGAACGGCGAGCCTGGGGGCGACGACCCGTGGGATGGTGTCACCCTCGAATGGACCACCACGTCTCCCGCCCCCACCGCCAACTTCGCCGAAGTGCACATCGTGCAGTCGGCCGAACCCCTGCTCGATCTCAAGCCCACCCGGAGTGACGCCTGATGCATGCACTTCCCCCGGCCCCAGCCCCGGCCCCGCGCCGACAGGTCATCGTCGGTACCGCCATAGCCTCTGCTGCCTCTGTCGCCGCTCGTCGGCGGGATGCTCGCCCTCTGGGTCAGGTTCCGCGAGCAAGCCATCAACGGCCCCACTCATCGCTGGCTCCCCGAGGATGTCGCCATCCCCGAGGTCGCGGCCAACGTGATGCTGATCGCGCTCATCCCGCTCTGCGTCTTCGCCCAGTGGGCGGTGTATTCGGCCAAGCGCGACGACAAGGCGCACACCGGCCTGGCCCTCGGGCTCACCGGCCTCATCGGCATCGCCTTGATCAACGCCCAGGCCTACATCTACTCGCAGATGAAGGTGCCGGCCGCCGAGGGTACCTTCGGGGCGATGTTCTACGCCCTCACCGGTGTTGTCACCGCCCTGGCCGTGATCGGTGTGGTGTTCAGCGCCGTAACCGCCTTCCGCTATCTCGGGGGGCGTACCACAGACCGCGAGGTAGTCGCTGCGCATGCACTGTATTGGTACTGCTACAGCGCCGTGTTCGTGGCGTTGTGGTTCGTCGTCTACGTCACCAAGTAACGGGGATTCGATGTTCACTACAGGTTCGAAACTGCTCATCGGGGCCACGACGCTCTCGGTCGTCGGCGCAGTGGTTTATGCCAATTGTACCGATGGCCCCGAGGGGTTCATGGGCACCATCGGGCTCATCTTCGCCGCGATCGTGTTCGCCTTCCTGGCGGGCGTCAACTACTTCATCCACGACGGCACCGTGCCCTCGATGCAGCAGGGTGCCCAGTACAGCGCTGCCGCCGCTCAGGCCCCTGCCGCCCCCAGCGTCTGGCCGCTCGTGGCAGCTCTCGGGGTCGCCGGCATGGTGGTCGGTGCCGTCAGCAAGCCGGTGGTTTTCCAAGTGGCTGTGGTCGTGCTTCTCGCCGCGATCGTCGAGTGGATGGTCCAGGGCTGGAGCGAGAGGGCCAGCGGCGACGCCACCTACAACGCCGGCGTCCGCAAACGAATGCTGCACCCCCTCGAGTTCCCGGTGCTGGCCGCTATCGGTCTCGCTGTCATCGTCTACGCGTTCTCCCGGCTGATGCTCAACATCAGCGAGGGGGCGAGCCGTGTGGTGTTCATCGCCATCGCAACCCTCGTCCTCGCGGCTGCCTTCGTGCTCGCCAACAAGCGCCGCGCCAGCTGAACCACCTCGTCGGTTCCGGCGCAAGAAATTGGTCGGCCGAGTTCCCAGACGTTGAATGACCTAATTGCGAAGTTGCTAGTCTGGGAAATATGCACCGCTTCCGCCGCCCCTTTCGGTCGCCTCTATTTGCGGCGGTGACCGTCGTCGCCGGCGGGATGCTGGCGGGCTGTGCCAAGGATGCACCCCAGGACCTCTTCCGCCCCGCCGGTGAGAACGCCCGCAACATCGACGAAGGCCTCGGCGGCCAGCGCTACATCTTCTATCTCTCGGGCGTGGTCACCCTCATCGTGTTCGGCTCATCGGCTACGTCCTGGTCAAGTTCAAGGATCGCGGCCAGGACACCCCGGAGCAGACCCACGGCAACCCGAAGCTCGAGATCGCGCTCACGGTGCTGCCGGCGATCATCCTCGCCACTATCGCCGTGCCGACAGTGGTCAAGATCTTCGAGCTCGACGAGCGGTCCGACACCCAGTGCATCGTCAACGTCACCGGACAGCAGTGGTGGTGGGAGTACGAGTATCCCGCAGGCAAGTGCGGCGACGTCGAGATCGCTGAACCGATCATCACCTCCGGCGAACTCGTCATCCCCGCCGACACCGACGTTCTGCTGCGCCTCACCAGCCGCGACGTCATCCACAGTTTCTGGATCCCGCGCCTCAACGGCAAGCGCGATGCCGTGCCCGGCCGTACCCACACCCTGCGCATGGAGGCCGACCAGCCCGGCCTGTTCACCGGTCAGTGCACCGAGTTCTGCGGGCTCAGCCACGCCCGCATGCGTCAAGCGGCGGTGGCGCTCGACGCCACGGACTTCCAGACCTGGGTCGACAACCAGCTGGCCGCTTACACGCCACCGGCAAACGGCAGCGTGGCCGCCGATGGCGAAGCCACCTTCATCGCCCAGTGCAGCCGGTGCCACCAGGTCAACGACCTCAGCGACGGCGGCGAGCCGGTGGTTCCCAATCCGGCGGCGAACCTCGTGTCGGGGTCGGCACCGAACCTCAGCAAGTTGATGACCCGCACCGCCTTCGCCGGCTGGACCTTCGACCTGATCAGCGAGGAGTGCCGCGACAGGTTGTGGAACGCAGCGCCCGAGGACTTCGGGGCGATGTACCTGGAGGGCGTCACACCCGAGTGCTTCGACGAGGCGGCGCTGCGTGCTTGGTTGCGCAACCCTCCGGCGATGAAGCCGATGTTCGTCGACCCGAACAACCTCGACTCGACCGGCGGCCTCTACCGTGGGATGCCGAACCTCGGGCTCACCGAGGCCCAGATCGACGAACTGATCGCCTACCTCCTCGAGCGCAAGTAGGGAGCGCCCCGAATGACCATCATCGAACGCCCCCCGAACCTTCCCACCCCAGCAGGCTCAGGCGACTCGGGCTCTGCCCCGGTCACGCTGACACGCTCGATGGGCGTGTTCCGGCGTCCGGTCGCGGCCACCGGCTGGAAGTCGTGGGTGTTCACCGTCGACCACAAGAAGATCGGGGTCATGTACGGCGTCGTGGCGCTGTTCTTCTTCCTTGTCGGCGGTTGCGAGGCTCTGCTCATCCGGCTTCAGCTCGCGGCACCGGACAACACCGTGCTCGACGCCGGCCTCTACAACGAGATGTTCACGATGCACGCCACCACGATGGTGTTCCTCTTCGTGATGCCCATGGCGGCCGCTTTCGCCAACTACCTGGTGCCCCTGCAGATCGGCGCTCGCGACGTGGCGTTCCCCCGTATCAACGCCCTGGGTTTCTGGCTGTTCTTGTTCGGCGGCATCTTCCTCAACACCTCCTGGTTCCTCGGCGGCGCCGCCGACGGAGGTTGGTTCATGTACGCGCCCAACTCGAGCGCCCTGTTCTCGCCCAGTCATGGTGTCGATTTCTGGGTGCTGGGCCTGCAGATCATCGGCATCGCCTCCTTGCTGGGCGCGATCAACCTGATCGTCACGGTGCTCAACATGAGGGCGCCCGGGATGAAGTTGATGCACATGCCGATCTTCACCTGGATGGTCCTCGTGGTTCAGTTCCTGCTCGTCTTCGCCCTGCCGGTGATCACGGTGGCCCTGTTCCTGTTGAGCTTCGAGCGCAACTTCGGCGCCAACTTCTTCGATGTCGAGGCGGGCGCCGATCCCCTCCTGTGGCAGCACCTGTTCTGGATCTTCGGTCACCCCGAGGTGTACATCATCATCCTGCCCAGCTTCGGCATCATCTCCGAGATCCTGCCCACCTTCTCCCGCAAGCCCCTCTTCGGCTACAAGTTCGTGGTCTTCGCCGGGGCTGCAATCGGCTTCGTCGGCTGGGGCGTTTGGGCCCACCACATGTTCGCAAGCGGTCTCGGCCCCGTCAGTGTCGCCGTGTTCTCGGTGGCCACGATGCTCGTAGCGATCCCAACCGGGGTGAAGATCGTCAACTGGACGCTCACCATGTGGGGCGGAAAGCTCTGGTACACGACGGCAATGCAGTTCGCCATCGGTGTCATCGTCTTGTTCACCATCGGGGGCGTCACCGGCGTCACCCACGCTGTGGCGCCGGCCGACACCCAACAGACCGACACCTACCACATCGTCGGCCACTTCCACTACGTCATCGTCGGCGGTGCGGTGATGGGTCTGTTCGCCGGCTTCTACTACTGGTGGCCGAAGATGTTCGGCAAGCAGCTCAACGAAAAGATGGGCGCCTGGAACTTCTGGCTGATGTTCTTCGGAGTCAACCTCACCTTCGGCTCGATGCACATCCTGGGCATGCAGGGCCAGCCGCGACGGATGGTCGTGTGGCCGGAGAAGCTCACCGGTGAAGGCTTCTTCGATCTCCACTTCTGGAACCAGGTGGCCACGTGGGGTTCGTTCACCATCGCCCTCGGTGTGCTCGTGTTCGTGATCAACATCTTCCATACGGCGAGAAAGGGGGCGCCGGCGCCCCTCGACCCGTGGGATGCCCGCACCCTCGAATGGCTGACCGCCAGCCCACCCAAGGAGCACAACTTCGACAGGGTTCCAACCGTTCACGCTCTCGACGAGTACTTTCATCGCAAGTATCAAGAGGTCGACTCACCCACCGGGCACAAGCTGGTCAGGGTGAAGACGGCAGAGGAACTCCTCGCCACCGAAGAGGCCAACGCCGACGAACACATCCACCTGCCGTCGCCGTCGTACTGGCCGATCGTGCTCGCCTTCGGCCTGCCGATCATCGCCTACGGGGTGATCTTCAACCTCCTGCTCTCCGTCGTCGGTGCTGCCGTGCTGCTCCTGGGTGCCTTCGGTTGGGCACTCGAGCCATCGGTGGCCGAAGACAGCGATTACGACCCGCCGGCCACCGGCGACCCGACGAAGGAGCTGGTGTCCCTTGGCTGACGTCGCCGTTCACGAAAACGTTCAGGGCCATGGCCAGGATGCCCACGTCACGGCCACCGGCCTCAGCAACAACAAGCTGGCCATGTGGCTTTTCCTCGGTTCCGAATGCCTCCTGTTCGGCGGTCTGATCAGCACTTACATGCTGTACCGCGGCCGCCAGGGAGACGGGCCCGGCCCACGCGAAATCTTCGACATCCCGCTCACCTCGGTGAGCAGCTTCGTGCTGCTGATGAGCTCGCTCACGATGGTTCTGGCGGTGAATGCGGCCAAGGCCCACGATGACCGCAACACCACCTTGTGGCTCACCACCACCGCCACGCTCGGCGCCCTGTTCGTGGGTGGCCAGGTGTTCGAGTTCACTTCCTTCTACCACGAGGGCCTCGGCTACACCACCAGCCTGTTCGGGTCGAGCTTCTACACCCTCACCGGGTTCCACGGGGTCCATGTCACCATCGGTGTCATCATGCTGTTGGCGCTGGTCGGCAGCGTGCTGAGATCGCGAGTTCACGGCGACAAGGCCGAAGTGGTCGAGCTGATCGGCCTCTACTGGCACTTCGTCGACGTGGTGTGGGTTGTCATCTTCACCCTCGTCTATCTGATCCCCGCGTGAGGTCGTCATGAGTTCTGTTACCCAGCATCCCGCCCAGGCACCCGCCGCTCACGATCATCCGAGCGACCTGACCTTCATCAAGGTGGCCCTGATTCTCGCGGTCATCACGGGGATCGAGACCAGCACCTACTGGTGGATGGACGACGCCCACGATGCGGCGATGGTCACCCTGTTCGTGATGATGGGGATCAAGTTCTTCATGATCCTGCTGTGGTTCATGCACCTCAAGTTCGACAGCAAGCTGTTCAGCTTGTTGTTCTACCTCGGCCTGTTCTTGGCGGTCGGGGTGTACGTGGTGACCCTGTTCACCTTCCAGTTCTTCGCCTGACGCGGCTCAGTCCCAGCGGAACAGCAACGAGGCCAGCGCCGGGGTAACGACGGCCCAGCCGGCGAGTACGGCCCAGCTCGTGCCGGGTTGGGTGCCGGCACCGGTGAGTGCCTCGCGCAACACATCGGCCAGGGCCCCTGCGGGAAGCGAGTGGGCGACGAAGCGGATCGTTGAGGGAAGCTCGGCGAAGGGGATAACCATTCCTCCGAGCAGAAGCAGAACGATGTAGAGGCCGTTCTGTGCCGCGAGGTTGATCTCGCCGCGAAGGCGGCCGGCCATGATGAGGCCGAGGCCGGCGAAGGCGGCGGTTCCGAGCAGAACGGCACCGATGCCGGCAGCCCAATTGGGGGCCGACGGCGACCAGCCGAGGGCGCAGGCCACAGGTACCAGCACCGCGAACTGGATCAGCTCGACCACCGCCACTGAGGCGATCTTCGCCGCAATGAGCCGGGGTCGGCCGAGGGGGGTGGTCCCGAGGCGTTTGAGCACGTGGTAGCTGCGCTCGAAGCCGGTGCCGATGCCGAGGCTGACCATCGCCGAGCTCATCACCGCCAGTGCCAACACACCGGGGGCGAGGAAGTCGATCGGGTCCGGGGTGCCGGTGGGCAGAACATCGACGAGGCTGAAGAACACGAGCAGCAGTACCGGGATGCCAAGGGTGAGCAGCACCTGCTCTCCGTTGCGCAGCATCAGTGTCAGCTCGGTGCGTAGCTGGGAGACCAGGCGGCTCATCCCCGGCCGCCTTGCTTGCCTTCGGCGGTGAGGCGGCGGAAGACGTCTTCGAGCCTCTGCGCCCCGGCCCTCAGATCGGTGAGCTCGTGGCCCTGCTCGGCCAGCCAATAGGTGAGCTGGGCGACCAGGCGGGGAAGGGGCGGCGCGTCGATCACGTACTCGTCGGGCCCTACCTGGGCAGCGACGACACCGGTGGCGGCCGCAAGCGCGAGGACATCGAGGTTCGGGCCGCTGCGGAAGCGGATCTCGTCGTGGCCCTTGCGCAGCTCGGCCAGGGTGCCGTCGGCGATCACCTGACCCCCGTCGAAGATGACGACGCGGTCGGCCAGCCTCTCCGCTTCGTCGAGCTCATGGGTGGCGAGGACCACGGCGCACCCATCGGCGGCGAGAGCGCGCACGATGCTGCGGATGGTGTCGCGGCCATTCACGTCGACACCGGCCGTGGGCTCGTCGAGGAACGCCACCTCGGGCTTCGCCGCCAATGCGAGCGCGAGCGCGAGCCTCTGCTTCTCGCCGCCCGACAGGCGACGCCACGAGGCCTTGGCGCGAGAGGTGAGACCGACCTGCTCCACCAGGGCACTTGCGTCGGCACCCTTGCCGTAGAGGGAGCAGTAGTGGCGCACCGTGTCGAGTACGCGAGCACTGGGGTAGACGCCGCCTTCCTGCAGCATCACGCCCATGCGTTCGCTGAGGCGCCTCTGATCGGTGGCCGGATCGAGACCGAGCACTCTCACCTTGCCGGCCGCCGCCGCGCGGTAGCCCTCGCACACTTCGATCGTGCTCGTCTTGCCGGCCCCGTTGGGGCCGAGCACGGCAGTGATCTGGCCCGACTCGGCTGCCATGGAGATCCCGGCCACCGCCACCAGGTCGCCGTAGCGCACAGTCAGATCGGTCACCTCTACCGCGGCCACGACGATGGACGCTACCGGTACTTTCGCTTCTGCCCGGGGCAATAGCGAGGCAGGGTCGGGTGGGCCGCTGGCTAGCCTGCAGGGCGTGATCGACGTACGTCTCCTGCGCACAGACCCCGAGGGCACTCGCGCAGCGCTGGCCCGTCGCGGCAAGCCGGAGCTGCTCGACCAGTTGGCCGAGGCCACCTCGCTCGACGAGCGCCTGCGCGACATCCAGATCCGGCGCGACGCGATGAGGGCCGAGGTCAACGACCTGTCCAAGCAGGTCGGCCAGCTCCGTCGCGAAGGCAAAGCCGACGCGGCCGACCAGCTTCAGGCACGCAGCCGCGGGCTGGGGGAGCAGGAGAAGGGGCTCGCCTCAGAGGCCGACGCAGCTCCAGGCTCGACCTTCGCGACCTGATGCTGCGCATCCCCAACCTGCCCCACGCCGAGGCACCCGCCGGCGCAGATGAGACCGAGAACCCGGTGGTGAAGGGACCCTTCCTTCCCGCCGAGTTCCCCGCCCACCAGAGGGTGCCCCATTGGGTGTCGGCCACCGCGCTGGGCATCCTCGACAACGAGAGGGCCACCAAGATCAGCGGGGCGATGTTCACCATGCAGCGCGGCGCCGGGGCGACGCTCTCGCGTGCCCTGTGCCAGTACGCACTCGACACCAACAGCGACGCCTTCGAGGAGATCCGCCCGCCCTCGCTGGTCACCACCGCCACGCTCACCGCCACCGGCCAGCTGCCCAAGTTCGCCGACGACGCCTACGCCATCGAGCGCGACGACCTGTGGTGCATTCCCACGGCCGAAGTCCCGCTCACCTCCCTGTACGGGGGTGAGGTGCTCGACGAGGCCCAGCTCCCCATCCGGATGATGGCCTACACCCCCTGCTACCGGCGTGAGGCGGGCTCAGCCGGTCGCGACACCCGGGGCATGTTGCGCGCCCACGAGTTCGACAAGGTCGAGATCCTTGCCGTCGCCACCCCCGAGCAGGGGGCGGCAATGCTGGTCGAGCTGCGCGACCGTGCCGAGTGGCTCATCGCCGGTCTCGGCCTGCCCTACCGCATCATCGAGATCTGCACCGGCGACCTCGGGCAGAGCCACCATCGCAGCTTCGACATCGAGGTCTACGGCCCCGGCTGCGATAGCTGGCTCGAAGTCAGCTCGGTCAGCTGGTTCAGCGACTACCAGGCTCGCCGCGCCGACATCCGCTACCGCAAGCCCGGCGAGAAGGGCACCACGATCGCCAACACCCTCAATGGTTCGGCTCTCGCTGTGCCTCGGGTGTGGGCCGCCATCATCGAGAACTACCGTCAGGCCGATGGCAGCATCATCGTGCCCGAAGCCCTGCGCCGCTACATGCGCGGCATGGAGGTGATCGAACCGCGATGAGCGATGCTCCCAACGCCGGCCAGAATCCGGATCACCTCTCCGGTCTTGCCCGTGATCGTTTCGAGTATGCGACTGCCGGCCTCGACATCGCCGACGTCGATCCCGACCCCCTGGTCCAGTGGCAGACGTGGTTCCGTGAGGCAGGTGAGGCGGGTTGCATCGAGCCCAACGCGTTCGTCCTTTCCACCATCGACGCCGAGGGGTGGCCCCAGAGCCGCTACCTCTTGCTGCGTGGCGCCGAGCAGCGCGGGTTCAGCTTCTTCACCAACTATGAGTCGGCGAAGAGCCACGAAATGGGCGCCGAGCAGAGGGCTTCGATGCTGTTCACCTGGCTCCAGCTCCACCGTCAGGTGAGGGTGGTGGGCACAGTCGAGCGCGTCCCCGAGACGGAGAGCGACGAGTACTTCGCCTCGCGGCCTCGTGGTTCCCAGGTCGGGGCGTGGTCATCGCCCCAATCGCAGCCGATTCCAGATCGTGTCTGGCTGGAGCAGAGGGTGGAACAGATGGCCGCCACCTTCGGCGACGACGAGGTGCCCCGACCGGCCTTCTGGGGCGGCTGGCTGCTGAAGCCCCGCACCTTCGAGTTCTGGCAGGGTCGCCCGAGCCGGCTTCACGACCGGCTGAGGTACCGGCTCGCCGAAGGCATCTGGCAACTGGACCGTCTCGCCCCCTGAGCTCGAACCGCCTCAGAAGTCAGGCGAGCGGCGTGGGCCAGGAGCGAGCGGCGGCGGCGAGTCCCTCGATGAGCGCCTCCGTGTGGGGGACCAGGCCGGGACCCTTCCAGTCCTTCCAGATCGGGCTGGTGCCGCGTACTCGGGGAGGCAGCTCGATCTGTACGCCCTGGCAGCGCGGCAGGTTCGCCGGGTTCCGCAGGTCCTGGCCGCGCAACTCTTTCGGCATCGCCGCCAGCTCGGTCTCCACCGTGTAGTCGGGTAGTACGGGCCTCAGGTGGATTGCCACGTGGGCCGCCAGCTCCCGGTGCAGGCCGCCGAGCAGGAGGGTGGTCCACATTTCCTGGCGGCCATAGCCGTGGATGGTGATTGCCGCTTCGACGTGTCCGACGAACTCCTCGAGGCGGGGCGACTCGGCGGGCGATACCTGGTGCGACGGGATGTGCCACTGCAGATCGGGAGGTTGGTGAACCCCGTAGTAGCTGGCGCCGCTGAGCGCCGCGGCTCGCGAGGCGATGACATCGGTGAGGTGCTCCAGAGAACCTCCGTGGTATGCCATGAATCCGATGGGGCCGCGCAGCTCGCAAACCTCCTCGACCCCGGGTGTGGCCAGCAGGTCGCGGAAGGGGGTGGTGGTCATCCGGGTGTGGGCCGGCGTCGGAGCCACAACGACAGCCCGACGGCCGCGGCGATGGCCATGGAAGCTGTCACCACAACCGCAGTCTGGTTGCGCTGCACGAACCGCGACAGCTCCTCCTGCCAGGACACGGCGCCGGCTACGACGTCGTCGTTGTACTGCTCGCGTATGTCGCGGTACCAGTAGTAGGTGAGGTAGAGCCCGGTGAGCAGTACGAAGACACCGGCGACGTACTCGAACCACTCCATCCCCCTGCGCAACGCCTTCAGCAGGGCGGTATTGGCGAGAGCGAGGGTGACGGTGAGCCCGGTGACGAGCAGTGCCATGCCCAGCCCATAAAGCCCGATCGCGGCGATCCCGGTGATGATGCCGTCGGTGGAGACGCCGCCCAGCACGATGGCGATGAAGGGCCCGATCGTGCAGCCGATGGACGCGATCGCGTAGGCGATGCCGAACACGAACATGCTGAGCACCGAGCGGTCGCGCTTGCCCACGTCGAGCTTCGGTGTGGTGAAGGGCAGCCGGTAGCCGAACAGCATCGCCACGCCGAGGACCACCAACAGGGCCCCGATGACCAAGGAGATATAGGGCGCCTTGTCCATGAACCACCGGGTGGACCACTTGGTGATCGTGCCGATCACGATGAACACCGACATGAAGCCGGCCGACACCGAGAGGCTTACCGCGAGGGCCCGGCCGACCGAGCTGCGTTCGGCACCGGGGCGGAGGTTCTCCATGCCGAGGAAGTAGAGGAGGTAGGTGGGAAGAAGCACGAAGCCGCAGGGGTTGATCGCGGCCAGCAGCCCGGTGGTGAACGAGGTGGCTAACCGGGCATCGAGGGCCAGGATCATGGAGATCACAGGAGGTCGCTCTCGATCAGGCTGCGCAAACGGTCGGCATCGAGCTGACCGGTCTGCCTCACGATCGTGCCATCGGCGGCGACGAAGAGGGTGACGGGGAAGGCGGAGATGCCGGCGGCACTGATGAACTCACCGTTTGTGTCGTAGTAGAGCTCGTACTGCACACCCTTGTCGCGGGCGAACTCTTCTTCCCTGTCGCTCGGCGCCAGGAAGTCAATGCCGACGAACCTCACCTGCTCGCCGTACTCGATGTGAACGGCGGCGAAGTCGGCCAGCTCGGCCTTGCATGGACCACAGGTGCTGCCCCAGATGTTGACCACGAGTGGCCGGCCGACGAGCTCGGCGGTGGCGAAGGCATCGCCCTGCAGGGTCTGCACTTCGACGGTGGGGAAAGCGTCGCCCTCGATGGCGGCGTTGGTGCCGAGAGACGGTTGCTGGAAGGTGACGTCGGACCCGTCGATGACCACCGTGTCGTCGGCTCGGCCGCCGTCGCCTGAAGCGGCGATCGCCCATCCGATCGCCGCCGAGGCAACGGCGGACACGAGCAGCGACCCGACCAGTAGCCGTTTGCGGACCTTCACAGAGGTTCAGGCTATAGGCCGCGCCGCGAACGGCAGGGGGCCGGTCAGGCCACCAGGTGAGGGGGGATGGGCACCTCGTCGACCACCACAGGTGGGCGGGGGTACTTCGGCGGTCGACCGCGTGGTCGTTTGTTGACGATCACCCTGCCGTTGTCGACCAGCTCCCCGCCCCACACTCCCCACGGCTCGGCGCGCTCGACCGCGCCGGCGAGGCATGTCTCGGTGAGAGCACACTTACCGCAGATCGCTTTGGCGCGAGCGATGTCGAGAGGCGTATCGGCGAAGAAGAGGTGGGTGAGGGTGCCGTGACCGTCGGCGCAACGCGGCCTGGCGACGCGCGTCGCGATCGGCTCGACGATCTCGTCGAACGTGGTCTTGATGTCGGTTCTGTTCAGGGTGTGCATTGGAGTGTTCCTCGTGGACTGGGGGAAGGTGGAAAAACGAGAAAGGCCGCCGGGATCCTGTGATCCCGACGGCCTCGAGGGCGCTTTCGACGTGCTTTACGTCTTGGCGTTCCCGAGGTGCCGGGCAGGGCGCTTGGTGGTGTTGTGCATGGACTCGGTATTGGTGCACATGCCAGCTGCTCGCCACTGATAACCGTGACCGAACCCGCTGCACGGGCGCGCGCCGCCGGCCACCGGGGCCAGGTGCTGTGCGGATGCCGTGCGAATCATGTGGGGTCGGACCTTCCTAGTTCATCGATCAATTGGGGTCATCGATCAGTTGCGGTTGCAACAGATCGGCGACAAGGTAGCCACTCTCACCACCTTAACGCAACTGATTAATTCTCGTCAGGAGGGGTCGGGGTCCGCCGTGGCAGGTTCGCCCGCAGGCAGGAACACGTGCTCGCGGTAGAAGCGGAGCTCGGCGACGCTCTCGCGGATGTCGTCGAGGGCGCGGTGGCTGCCCTGCTTTTGGACCCGTCCGTTGAGCAGGCCCGGGTACCACCGGCGCACGAGCTCCTTCACACTGCTCACATCGACGCTGCGGTAATGAAGATGGTTCTCGATGTCGGGCAGGTAGGCGGCAAGGAAGCGGCGGTCCATACCGATCGAGTTACCGCACAGGGGCACGGTGCGTACCGTCGGCACGTGCTGCTTGATGAACTCGAGTGTCTGGCGTCCGGCATCATCGAGGGTCGTCGTGGACGCCTTGATTAGCTCGAGCAGGCCGCTCTTTGTGTGCATATCGACGACCACCTGGTCCATCAGGGCGAGAGCATCGTCGGGTTGGTGAACGACGATGTCGGGCCCTTCTGCGACGACATCGAGATTGTCGTCGGTGATGATCGTGGCGATCTCGACGATCACGTTGCGTGCCGGGTCGAGCCCGGTCATTTCGAGGTCCATCCACACCAGCATCCCGTCGAGGTTACGTCGGATTCGCTCCGCTCGCGGGGAGCGAAGGCTCACCGGGTACCGTCGAGGTATGACCGATGAAGTACCTGTGAAGCCTGCGGCGACGGTGATGCTGTTGCGCGACAGTGGCGAAGGCCTCGAGGTGTTCATGCTGAGACGCACCAAGGCCGCGGTCTTCGCCGGCGGGATGTACGTCTTCCCCGGCGGCAAGGTCGACGAAGCCGATGGCGATGGTGACGACGGCTTCTCGATCGCGGCGATCCGCGAGTGCTACGAGGAAGCTGGTGTACTCCTGGCGGTCGATGCCCAAGGGCGCCACGTGACCGACGGCCACCCCGCGCTGGACCACCGCGAAGCCGTCTACCACGGACACGTCGACATGCGAGCCCTGGTTGCGGAACACGGCCTGAGGCTGGCCACCGACGGCCTGGCGTGGGTTGCCCACTGGGTGACCCCCAAGGGTGAGGGGGCGCGACGCTTCGACACTCGCTTCTTCGTCAGCGCCTGTCCCGCAGGCCAGAGGTCGCACCACGACGACAACGAGACCGTTGCCAGCATGTGGGTGAGGCCTGCTGATGCGCTGACGAAGTGGTCCGCCGGCGAGCTGGCGCTGATGCCGCCGACGGCTGCGAACCTTCAGTTCCTCGATGCCCACCAGTCGGTGGCCGATGCACTCTCAGCGGCAAAGGCCGTCGGTATCCCGCCCTGCATCCTGCCCCGGCTGCGCATGGTCGACGGCCAGCTGACGGGAATCATCCTGCCCGACGAACCCGACTACGACCAGTTCGACTAGGCGGTCGGGAGTCCGACCACGGCGGCCCGGACCGGGCGGGCAGCGCAGGCGACCTCGGAGTGGCAGCGCCGTCGAGTGACTGCGGCACGGGGGTCGCCAGGCACTCGGACGGTCGCCAGGCACTCGGATGGGGGACGGTCACCATGGCACTCGGATCGGGGAGCGGGTACTTGCCGCCTCAGCCCGCGTCGGCGTCGTGGGCGTCTAGGGCGGCGGCCACCAGGCCGAGCATGCGCGCACTGCACCCGGCCATGTTGGTGGGCGGGGCGATTTCGTCGACCAGGCGCCGGGCTATGGCACGGAACTCCTCGGCGGCTGGGCCGGTGCCTTTGAGCGCGACGGGCTCGCCTGCGTCGCCACCGGCTGCCACCGCAGCTTCGATGGGTATGCGGCCGAGCAGGGGTACGCCCACCTCGTGCGGCCAGGGTGGCGCCACCGCCCGACCCGAACAGGGCATATGACTGGCCGTGGTCGCAGGTGAAGCCGCTCATGTTCTCGATCACTCCGCAGACCCGCAGGAAGCTGCGTCGGGCCATGTCGGCAGCCGCGGGCAGCCACCTTCTGGGCAGCCAGCGCGGGTGTGGTGACGATCAGTAGGTCGGTTCGGGGCAGCATGCGGGCGAGGCCCATCTGTACGTCGCCGGTGCCGGGCGGCATGTCGATGAACAGGTAGTCGAGGTCGCCCCACTGCACGTCGCGCAGGAACTGCTCGACTGCCTTGGCGAGCATGAGACCCCGCCACATCAGGGCCGTGTCCTCGCCGACGAGGAAGCCGGTGCTGACCACCTTCAGCTTCCCCGCAGTGAGGCCGCGCCCCACGGTGAGTTCGTTGGGGATGATCTTCGGCCTGTCGCTGCCATCTACCTTTTGGGCCTCGAGGGGTTCGTTGATGCCGAGCAATCGCGGTACCGAGAAGCCCCAGATGTCGGCGTCGAGCACACCGACGGTGAAGCCCATGGCCGCCACCGCGGTCGCCAAGTTGACCGTCACAGAGCTCTTGCCCACCCCGCCCTTGCCGCTGGCCACGGCCAGCACCCGGCAGGTGATGGGCACCTCGGTGTCGGGTGCGTGCTCGCGAGCGTTCCAGCGGGCCTTGAGCATCACCTCGCTGCGCTCCTCGGCCGTCATCTCGCCCCACTCGATGTTCACGTCGGCGACGCCGGGGTGGAGGCCGATGCGGCTCTCGATGTCCTTCTTGATCTGGGCCCGCAGGGGGCAACCGCCGATGGTGAGCTTGACGGTGACTGTGACATGACCGGAAGGGGACACCTTCACATCGGGCACCATGCCTAGAGTGACGATGTCGGCGCCGAGTTCGGGATCCATCACTGCGCTCAGCAGGCCGAGGACCTCATCGACGCTCGGAGGGTTTGGTTCCACGGGATCAATCCTATGGGTGTCGGCGGTTACACTCTCCTTCTGCGAGGACGCCGTCCGACCAGAG
The DNA here is from genome assembly GCA_963707925.1 of uncultured Acidimicrobiales bacterium. Classification (GTDB taxonomy): domain Bacteria; phylum Actinomycetota; class Acidimicrobiia; order Acidimicrobiales; family Ilumatobacteraceae; genus UBA668. The sequence goes on from CAVPRT010000004.1 coordinate 82,017, forward strand.
CCCAACCCGATCCGCCCAACCCGATTTACCCCTGGAGGGACACACGTGATCACTCTCACCGACAATGCTGCCACCAAGGTGAAGGAACTGCTCGAGGCCGAAGGCGCCAGCGAGCTCGCCCTTCGTGTTGCGGTGCGCTCCGGTGGCTGTAGCGGCTTCTCATACGAGATGTTCTTCGATGGCGACATCGCCCCCGACGACCAGACCGCCACCTTTGGCCCTGTGCAGGTAGTCGTGGACTCCACCTCGGCCCCGCTTCTCATGGGCGCCACCCTGGATTACAAGGACGGTCTCAACCAGGCCGGCTTCGCGATCACCAACCCCAACTCCAGCGCCGGCACGGGCTGCGGTTGTAGCCACAACGCCGACTGACCAGAGCGCGGGCTCAGCAGAGCCTCAGCTGAGCAAGAGGTCGAGCCTCTCCCTCAGCTCACTGGCATCCCACACCGCGTCGAGACGGTCCACCACGATGCCCTCGGCATCGCAGAAGTAGACGATCGGCTCGTACTCCACTTCTAGCGCGATCAATGCGGGCGCCAACTCGGTGGCAGCCTCGTCGGCGTAGACGTCGGCGTGCACCATCACCACAGAGTCGCCGAGGCGCTCGTGCTCGGCCACCAGGAACTCGAGCCCTGGTGCGCAGGTGCCGGTCTTGCAGTGGGCCGGGGTGCCGACCATGTAGACGACCGGCTTTCCCGAGGCGAGAGCGTCGGTGAGGGTCATCTCGTGCAGGGGGCACGGGTCGGGGGTGAGAGAGCAGTAGGGCTCGACGCCGCGGTGGTCGTCGACCGTTGGAGTGTCGAACGGCGGTAGCTGGTTGCCGGTGACCGGCGACGCCACGCTGGCGGCGGCGACCACCTGGAAGCTTGCGCCGTAGCCGTCGTCGCCGTCGAGGCGCAGGGTGTGGACCTCGGTCGCTTCGAGGGTGGCCCTGACCTCCCAGTAGGCGAAGTCGATGCCCTGATCGCGCCGCGGTGCATCGATCTCGGCAACCCTGGTGCCGTCGTTCGACTCGATCCAGCCGATGAGGCGGTCGGGGCCGGTGGCCATCATCGTCTGGCCGTCGGTGAGCGAAACAGGTAGGCGGACCTCGCCGGGGGTGAACAGGTTCACGTTCGGGAACCGCTTGACGATGCCGAACCCGGGGGGTGCGCTGTCGCCGGTCTCGCCGGTCTCGCCGGTCTCGCTGGTGTCGCTGGGTTTCGAGCCGGAGTCGCTGCCGCATGCAGTGAGCAGGGCAGCACTACCGGCGGCGAGGATGAACTGTCGCCGTGTGGGAATCATCGGCGATCAAGGTAGCCGGGTTCGAGCCGGTCCGGGCAGCCTACGATGGGGGCACGATGGCCCCCGCAAGAAGCCGGTCCCTCCCGTTGGCAACGTCGCCGGGTCCTCCTTCTCGGCATCCTCGCGCTCTCTGGCGTATATGCCGTTGGCGCCGCCGTGACGGTGCCGCGTGTCTCGCGTGACCTTGCCGATCGGGTGGCCGCACGACTGGCGGACAACGACATCACCGCCGAGATCGAGTTCTTCGGGCAGGACGGCACACTGAGGTGTTCGGCCCCACTCGCCGACCCGGCCGCAGCTGTGGAGATCGCCGAAAGCGTGTGGGGTGTGCGCGAGGTTGCACTGGCCTCCGCCTGCGGGGCGGAGAACCGGGCGGACTCCACGAGCTCCACGTCACCGATGTCGACGGCCCCCACGACTGTGGCCCCGTCCACCACCACGGCGTCGACGACGCCCACCACCACCGTGCCGGCGCCGCCGCTCACGGCCAGCTCCAGCGGTGGGCGTTTGGTGCTCACCGGCTCGGTGGCCAGCAACTCCCAGCGTTCCGTGCTCGTGGCCGCAGCGGGGGTGGTGGACCCGGCCAACCTCGACGACCGTCTCACCGTCGACCCCTCTGCCCCTGTGGAGGACGACTCCGTGAACCTGATGGCCTTTCTGGTTGCGGCGATGCCGAGGTACCTGGTGCAGGGTGAGGCCGGCTGGAATGGTGCCACCCTGTTCGCCGTCGGCGTCTATGCCGACGACGCCGGCCGGGTGGCCTTCGAGCAAGTCGCCACAGACGTCGGCGCCACCCTCACCCTCAACCCGCGCCCCCAGGCTTCCGTCGCCGACGCCACCTCTGTCGAGGCCCAGCTGAACACCCTGGTGGCGGAGGAGCCGATCCTGTTCGAGTGGGGTAGTGGCACCATCAGTGCCACGTCGCGGGCGACCGTGGAGAAGGTGGCCGCCATCGCCAAGCTCTTCGGCGGCGTGGTCATCGAGGTGCAGGGCCATACGGACAGCGAGGGCTCCGCCGAAGGCAACCTCACCCTCAGCGAGCAGAGGGCCCAGGCCGTCGTCGTAGCCCTGATCTCTCTCGGGGTGCCAGAGAGTGATCTCGTGGCGAAGGGTTTCGGCGAGAGCCAGCTGGTCCTGAATCCAGATGGCGATGAGGACCCCGACAAGAGCCGCCGAGTGGTCTTCGGCGTCACCGCGACGAGCTGACAAAGGAGAACGACGTGTCGTACACACTCGCCAAGTGGGCTCTGTGGATGGTTGCTGCCGCCGCCATCGGAGGTATCACCGGCTGGTTGCTGAGGGGCGCGGGCAGGCGATCGACGGAGCTCGCCCGCGCTGCCGACGCCGACGCCGCAGACTCCACCGGGGCCACCGAGGTCGAACTCCTGAATGCCGAGATCGGCGCCCTCGAAGCCGAACTCGCCGAGTGCCGTGCTTCGGCCGCGGCTGCCCTCGGCGAAAGGGCCGATGTCGGCCCAACCCGCGGCCCAACCCACGACCTGGCCGCCGAGTGCGACGAATGGGCGGCGAAAGTGGCCAGACAGGACCAACTGATCGCCGAGCTCCGGGTGCGTCTGTGGAACAGTGAGGCTCAGCTGGCCGACCTCCGCGCCGGTAGAACCGACGGGTGACCTCGGCGTGCAGGCCATGCGGGCTCTTCGCCCCGTTGGCCTACGATGCGGACATGACCAAACCCCTCGGCCCCTATACACCTGCCGTGCGCGCCGGCGACTGGATAATCGTCAGTGGCCAACTCGGCGCCAAGGACGGCGCCCTGGTGCCCGGAGGCGTGGCAGCCCAGACCGCCCAGGTCATCGAGAACCTGAAGACGCTGCTCGCCACGATGGACGCCACCATCGCCGATGTGGCCAAGACCATGTGCTTTCTCACCGATATCGGCACCTTCGCCGAGTTCAACGAGGCCTATGTGGCCGGCTTCGGGGAAAGCCGTCCGGCGCGTAGCACCATCGGCGTCGGCGGCTTGCCCGGGGGCGCCGAGGTGGAGATTGAGGCCTGGGCATACAAGCCACTAGGGTGACCTACGTGCCCGGTGCCATCGCCATCGTCGTTGCCCTGCTCGTGTTCCCCGTCGTTGCCGTGTTGGGATCCACCACCATCGCCGCCCTTCTCGGCTGGGCTCTCGACCGCGACGCGGCAGAGCGCGCCGAGGGCAGCGAACTCCTCGACGTCAACTACTGAACCTCACGTCGATCGATCTGCGTCTGCCGAGAGGGCTGGCAGACTGGGCGTCATGCATCTCCACGACACCTCCACCGAGGTGCTCACCCAGGCTGTGGTGCGTTACGCCGTCGAGAGGGTGAGGCTCGACCCTCCACCGCTCGACGGGCCGCGCGGCCTCGCCGAGCTGAAGGCGATGGCCGGGCGCACCATCTCGCCGCGCGGTCTCGGCGGTCTCGAGGCGCTGAGGGTTTTCAGCGACGTTCTCGCACCGGCGTGCATCTCCGTCGATCATCCTCGGTTCTTGTCCTTCGTGCCGGCCGCCCCCACCGAAGCGAGCATCCTCTTCGACCTCGTCGTCGGGGCGTGCAGCATCTATGGCGGCTCTTGGATGGAGGGCGGCGGCGCCGTGTTCGCCGAGAACGAGGCTCTGCGCTATCTGGCCGATGCTGCCGGGCTCCCCGCCGAGGCGGGCGGGGTCTTCGTCAGTGGCGGCACAGCGGGCAACCTCAGCGCCCTGATCGCTGCCCGCTACCGCTGGCGCGAACGCGCCAGGCGGTAGCCAGGATCGCGCCCGGGGCCTGATCATCTCGTCCAAGGGCGCCCACAGCAGCATCGCTCAGGCCTGTCGGGCGATGGACACCGACGAGGTGCAGGTTTCGGCCGACGCCGAGGGCAGGCTCCACGTCGAGAACCTGAGGGCCGCCGTGGCCGCGCTCGACCCCGTCGACCGTGATCGGGTGTTCGCCATCGTGGCCACGTGTGGCACCACCAACGCCGGTGTCATCGACGACCTTTCCGCGGCGGCCGACGTTGCCGACGAGCTAGGTGTGTGGTTCCACGTCGACGGCGCGTACGGCGGCGCCGGCCTTCTGGCACCGAGCGTGACGCTACCGGTTCCACGGCATCGAACGTGCCGACAGTTTCATCGTCGACCCCCACAAGTGGTTGTTCGCGCCGTTCGACTGCTGCGCCCTGCTCTACCGCGATCCCTTGCTGGCTCGCCGCGCCCACACCCAGAACGCCGAGTACCTCGACGTACTGCACACCGATGCCGAAGGTGAGTGGAACCCGAGCGACTTCGCCCATCACCTCTCGCGACGCGCTCGTGGCCTGCCCTTCTGGTTCAGCCTCGCCACCTACGGCACCGATGCCTATCGCGATGCGGTGGAGACAACCCTGGCAGTGGCCAAGGGAGGAGCCCGTCTGATCGACGAGGCAGCCCATCTCGAGCTGGTGCTCGAGCCCGAGCTGAGCATTGTGGTCTTCCGTCGCAAGGGGTGGAGCCCCGAGCGGTACCAGGCGTGGAGCGACCTGATGCTGGCCGAGGGCAAGGCCTTCGTGGTGCCCACGACGTGGGCCGGGGAGACTGTGCTGCGCTACTGCGTGGTGAACCCGCGCACCACTCTCGACGACATCCGCCTCATCGTCGACTCACTCGCTTGAGCGGGCAGGCCATGGTCGAGCTGCTCATCTCCAACGCCCGTATGGTCGCCACCCTCGACGACCGACGGTCGCGAGCTGACCGGTGGCTGGGTGGCGATCGAGTGGCAACCTGGTGCACTCCGTGGGAACGAGCACCGACCCTCCTCCCGCCGCCGACGTCGTGGTCGATGCGTCGGATTGCCTGGTGACTCCGGGCCTGGTGAACACCCACCACCACCTCTTCCAGAACCTCACCCGTGCCTACCCGCCGATGACCGACAAGCCCCTGTTCGGCTGGCTTCAGGCGCTGTACCCGCTGTGGCGGGCGATCGACGAGGAGTCCGTCTACGCCAGCGCCTTCGTCGGTCTGGCGGAGTTGGCGCTCAGCGGCTGCACCACCAGCAGCGACCACCTCTACGTCCACCCGCGTGGCGCCGGCGATCTGCTTGGCGCCGAGATCGCCGCTGCCAAAGAACTCGGTATGCGGTTCCACCCCACGCGGGGCTCGATGAGCCTCAGCGAAAAAGATGGCGGCCTACCACCCGACGACGTTGTGGCCGACGACGACGACATCCTCGCCGCCTGCGAAACGGCTGTGAACCGCCATCACGACCTAAGTCACGGGTCGATGGTGCGCATCGCCCTCGCTCCGTGCAGCCCGTTCAGCGTCACCGAGCAGCTGATGGTGCGTAGCGCCGAGCTGGCCGAGCGGCTCGGTGTGAGGCTCCACACCCACTTCGCCGAGAACGTCGAGGATGATCTCTACTCTCAGGCCACCTTCGGGTGCCGCCCCACGGAGTACCTCGAGCGCACCGGTTGGTGCAGCGACCGAACCTGGGTGGCCCACTGTGTGATGCCCGACGATGCCGAGCAAAGACGGTTGGGCGCCGCCGGGGTGGGAGTCGCCCACTGCCCCAGCAGCAACCTGATCCTGGCCTCGGGCATCGCCCCGGTCGTGCCGATGCGCCTCTACGGGGTCAAGGTCGGCCTCGGAGTGGACGGGTCGTCATCGGCCGACAGCGGGTCGATGTGGCTCGAAGCCCGTCAGGCGATGCTGCTGGCCAAGCTGCGCGACGGAGCTGCGGCCGCCACGGCGCGGATGGCGTTAGAGATGGCCACGGTCGGCGGCGCCGGATGCTTGGGCCGCGAGGGGGAGATCGGCGTGCTGGCGCCCGGCGCGGTGGCCGACGTCGCGGTGTGGAAGCTCGACGGCCCCGCTTTCGCCGGCGCGGTGGCCGATCCGATCGAAGCCTGGCTGAGGTGCGGGCCAGTGGGCGCCTGGCACACGATCGTCAATGGCCGCTTCGTCGTGAGTGACGGCCGGCTGGTGCACCCGGATCTGCCCCACATGCTGAGCACCCATTCACGACACTCGGCCCGCATCCAGCAGTTGACCTGAGTCGATGATCCAGGGTTTCCTCGTTGCCTTCGGCACGGTCTTCATCGCCGAGCTCCCCGACAAGACGATGGTCGCGTCGTTGGTGCTCACAACCCGGTACCGGCGGCCTCTCGCCGTGTGGGTCGGCGTGGTTGCGGCCTTCGTGCTGCATGTGGTGCTGGCGGTGAGCATCGGCTCGCTCCTGCGCGAGCTGCCCGATACCCCGGTGAAGCTCGGCGTGGGCACCCTGTTCCTCATCGGTGGGTTCATCCTGCTGAGGGGAGACGACGACGATGAAGGCGCCGACGACGGCATCACCGCAGAGGCCGATTCGTTCACCAGGGTGGCGCTCACCGCAGCATCGGTGGTGGGCCTCGCCGAGTTCGGCGACCTCACCCAACTCGCAACGGCCAGCATCGCCAGCCAGTACTCGGCTCCGGTAGCGGTGGCGCTCGGTGCGTGGTGCGCTCTGGCCTCGGTGGCGGCGTTGGCCGTCACGGCGGGGCAATGGATCGTGAAGCACGTCGCCCTGCAGAAGGTGCAGAGAGTCGCGGGCGTGGTGTTCCTCGGCCTGGGCTGTTACACGCTCGTGAGTGCCTTCGTCTGATCCGCAGGCTGATGCGGGTACCGTGCTGTCATGCCCGAACAAGTCGATCAGTACCTCGTGGGGGTGTCTCTACCCGATTCGCATCGCGCCCAGGAGTTCCTCACCGCCGCCACCCGTCTGGGGGTGCAGGGCTCGCTGAAGCTCAAGGACGCCGTCATCGTGGTGAAGGACGATGGTGGGCGCACATCGGTGCGCGAGACCATCGACCCCCAGCCCGGGCAGTCCGCCCTCAGCAGTGGAGTGTGGACCAGCCTTCTAGGCCTCATCCTCGGTGGGCCTGTGGGCTGGCTGGTGGGCGGCGCGGTGGGTGCCGGGGTGGGCGCTGTCACCGCCAAGGTGGTCGACCTCGGCATACCCGACGAGTGGGTGAGCTGGTTCCGCGAGGCAGTGCAGCCGGGCACTACCAACGTCGTGCTTCTGCTGGAGGAACTCGACGTCGGGGCGCTGGCCGCCGAGCTGACCCGGTTCCCGTTCGCCAGCATCGTGCACACGACCCTCTCCGAGGGTTCGCTGAGGCGCCTGGAGGAAGCTATTGGTGCGGTCGAGGCGAGCGGCGACGCCGAGGCGTGATCGGCAGCGCTGGGCTCACGAGCCCCAGCGGCTCTGCCCGAAGCGGTAACCGACGCTGCGCACCGTCTGGATCAGGTTGGCGTGCTCCTCGCCGAGCTTGGCCCTCAGACGACGTATGTGGACGTCGACGGTGCGGGCACCGCCGTAGTACTCGTAGCCCCACACCCGGCTGAGCAACATCTCGCGGGTGAACACCTTGCCGGGGTTCTGGGCGAGGAACTTGAGCAGCTCGTACTCCATGTAGGTGAGGTCCAGTGGCCGGCCCTCGATGCCTGCCTGGTAGGTCTCCAGGTTCAGCGCCAACCCGCCGTACTCGACCATCTCCGGTCTCACCTCGGCGCCGCCGCGGAAGAACAGGTGCCTGAGGCGGGCCTCGACCTCAACCGGGTGGAACGGTGTCAGACAGAAGTCGTCGAAGAGGTCGTCGCGCAGTTCGAGGTCGGCCAGCTGGCCACCGCCGACCAGCACCATCAGGGGGCTCACCGGTGTGTCGCGCTTGCGCAGGGCGCGACAGAACGCCCAGGCGCCCTCGGGGTCCTGATCGCAGGCAACGACCGCGCCTGCCCACCCGCTGGAGGGCTCGTTGCGGGCCGCGTCGTCGGCGGAGCTCACCGCCTTCCAGCGGTAGCCGGCCAGGTCGAGGGTGCGCGCCAGATCGGGTGGCGGTGGCTCGGGGTAGACGGCGACGAGCTCCACTACAGCGTCCTTAGGTACCGGTTCAGCTCGAACTGGCTGACATGGGTCTTGTAGGCGCGCCACTCGCTGCGCTTGTTGCGCAGGAACCACTCGAAGATGTGCTCGCCGAGCGCGTCTTGCACCAGCTGCGAGGTCTCCATCACCTTCAGCGAGTCGCTGAGGGATTGGGGCAGGCTGTCGATGCCCAGCTTCGCCAGGGCGGCGTCGTCCATCTCGAACAGGTTGGCGTCGGCCTCAGTCGGGCAGCTCGTAGCCCTCGCTGACCCCCTTGAGGCCCGCTGCCAACAGCACGCTGAAGGCGAGGTAGGGGTTGCACGCCGGATCGGGCGAGCGGTATTCGAGTCGGGTCGCGCTTGGGTTGCCGCGCTTGGCTATCGGCACGCGGACCAGACCGCTGCGGTTGTTGCGCGCCCAGCTGATGTGCACCGGCGCCTCGAACCCGGGGACCAGTCGCTTGTAGCTGTTCACGGTCTGGTTGGTGACGGCGGTGATCTCGGCTGCATGGCGCAACAGACCGGCCATGAACGCTTTGGCGACCGGCGACAGCTGGTACGGATCATCGTTGTTGTAGAACGCGTTGTCGTCGCCGTCGAACAGGCTGAGGTGGAGGTGCATCCCACTGCCCTGCACACCTTCGAGAGGCTTGGGCATGAAGGTGGCGTGCACCCCCTGCTTGGCTGCGACCTCCTTCACCACCAGGCGGAAGGTCATGATGCTGTCGGCCATCGTGAGGGCGTCGGTGTGGCGCAGGTCGATCTCGTGCTGGCTCGGTGAGTCCTCGTGGAAGCTGTACTCGACGGGGATGCTCATCGTTTCCAGGGTGCGGATGGTCTCCTTGCGCAGGGTGCCGGCGATGTCGGTGGTGGTCAGGTCGAAGAAGCTGCCCTCGTCGAGGGGCACGGGCACCTGGCCGCGCTCCGGAGGGGCGAAGTAGAAGAACTCGATGTCGGGAGAGACGTAGAAGGTGAAGCCTTGCTCGTGGGCGACGCCCAGGTTGCGGCGCAGCACCTGGCGAGGGTCGCCTTCGAACGGGGTGCCGTCGAGGTTGTGGATGTCGCAGAAGACGCGGGCCTCGACCGCCTTGGGGTCGCCCCAAGGCAGGACCTCGAAGGTGTTGGGGTCCGGCATGGCCAGCACGTCGGACTCCTGGACGCGGCTGAAGCCGTCGATCGAGGAGCCGTCGAAGGTCATCCCGTCCTCGAGCGCGTTCTCCAGTTCGGCCGGGCTGATGGCGAAGCTCTTCAGGTTGCCCAGTACGTCGGTGAACCACAGCCGGATGAGGCGCACACCGCGCTCCTCCACGGTGCGCAGCACATAATCGCGTTGTTGGTCGAGCATGGGCACGCTCCCGTGTTTGTTGACATCCTATTTGCCGCCTGCCACCGCGGATCGTGCGCTCGCCTGGTCAGCTAGCTGCGCCGCAGACCGTCTCGATGATCAGCCGGGTGACGGTGTAGGGGTCGCAGTTGGCGTTCGGGCGGCGGTCCTCGGCATAGCCCTGGCCGGTGCGCGACACCTGCCACGGGAGTGCGCACGCTCGCCCCACGGTTGCTCACACCCCAGCTGAACTTGTTGTAGGGGGCCGTTTCGTGAGCGCCGGTGAGGCGGCTCTCGATGTCGTGGCCGTAGTTCGACACATGCAGGTCAATCTTCTTCGAAAGGGCCCGGCAGGCCGCCTCGATGGCCTTCATGTCGGTGTCCTCGCGCATCGCCTTGGTGCTGAAGTTGGTGTGCGCACCGGCCCCGTTCCAGTCGCCCTTCGCCGGCTTGGCAGCCAAGCTGACCACCACGTCGTAGTCCTCGGCGATGCGGTGCAGCAGCCAGCGGGCGACGTACATGTGGTCGCAGACCGTCAGGGCGTCGGCGGCACCGATCTGGAACTCCCACTGCCCGGGCATGACCTCGGCGTTGGTTCCCTCGATCATCAGGCCGGCATCGATGCAAGCCTGGGTGTGCTCCTCGATGATCTCGCGGGCGGCCACCCGACCGGCGCCGACTCCGCAGTAGTACGGACCCTGGGCGGCAGGGAAGCCATTGGCGGGAAACCCGAGCGGGGTGCCGTCCAGCTTGAGGAAGGTGTACTCCTGCTCGATGCCGAAGATCATCTCCTGCTTGGCGTACTTCTTCGCCGCCTTGGCACAGGTGACGCGGGTGTTCGTGGGGTGAGGCTTGTCGTCGCGGGCCAGGTGTACGTCGCACAGGACGAGGATGTTGTTGCCACCGCGGATCGGGTCGGGGCAGGTGAACACGGGCTGGAGTTCGCAGTCGCTCGACTCGCCGGTGGCCTGGTTGGTGGATGATCCGTCGAAACCCCAGACAGGAGGGGTCTTGCCGTCCTGGAGGATCTTGGTCTTCGAGCGCAGCAAGGGCGTGGGCTCGGTGCCGTCGATCCAGATGTACTCAGCTTGGTAGGCCACGGGTGTTCCTTTGAGTAGAAGGGGTGGGGGCTGGCGCAATCCTGTCGGCCGGCCGTTTCTGTGCCGTTGCCTGAATGTGAACTCTGTGTGAAGTCGGCACCCAGAGGGTGACACTCAGCCGACGGTTGTGGTGGTCGTCGCGGCGATTGTCAGGGGGGTGCCTTCGGCGAGGGACCGGCGGATGTCGTGGATGATCGCCTGGAGCAGGTCGAAGTCTGGCTCCGACGGGTGGAACAGGGGTGGGGCAATCCCGACCGACCCGAGGGTGCCGTCGCCGTTCTGCATGATCGACAGCATCGTGCGGGCCTCCTCGAGGGTCATCGAGGTCTGGACGTTGTCCTTCATCGCGCTGGTCAGGTCGCCGAACTGTTCGAGGATGTCGTCGAAGCCGATCTCGTTGGCGATGGTCTCGAGCAGGATCCGTTGGCGTTCCATCCGGTCATAGTCGCTGTCGGCCATACGCGACCTCACATAGCCCAGCGCCTTGGTTCCGTCCATGTAGGTCTCGCCGGGCCCGATGGTGGGAGTGAGCCGGTAGTTGGAGCACCGCATCTTCGAGGGCATCGGCAGTTCCTTGTCGATGTCGATGATGACTCCACCGATCGCATCGACGACACCCACAAAGGCACACGAGTTGACGAGCACATAGTCGTCGATGGGGATTCCCATCGTGTAGCTGATCGTCTCCATCAGAGCCCTGATTCCGGCCTTGGCCTCGGGTGTCTCATAGGCGTCGACCAGCTCGTCGTCGTTCTCGACGGTGATGTAGACGGCATTGAGCATGTCGTCGAATCCCCGCGGGTAGAGCTCGGCGAGGGGCGAACCGGGCGGGAACTTCGCTGAGACGAGGTTGCGCGGCACCGAAACGAGGCTGGCGCGGCCCGAGGCCTTGTGGATGATGGCGAGGAGCATCGTGTCGGTTCGTATCCCGACCCGGTCGTCGCCTTCGTCGCTGCCCAGCAGGAGAACAGTCTCGAACTCGCCTTCGTAAGGGTCGGTCACGGCTTCGGGCAGGGTGACGACACCGGCCGTCGGGGATTGCTGAAACACCTCGGTGACCACAGAACGCGCCTGTTCCATGCGCAGCACGCCGAGAGCCGTGGGTGCAGCCAGCACCATCACGGCGAGGCTGCCCCACACACGCATGCGGCGCTGCTCCTCGATGTCGTCGAGACGATCGGCGGTGAGCCAGACGGCGACGATTCGGCTGGCGATGCCGGCCACCGCAACCAGGGCCAGCCCGCGGAACACGTTCGGCCGAGATAGCAGGTCCGACAATGTCGTTGCGATGCTGCAGCAACAAGACGGTGGCGTAGAAGGGGGCGATGACCCCAGCGGCGAAGAGCAGAGAAGCCGCAACCGGCCAACGACGCCAAACGGCCAAGCCGGGAAAGGCGACCACGCCGAACAGACCGGGTGGCTGGTGCCCTCCGGTGCCGGCGTCGAGTGACTCGCCAATGGCTGGCGGCTCCGGCGACGCATCCGTGTCGGCGTGAAGGGTCATCGGTGGCGTCATGGTAGTAGGGGCGGAGGTGGCCGAGGTGGCGGACCAGCTGGGTAGCCTGGCCGTGTGACACGGCTGCGAATCGCCCTGGCCCAGATCAACCCCACGGTCGGCGACCTCGAGGGCAACGTGGCCAAGATCTGCGCGGCCTACGACCGAGCCGAGGCCGCCGGGTGCGACATCGTCGGCTTCCCCGAGCTGGCGATCACCGGCTACCCGCCTGAGGACCTCGTGCTCAAACCCGGGTTCGTCGCCGACAACCTGTCCGCCCTGGCGCAGGTTGCGGCCCGTACCCGCCATTGCGCCGCAGTGGTGGGATACGTCGCCGCCGACCGCGATCTGTACAACGCGGCGGCGATGTGCGTGGGTGGCGAGGTCGTGGGCACCTACCGCAAGCGGCTCCTGCCCAACTATGCCGTCTTCGACGAGGCCCGCTACTTCACTCCGGGCGATGCGAGCGACCCATATGAGCTGTACCTCATCGGTGGGGTGAAGGTCGGCATCAGTATCTGTGAGGACGTGTGGAGCCCCACCGGGCCGCTCGCCGAGCAGGCAGCCGGTGGAGCCGAACTGAACATCAACATCAACGGCTCGCCCTACCACGCCGGCAAGGTGGGCACCCGCGAGCGCATGCTCGCCACCCGGGCCGCCGACGCCAGCTGCGCCCTTGCTTACGTCAACCAGGTCTGCGGCCAAGACGAGCTGGTGTTCGACGGGGGCAGCATGGTGTTCGATGCTGACGGCACCCTTCTGTCGCGTGCCGCCCTGTTCGTCGAGGAACTGCTGATCACCGATCTGGTGATCGAGCCGGTCTACCGCAAGCGGCTTCTAGACCCACGCGGTCGGCAGACCATCGAGCCGATGAGGGTCGTTCAGATCAGCGAGCATCCCGGGCGCCATCTCGAGGCGATGCCTGCGCGCATCGCGCCCCTGCCCGACGCCGACGAGGAGCTCTATTCGGCACTGGTGCTCGGTACCGGCGACTATGTGCGCAAGAACGGCTTCACCGATGTCGTCGTCGGCCTCTCGGGCGGTGTCGACAGCACCCTGGTCGTCTGTGTGGCGGTGGATGCTCTGGGTGCAGACCATGTGCACGGGGTCTCCATGCCTTCGCGCTACAGCAGCGAGGGATCAAAGACCGACGCCTATGACCTTGCGGCCCGGCTCGGTATCGACATGCTCACGGTGCCGATCGAGCCGGCGTTCGACGCCTTCCTCGACATGCTTGCCCCGGTGTTCGAGGGCCGGCAGCCCGACCTGACGGAGGAGAATCTGCAGAGCCGTATCCGCGGCGTCACCTTGATGGCGCTCTCCAACAAGTTCGGCTGGATGGTGCTCACCACGGGCAACAAGAGCGAGATGGCCGTCGGCTACTTCACCATCTACGGAGACTCGGTCGGCGGCTACGCGGTCATCAAGGATGTGTTGAAGACGCGCGTCTACGACCTCAGCCGCCACTTCAACTTCCGTCGTGGTGCCGAGGTGATCAGCGAGAGCGTGCTCACCAAGCCTCCTTCGGCAGAGCTGCGACCCGATCAGCGAGACGACCAGAGCCTGCCGCCCTACGAGGTCCTCGACCCGATCGTCGCCGCCTACGTGGAGGACGACCGAACCGCCGACGAGATCGTCGACATGGGCTTCGATGAGGCGATGGTTCGACGTGTGTGCCGCCTCGTCGACATCGCCGAATACAAGCGTCGCCAGTGCCCTCCCGGGGTCAGGGTCACTCCCAAGGCCTTCGGCCGCGACCGCCGCTTGCCGATTACAAACGGCTACCGGTGATCATGTCGAGCGCCGGTCCGGTCGCTAGCCTCTTACGACCGTGGCCCTGATCGTCCAGAAGTACGGCGGTACGTCCGTCGCCGACCCCGACCGCATGCGCGCCGTCGCCGAACACGTGGCCTTCACCAAGAGCCATGGCAACGACGTCGTGGTGGTGGTCAGCGCGATGGGCAAGACCACCGACAACCTGCTCAAGCTCGCCAACGACGTCAGCGGCACCCATCCCGGCCGCGAGATGGACATGCTGCTCACCACGGGCGAGCGCATCAGCATGGCCCTGTTGTGCATGGCCCTCGCCGATGTGGGCGTCGACGCGATGAGCTTCACCGGCAGCCAGGTGGGAATCATCACCGACACGGTGCACACCAAGGCCAAGATCCTCGAAGTCCGTGGCGACCGGGTGCGCGAGGCCCTCGCCCAGGGCAAGGTGTGCGTGGTGGCGGGCTTTCAGGGTGTGAGCACCGACAAGGAGATCACCACCCTCGGCCGCGGGGGCAGCGACACCACCGCGGTGGCCCTCGCCGCTGCTCTCGATGCCGACAGCTGCGAGATCTACACCGATGTCACCGGCGTGTTCACCGCCGACCCGCGCATCGTGCCCCAGGCCCGCAAGCTCGCCCACGTCAACTTCGACGAGATGCTCGAGATGGCGGGCGCCGGCAGCAAGGTGCTGGCGTTGCGTAGCGTCGAGTTCGCCCGCAACCACAACGTCCCCCTCCACGTTCGTTCCAGCTTTACCTGGGAGCACGGCACGTGGGTCACCTCACAGGAGCCAAGTATGGAAGATCCCGTCATCTCCGGTGTCGTCACCGACACCACCGAGGCCAAGGTCACCATTGTCGCCGTACCGGACCGACCCGGCATCTCGGCCACCCTGTTCGAGCCCCTTGCCGCGGCGAACGTCAACGTCGACATGATCGTTCAGAACACCAGCCACAATGGCGCCACCGACATCAGCTTCACGATGCCCAAGTCCGACATGGCCACGGCGGAGACGATCGTCGCCCGTGTTGCTGCCGAGATCGGCGCCAAGGGTGTCGAGCGCGACGCCAACATCGCCAAGATCAGTGTGGTGGGTGCGGGGATGAAGACCAGCCCGGGCATCGCGGCGAAGATGTTCCGCGTTCTCGCCGACGAGGGCATCAACATCGAGATGATCAGCACCAGCACCATCCGCATCAGCGTGGTTACCGCGATCACGGATCTGGAGCGTGCTTCCCGGGCGCTTCACACGGCCTTCGGACTGGACTCCGGCCAGGCCTACTCGGCTCCCCTGCCCGAGCGCAAGTAGCCGGCGTCACACGTCGCCGTCATGATCGCATCTGCGACTGCTGGCAAACTGTTCAGATCATGAACCCTCGTCGACAGCACATCCCATGGAAGGCTGCCGGAACAGCATCCGAGGCCGAGCACTCGGCCGATGCGGTGGTACGCGAGACGGGCTGGGTGTTCAACAATCGTGGCGACCACATCAGCCTGGCCGAGTTCGTGGCCACCGGCGACGACGAGACCCTCGCCTACCTCCAGGCCTTCGGGCTCAATGGTCCGCACCGGCCCGATCAGTCGATCGTGGAGATCGGCAGCGGTATCGGTCGCATGACCGCCAGCTTCACCCGCCTGTTCGCCAAGGTCGTGGCCTGCGATCTCGATGCCGCGTTCCTGGAGAGGTGCCGCGAGACGGTGGCCCAGTTCGGCAAGCCGGATCACCTCCAGACCAGCCACGTGGCCGATGGACGCACCCTGGCCCTGCCCGACGACTCGGCCGACCTCGTCTTCAGCTACATCACCCTCCAGCACTGTCATCGCGACGATGCCCTCGGGCTGGCCCGCGAGTCGGTTCGGGTGGCCCGCCCCGGGGGCCACGTCGCCCTCAACTTTCGCACCTGGGTGGCCGGCGATGTGGTGCTGTGGCCTGCCGGCAAGGTCATGCGTGCTACCTGGCGCCTACCCCGGGTCGGCCGGGTGATCGCCCAGCGTCGGTTCGCGGCGCGACTGGGCTGGCAGGCGAACCGGCTCACACCTACCCAGGTGATGGCCGTTCTCGGCGACACCGTCACCGAGGTGAGCATCTTCCGTTCGCCCAACAGGCGCAGCTTCGCTGTCCCGGGCACCGCCGACGGGGTGTTCGAGGGTGTGCATCGCAGCCACTGGTGGCTGGTAGCCACCGTCAAGTAGCCCACGCCCCGCGGCGGGTGGAGCTCAAATTTCGGGTCGCTCGTGCGGGCTCGGCCATTAGCCTTTCCGTCATGCGAGTAGGAGTAGTAGGAGCAACCGGTCAAGTGGGCGCCGTCATGCGCGCCATCCTCGAGGAGCGCAACTTCCCGGTCGACGAGATCCGCTTCTTCGCCTCCGCTCGCAGCGCGGGCACCACCCTGGTCTGGAAGGGCGTCGAGGTCACCGTCGAGGATGCTTCCCTGGCGGACCCGTCGGGCCTGCGACGTGGTCCTGTTCTCCTCCGGCGCCTCTTCCTCCAGGGAGCTGGCACCTAGGTTCGCCGCTGCCGGTGTCACCGTCATCGACAACTCGTCGGCGTGGCGGATGGACCCCGACGTTCCACTCATCGTCAGCGAGGTGAACCCCGGCGAGGTGGCCAATGCCCGCAAGGGCATCATCGCCAACCCGAACTGCACCACCATGGCGGCGATGCCGGTGCTCAAGCCGCTCCACGATGAGGCCGGCCTCGTGCGCCTGATCGCCGCCACCTACCAGGCGGTCAGCGGTGGTGGTCTGGCCGGGGTCGACGAGCTCGACAAGCAGGCCCGCGAAGTTGTGGACCACGCTCGGGCCTTGGCCTACGACGGCGAGGCCGTCACCTTCCCCACCCCCACGAAGTTCACCAAGCCGATCGCCTTCAACGTGTTGCCCTACGCCGGCAAGTACGTCGACGACGGATCCTTGGAGACCGACGAGGAGCAGAAGTTGCGCAACGAGAGCCGCAAGATCCTCGCCATCCCCGAACCTGCGGCGTCAGCGGCACGTGTGTGAGGGTGCCGGTGTTCACCGGTCACTCGCTGAGCATCAACGCCGAGTTCGAGCGCCCGATCAGTGTCGAAAGGGCCAAGGAGTTGCTGGCCGCGGCGCCAGGTGTGGCACTGCTCGACGTGCCGACCCCTCTCGAGGCCGCGGGCAAGGACCCCAGCTACGTCGGCCGCATCCGCCAGGACACCTCCGTCGACGGTGGCCGCGGCCTGGCCCTGTTCGTCAGCAACGACAACCTGCGCAAGGGTGCGGCGCTCAACGCCGTGCAGATCGCCGAACTGTTGCTCTGACTGTCCGTGGACCTCTTCGAGCTGCAAGACGTGATCGAGCGCACCTTCGGGGTGCGCGACCGCGAGCGGGGTACGGCCGCCACGGTGGCCTGGCTGGCCGAGGAGGTCGGTGAGCTGGCCCAGGCGGTGCGCAAGGGCAACCGCGATCAGCAGGTGCACGAGTTCGCCGACGTGGTGGCCTGGGTGGCGACCCTCGCCAACCAGATGGGCATCGACCTCACCGAGGCGATCGAGCGCTACGCGCACGGCTGCCCGCGGTGCGGCGCCCTGCCGTGCACCTGTTCTGGCTGAGATCCGACGAACCCGTTACGCGGTGGGTGGGAACAGCTCGAACAAGAAGAAGCCGTGAGGCGGGAGGCTCAGCTGATACGGCGCCTTGGTGAACACGGGGAACGTCACGCCTCCCATCAGCTCGACCGGCGTGAACCCCGCGCGTGATTCCAGCGGCAGGAGTGCCGGCTGTGCCCGTGAGCTCAGGTTCGCCACGCACAAGATGTTGTTCGTCGCCTGACCAGCGATACCGCGTACGTAGGCGAAGATCGCCGGGTTGTCGACGATCACCTGGGTGAGCAGCCCGGTCGCCAGCTGAGGGTGATTGCGGCGGACGAGGATCATCCTTCGCAGCCAGTGCAGGAACGACGACCGGTCCAGCTGCTGCGCCTCCACGTTCACCGCCGCCACACCGTAGACAACGTCGTTGATCGGTGGCAGGTACAGCTGCTCGGGCGGAGCCGTCGAGAACCCACCGTTGCGGTCGGGCTGCCATTGCATCGGGGTGCGCACGCCGTCACGGTCGCCGAGGTGGATGTTGTCACCCATGCCCAACTCGTCGCCGTAGTACATCACCGGGCTTCCCGGCAGGGACAGCAGCAGAGAGTGGAACAGCTCCATCAGCACCCGGTTGTTGTTCAGAAGGGGTGCGAGTCGCCGGCCGATGCCGCTGTTGCGGCGCATCATCGGGTCGGCGGCGTACTCGCCGTACATCTCGTCGCGCTCGGCGTCGGTCACCATCTCCAACGTCAGCTCATCGTGGTTGCGCAGGAACAGGCCCCACGAACATCCCTCGGGTAGATCGGGTGTTTCGTTGAGGATCATCTCGATCGGTGTGCGGTTGCCGCGTTTGGCCGACAGGTAGATGCGCGGCATGAGCGGGAAGTTGAAGCACATATGGCACTCGTCGCCCTCGCCGAAGTAGTCGCGCAGCTCGGTCGGCCATTGGTTGGCTTCGGCGAGCAGCACCCGACCCGGATGCGAGGCATCGATCTCCCGCCTCAACCGCTTGAGGAAGGCGTGCGTCTCGGGCAGGTTCTGGCACAAGGTGCCCTCGGCTTCGAACAGGTACGGCACCGCGTCGAGCCGGAACCCGTCGACTCCGTGATCCAGCCAGAACTTGCAGACGGCGAGCATTGCCTCCTGCACTTCGGGGTTGGCATAGTTGAGGTCGGGCTGGTGATGGAAAAACCGGTGCCAGTAGTACTGCTGGCGCACAGGATCCCATGTCCAGTTCGATCGTTCGACATCGTGGAAGATGATCGGTACACCCGGGTACCCCTGGTCGTCGTCGGCCCACACGTACCAGTCGGCCTTCGGGTTGGTGCGATCCTGGCGGCTCTCCACGAACCAATCGTGCATGTCGCTCGTGTGGTTGAGCACGAGGTCGATGATTACCCGCACGCCCCGTCGATGCGCCTCCGTGGTCAGCTCGACCATGTCCTCGATGTTGCCGTACGCCGGGTGGACAGAGGTGAAGTCGCTGATGTCGTAGCCACCGTCACGTAGAGGAGAGGCGAAGATCGGCAGCAGCCACACGCAGTCGATGCCGAGCCACTCTAAGTAGTCCAGTTTCGCGGTGATTCCACGCAGGTCACCGTTGCCGTCGCCGCTGGCGTCATTGAATGCGCGCACGAACACCTCGTAGAACACGGCGCGTTGGAACCACCGGGGATCGTCGTCGAGGATCACGTTCGTAGTATCACTGGTCCGCCGAGGTAGGGCCGAACATCCCTGGCCTCCGGTGTGGCTCGGCGACCAAGATTCGAGGGAGAGGTAGGGTATCTAGGACCGTAAGCCCGATCGGAGAGTTCCTTTGGCCGACCCAGGCACCCACGAAGAAGTTGCAAGTGCGGCGAAGACGCTTCGGCACTCGTTCGTGGTGGTGGCCAACCGTCTCCCCGTGGAGCGTGCCACCGACGGATGGCGGGCTAGCCCGGGCGGGCTTGTCCGTGCCCTCGTCGGCGTGCTGGCCGAGCGCGACGGGGTGTGGGTCGGATGGAGCGGAGTCGCCGATGATCCGATCGAGGCGTTCGAGCACGACGGCATCGACCTCTCGCCCGTGGCTCTCTCCGACGAAGAGATCCACGGGTACTACACCAGCGTCGCCAACGGCGCGATCTGGCCTCTGTACCACGATGCGATCCGCTCTTCCAGCTACGACCCGGAGTGCTTCGACGTCTACCGCGCTGTCAACCGGAAGTTCGCCGAGCACGCCGCCGCCACGGCCGCCGAGGGTGCGACCGTGTGGGTTCACGACTACCACCTCCAACTTGTGCCGGCGATGCTCCGCGAGCTGCGTCCCGATCTGCGTATCGGGTTCTTCCTGCACATCCCCTTCCCGCCGCAGGAACTGTTCATGCGCCTTCCGTGGCGTGAGGAGATCCTCGACGGGCTGCTCGGTGCCGACCTCGTCGGCTTCCAGCGCCGTGTGGCGGCCGAGAACTTCGACGGGCTGGCGCACCGTCTCGTCGGCGCCGAGAGTGACGTAGACGGAGTCGTCACCCGCGATGGCCGGGCAGTGCGCGTGGGGGCGTTCCCGATCTCGATCGACGTTGCCGAGGTGGAGGGGATCGCCCGCGCCGAGTCGACCGAACGGCGGATGGTCGAGATGCGTGCCCGCCTCGGCTATCCGGACACGATCCTGCTCGGCGTCGACCGTCTCGACTACACGAAGGGCATCGAAGAGCGTCTACTAGCGTTCCGTTCGCTGCTGCAGGAGCGCGCTGCGTCGGGCGAGCGGGCCACGCGGCCGCCACTCGTGCTCGTCCAGGTGGCAGTGCCCAGTCGCGAGGCTGTCGGCGACTACCTCGACCAGCGCGAGCGGATCGAGCAGCTCGTCGGCTCGATCAACGGCGAGTTCGCGACGCTCGGCCGTCCGGCCGTGTACTACCTCTACCAGAGCCTTTCGTTCGACGAGCTGATCGCCCTCTATCGTGCCGCCCATGTGATGGTGGTGACGCCGCTGCGCGACGGGATGAACCTGGTCGCCAAGGAGTTCGTCGCGGCGCGCATCGACGGTCAGGGCGTGCTCGTGCTCAGCGAGTTCGCCGGAGCGGCCGACGAGCTCTGCGATGCGGTGATCGTCAACCCCCACGACCCGGCCGCCCTCGTCGCCGCACTGCGGGCCGCGGTCACGATGTCCACAGCGGAGCAGCAGGAGAGGATGGCGGGTCTACGCAAGGCGGTGGCGTCAAACGACGTCCGCAACTGGGCAGACCAGTTCCTGCACCGCCTGGCATGACGGCGACGCCGGAGGTGTATGACGACGTGGCCAGTGTGGCCGACGTGCTCGCCCGTCTAGGACGCCCGCTGTTGCTCGGCACCGACGTCGACGGCACTCTGTCACCGATCGTCGGCGAACCCGATGCGGCCCGCCTTGCCCCCGGTGCGCTCGATGCGTTGCGCACGCTCGATGCCGACCCGTCAGTCACCGTCGCCGTGGTGTCCGGCCGTCCCCTTGTCGACCTCGTCGGTCAATTCGGCCTGCCGACCGCGTTCCATCTCGTCGGCTCGCACGGCGCGGGAGCTAGGCACGTCGGTATCGCTCGACACGGGCGAGCAAGGCCGTCTCGATGAGGTCCGTCGGATCCTTGGCGAGGTGGTCGCGGACACGCCCGGCGCGCACCTCGAGGACAAACCCGTTGCCGCCGCAATCCACGTGCGCGGTGTCGACGCAGACCTTGCACCGGCCGCATTGGCGCGGGCGCGGGCGGCTCTGTCGGGTGTGGCCGGCATCACCGTCCACGATGGCCACTGTGTGCTGGAGGTGGCCGTGCGTGTCGTGAACAAGACCGCTGCTGTTGCCCTGCTGCGCGAGCGGGTCGCCCCGGCGACGGTCGTCTTCATCGGCGATGACGCCTCCGACGAGGCCGTCTTCGCCAGCCTCACCGGCGCCGACCTGGCGGTGAAGGTCGGCCCCGGCCCGACCGTCGCCCGGTGGCGCCTGCCATCTCCGTTCGCCGTGGTCGAGCTGCTCGCCCTCCTCGCGGAGGGTGGACCGCAATATCGGACAGGTTGACCTCGTCGGCGCCGAAGTGCCCTGAGGTGTGGTTCAACTCATCGACGAGTCGTTACGCAAGCTCAGCGCCTGGTTGAGTTCGGCGCCGGCGAGGGCGACTGTGGCGTGCAGGCTCAGCCACGTGAGCAGGCCGATGACGGAGGCGAACGTGCCGTAGACGGGTGAGGCGTTGGCGATTGCCCGGCTGACCACGGTGGTGCCGAACAGCTGCAGCCCGGAGAACACGACACCGCCGATCACCGCGCCCGGCAGCACCTCCCGCCACTCAGGGCGGCGGGCGCGCAACCAGCGGTAACTGGCGGCGAGGACGGCGGTGTTGACGGCGACGGCGCTGAGCGCGAGCAGGATCCTGCTCACACCCGGGATGCTGGCCACGCCGACGAATGAAGTGATGATCGCCGTGCCGATCTGCGCGCCACCGACGATGGCAATGCCGAGCAGGGCGCGCAGCCGGGTGATCACCAGGTTGGCGCGGGCGTCGAGCGGCTGCGCGCCAATATCGTCGAGTGCTGTTTGCAGCCCGACGAAGGCCTTCATGCCCGACCACAGGCTGGCGGCCAGACCGAGCACGAGGATGATGATGCTGCCCTGGATGCGACTCGGATCCTCGGCGACCTGGTCGCCGATGACCGGGAGTTTGGTGAGCGCCGAATCGACGATGTCGGCGCGCAAGTCTTTGTTGCCCTGCAGTACGAATCCGAGCACGGTGGTGAACGCGACCACGAGGGGGAACACGGAGAGGAAACCGTGGTGGGCGAGCAGAGCCGCATTGCGTCCTGTGCGGTGCTCGCGCCAGCCAGCCAGCATGTCGAGCAGCAGATCGACCACCCGCGACCGCTCGCGCGCAGTGACCACGTGCGGTCGCTGCATCCATCCGGGCCCGGCCATCCCCGCACTCTAGAAGCCTGGTTCAAGAGGCGGTTCTAGTAGTGAACAACTGGTCGGGGTGAGAAGATTTGAACTTCCGGCCTCCACGTCCCGAACGTGGCGCGCTAACCAAGCTGCGCTACACCCCGTAGCGACACACGATTCTATCCGGCGACCGGTGCTTCCTCCTCCGCCGTTTCACCGACGGGGACGGCCAGCACCATCGTGGCAGCCCTCTTCAGGGCGAGCGGGTCGAGTGGTTTCACCAACCAGCCGTCGGCGGCGGAGCGCTTGGCCAGGTGAACGTCGGCCTGGCGGTCCAGAAGCATCAGCACCTTCACCTTGGGCGCCATGCCGGCACTCTCGTCGAGCCTCAGGGACATGGCGGCGGCCATGCCGCCCATCGACCCGATCTGCAGGTCAAGCACCACGAGGTCGTAGGACTGGGCGTTGACGAGGCGGCTGACCTCGCGGCCTTCGCTGCAGATGGTGAACGACACGTTGGTGCCGCCGAGCGCGGCGGTGACGTCGTTGACGACGTAGTCGGCATCGGTGGCGACGAGAATGTGCACGGCGGAACGTTACCGGAGGCGTCGACCCCAAGGGAAAGTCGGCTCAAGTCGCGTCGAACAGGGCGGCCCGGATCGATTCCAGGGCGGCCATGGTGTGCACATCGCCGGCGAGGGTGGGCACGAAGGTGGTGGGCGTGTCGTCGGCGATGGCCGGGTCGGCAAGCAGTGCCCCGGCCTGGCGGCGTTCGGCGAGGGCGGTGGCGTGAAGTTCGGCCAGGTTGTCGTCGAGCGCGGTCAGGTCGGCGCGATGAGGCCGGCGGGAGGGCGCCGGCCCGAAGTCCGGCGTGCAGCGGTTCACCACCACCGCGCTCACCTCCAGATCGGTGGCCCTGAGTCGCCCGGCGAAGTAGAGCGCCTCGTCGATCGTGTCGGCCCGCGGCGACGCCACCAGCAGGAAGTGGGTGGAGGGGCCGTGGAGCAGGTCGATGACCTCGTCGGCCCTGCGGCGAAAGCCGGTCTCCATGCCGGCGAAGGCCTGGAAGAAGGCAATGGCATCGGTGAGCACCTCCCCGCCCACCACCCTCCCGATCGTGCGCAGTACCGGCTGGGTGGCGAGGTTGAGAACCTTCAAGCCGCGGCGGGTAGGCATCATCATCAACCTGAACAGGGGGTGGTCGATGAAGCGGGCGAGGGTGCCGGGCGCGTCGAGGAAGTCGAGCGCACTGCGTGTGGGAGGGGTGTCTACGATCACCAGGTCGAAGCGGGGGTCGAGGTGAAGGGCATGAAGGCGTTCGGCCGCCATGTACTCCTGGGTGCCCGAGAGGGACCCGGCGACATTGTGGTAAAAGCGGTTGGCGAGGATGCGTTCCGCCTGTTCCGGGCTCGCCGCGTTGGCCACCACCAGCCCATCGAAGGTTGTCGCGGTGTCGAGCATCAGGGCCCACAGCTCACCGCCCTGCCCGCCCTGATCGTCGAGCGACAGCCTGACCGGGTCGTTGCCCAGCCCGCCTGGCACGCCGAGGGCGTCGGCAAGCCGCTTGGCGGGGTCGATGGTGACGACCACGGCCCTGCGACCGAGGCGTGCCGCCTGGAGGCCCAGAGCCGCTGCCGTGGTGGTCTTGCCAACCCCGCCTGAGCCGCAGCACACGATCACTTCAGCGCCTTCGAGCAGACCCTCGAGGGATCGCTGGGGAGCGTTCATGGCGATGCCCACTCGTCGGCCAGGCGATCGATCGCTTCGGCGTCGAGCACCGCGCCGGCCAGAAGGGGCAGGTGGAGTTGGCGCAGGGTCAGCTCGCGCCCGAGGCGAGCGCACTCGTCGGCATGCAGGGCGCGTCGGGAGTTGCGGAAGTCGGCGGCGAGACGCCGGGGCGACCCTTCGGCCGCAGACTCCACGGGGAGTCGGGGCCCGTCGTCGACGGCGTTGACCACCACCGGGCCGAGGTGCACCCCGACCTTGCCCTCCAAGGCGTTGGCCGTTTCGATGGCCTCGTTCACCGGTGTCGCCTCGGGCAGGGTCACCAGCACCACCTGGCAGCGTGCCGGATCGGCGAGCATGTCGGCCACCTCTGTGGCCTGGGTGGCGATGGGCCCACCCCTCACTGTGGCCAGGAGCCCCTTGGCGGCGAGGAGGAAGGTGATCGCATGGCCGGCCGCCGGACCATCGACCACCACCAGGTCGAAGGTACCGGTGCGTTCCAGCTGCTTGATCTTGCCGAGCACGACGATGTCGTCGATGCCCGGGCTGGCCGTGGCCACCACATCGATGATGCCGCTGGTGGCGAGCCTCTTCGAAACCCGTGACAGGCCGTGGGTTTGGAGGTAGTCGGCCAGAGCGGCAGAGGCCGAGATGTGCTGAACCTCGACGTCGGGCAGGAGGCGCTCGAGGGTCGGCTTGCCGTCGAGCTCGACCACCAGCACCCTTAGCCCGGAACGGATTGCCGCACGCGCCAGAACGGCCGTTACCGTGGTCTTCCCAACCCCACCCTTGCCGGCCACGACGGCAACACGGGCGGTGGTGAGGAACTGCAGCTGATCCTTCGGAGGCACTTGTGCGCAGACTAGCGATTGCTTTACTCGTGGCCCCCCTTGCGGGGCTTCTCGGCCTTTCGCTGCTCTCCCCACCCGCCCATGCCGACGACGAGGCCGCGGCCGAGGGACTCGCCCCCGTCGACGTGATGCAGGTCTCGGGGCTCTTCGATGAGGTCACCGTCGACTCGATCATCGAGGCCATCGAGAGGGCCGAGAACAACGGGTCGCAGGCCTTGATCCTGCAGCTCAACAGCGGCGGTGCCATCGTCAGCGACCAACGCATGGTCGAGCTCCTGCAGAGGGTCAGCGACGCGGAAGTGGCCATCGGCGTATGGGTCGGCCCTTCGCGTGGCTCGCTCGCCTATGGAACGCCCGCCCAGTTGTTGGGTGTGGCCGATGTGACGGCGATGGTGGCGGGCAGCCGGATCGGCCACACCGGCGACCTGCTCGATCCGGCCGTGGACCTCGGCCCCGCCGCGGACCAGCTCCACCACGACTCGATGAGCTTTGCCGAAGCCAGGCGGCTGGGCATCTTGAAGCTCGACACCTCCGATGAGGGCGTGCCCACTGTGCGCAGCATGGTGTTGGCGATGGATGGTGTCGAGCTCGCGGACGGCAAGGTCCTCGACACCGTGTCGCAGGAACTCGACGACCAGGGCCGGACCCAGAACGTGAGCACCCTGGTGCGTTTCAGCGGCCTTGGCCTGGTGGACGAGGTCTTCCACTCGGTGGCCAGCCCGCCGATCGCCTACCTTTTCTTCGTCATCGGCTGCTGCCTTTTGATCTTCGAGTTCTACACCGCAGGTATCGGCGTGGCCGGCCTCGTCGGTGCCGTGCTCACCGTGCTGGGCTGCTACGGCTTGGCGGCCCTGCCGGCACGACCCTTCGCCGTGGGCCTGCTGATTGTCGGCCTGCTCACCTTCGCCGTCGATGTACAGGTGGGCATACCCCGCTTTTGGACGGGGGTGGGTGCCACCATGTTCGTTCTCGGGTCGTGGCTCCTCTACGACCCCCTGCCCGGCACCGATCTGAGGCTCGGCTGGCTCACCCTCCTGGTCGGCATCGGAGGTGTCCTGGTGACGTTCATAGTCGGCATGCCGTCGATGGTGCGCAGCCGCTTCTCCACCCCCACGATCGGCCGCGAGTGGATGATCGGTGAGGCCGGCGTTGCCGTCGGGACGATCAACCCCGAGGGTGTGGCTCAGCTCGGTGGGTCCCGCTGGCAGGCCCGCACCAACCGGGGCACGCCTATCGCCGCCGGTGAGAATTTGAGGGTGGTGGCCATCGATGGTGTCACCCTCGAGGTCGAGCCCGTCGAAAGTGCAACGATGGCACTGTGATAGTCGTCGACAAGCGCACCTTCGTGCAGGGTCGGCCCGCCGGGTACAGCGTGGCAGGTGAGGGCATGCCGGTGGTGCTGCTTCACGGCTGGGCGCTCGGCCAGCACACCTACCGCGACGTCATCGAAGCCGTCGCCGCCAAGGGTTGCAGGGTGATCGCGCCCTCGATGCCCGGCTTCGGCGGCACCCCCGAGCTGCCCGGCTCGGCCTTCTCGCTGCGCGGTTATGCCCAGTGGGTGGCAGACCTGCTCGACACCATCGGTGTCGAAGAACCTGTCGTCGTCGCCGGTCACTCCTTCGGCGGCGGGGTGTCCATCCGCTTCGCCCACGACCATTTCTCCCGGGTGCGCAGCCTGGTGCTGGTGAACTCGATCGGTGGTTCGTCGTGGCGTAGCGGCCGCACCTTGCGCAGCATCGCCGACCGCCCCCTGTGGGACTGGGGGTTGCACTTCCCCGGCGATGTGTGGCCCATACGCCAAGCCACCCGGGTCCTACCCGTGCTAGCCGAGGACCTGCTGCCCAATCTGTTGCGTAGCCCGCGGGCGATCATCAAGGTGGCCAACCTCGCCCGGCGAGCCGACTTGCGCACCGAACTCGAGGTCCTGCGCGACAAGGGCTTGTCGATCACCATCATGTGGGGAACGCGGGATGGCATCATCCCGCGCGAATCGTTCGAGGCGATGTGTGTCGCGTCGGGGGTCGAGGGCACCGTCGTCGAGGGCTCGCACAGCTGGCTGCTCGCAGATCCGGCCCAGTTCGGCGAGATCATCACCAACGATGTCAACGTCGCCCAGGCCGCCCGCGACCTGGAGGTGAGGGCCGCCCCACCCGCCAAGCGCAAGGGTCTGCGCCGAGTGACATCCCTGGCCCGCCGACGCGAAGCCGACAGCGCCTGACACCAAAACCCTCGAAGGCGCTCAGGCGGGGAGTTTGGGGCCGGCGATGCGGAGGTCTTCGCGGCGGCGGGTGATGCCCCGGGCATCGAGCTCGGCAGCCAGCGGCAAGGCGTGCTTGCGGGTAACCCCTAGCGCCTCGCGGAACTGGCTGACGGTGAACCCGCCCGGGTGTGCCCGCAGCAGGTCGGCTGCGGCGTTCGCGGCGGCATCGATGGCGCAGGGGTGGAAGTAGAGGCCATCGCGTTCGACCACCAGCTTTCGGCGCACCAGCTCGCGCAGCTGGAGCCTGTCCACACCACCGGAATCGGGCGGAGCGAAGCCGCCGTCCAGCAAGGCGCTGAGGAAGGGATGATCGGCGAGAGGGTCGGCGGAGTTCGCGGGGCGGGCGCGGCCGGCATCGGCGACGACCCCGTCGAGGGTGGCCAGCACAGACCGCTCGCGCGCATCGAGCGAGGAGGTGTCGAGTCCGAGGTCACCGGCCGCGGCGATGCGCTCGCCCAGTCCGGTTGCCATCTCGTGGAGCGCCGCTGCGGAAACGACCCAGCCGCCGATCGTCGGCTCATGGTGTTCGCCGGTGAGCGCGGCGAGGTCTTCGACGGTCACCCAGCCGCGCTCGGCCACCACTCGCTCGACCCTGCGATCGGGCCGGGCACGCGAGGCGGGCAGCACCGGTGCCACGTCGAGCACCTCGCCGCCACCCACCGTCTCGTCACGGCCCGACTCGCGCAGTACGAACCTGTCGCCGGGGGTGAGCGGCAGGGCCGTCGCGATGTGCAGCCTCACCAGCCCCTGGCCACCGGGTTCGATGGACTCGTGGCCGAGCACCCGGAGGCGCACGGGGAACTCGCCCGATCCGATGTGGGCCAGGTAAGCGCCCCGGCGAGAAACCTTGTGCTTCAGCGACCCCAGCACGGTGAGCGAGGCATCGACACAGAGCGTCGGGCGCCACTGGGAGGGCATCACCACGGCATCGCCGCGCCCGAGTTCGGTGTGGTCGACGCCCACCAGGTTCAGCGCCACCCGGTTACCGGGCTCGATCCGATCGCGGCGCTCACCGTGAGACTGAATGCCGCGGATCCTCACGGCCCGCCCGCCGGCATGGAGCTGATCGTCGATGCTGACGGTGCCCCCGGTGAGGGTGCCGGTGACGACCGTGCCGCTGCCCTTGGCGGCGAAGACCCGGTCGATCCACAGTCGCGGCCGGCCACGATCGGTGGCGGCGGGCGTGAACCCGACCAGCTCGTGGAGTGCGGCTCTCAGTTCGGCGAGGCCGGCACCCGTGGTGGCGCTGACACCGATGATCGGGGCCGTGGCCAAGAAGGTGCCCGCCAGGTGGTCGCCGACGTCGAGCTGCTGCAACTCGCTCCACTCTTCGTCGACGAGATCGACCTTGGTGAGCGCGACGATGCCGTGCGTCAGGCCGACCAGCTCGAGGATCCTCAGGTGCTCCTCACTCTGGGGCTTCCAGCCCTCGGTTGCGGCAACCACGAACAGGCACGCGTCCACACCGCCTACCCCGGCGAGCATGTTGCGCAGGAAGCGCACATGACCTGGCACGTCGATGAAGCTGACCTCATCGGTGTGGGCGAACCCGAGGTCGATGGTGAGTCCGCGGCGGCGTTCCTCCTCCCAGCGGTCCGGGTTGGTGCCGGTGAGCGCCTCGACCAGGGTGGACTTTCCGTGGTCCACGTGGCCGGCGGTGGCCACGACCCTCATCGCTCAGTCCTTCTTCATCGAGCGAAGCGCCGCAACCAGATGATGATCATCGCAGGGGTGCACGCTGCGCAGGTCGAGCAGGGTTGCGCCATCGCGGGTGCGGGCGACGATGGGTGGCTCGGCGGCTCTCAGCGCTGCCAGGTGATCGCCGGGCACCCTGACTGCCACCGAGGCGATGACCGCGCCAGGTGCGCTGCCCGCCCCGGGGATCGCCTCGCTTGGCACGACCTCGCCCACGCCGGCTTCGGCCACGATCACCTGGCCGCGCCGAGTCAGCTCGGCGACAGGGGTGGCGACCATCTGCCAGAAGGGGATGGTGAGGGCGGCGGTTCGATCGAGGTGGGCGAGGGCGACCTGCTGGAGGGCGAGGAGTACGTGGGCGCCGGGGCGAAGTGCCCTCGCCAGTGGATGAAGGGCGCACTGCGCCACGAGATCGGCTCGCCCGGCGATGATGCCGGCTTGGGGCCCGCCGAGCAGCTTGTCGCCGCTGAAGGTGACCAGGGCGGCGCCAGCGGCAAGGGTCTGGCGTGCCGCCGGCTCGGCAGCGAGCCAAGCAGGCGGTGGCCCGTCGAGCCAGGGGCAGGCGGAGTCGACCAGCCCGCTCCCGATGTCGGCCACGACCGCCACGGGCAGGGTGGCCAGCGCCTCGACAGGGGTGTTCTCGACGAAACCCTCGACGCGATAGTTGCTGGGGTGCACCTTGAGCACCAACGCCACGTCGGCACCCTTGCGGGCCAGGGCCTTGGAGTAGTCGCCCAGGCGGGTGCGGTTGGTGGTGCCGACATCTACCAGGACGGCGCCCGACTGCTCCATCACCTCGGGCACCCGGAACCCGCCCCCGATCTCGACGCTCTCGCCGCGGCTCACCAGCACCTGGCGGTCGTGGGCGAGGGCGGAGAGCACCAGCAGCACGGCTGCGGCGTTGTTGTTGACCACCATCGCCGCCTCGGTGCCACACAGGGTGGCGAACAATCGGCCGACAGCCGCCTGGCGCGAGCCACGTTCGCCGGTGGCGAGGTCGAGTTCGACGTTGATCGCCCTTGCCGGGTGCTGCACAGCGAACGGGGCCCGGCCGAGGTTGGTGTGCAACAGCACCCCTGTGGCGTTGACGACAGGTGACAGGAGGAGGCGGCGGAAGTGCTCGGCGCGTTCACGAGCCGAGGCTTCGGTGTAGTGCGACGGCCCGGCGGCGATGGCCTCGCGGGCCAGCTCCACGCACACCGCGTGGGGGAGTCCGCTGGCGGCCATCGAGCGCGCCAACCGGTCCACACTGGGCGGCCTGGGTGTCGCGCTCATCCCGCCCGAGCGTACCGGCGGCAGGGGACCGTACAATCGGCGACCGATGCTGCCCGTACCGATCCTCCGCCTCGACCCCGACCTGGCCCTGCCGGCCTACGCTCACCCGGGCGACGCCGGGCTGGACCTCAGAGCCCGCGAGGACGGTGTCGTGGCGGCCGCCGGTGGTCGCCTCCTGATGCCCACCGGCATCGCCGTCGCCATTCCCGTGGGTTACGCCGGATTCGTTCTGCCGCGCAGCGGCAACGCCCTGCGCCATGGCCTCACCCTGGTCAACACGCCCGGTCTCATCGATGCCGCCTACCGCGATGAGATCAAGGTCGTGTTGTTGAACACAGACCCCACCGAACCCTTCGTCGTCAGCCGCGGCGACCGGGTCGCCCAGCTGGTGCTGCAAAGGGTCGAGGAGGTCGAGTGGTGCGAGGTCGACTCGCTCGAGGGTCTCGATCGCGGCGGCGGTTTCGGCCACACCGGGCACCGCTGACCGATACCGGCTTCGATCGGCTCTACTGCCAGGCGAACACCGGCTGTTCGAACTCGTGCACCCTCTCACCGGTGCGGCCGTCGAGGCCGACCCAGCGGAGCTGCAACAGCACCGCTGCGGTGGGCGCGTGGAGGAGGTCGCCACCGATGGGCAACTGAACCACGGGGCGGGGGCTCTCGGGGATGGTGACGAAACGCGGCGAGTCGTCGCGGCACAGTTGACGCAGCCCGATGCGATAGACGGCTGCCACTTCGCTTGGCTCAGGAACCAGCTCCACGTCGCCCTCGACCCACAGCACGACGGGGGTCATTACGTAGCCGGAGCGGGTGACGTAGTCGTCGAGTCGACCGAGCACCGCGTCGTGCCCGAGGGTGAGGCCGAGTTCCTCCTCCAGCTCGCGAAGGGCGGTGTCCTCGGGTGTCTCGCCCGGGTCCATGCGGCCGCCCGGCAGGGCCCACTGCCCACCGTGACGGTTGAGCTTGGCCGCCCTGCGGCAGAGCAGGAACGCCGCGCCTCCGGCCACGTCTCTCATGTGCCCGTCGAGGCCGGCGATGTCGCCGGGGATGACCTGTAGCTGTTCGGGCGTGAAGGCGAACGGGTCCACCGTGTCGCTGCCCGTGTCGCTGGAGACGACGACGATCGCGACCGCTGCCCTCTTCTCCTCGCCGTGGGGAACCTCGTGAAGGGTGTGAGCGGCGAGGTTGAGTTGGATCCGCTCGCGTAGAGATTCGTCGTGGGGGATCACGGCGACCACGGCGGCTACGACGCGACTTCGTCGGCCGCGGTCAACCTGGAGTTGGCTTCGTGGTGTGCCCGGGTGACCCGCCCGAGGAAGTCGGAGAGCACCCGGTTGAAGGTGGAGGCATGTTCCACCATGAAGCCGTGGGCGGCGCCGGAGATGACCACCAGTTCGGCGTTGGGCATGCGTTCGGCGATTTCCTCACTGTCGCCGCGCGGGGTGAGGATGTCTTGGTTGCCCACCAGCACCAGGGTGGGCGCGGTGACCTCGGACAGACGATCGGCGATGGTGTCGTCGACGTCGAGGATCGCATTCACCTGAGAAACGAAGGAGTGCGGGGTACGGCCCATCGCGAGGGGTCCGAGCCAACCGAACGCCGGGCAGGAGGCGGCGGAAGGACCGTGGCCCGATCACCCAGCGGGCCGCTTCCTTGGTCATCGAGCCGATGCCCTTCTCGGTCGCCGCGGTTGCCCAGCCGTGGAGCAGTTCCTTGCGCCACGGGTGGTTGCGGCAAGCGGTGCAGGCGAGGGTGAGCGAGATCACCCGCTCGGGGTACTTGAGGCCGATCATCTGGCTGATCGCCCCGCCCATCGACGCGCCAACGATGTGTGCCTGCTCGACACCGGCGGCGTCGAGCACGGCGATCGCATCGTCGGCCATCTGTTCCAGCGTGTAGTGGCCGAACGGCTTGTCGCTCCGCCCGGCGCCCCGGTTGTCGAGGGCGATCGACGCGATAGCTGAACGCGAGCGGGATGCGCTGCATGTCCCAGCCGTGCTTGTCGGCACCGAGTCCTTGGATCATCAGCACGGCGGGAGAGCTGGCCCGCCCGAGAACTTCGTAGTGGAGGCGGATGCCGTCTGACGACCTGGCGTACGGCATCAGCCCTCCGCCAACCAGTCGAGTGGGGCCACGCCGGTCTGGGTGCCGCCGAAACTGTCGAGGATGCGCTGGATGTGGTGCTGGACCTGCTCGGCGAGTTCGACCTCGGCCAACGGCCCTCGACGTTTGCGGCGCGGGCGAACCTGGGGGCCGACCTCGGCTCGGGCGTCGCGGCCCAAGGCACTGCTCATTGTGGCCACCGGGAACACGGGCACACCGGCCACCACGGCGGCACCCACCAGTTCGTGGGGAACCTTGCCGGCATGGCGGGGGTGGGCTGTGGGTTCGGCGGCGATGCAGCACCAGTTCGTGGTGGCGCAGGGCGCCGAGAACCTCGGCAGGCTGTTCGAGCAGGCCGCCGATGCGGCGCATGAAGGCTCCGACCGGGGCAATGTCGGGGCGGCCGACGAATCGGACCGGCCTGCCGGTGGCCTGGCTGAGCGCCAATGCCGTCCAGATGTTGCTCAGCGCCCACCGGCGCGAGTTGCACACCAGTAGAGCCCCGCCGCGGGTGGGGAGGTGCTCGATGCCACCCGTGCTGACCGACCACCTCAAACGGACGAGGGGGGTGAGGGCACGCACCAGATGGGGGTCGCGGCCGAAGTCGTCGACCGAGTGCACCGGCCAGGCGGCTCGTCATCGGCTCGGCGATGGCGTTGCCCGCCTTGCTGACGGCCTTGCGTGGGAACTCGATCAGTTGGGCCATCAGGCCACCTCCGCGATCGCTGCCGATACGCACGACGCTTTCCCACGCGTAGAGGTGGTCGATGACCTCGGGTGTGCTGAGCCGGGGGGTGAAGCCGAGGACCTCGACGGCCTTGGCGCCGTCGGCCAGCCGCCCACGATGCATCAACTCCACGACATGACCGGGGATCGGGGCGCCCATCACATGGCTGAGACGGCCTGCGATGGCCCACTCGGGGCCCACCAGCGGCAGGGGGATGCGCTTGCCGCGGATGATGGCCTGCAGGGCGGTGATCGCCCCGGGGGCAACCACGTTGACCGGCTCGTCGAGGCGGAGGGCGGCAGCGGCGACGAAGGCGCGGGCCGCGTCGCCGTCTTCGATCACGGCGAACGGGGCGTCGGCCAGCAGGCTGAACGGCACCACCGGCTGGCGCAGCAGGCGACCGAGGGGGCTGGGAACGTGCTTGCCGAGCACCGAGGCGAGGCGCAGCTTGCCGACCGAGATGCCCACCCGGCGGCCGACCTCGCGCGCCGACTTCTCGATGTTGGCCAGCATGTGACCGAAATCGCTGGTGGGGTGCAGAGGCGCCGTCTCGCTCGGTCGGGTGAGGGCATTGTGCCCCCTTCCGTAAACCTCCATACCGCTGCGCACCACCATCGCCTCCAGGGCCGGACACTCGGCTGCAGCGCCGATGATCGCGGTGGTGGCGTCGGCGGTGAACTGGCGAGCGGCTGCCAGGCCGGCGCGGGCGTCGGGTTCCCACACACTGAGGTTGATCACCACATGGGGGTTGAACTTGGTGACGACGTCGACGATGCGTTCGCGCTGAGAAGGCTGCGAGGAGGTGGAACTCGGCCTTGCGGAGGCGGCGGCGCGGCGGATCGACATCGATGCCGACCAGGGCACCGACCCATGGTTCTGCCTCGAGCTGGACGGCCACAAGGGAGCCGAGCTCGCTGCCCATTCCACTGACCAGGACGCGCTGACCTCGCACAACGTCAGGTTACCGCCCGGTAGCCGGCGGCAGCGGCATCGGGGCCATTGGTAGATCAGCCGAAGCCGCGGGAGTCCTGCTTCAGGGCAGTGTCGACGGAGAGTGCCGACGCCACCACCAGGGTGTTAAGTGGTTCGGGCAGGGCCGCGTGCATCTGCACCACATAGTTGTCGGCCGTGGTGAACAGGGTCTTGGCGACTCCCTCGAAGGTCTTGGTGATGCGAGCGACCTCCTGGCCGGTGTGGTCCTCGATGCGGAAGTTCCACGCCCTCCAGTTCTCGCCCTTGATCGCGCCATAGGTGTGACCGCCGGCCTGGAGGCTGAAATTGATCTTGCCGATCATGTTCTCCTGCACGATCCGGCCGATCTCGTGATCGTTGCCGTCGCTGACGATGACCGTGCTCTTCATCACCTTCGCCGGGCGGGTGAGGCGCAACAGAACCTGGCCCTGGTTGTCGGTGATCTCCAGCCGGTGGGTCAGGAACTGGTCGAGGCTGGAGAGCATTCGCAGCGCCTTCTTCGCCGCCGACTGCCCCACCTGGTTGACCGCGGCGATCTGTCGCCCGTCCTTGTCGAACACGCTGTACTGGTTGTTGAGCTCGATGAGCTTGGCCTTCTGGTTCACCACCAGGATCGGCTCGGAGAAGATCGTGCCGCCACCGGCGAAGGCCGCGCCGGTGATGCCCGCGCCCCGGTACTTCTGGTCGCTGTAGAGCTGCTCTTGGATCTTCGTCGGATCACCCTCGGTACCCACCGTGAGGGCGCTGTCGACGCGGTCCAGGCCGCGCGGTTGGACCGCGTCGGTGCTCTGAGTGCCGTTGTCGCTCACATGGTCGGTCCAGGCTTTGCCGTCCCAGTAGCGCAGTTGATGACGACCTGTGGCGTCGGGGTACCAGTTGGCTGGGGTGGTGCTCATCGTGGCATCGTAGGCCGTGTGCCGTAGCCCAGGGCGCGCAGGCCGGCAGGCCTAACCGTGGATCAGTGGAGTTCGTGGGCCATGAGGATTACCCCACGTGCGAAGGGATCGAGTTGCCGCTTGGCGATGCGCTCGGTGAGGTTGATGCACTGGTTGGGGTCGTCGACCATGTGGCTCCAGCGGATGTAGCCGCCGAGGATGCCGATGATGCGGTCGTCGACTGCCTCGTTGTGGGCGACAACCTTCGTGCTCGCCTCGAGCAGGCCCTGTACCTCGGTGTAGAAGCCCTGAAGCCATGTACCGAGGTCGCCTTCGCCGGTGAAGGGGCGATGCAGGTAGGGCATGCCCAGTTCGTCGTAGTTGTGCAGGTTGTGGGGTGCCGGGATGATGCTGATGACGCAGCCGAAGCCGTTCTCGCGGAGCCAGATGATCTCTTCTTGGCGGCGGACGCGTCGATGGTTGTCGCCGTAGCCGCCGGGTCGCTCGCAGACGGCGAGCTTGTCTTTCATGAACCAGGTGAAGTTGCGAGGCGTAATGCCGAGCGCCCACTTCCCGCGCAGCCTCGGTGGCATCAGCCTTCCTCCACGGTCTATCGGCAACGAATGCGCTGCTCAGGTTACTCGTTCGACAGGTGGTTCTGTGGGGCTGGAACGGACCAACTTCTGGCGGTGGCGGGTGACCCTGACCCCACCCCCGATATCGGTGCCCACGGCATCGCCGCGGGCAACGGCCAGGACGCGCTCGACCGTGGCCAGGTCCGGGGGATGTTCGCCACTCAGCCACAGACGCACCGCCCGGCGGGCAAGGGCCGGAAGTGACGCGGCGAGCGCGCGGGCGTCGGTGGGGTCGATGGCCGCCGCTAACTCGTCGAGCAGGTCGGCCTCGTCGCGGGCTACGCCCGCTTGGCGGGTGAGCACCGGCACCAGGTCGCGGCGGGCGAGGGCGTCCATCAGGGGCAGCAGTTCATGGCGTACCCGGTTGCGCAGGTGTCGCGGGTCGTTGTTCGACGGGTCGTGGACCAGATCCAGCCCCATCTGCTTGCACAGCCCAACCGTCTCGTGGCGGCGCAGGCCCAAGAGAGGCCTCTGCGGCCCGGGTCGCATGGCGGCCATTCCGCTCGCCCCGGCGCCGCGGAGCAGGTTCAACAGGACGGTCTCGGCCTGGTCGTCGGCGGTGTGGCCGGTGAGCACGCCTGGTGGTAGGGCGGTGTACCGCGCGGCTCGGGCTCGGGCCTCGAGGTTCGACCCCTCCGGCAGGTGCACCGTCAGGGCTCGAAAGGAGGCACCGAGGCGGTCGGCAGTGGACTTCACCAGGTCCGCCTCTGCGGCCGAACCCGGCCTCAGGCCGTGGTCGACGTGGAGTGCCGTGACATGGAGACCGGCGGCCACGGCCAGAACGAGGAGGGCGGTGGAGTCGGCGCCGCCGGAGACCGCGCAGGCGACTTCAGTGCCTGGTGGGGGGAAGGTGCAGCGGACGAGCAGAGCTGCCGTGGTGGCGCTGGACTCGTTGGTCCCGGCGACCGGGAGTGGGTTCGTGGGAGTCAGTCCTGGCGCTGGCGCTTGCCGGGAAACTGGGGGGCGACGACCTTCTTCAGGTAGCCGGCCACGAGACCGAGCACCATCACGAAACCGACGCCGGTGAGCAGGACACCGATCCAGACGTGCCAGAGGAAGGCGAGCATGGCGCCAGCGTAGCTACTGAGCGCGTCGCCGCACCCAATCCGGGGCCGATGCCCGGAAGCGGGTATGCCCCCGGCAGATCAGGTGTCGCCATCGCCCTCGTCGAGGTCCTCGCCGAAGCACTGCTGGATCTTGGCCCAGAGGCTGGGTGGAATCTCGTCGTTGAGGCACTTCTCGGTGATCACGAGGCGCAGTTCGGCGTGGAAGTCGAAGGCCTGGAAGCAGTCGACGCACCCCCCGAGGTGGGCATGGATGGCCTGCTGGGTGTGCTCGGTGAGCTCACCGTCGAGGAAGGCCTCTAGCTCACGGAGGGTTTCGTTGCAGTCAGCCATCGGTGTCTTCCGTGTCGGGTGAGGGGGCTGATACCAGCAGGCCTCGTTCGGTCGCGTAGTCCAGCAACGCCTTCTGCATCGCTTTTCTTCCCCGGTGAAGGCGCGACATGACCGTGCCGATCGGTATCTCGAGCATCTCGGCGATCTCCTTGTAGGAGAACTCCTCCACGTCGGCCAGCAGGACGGGTAGGCGGAAGGTCTCGGGCAGATTCTCCAACGCCGACTTGACCTCGTCGTCGGTGAAGAGGTCGAACATGGTGTCCTCCGCGCTGCGGCTGACGGTGTCGAGGCTGCTGATCCGCCGGTAGAGATAGAGGTCCTCGACGTCGTCGAGTTCGGTCTCTTGGGGTCGGCGTTGCTTGGCGCGGTAGGTGTTGATGAAGGTGTTGGTGAGGATGCGGAACAGCCACGCCCTCAGGTTGGTGCCCTCCTCGAAACCGGCATAGCCGCGGTAGGCGCGCAGATAGGTCTCTTGCACCAGATCTTCGGCATCGGAGCTGTTGCGAGTGAGGCGAAGGGCGGCGCTGTACAGGTGGGGCGCGTACTGGGTGGCTTGTTTCGCGAACTCACCCCGGTCTGCCATCGGCGGCACCCTACCCGACCCCTCTGGGTAGCTCAGCTGGAGTCGAGGCTGGAGTCGAGGGAGGAGACGAAGTCGTTCCCTGCGCGGACGAAGCGTTCGAGCATGTCGGCAAGCACAGGCAGTTCCTCGGAGCGATAGCGCTGGAGGATGTGGTTCATCAACTCGACCCGGCGTTCGGACACGGCCTTGTGGACTTCCTTGCCTTGCTCGCTGATCTCGACCTCCACCACACGACCGTCGGTGGAGCACGCCCGCCTCACGGCGAGGCCGTCGTTGACCAACCTCTGTACGGCGCGGGTAGCGGTGGAGGGGTCGACGCGAAGGTCCTCGGCAAGCTCGCTCATCCTCCACGCAGGCCGCAGCGCCAGCAGGTCGAGGGTGTCCATCTGGCCCTGTTCGATTGCCCCGTCCTCGGTGCCGTACAGGAAGTCGCGCAGCTCACCTGTGGATGCATCGCGGCGCAGGGCGCGCCAGGAGAGGGCGATACGCACGGCCAGGTCATGGACCTCGCGGCCGGTGAGGCGGGGTGAAGGGTCCGACATGGGTGTGGTTAGGGTAGCGACGATGAACGACCCGGCCAGTACCGGAGGAACCGGCGATGGTGACAAGCTCTTCACCCCTCTGGATGCCCTACAGGTGATGGGTTCGAGCGATGTCATGGTCACCCCGGCGCTGAGGCATGTCGAGATGTACACGATGCGCGGCTTGTTGACCATCTTGTGGCACGAGCCTGCCGAGGGGGTGCCCCGCCAGTCCGGTGCACTGGTGCTGTGCGGAGGAGCAATGGGTGGGGTGCTCGGCCCGGGAGAAGCCCTCTACCATCGCCTCGGGGTGCAGTGGGCGGAGCGCGGGGTGCCTGTGCTGCGCGTCGGCTACCGGCAGCCCAACGAGATGGATCAGTGCTGTGTCGACGTTGCCGCTGCGGCCCAATTGGCCATCGGTGGTGCTGGTGCCGAAAAGGTCGTGCTGATGGGTCACAGCTTCGGCGGGGCGGTGGCGGTGAGGGTCGGCGTCGGGTTGCGCGAGATGGTCGCCGGAGTGGCGACGTTCTCAACCCAGTCGGCCGGCTGCGAGCTCGCCGCCGGCCTAGGCGGCGTGCCGTTGCTGTTGTTCCACGGTGAGCGCGACGAGATCCTGCCCATCGAAGCCAGCGAGATGGTGAAGCTGCTCGCCGGGCACGGCGAGGTCGTGCGCCTACCGGGTGATGGTCACCTGCTGGCGAAGAGCGAGGCGGCGATCTGGGAGAGGCTCGAGGAGTGGCTTCCCCCTCTTGTCATGGCGCCATCGACGCCATCCGCGCAACCCTGACGCGCTGCGTCGGTGGTCAGTGCTTGGGCAAAGACTGCCTGGCCTTGTCGATCAGGTGAGGCGGCAGGGAGTCGTAGTGGTCGTGCTGCACACTGAACTGGCCGCGACCGCCGGTCATCGAGCGCAGGTCGATGGCGTAGCGCGGTAGTTCGCTGGCCGGCACCAGAGCCGCGATCTCCTGCTCGCCGTGTTCGTTGGTGGCGCTGCCCTGCACCCTGCCGCGCCTCGAGGTGATGTCGCCCATGACGTCGCCCTGGAACGCCGCTGGGACAGTGACGGTGAGCTGGGAGATGGGCTCGAGCACCACCACCCCGGCCGCCGCCAATGCCTCCTTGAAACCAAGTGATGCCGCCGTCTTGAACGCCATGTCGCTCGAATCGACCGAGTGGTACTTGCCGTCGTAGCACTCCACCGACACGTCGACGACGGGGAAGCCGTGCACCCCTCCCTTGGCCATCGTCTCCTCGATACCGGCCTGTATCGACGGTAGGTAGTTGCGGGGGATGGTGCCGCCGACGATGGCGTCGATGAACTTGAACCCGTCGCCGCGAGGCAGGGGTGCGACCCTAAGACTCACCACCGCGAACTGGCCGTGACCGCCGCTCTGCTTCTTCAGCTTGCCCTCGGCGGCCGCCTGGCCGCTGACCGTTTCCCGGAAGGCGATACGCAAGTCGGTGGTGTCGACGTTGACCCCGAACTTGCGCGCCATGCGCTCGATCGCCACGCTGACATGGGTGTCGCCGAGGCCGCGCAGAACGGTCTGTCCGGTCTCTTCCACGCGGTCGACCCACAGCGAAGGATCCTCCGCCTGAAGCTTGGCGAGGGCATTGCCGAGCTTGTCGTCGTCGCCCTGGGTGTGGGGCACGATGGCCACTCCGAACTGGGGCGAGCGGCGGGTCGGCGGTATGACCTTCACCGGCGAACCCTTGGGCGCCAACGTGTCGGCGGTGTGGGTGTTGGCCAGCTTCGCCACTGCGGCGATGTCTCCGGCCACCACCTCGGTGACGCCGGTCTGCTCCTTGCCGCGGAGCAGGAACAGGCTGTGCAGCCGTTCTTCCGCGCCTGTCGTGCTGTTCAACAAGCGGTCGTCGGGCTTGATCGTGCCGGAGAGCACCTTGAACACCGAGAGTTGGCCGATGAAGGGATCGGCGATGGTCTTGAACACGTAGGCGAGGGGCTTGCCACTGGCGTCGGCCGCGACGGCGACGGTGCCCTCGCCGGCCGTGACCTCGGTGGGTCGGTCCGCGGGTGAGGGACCGAGCTCGCAGATGAAATCGGCCAGGCGATCGATGCCGACTCCGGTGGTTGCCGAGCCGAGCAGCACCGGGAACTCGAGGCAGTCGAGGACCTCATGGGCGAGCGTGCGCTCGAGCTCGGCGACGGACGGTATGTCTCCCGCCGAGGTAACGCTCGAGCTGATCGTCGTCGCCGGAGACGATCTCCTCGACCAGCGCATCGTGGAGGGTGTGTTCCTCCTCGGCGACGTCGGCCGGCATCGGCCCGGTGTGGTGCTGGCCGCCCGGCTCGTAGTCGAAGGCCTCCTCGGAGAGCACGTCGGCCACACCGTGCAAAGTGGCGGCCTCGCCGAGGGGTAGCTCGAGGGGAGCGATGCCCTGGCCGAAGGTGGTGCGGAGCTGGGCGAGAACACGGTGGAAGTCGGCGCGGTCCTTGTCCTCCTTGGTGACGAACACCATGCGCGGCAGCTTGAGGGCAACAGCGGCGCGCCACAGCATCTCGGTCTGGGGTTCGACGCCCTCGACCGCGCTGACAACGAACACGGCAAGATCGGCTACTGCAAATGCGGCGTCGACCTCACCCAGGAAGTCGATCGACCCGGGGGTGTCGATTAGGTTGACCTTGTAGGTCTTGGCATCGGTGGCGGTCCACTCGAACGGGGCGACG
Organism: uncultured Acidimicrobiales bacterium; assembly: GCA_963707925.1. Taxonomy (GTDB): domain Bacteria; phylum Actinomycetota; class Acidimicrobiia; order Acidimicrobiales; family Ilumatobacteraceae; genus UBA668. The sequence continues at coordinate 122,578 of CAVPRT010000004.1, forward strand.
GCGAGGGCAAGCGAGATGTGGCGCTTGGCCGCCTCGGGGTCGTAGTCCAGCAGGCTCGTACCATCGTCGACCCGGCCGGCCCGGGGGATTGCCCCGGCGCGGGCGAGCAAGGCCTCGGCCAGGGTCGTCTTGCCGGCACCGGCATGGCCCACAAGGACCAGGTTGCGGATCCGCTCGGTCGGGAACTTGGTCACCGTCTACCCCCGCAGGTCTGTCGTTTTCTGGGCTGACCGTAGCTCGCCGACGACGGCCACGGTTTCGAGTGCGGCCAGAGCCGCTTCGGCCCCCTTGTTCCCGGCGTCGCTGCCGGATCGTTGGAGGGCCTGATCCATCGTGTTGACGGTGATGATGCCGTTGGCCACGACCACGCCGGTGTCGAGAGCGACGCGAGTGAGCCCGGATGCGCTCTGGTCGGCGATGATCTCGAAGTGATAGGTGTCGCCACGGATGACCGCACCAAGGGCGATCACGGCATCGAAGCGGTTGGACTCGGCGGCAGCCTTGGCTGCCTGGGGGATCTCCCACGCGCCCGGTACCCAGATGGTCTCGATGTCGTCGGCCGCGACGGAATGCTCGAGTAGGGCATCTCGTGCACCACGTTGGAGCTGGTCGACGATCACGTCGTTGAACCGGCTGCACACGAGCGCGAACCGGCGGCCGCGACCGTCGAGCTGGACCTGATGTGCGCGCGGGCCGGTGTGGTACTGCGGGGTGTTCATCTCTGCTTCCCGGTGGGTTGGCGCAGGGCCTCGTCGTCGGGGAGGAGGTGCCCGAGGCGGTCGCGCTTGGTGCGCATGTACTGCTCGGCTTCGGGGTGCACGCAGGGGTGGATGGCAACCCGTTCGGTGATGGTGAGGCCGAACCCTTGGAGACTGGCGTACTTGGCTGGGTTGTTGGTGAGCAGGCGGAGGTGGGTGACCCCTAGTTCGGAGAGGATCTGGGCGCCGATGCCGTACTCGCGGCTGTCGACCGGGAGGCCGAGCTCGAGGTTGGCGTCGACGGTGTCGAACCCTTGATCCTGCAACTCGTAGGCGCGCAGCTTGTGGTCGATACCGATTCCGCGACCTTCATGGCCCCTCAGGTAGACGACGATTCCGCACCCGATCTCGGCGATGAGTCGCATCGCTTCGTGGAGCTGTGGTCCGCAGTCGCACTTGACACTGCCGAAGACGTCGCCGGTGAGGCATTCGCTGTGGACGCGGACCAGGACCGGCTCGTCGCCGCGAACATCGCCCATCGACAGAGCCAGGTGGGTGTCGCCGTCGATGAGGCTCTGGAACGAGTGGCACCGGAACTCGCCCCACTCAGTTGGTAGGCGGGCTGTCGCCGTGCGGGCGACGAGCTTCTCACTGTTCCTTCGGTAGCGGATGATGTCGCTGATCGAGACGAGTGGCAGGTGGTGCTCGTCGGCGAAGACTCTCAGGTCGTCGCCGCGACGCATGGTGCCATCGTCGTGGACGAGCTCGCAGAGCGCACCTGCGGGCTGGTGGCCGGCGAGCCGAGCGAGGTCTACCGCGGCTTCGGTGTGGCCGGCACGCTGGAGGACTCCACCGGGGCGGGCGCGCAGTGGGAACACGTGTCCTGGGCGGTTGAACTCGGTTCCCACAGTTGTCGGATCGGCGAGCGCTCTCAGGGTGGCGGCGCGGTCGCCGGCGGAGATGCCGGTGGTCGTGCCTGCGGAGAGATCGACGGAGACGGTGAACGCCGTGCCTTGGGCTTCGGTGTTCGCGCCGTGGGCCACCATCGGTGGAAGGCGGAGTTGGTCGCATCTGTCGCCGGTGAGGCCTATGCAGATCAGACCGGACGTGTGCCTCACGATGAACGCGATCGCCTCCGGGGTGGCGGCGTCGGCGGCCATGATCAGGTCGCCTTCGTTCTCGCGATCCTCATCGTCGGCGACGACGACGATTCCACCGGCGGCGATCGTCTCGAGCGCCACCTCGATGGGGTCGAAACGGATGGTCATTGGGTTGCTCCTGTTGCCTGGGTTCGCGACTTGTTGTGGCGGGGAGAAGTCTGGGGGACGAGCTCGATACGCAGGTCGTCACCGAAGTGTTCGACGTCGATGAAGCGGCCCCGCCAGATGTCGTCGATCGTCGCTGCCGTCGTGCCGGCGAGTAGGGGCCGTGCGCCGTCGCCGCCGAAGAAGGCGGGTGCGAGGTAGATCACATAGAGGTCGATCAGCCCGGCGTCGTGGAACGACCTGACGACCGTCGCCCCGCCCTCGACGAGCAACTGCAGTACGCCCTGCCCACCCAGCTTCTCGAGGAGGGCTTCGAGGCTGTCGGTCCACTCCAAGCATGGCCGCACGCGGGCCTCGGGCGGTGCAAGGCCGAGCACTATGCGCATCGGATCCCGTCCCTCCACATGGCGGACCGTGAGAGAGGGGTCGTCGGCCCGCACGGTTCCGGCACCGACCAGGATCGCGTCGCTCTCCGCCCTCAGCCGGTGGACATCGGTGCGGGCTGAGGGGCCGGTGATCCATTGGGACGAGCCGTCGGGTGCAGCTGTGCCACCGTCGAGGGTGGCGGCGACCTTGCAGACCACGTAGGGACGCCCTGTTCGGCGGTGGTGCAGGTACGGGGCAAGCTGGTCTGCCACCCGATCGGCGAGCACCCCCTCGACGACTTCGATTCCGGCCTGGCGCAGAGCGGCCAGACCTGCCCCGGCAACGCGAGGGTCGGGGTCCGTGACGCCGACGACCACCCGGGCGACGCCGGCGGCGATGATGGCGTCGACACAGGGTGGGGTGCGCCCATGATGAGAACACGGCTCGAGGGTTACGGCGATGGTGCCGCCGCGAGCCTCTGGTCCGGCCGATCTCAAGGCGACGACTTCGGCGTGGGCGCCGCCCGCAGGTTCCGTGGCGCCGGTGGCCACCACATCGCCCTGCGCCGACAGTACGACGGCTCCAACCCACGGGTTGGGCGACGTGAACCTGCGCACGCCGGAGGCCACCTCTATCGCGATCGTCATTGCCGTTGTGTGGTCCATGCTGCCGTCCCGGTAAATGCAAGGGTGGAAGCGACCGCGCACGGTGGAAGAGAGGGAAAGTCCCTCGACCACCACTGCATCCTGCTCCCATCCGGACTATGACCGTCGGCCCCGGAATCTCACCGGATCGGCCTGGCGTCCGAAGAGCGACAGGTTCGCGGGCTGTAACCGCCGGTCGGGACTTCCACCCGACCCCGCAGGTGTTTCAATTTTCGACGGGATCGTACCCGGAGGGGCCCGGACCACAGCAATCGGGTTGGAGCCCACAAGAGTCTCCAGGTGACCCAGGGCTGCTCATCTAAGGTGAAGGCGTTGGCAGCGCCGGCCCTGGCTTCGTTGTCACACCCCTCGCGTAAGTTCAAGCCACTTCCCCTCGGACCACCCATCTTGGAGGAGCTGGCGATGCGACCACCCCGGAGTACTAGGCAGATGACAATGTTCGAGGCGAAGCCGGTTGTCGCCACACGGAGGTGCAACACAGCGAACGATTACGACCGTCGACCTGTTTGCCGGTGCCGGCGGCCTGAGCCTCGGCTTCCACCTCGCGGACTGCGGCTTCGCACCGGTGTTCGCCGTCGAACACGACCTTGCAGCGGCCGCCACATTCGAGCGCAACTTCGGCTGCGACGTGTTCGACGGCGACATCGAGTACGGCCCTCAGTATCCCGAGGCCGACGTGATCATCGGAGGGCCACCTTGTCAGGGCTTCAGCCCGTTGGGACGTGATCGCGACGACGAGAGCCGTACCCAGATGAATGGACTGTGGAAGCACTTCCTCGACGCAGTAAGAACGATCCGGCCGAAGGTGTTCGTGATTGAGAACGTGCCCGAGTTCCAGCGCTCGGCGCAGTTCGAGGAGCTGCTCGAGCTCCTCGATACGGACACGGAACTCAGTGCCTACACGGTCGCGTACGGGGTCCTCAACGCCGCCGACTACGGGGTGCCGCAGAGCCGACGACGGGGAATCCTCGTGGCGATCCGCGACCAGCACTCGCCTCTGCCGTGGCCCCCGCCGCCTACGCATGGCCCGCATCGTCCGAGTCGGGTCGCCCATACGTCACGGTGAAGGATGCAATCGGCGACCTTCCCTCGCGCACGCGAGGCACCGATCCGATCATCAGCGACGATGGTCAGCATCTTCACTTCGGTCGGCGGCCCCTGGCCACATCGATGGAGCGGTACCAGGCGATTCCGCCCGGCGGCAATCGCTTCGACCTGATGCGGAACCGACCCGACATCACCCCAGCCTGCTGGCTGAACAAGCCCACGGGCACGACCGACGTGATGGGCAGGATGAGGTGGGATCGGCCATCTGCGACCATCCGCACCGAGTTCTTCAAGCCGGAGAAGGGGCGTTACCTTCACCCGACGGCCAACCGCGTGATCTCACACAGGGAAGCGGCGCGCCTCCAGTCCTTCCCGGACTGGTACATCTTCGAAGGCACCAAGATTCAGATAGCCCGTCAGATCGGCAATGCCGTTCCGCCTTTGCTCGGCAAGGCCATCGCCGACTACGTGTTCGAGCACGCCTTCTCGGAGAGCGAGCCCGAGTAGCTGCCGGCGATGCTCCAAGATGAGGGACTCGAGAGGGCAGTCGCCTGGTTTCGCAACCAAGCGCGCTTCGAGGAGCGATTCGCCGCCGCCATCCGTCAGAGCTTCGACGAAGTCTTCGACGGCCAGCGAACCGGTCGCTACCGAATCGAGCAGCTCGGCAAGGTTGAGAAGACCTACATCGGCACCAAGGTCGAGATTGTCGTCCAAGATGAGTTCGGGCTGCAGCGCGGCAGACGACTGGACTACCTGGTCGACGAACAAGAGGTGGACTCCAAATGGTCGATGAGATCCGGCGCCTGGATGATCCCGACCGAGGCCGTAGGTGAACTGTGCCTGTGCCTGACGGCAAACGACAACCGGTCGGAGTTTCGGGTCGGCATCCTGCGTGCTGGTGATGCCCGGCTGAGGGCTGGATTGAACAAGGACAAGAAGCGTCGCCTGAATGACGAAGGGTTGTCGGCGATGACGTGGCTTGTTGGCGGGGGGCACCTCGCCGAGAACCTTCTGCTTCATCTCGACGACGGCACACGTGACTCCATCCTTAATCCCGCCTTCTCTGGCCAGCGCCGAGTCAACGAGCTGTTTCGCCTTGTGCAACAACGGATCGTGCGACGAGAGGTCGTGCTCGCGGTCGCGAGGCAGGACGATGGTCCCAAGCGGGTGCGTGACGCTCGAAAGGCCTTGCGAGCCGAGGGAGTGATCGTGCTCGGGCATCAACAGTCGCACCCTCGAATCGCCGCCGATCTTGGTCTCGCGATCCCGCCAAAGGGCTCGTGGATTTCCTGCCGGGTAGTACGCGATCGGGGCGATGGTGACAGGACAGCGGCGATCGCCGGGGCATCATGGAGGCTTGCCCGACCCGGAGATATGCCCGAACCCGGCCCCGCCGTCTACACCTGACGCGGGCTCCAACGACGCCAGTTTCAACATGCCCCGGCCCTCATCGGCCAGCAAACGCATGAGCCTTCAGGCAACCCGCGACACAGAGCCTGAGAGGCGCCTTCGAAGCACGCTGCACGCCCTCGGCCTTCGCTACAGGATTCACGTGCGACCACTCCCGGAGCTGCGACGGACGGCCGACATCGTGTTCGCCGGAGCGAAGGTGGCCGTCTTCGTCGATGGCTGCTTCTGGCACTCGTGCCCCCAACACGGGACCGCACCTTCAGCGAACGAGGCCTGGTGGGCCGAGAAGCTGGCGAAGAACGTCAAGCGCGACGCGGACACCGACGGCCGCCTCGCCGCCGCCGGTTGGCTGGTCGTGAGGGTCTGGGAACACGAGGACCCGGCCGCCGCAGGTTCTCGAGTGGCCGACGCCGTCCGAAGCAGGAGAGTGCCACCCGCTTCGGCGGACTCGGTCCACCCCGCTTGAAACGTTGGGTTTCTGGAGCCCAGAGAGGGAGTCGAACTCTCGACCTACGCATTACGAGTGCTGCGGGCGTGAACGCTGTAGCCGAGCGGTGTTTCTCCGGTGCGTGCGTCATCGTCTTCCCACAGGGCCGAGAACCCGCTGGCAATCGCCCATGCAACCGTGTCGCAGTACTCGATAGCGACCACGACATGGTTCGCCGGGCACCCCGGTTGCCCAAGGCGTACAATCTGCGGTCGGTTAGCGGAGGTAGTCGGAGAATTCCTCGGCGAGTTCGGTGAGCGCTTCGGGGGTCAGAATTTCTCGCCACGCGGGCTCCCCGAAGCCGACTACCCAATGCCGTGTCTGGGTCACCGCTGTTGCGAACACGCGACCGAGCGCAGTCGAAGCAAGTTCGGCCAGCGTGTCGGGCCCAGCAGCGAGAGTATGAGAGATCTCTCCCGAGCGGTTGCGTGACTCGAGAAGTCTGTAGATGTCCCAGGCGTCGGAAGCCCGCTTTCGGTCGTCCGAGCGGTCCTGAATCGAGTGCAGCTTCATGGCAACAAGCGCCGCTGGCGATGCGACCGGCACTGTCTCGCTGACGTCGGTGTTCGCGACCGTGATGGTGCAGTCGGTTGCCGACTCGAGTGCCCATCTGTGGGCCAATACGAACAGGCGCGCCCTCTCGGGCTCAACGTCGGCAGCGTCGCTCGGTGGCACCGCCATCGTCTCGATGATCTCCACCTTGGTTTCCCCGAAAAGAGTCGGGTTGAGGCCGACGTGGGGTCGCGCTGCGCCAACTTCGTGCTGACGAGGTTGTCCGCCGCCTTACCGCTGGCAGCCACGACCTCAGCACTCTCCTCCGACACCACGTCGACGTCTTGCGTGGCCCGCTGCGGACCACTCGGCACTCGGCATAGGACGGCCATGCCACCGATGAGCGCGACCGGCACGCCGGCGTGAACTCGTACGAGACCGGCAGTCCGGACGAGTCGCGTCACCCGCCCGTCTGGACTGTCAAGGAGGACGACTACATCACCAGACTCGCGTGTACCCACTCGGGCTCCTCCAGTCCTCCAGGATCTCACGGCCACGCGACTTGTCCTGGGCGAGATCGAGCGCAACAACAACGGGATGGGCCAGCGGCCAATGGAGCCATGGGGTGGCTAGCGATTGATGTTGCAGCTCGCGCTCGGAAGTGACGGCAACCACGCCTGCGTTGGCGACCGTGGCAGCTCGATCAGCCCAGCTTGCTTCACCGACTCTTCGGATGGCCTGCCGCAGATCTCGCGTCGTTGGAGCGTAGAGATCGGGTGGGCTTGCACTGCCGACTGCGATCGGCGCTCCCCAGGCCGCGGCGGCCACGTCACCGCTCACGACCCATCCGCTGCCCTTCTGGTTGTCCATCAGGATGTCCCCAGGCGCCGGTTCGCGCGCAATCGGGTAACGGACCGGATGCCACACTTCGGCGACCGCCCAAAACAGCGCTGGCACCAAGGGTCGGCCGTCTGGTTCGACGAGTGCCGCGTCTCGCAACCTCGCAAGTGCAGCGTGCGCCGACGACGGAGAACAGCCGACGCGACGGGCGAGTTCACGCACACCGGCCGCTCGGTCTGGGTGCATGAGGAGCTGCAATGCCACACCCAGCCCGGCTCGACCGGTGATCGGTTCGGCCGGCCGGCCGAGTGTTCCTTCACGCGGCATTGCGGCGAGTTCGGTGTCATTGATGCGGATTCCCGCAGCACTGAACCACAGACGGCCACGCCGGTCGAGATAGCCCCAGCCCTCATCTCGAAGCAGCTGGCGCGTGGATTTGGTGATCTCATCGGCCACCAGAACGCAGACCTCCCGCACCTCACCGTCCTGACGCTCTCGGTGGGCCTCAATCAGCCGGGCAACCCGGGCAGGGTCGGCAACACTCACTGCCTTGACTTCCACGACGACCCGCTGTCCTGGCCCCTCGACCACCAGGTCGGGACCTTGCGGATTGGAAGGGACGCCTGTCTCAACTCCCGATGCTGAGAGTGCCTCCACGAGCGCTCGAAGCGCCCCGTCGTGTAGCTCGGTGGCATCGGTTCGCATAGACAAGAAGATATCGCAGTGTTCGGTGTTCGGCAACAACAGAACACCGCTGAAGGACTATAGCAAGATCGCCTACCTTCTGGCCGGTGTGCGGCTCGGGCGTATCACGGATCCCATCCGTCGGTCAGACACCGAACGCAAGATCGCCAGGATCGGCAAATTCCGGAGCGAGAGCCGCCCGACGCCCCGGCAGAGTCCTGACGTTTCGTACCGCGGTTACTCGACAGTTCATCGGGCAGGTTCGGCAAAGCCGAGAAGGGGTGATGTCTGGCTGAAGACGGTGAATGGCGGCCAACCTTCGACCTTCCCCAACACGAGCCGGGTACTCACCAAATGACGTGTCTGGAGCCCAGAGAGGGAGTCGAACCCTCGACCTACGCATTACGAGTGCGTTGCTCTACCGACTGAGCTATCTGGGCACAGGCGGCAATGCTAGCGGCGGGCCGCCGAGCGACCACCCGGCGCCGGGGCGGTCAACGGTCAGTCCGGGAGGGACGGCAGATCGAGCAGCAGGGCCTGTAACAGGAGCAGTTCGTTGGGGTTTCGCTCGAGGGCATCGAGGGCGACGTGGACCCTCTTCACGGCATTGGCGGCGGCCTCAGGGCGCGGCATGTTGCCGGCGACGAGAGCGTCGCGGTACACACCGGCGATCACCGCCAGGCCACTCCGCAGCTCGTCGGTGCGATGCCGGCGCAGCTCGCGCTTGTGGCGTTCCTCGAGTTGCTTACGCCCGCTGCCACGTTCGCCGCCGGCTGCAACGCGGGCTTCGAGCGCGGTGATCTCTTCGGCATGACGGGCGGCGAGGGGGGTGGCGGCGTCTTCGATGAGCCCGTTCAGCTCGTTGCACAGGGCAACCACGGTGGCCCCGGTGCCATCGATGCGATGGGGGGTGGAGGCGAACGAGTTGCGCCTCTGGACGAGGCCGGGGTCGGTGGCCAGCACCCGGGCACGAGTGAGGTTCCCCTCCCCTGCAGCGGGCGGCGAGCGCAGCCGTTGCGGGGGCGACACCTTCGGCCTCGAGCACCTCGCGGATGGTTGCCTCGGGGATCGCGGCGAACTCGATGCGTACACGAGCGCGATGCGATGGTGACCAGTTCCGGCGGCACCTGGTCGGCGACGATGATGAACACCGCGCTCGGAGGTGGCTCCTCGATGGTCTTCAACAGGCGCGCCGCGGCGTTGGCATCGAGGAGGTGGAACTCGTGCAGCACCATCACCTTGCGGCTGCCCTCGACCGGCACGAGCGAGGTGGTGCGGATGATGTCGGCGACCTGGTCGGCCGAGATCCGCGCACCGGAGCGCTCGATCTCGCTGACGTCGGGGTGCCCGCCGGCAAGCACCAGCCGCGCATCGCGGCCGTCGGGATCGTCGTGCCCGGTCAGCAGGAGCGCAGCGAAGGCCCGTGCCGCTTCGTTCTTGGTGCAGCCCGCCGGCCCGACGAAGAGGTATGCGTGCACCGGGTTGGCGGCGGCGCGGGTTAGCTGCTCGACGGCTCGCGACTGGCCGATGACGCCGTCCCACACCGAACGGGCGTACTCGGCGAACACTAGATAGCCAGCCTCTCGGCTACCGCGCGGCGGGTGGCTTTGGCGACTTCGTCGGGAGGGCGGGAGCCGTCGATCACCACCCACCTCTCGGGCTCGTCGTCGGCCATGCGGCGAAAGCCGTCGCGCACCCGGCGGTGGAAGTCGGCGCCCTCCTGCTCGAAGCGGTCGAGTTGGCGGCCGCGCATGCGACGTTCGAGAACTTCTGGGGCGGCGTCGACCAGCAGGACGAGATCCGGCCAGCGGCCGCCGATCGCCCACTCGTTGACTTCGCGCACCTCGTGAACGGCGAGACCGCGACCGAATCCCTGGTAGGCGAGGGTGGAGTAGACGCTGCGATCGCTCACCACGTGACGCCCGGCGCCGAGCGCAGGAGCGACGATCTCGTCGATGTGCTGTGCCCGGTCGGCGGCAGTGAGCAGGGCCTCGGCGCGGTGGGAGAGGTTGGTGACCGTGGTGTCGTGGAGGATGGCGCGGATTCGCTCGCCGATTGCAGTACCGCCGGTCTCGCGTGTGAGCACCGCTCCGAGCGCTTGAGCAAGGCGGGCAGCCTGGGTGCTCTTGCCGCAGCCTTCGGCACCTTCGAGAGCGATGTAGCGACCTGTCGACATATCGAGCGCACCATACCCAGCGCGTCGGTGTACGCTGTGTCTGAGATTGATATCCCGAGATATGAGATCGAATGTGGATCCCCGTCACCCTCGTCGCGGCAGCCCTGCAAACCTCGCGAACCGCCCTGCAGCATCGCTTACGTGCCCTTTTGTCCGTCAGCGGCGCCGGGTTCGTGCGTTATGTGTACGGGGCGCCGCTCTCCCTCGCTGCGGTGGCGGTGGCCTGGTCGGCCGGCGTTCGGCTTCCCGTCGCCGAGGGGCGCTTCTGGCCGACGATCGCCTTCGGCGGCATCGCCCAGGTCGTGGGCACCGTCTGCCTCATCCGCGCCTTCGACGCCCGCGACTTCGCGGTGGGCACGGTGTTCGCCAAGACCGAGGTGGTGCAGGTGGCGTTGTTCTCGCTCATCCTCCTCGGCGAGCCACTCCGGCTTGGTGGCTGGGCAGGCATCGCAGTGTGCATGGTTGGCGTGACCCTGCTCGCCACAAATGGGCAAGGGCTCAACTGGGCAGCCGTGCGCCAACCGGCTGCGCTCTACGGGCTCGCTGCCGGGGGCCTGTTCGGCCTGGCCTCGATCGGCATCCGCGGAGCCACCAAGGCCCTCGATGGCAGCCCGGTGGTGATGCGCGCCATCGTCACCTTGGCGGTGATGAACTCCATCCAGACTGTGGTGCACGGCAGCTATCTGCTGGCCCGTGAACGCGAACAGGTGAGGCTGGCGTTCGTCCACTGGCGCAGCAGTGCCGTCGTCGGGGTTCTCAGCGTTTGCGGGTCGGCCTGTTGGGCGATTGCGCTGGCGTTGGAGAACGCGGCCAAGGTGCGCACCCTCGGGCAGGTGGAGCTGTTGCTCACCTTCACCGTCTCCCATCACCTTCTCGGCGAGCAGCATGTTCGAGGTGAGATGATCGCCAGCGCGATGGTGCTGGCCGGGGTGCTGGCCGTCGTAGTACTCGGCTGATTCGTCCACCTCATTGCAGCGACCGCTTGAAGCCGCCGCAAACGAGTTCAGGGGCTCTTGCGGGGAGCTGCCTTCTTGGCCGTGGCCTTCTTCGCCGGCGCCTTGCGCGGGGCTGCCTTCTTCGCTGCTGCCTTCTTGGTGGCCGCGGCCTTACGGGCCGGCAGCCCGCCCTTTTCGATGATCGCCTCGCGGCGCACGGCCAGCAGTTCGAAGGCCCTCTCGGGCGGCATCGCCTCGAGACGGTCGCCCTTGCTGAGCGAGGCGTTGGTCTCGCCGTCGGTCACGTACACACCGAACTTGCCGTCCTTGGCCACCACCGGCTTACCGCTCGCCGGGTCGTTGCCGAACTCGCGCAGCGGCCCCTTGGCCGCCAGGTTCGTGGCACCACCGCGACGGAAGACCTTCGGCTGGGAGAAGATTGCCACCGCCTCGTCGAGGGTGATCGTCAGCAGTTGGTCCTCGTTGGCGATGTTGCGGAAGTCCTTGCCCTTCTGCACGTAGGGGCCGTAGCGGCCGTTGTTGGCGAGGATCGTCACGCCGTCGGCCGGGTCGACACCCAGGGTGCGGGGCAGCTGGAGCAGGGCCTCGGCCTCGTCGATGGTGAGGCGTTCGAACACCATCGTCTTGAACAGGCTGGCCATCTTCGGCTTCTCGAGCCCGGGTGGCAGGTTGTCGGGGCGTGCCCCACTGCACGTAGGGGCCGTAGCGGCCGTTCTTGGCGAAGACCGGGTAGCCGTCGAGCTCGCCGATCGGCTCGTCGCTCTTGGGTGCGGCGAGGAGCTTCAGCGCCACCTCGACGGTGAGCTCGTCGGGAGTCAGGTCGTCGGGCACGCTGGCGGTGTCGTCGCCCCGCTTGACGTAGGGCCCGTACTTGCCCGGCTTGACCACGATCTCGTTGCCGTCGGGGTCGAGGCCGATGGGGAAGGTGTTGATCTCGGCCGCGTCGATGTAGTCGAGGTTCTCCTCGACCAGCCGCTTCAACCCGGGCAGGCCCCCACCTCGTCACCGAAGTAGAAGTCCCTCAGCCAGTCCTGCTTCTGGCGTTCGTTGCGGGCGATGGAGTCCAGGTCTTCCTCGATGCGGGCAGTGAACTCGTAGTCGACCAGCTCGTCGAAGTGCTTCTCCATCAGACCCACGACGGCGAAGGCGGTCCAGGTCGGCACCAGCGCCTGGCCCTTCTTCCACACGTAGCCGCGGTCCTGCACGGTCTGGATGATCGATGCCCACGTGCTCGGGCGGCCGATGCCGAGCTCCTCGAGGCGCTTCACCAGCGATGCCTCGGTGTAGCGGGCGGGGGGTGTGGTGGTGTGACCGTTGGGAGTCAGTGATTGCACCGGCACCGACTGGCCGTGGTGAGCGGGGTAGCAGGGCCTCGCGTTCTGCCTCTCCGGGCGAAGTGCCGCCACCGTCGTCGTCGGAGCTCTCGACATAGACCTGGCGGTAGCCGGCGAAGGTGATGGTGGTGCCGCTGGCGGCGAACTCGGTGTCGATGGAGTTCCCGTCGGCCTCGACGGCGACGGCCCCGAGCCGCACCGCTGTGGTCATGCCAGCGGCATCGGCCATCTGCGACGCCAGGGTGCGCTGCCAGATCAGCCGGTACATGCGACAGCTCCTGGCCGTTCAGCTCGCCTGCCAGCGAGTCCGGGCCGCGCAGGGGGGTGGTCGGGCCGGATGGCCTCGTGGGCCTCTTGGGCGTTCTTCACCTTGGTGCTGTACTGGCGCGGCGACGGCGACAGGATACTGGGCGCCATAGCCGCTCTGCACCTCGGAGCGAACCGCGGCGAGCGCCTCGTTGCTCAACACGACATTGTCGGTGCGCATGTAGGTGATGTAGCCACGCTCGTAGAGACCCTGGGCCAGGCGCATGACCTGACTGGCGCTGAGACGCAGCTTGCGGCCGCCCTCCTGCTGCAGGGTGCTGGTCATGAACGGTGCCTTGGGCGACGAGCGGTAGGGCTTTTCCTCCACCGAGATCACGCGGAACTCGGCGCCATTCAGTGCGGTCGCTAATCCCCGTGCCCTGGCTTCTGGCACGACGACGACGTTCTTCTTCGGCGTACCGTCCTGGTTGAAGTCCTTACCGGTGGCCACCTTGGTGCCATCGAGGGTCACCAGGTCGGCGGTGAAGGCCGGGGCCGTGCCGGTGAGCAGCTCGATGTCCCAGTAGCCGGCAGCGACGAAGGCGATGCGCTCGCGCTCTCGCTCGACGATGAGGCGCACACTGGGGCTCTGCACCCGCCCTGCAGAAAGACCTCGGTTCACCCTGCGCCACAGCACCGGAGAGATCTCGTAGCCGTACAGGCGGTCGAGCAGGCGGCGGGTCTCCGCGGCGTCGACGAGGCCGTAGTCGAGACCGCGCGGGTTGTCGACCGCATGGTCGATGGCCGACTTGGTGATCTCGTGGAACACCATCCGCTTCACCGGGATCTTCGGCTTCAGGTACTCGAGCAGGTGCCAGCTGATGGCTTCGCCCTCGCGGTCTTCGTCGGTGGCGAGGTAGAGCTCGCTGGCGTCCTTCATCGCCGCCTTGAGGTCCCTGACCACCTCCTTGCCGCGCACGGTTAGCTCGTAGGTGGGCTTGAACCCGTTGTCGACGTCGATCTGCAATCCCTTGCTCGGCAGGTCGGCGACATGCCCCACCGAGGCGCGCACGTCGAAGGCGTTCCCCGAGGAACTTGGAGATGGTTTTCGCCTTGGCTGGCGATTCGACGATGACGAGGGGCCGGGACATTGGCGTGTATCGCTAGGTGATCGGGACCGGGCCTTGTCAAGGAGAGATGCCGCGTCGGCTGGCGGTGGAGAGACCTCGGCGTCGGGGAAATACCCCTCCACGTTGATGTGGGGCAGGATGCGGTCCAGCCACTTCGGCAGCCACCAGTTGCGGTCGCCGAGCAGCTCCATCGTGGCCGGCACCAGCACCATGCGCACGACGGTGGCATCGACGAGCACGGCGACGGCCATGCCGAGTACCGAACAGCTTGATCGAGCGTTCGTCGCCGAGGACGAAGGCGGAGAACACACAGACCATGATGAGAGCCGCGGCGGTGATGACCCGCGCGGTCGCTGCCAGCCCGTCGGCCACGGCCGTGGCGTTGTCGCCGGTGCGGTCGTACTCCTCCTTCATCCGCGACAGCAGGAACACCTCATAGTCCATCGACAGGCCGAACACGATGGCGAACAGCATCATCGGCGCCCACGGCTCGACCGGCCCGGCCCTGTCCAGGCCGAGCAGGCCCAATCCCCACCCCCACTGGAACACGGCGACGACGACGCCATAGGCCGCACCGACGACAGCAGGTTCATGATGACCGCCTTCAGCGGCACGAGGATGCTGCGGAAGACGGCCATCAACAGGATGAAGCTGAGCAGCAGCACGGTGCCGATGAGATACGGCAGGCGGTCGCCGATGTAGGCGGAGAAGTCGATGCCGCCGGCGGTCCAGCCACCGACCACCACCTCGAGGCCGGTCTCGTCGAGCAGCACGTCGCCGCGCAGCCGTTGGACCAGTTGTTCGGTGCCTTCGTCTTGGGGCGCACCTCTCGGGTAGACCTGCCAGACCCACGTGTCGGGAGCGATCTGCATGCCCGGAGTAGCGAGGGCGACTTCGGCGTCGAGCGGCCAATGCGGCGTCGACTGCCGCGATCGAGGTTGGCGTCGGCCCCAGGGTCGGTGCTGACCAGGAAGAGGGGCCCGTTCGAGCCAGGTCCGAATGAGTCGGCGATCAGGTCGTAGGCCCGGCGCACGGTGGACTCTTCGGGCAGGTTGCCGCTGTCGCCGAAGCCCGAGCCGGATCGAGAACAGGGGTAGGCCGAGCACCACCAGCACCGTGACGCCGGCGGTGAAGAACGGCCACGGGCGGTGCTGGATGAACCTGCTCCAGCGGTACCAGAATGCGCTCCTCGCGCGCTTTTCGTGGCGGTGGGGAAGGGTGCGGCGCAGGCCACGGGCGAAGGGCAGGTAGCTGATGGCAACCATCGCGCAAGGCCCAGGCGATGCCGAGCAGGAGCATGAACCCGACCTCGTCGAGAGCGACCCCGGCGAGCCCGCAGGCGACGAACAGCGCCAACGCCGATGGCTGCAGCGCGCGAAGTGTTGTCGATCCGCCGGGCGGCGAAGCCCAGGAGTGCGGGCAGCAGGGTGACGGAGGCGAGCATCATCACCAGCACGCCCGACAGCTCCGGCAGCGGCGATGCCGCGCGACGAACGAGAGCCCCATGAGGAACAGGCCGAGCAGGGAGATGATCACGGTCAGTGCCGGCGAACATGACTGCCCGCCCCGCCGAGTTGACCGCGGCGACAGTGGCGGTCTCGGGGTCCTCACCCATGTGGAGGTGTTCACGGAAGCGAGTGACGATGAACAGGGCGTAGTCGATACCCACTCCGAGGCCGATCATCGCCGCCACCTGGGGGCCCACTTCGGGAACGTCGACCCCGCGAGAAGCGAGGGCCACCGTGGACATCGCGATCCCGAGGCCGATCAGGGCTGTGCCGATGGGCAGACCCATTGCCACCACCGAACCGAAGGCGACCAGGAGGATGAGGATGGCCGCCAGAATGCCGAGCACCTCACTGGCAGGGAACTCCAAGTCTTCGAAGACCTGGCCGCCGTATTCGATGGTGAGACCGGGCACGATGACGCCCTCGCCGAGGTCTCGAATCTCGTCGGCGGTGGGCTCAAGTTCATCTCTGGGAACGCATCGTGATGTTCAACTGGGCGAAGGACACATCGGCGCCGGAGGTGTTGGCGGGCGACTCCAATGGGCTGTTCTGTTGGATGTTCTCGGGCGTGTACGGGCTGCGAACCTTCACCCCTTCGACCTCGTCGACCCTTTCGAAGAAGGCGGTCATCGCGGTCACCACCTCAGGGGCGTCGTTGCCCTGCTCCGCGGTGAAGACGATCTGGGCGGTGAACCCGGCGTCCTCGGCGCTGCCGACCTGCTCGAGCACCTCGCGTACCGAATGGGATTCGCTGTCGAACTCGCCGAACTCGGTGCGGTAGTCGCTGCCAACCGCCCGGCGGCGACATTGAGCACGATCAACAGTGGCAACCAGATAGCGAACACCATCATCCGGCGTCGGCGGAAGCTGAAACGGGCTAGGCGCGGCGAGCATCGGGGGGTATCGCTCCTTCTGGACCTGAACGCGGGGGAGCGCAGGCCGCTCGCAAGGCTACCGTGACCTCTCATCGACCTGCCGCGTGACACCCGCCTCGGATGGGGCGCCGAATCCCTGGCCGATTGGCGCGCTCTTGGCGGCCCCGAACCCGCGGGGCGGGTGAGCCGTCTCGACCGGGGCTGGAGCACGGTGCTGGTGTCCCTCGACGAGGCACCGCTGCGCGTGCGCAACATCGGCGCCGACGTTGCCGTGGGCGATTTCGTGGTCGTCAGTGAGGACGGCGAACGGGTGGCCGAGGTGCTCCACCGACACAGCGCGTTCGTGCGTCGGGCGTCCTTCGAGGGGCTAAGGGCGCAGTCGCACACGATCGCCGCCAACATCGACGTGGTGATGCTGTTGCACTCGCTCACCTCGCCGCCCAACCAGAGACGTCTGGAGCGAGAGCTGGTGCTCGCCTGGGACAGCGGCGCCCGGCCGGTGGTGGTGCTCACCAAGACCGACCTGGTGCCAGACTCGGCGGCGGCCGTCGAGGCCCTCCGCGACGTGGCGCCCGATGTCGCCGTGCTCACTGCGAGCGGGATCACCGGCGACGGGGTAGAGGTGCTGAGGGGCTACGCCGTCGGCAACTCCACCATCGCCCTGCTCGGTGCGAGCGGTGTGGGCAAGAGCACCTTGTTGAACTCGCTCGTGGGGCAATCTCGTATGGCCACGGCAGTGGTGAGGGAAGGCGACCAGAGAGGCCGGCACACCACCATCGCCTCGGAGCTGGTGAGGCTGCCGGCTGACGGCTGGCTGATCGACACGCCAGGCGTCCGGGCGGTCAGCCTGTGGAGCAGCGGTCACGGTATCGAGCGCGCCTTTGCCGACGTGTTCGAGCTGATGGACCTCTGTCGCTTCCGCGACTGCAAACACGATCTCGAACCTGGGTGTGCGGTGAACCAGGCAGTGGCCGATGGCGTGCTGGACCCACGGCGCCTCGACAGCATGAAGAGGCTGGTGGCCGAGGAAGCCGCTCTGGAGTACGAGCAGAGGGCCAACGAGAAGGCGATGGACCGTCGCGGTTTCCGCCGGCCTAAGCCGCCACGCTGACCTTCTCTTCTGTCTCGTCATCCGTCTCGTCATCTGGCTCTTCGTCTGGCTCTTCGGCGATTGAGCCTGCGGGGCGTACGGTTGGCCCGATGGAGTTCACCTACACCGACCGCTGCAACGATTACCGCGAGAAGCTGCTCGCCTTCATGGACGAGTGCATCTACCCGAACGAGTCCGTCTACGAGGCTCAGCTCGCGGCATCCGGTAGCCGCCACCACCAGCCGGCGATCATGGAAGAGCTCAAGGTCGAAGCCCGCCGGCGCGGCCTGTGGAACCTGTTCCATCCCCACGTCGAATGGGGCCCGGGGCTGAGTAACGCCGAGTACGCGCCCCTCGCCGAGATCCTCGGTCGCAGCAGCATCGCCAGTGAGGCGTGCAACTGCTCGGCACCCGACACCGGCAACATGGAAGTGCTCACCATGTTCGGCACGCCCGAGCAGCAGGACATGTGGCTGCGACCCCTGCTCGCTGGCGAGATCCGCTCCTCCTTCGCGATGACCGAGCCCGACGTTGCTTCGAGCGATGCCACCAACATCGCCCTGCGAATCGAGCGTGACGGAGACCACTACGTGCTCAGCGGGCGCAAGTGGTGGACCTCCGGAGCATCGCACCCCAACTGCCGGGTCTTCATCGTCATGGGCAAGAGCGATCCCGACGCTGCTCCCCACCGACAGCAGAGCCAGATCCTCGTACCGATGGGCACCCCCGGCCTCACAGTCGTGCGCGATCTGCCTGTGTTCGGGTTCATCGACCAAGAGGGCCATTGCGAGCTGAGGTTCGACAACGTGCGCGTGCCCGCCACCAACCTGCTGGCCAACGAGGGCGACGGATTCGCCATCAGCCAGGCCCGGCTCGGGCCCGGTCGCATCCACCACTGCATGCGCAGCATCGGTGCTGCCGAAAGGGCTCTCGAGCTTCTGTGCCAGAGGGCGCTCACTCGAACCACGTTCGGCAAGCGTGTCGCCGAGAGGTCCAACGTGATGGACTGGATCGCCGAGTCGCGGATCGACCTGGAGATGGTCCGCCTACTGACCTTGAAGACGGCCTGGATGATGGACACGGTCGGCAACAAGGCGGCGGCCGTCGAGATCAGCGCGATCAAGGTGGCCGCTCCGAACGCGGCTCTGAGGATCCTCGACCGGGCAATCCAGGTGCACGGGGCAGGTGGCATCTCCAACGACTTCCCCCTCGCAGGGATGTGGGCGTGGCAGAGGGCCCTGCGTTTCGCCGATGGCCCCGACGAAGTTCACAAGATGACCATCGCCCGTCGCGAACTGCGCAAGCACGACCCGAGCTTTCGCTCCTAGTCCCGTGTTCGCCGCCCTTGTCGGCGGGAGGCGGCTGGCTCAGGTGGTGAGGCCTTGGCGGACTTCGATCGCCCTGTCCAGACCGGTGAGCGCGAATCGGCTGCGCAACTGTTCGCTGCTGCACACGAGCAGGATGTCGCCGCCTTGCCGGCGTGCCCGCCCGGCTCCGCCGAGAAGCATCCCGAGGCCGGTGTCGTCGAGTGCGGTTATGCCGTCGAGGTCGACGTAGAGGGTGGCTCCCTGGTGTAGGTCTATCGCCCCGAACAGCTGGTCGCGGAAGTGAGGCAGGGTGGCCAGGTCGAGCTCTCCGCTGACTTGCAGCACCGGCCTGTCGCCGAGCAGGTAGAGGCGGCAGACGAGTTCCATGGCGGCGCCACCCTACCGGCCCACCCTGCCGGCAAACTTATGGCGGCTCGACTGCCATCGTGACCGTGGCCGACACTGCCACGTCGGGCAGTAGGGCACCGATGAGCGGTACATCGGTGGGCTCGATGTAAGTGACGGTGACGGTGACCGTGTCGCCGGCCGCGCCGACCCTCACCTGCAGTGGGCTGAGCTGCACAGCCCGCTGGGCGGCCGGGGTGGCGGCAGCGACGGGATCGGCGGCGACGACCGCCGCCCGAGCCGCTTCACGGGCTGCCAGTTGCACCGCGAGCTGGTCTCGTACGACCACGCCCACCTGCACCACGGCGAGCACCAGCAGGCACAGCAGCGGTAGCGCCAATGCCAGCTCGACGGTGGCCTGGCCGCGATCGGCGGCCCTCGGTCGACGGTTCACAGCTTGTCGATGACCGAGTCGATGACGCGGTTGAAGAGCTCCCCGATCTTGCCGGCGCCACCGCCGGTGGTGGCCCAGCCGACCACCAGCAGTGCGACCAGCGCTGCGCCGAGTAGGACGAGCGCGTACTCGGTGGTGGCCTGGCCCTCCTCGTCGTCGAGGAAGCCGGGGAACCAGGTGTGGATACGTACGAGGAGGTTCATGGAGAGGTTCATGGAGGGCACCTTTCGGGTGACGGGAAAGCGGGGGTCGCTAGTGGTTCAGCGACGACAGGGCTGAAAGCAGCAAGGGGATGACGGCGAGAAGGACGAAGGAGGGCAGGGTGCAAAGCACCAGGGGCGCGGCGAGGCGCACGGGGAGTTGGCGGGCGAGCACCTCGTTGCGGCGTCGGCGCTGGCGCCGGGCCTCGTCGGCGAGGCGTTCGAGCACTGGCGCAAGGGGCAGGCCGTAGCGGTCCGCAGATGCCAGGGTGTCGGCCAGCCCTGTGGCGAGCATGCCCAGCCGGCCGGGCAGTTCGGCAAGGGCATCGGCGAATCGCTCGCCCCGGTCCACCCGTGCTGCGACCGCGGCGAAGGCCGGTGCCACTGGGGTGGGGAGGTGGGGCAGGGTGGCCTTCACCGCAGCTGCCGGGAGGTGGCCGGCCCTCACCGCGAGCACCACGAGGTCCAGCGCGTCGGGGTAGGCGACCGCCTCGGCGGTGAGCCTCGCCCTCCGGCTGCGGGGGTGGGGCCGGGCGGCGCCCGGACTGTTGGCGCGCCTCGCCAGGGGGCGCAAGGCGATGCCGGCCACCAGGGTGGCGACCGCAACGAGGGTGGCACTCGCGCCCGCGTTCATATGGCGGCCTTGGTCACGATGTGCCTCATCCACCACCACCCGGCGAGGTTCAACATCCCGCCGACCAGTGCTGCGACCAGACCGGGGGTGCTGGTGAGGGCGGCCCGGAACGATGGGCTGGCGAGCAGGCTCCAGCCGGCGAAGACGAGTGGCACCGCGGTGAGCACGCGGGCGCTGAGGCGGGCCTGAGAGCTATGGGCCTGGGCCTCGGCGCGGGCAGTGGATCGCTCGCGGAGCAGGGCTGCACCCGTGTCGAGGGTGGCGGCCACGGGGCCACCGAGAGCGAGTGCTGCCGACACCACCTGCAACACCACGGTCTCGTCAGGGTCGGGGCTGGTCGCCCCTGGCACATCGGTGAGGCGCAAGCAGGGAGTGAGGATGTGGCCGTGCAGCCCGTGGCGGGCCGTGGCCTCGGTGTAAGCGACAGTCAGTGATGCGCCCCCGCGTACATCGGCAGCCATGGTGTCGAGCAGGGTGGCCCACCGATCGCCGGTAACGAGGGCGTGGGCGCGGCGGCGACGGCTCGAGCGCGGTGCCCGTCCACGTGGGCGTTGGAGCCGGGGGTGAACCCACCCTGCCAGGGCGGCCACGGCGACCGCAGCGAGGATGCCGGGGATCATGCTCGTGCCCGGGTGAGGGGGGCGAGCACCCGGTCCCCCTCGGCGAGTACACGTACCGCCAGGCCTTTGCCGGGCTCCGCTGGACACACTTCGGCGACCTGGTGCACATGGCGGACGCCGGCTACGCCGCGGGCGACGTGCACCACCACGTCGACCGCCCTGGAGACGTGTTCGTGAACGGCGTCGAGGGGCCAGTTGGCCGCCTCGTGGAGCACCAGCGAGGCCAGCCGCGCGAGGGCGTCGGTGGCACTGTTGGCGTGGACGGTGGCCATCGAGCCGTCGTGGCCGGTGTTGAGCGCCTGGAGCAGGTGAACAGCCTCGGCGCCGCGGATCTCGCCCACCACCAGGCGATCGGGGCGCAGTCGCAGGGCAGTGCGTAGGAGGTGGGCGAGGGTGATCTCGCCCACGCCGTCGGGTGTGGCGTCGCGCGTCTCGAGCCTCACGACGTGGGATTGGGTGAGGTTCAGTTCGGCGACGTCTTCGAGGGTCACGAACCGTGCTCCCGGCTCGGCTTCGCGTGCCAGGGCGTTGAGCAGGGTGGTCTTGCCCGCGGATGTAGCGCCACTGACCATCAGGTTGCACCGCGCCCTCACGATCTGGCCCAGCAGTTCGGCCACAGGGAGATCGGCGAACTCCGCCAACGGGACGGGCCGGGGCGCGAAGCGGCGCACCGCGAGACATGGCCCGTCGACCGCCACCGGTTCGATGGCCGCGCATACCCGTGCTCCGTCGGGCAGTCGGGCGTCGACGGTGGGGTGGGTGCGGTCGAGGCGCCGGCCGGTGGGGGCGAGGATTTGCTCAATGGCGGCGAGGAGGGTGGCGGGGCGCATACGGCCGACGAATTCGAGCCGGCCGGAGCGCTCGACCCAGATGTCGCTGCCCCCGTTGACCAGCACCTCGTCGATGGTCGGGTCGTGGATCCAGCGCTCGAGACCGCCCAGTGGAGACTGCTCGGCCACCCTGTCGATCACGCCGCGCCGCGCAGGGGCTGGGCGAGGGTGAGGGGAAGACGCGATGCGAGAAGGCCGGCGTCGACCGCACGGGCCACGGCCGGGTCGTAGTGCAGTTCGGCGACGACCGGCGCGCCGATGGCATGTTCGACGTCGCGCGCGTTGAGGGCTCGGCCCGGCTCGCCGAGGAGCACGATGCCCGTGGGATGCACACCACATGCGACAGCGCGGCGCAAGGCCAGATAGCAGGGCCGGGTGACCAGCAGGGAATGCGACGCGGCGGAGAGAAGGTCTGGTGGGGGCGGGCCGGTTCCGGCATCGACCACGGTCGCCTCGCCGTGGTCGGCTAGGGCAGAGGAAAGGGCCGGCCATCGCAGCGGCCCTCCCGGGCCAAGGAGCGGCGCTTCACCCCGGGGCAGGAGTTGCAGGCTGTCGGTGGCGGGGATGGCGAGGCGCCACAGGGCCATGGTGTCCGCGGTGGGCGAGGCGAGCCAGTCCAGCACGCCGGGGCCTGTGGGTTCGGCGATGCCGAGGGTGGCGGGCAGGTCGCCGGCGAGGTCGACCAGAAGAGCGGGACGGGATTGGGACAGGACGAGGGCGAGGGCAGCGGACACCACAGTGGTGCCACTGCCGCCCTTCGCGGACCAGCAGACGAACATGACGGACCCCCAGGAGACTGGAGCTTGCGACTGGGGGAAGCCGAGTCGGAACCTATCGACGCGCGGCGGCGGTGCCAACCTCGGCCCAGTAGGGCTGGGCGCGGGCGGCGTCGCGGAGGGGTGAAACGCAATCGGCGACGGCTCGCTCCTGGCGGGCGACCAGCCAGCCGACGGCGAACCAGGCGGAGGGGTCGTGCTCGGTCAGGGCGCGAAAGGTGTCGCGGGCGACGAACAGGTCGTTGAGGGCGCCGAGGGCCTCTTGGGCCGGGGCCAGGGTCTTGACGTAGCGCTTCACCTTGCGCGCCGGGAACAGAGACGCGGTGAGCTCTGCCGTGTAGCGCAGGCGCTTCAGCCGCTTGCGCACCGCGTGCTGGTCGGGTTCGGGCAGGGTCGCGAAGCGCTTGTGGCGGCGCAGGGAGCGGCGCCTCAGCAGTTCCAACTGCTCGGCGACGACTTCGAGTAGCCGGCCGTCGTGTTCGGTGGGTACGGAAGTTCCGTGCACGTACCCGAGCAGGTCGAGGGCGAGTAGGGAGAAGGCCGGGTCGCGCGTGACCGTTTCCGGGTCATCGAGTGTTGACTCGCTGTCTTCGGGTGGGGTGAGGGCCGGGGCACCGGCGGCCTCGAGCATTGGCGCCATCGCCTCCAGCACATGGCGGTCGCGCGACACGCCCAGCCGGGCGAACACGTCCCCCAGTGAATCGGCCCACGTCGGGTCGACCGCGGGGCTGAGCGGGCCGAACTCGCTCAGCACGGTGCGCATCTTGCGGATGCCCACACGCGCCATGTGCACATGCTCTGGTTCGCCCAAGCCGTTGGCGATGGCACTGGTGTTGCGCAGCACTTGAACCAGGCAGGCCCTCACCATTTCGCGCACGGCGGGGTCGAGACCCATCGAGGCTGTGAGCACCGGTGTGGCGCCACGGGCAACCGGCGCCGATTTGGAACCCTCTGCGACGAGAGCACCACGCTGGGCCTTGTTGATCGTGTCGAGCCACAACCCGTGGCGGTTGACCCACTTGAGGGCTGTGTCGATGACTGCCTGGGGTGCACCCGAGACGAGCTCGACCTCCAGCTCACACAATTCGGTATGGGCGCCGCCGGCGGTGATGGTTCCGGTGTCGAAGGCTAGCACCACCTGACCACCCTTGACCCTCAGTCGCCTTTCGCGACGCCACACATCGGTGCGGAACCTTTCGACAGGCGGTTCGGGACAGGTGGCGAGTACCTCGGCGAGGCGGTCCCCCGCAGGTGTGCCGGCGTGAAGGGTCGGGTCGGCGACGGGCCAGCCTCGACCTCGCACCACCACGTTGTGTTCCTCGCGCTCCATCCCGTCGCCTTCGGGCATCGACGCCTTCAGGGTCTGCACCCAGCGACGGCCCTCGCGCCTCACCCTCCACGCCATCCCGGCCGCGGCGAGGCGGCGGTCGGGGGTGTCGTAGTAGGCGGCCTGAAGGTGGATGCGGGTGACGCGGATGGGGTCACCGAGCGCGGCTTCGACTCCCGCCATCCGGTCGGCGGGCACGTGCAGCTTCAACTCGATCTCGAGGTTCGGCATGGCACCCATCGCGCCTAGGAGCGTACCCGCCCATATCTCCGAGGGTTTCCGGCCGGACCCAGCTCACCTCGGCAACTGTGAATTCACAGAACGCGACGTCGCCTTCCGTGCATTCACAGTTCGTCGGTCGGGGCAAGGTTCAGGACGACTGCACCTTCTTCACCGCGAACGCGATGAGCCCGATGACTGCCAGGAGGAGGATGAACCGCTTCATAGCGAAGAGACTAGCGAACCCCGCTACCGTGTCGGTCGGAGGTGTCCGGGCACCTGGTGGGCTCCGCCGCCTTCAAAGCGGTTGGGACGAGCGATCCTCGTCCGGCGGGTTCGATTCCCGTCCACCTCCGCCATAGCGTCTCTGGGCGTTCATGGAGAACCACGAGATCGGCTCTGACCAGGGATTTCGTCCGTTACTGTCCATGGACGTCCAGGGACGTTCACGGGGTGTAAGTCTCAATGTAAGTCTCAGTGTCACGTGTCGAGGGCTAACCTGGGTGGGGTACAGCACCGAAGGGAGGCCGTCACGTGCCCCGTGCTCCTCGTGGCAAGCGTGTCATTGACTCGTCAACCGGGTCGTTCGTGGTGGTCAACCGCGCCCAGCGCGGCCAACCGGACCCCTTCTTTGACAGGTCCCGCAACGTCTGGGTGGCGCCGTGGCGAAAGGCTGACGGCAGAACGGGACGACCGACCGGCCGGACGCGCTCCGCGGCTGAGGCGTCTCGCGACCGACACGTCGCTGCCGAGCTGGAGGCAGGGAGGTTCGCACCGCTCTCCGGCGGCTTCCACGCCGATACCAACCTGACCGAACTCTCACGCTGGTGGCTTGATCACGTGGCCCGTCACCGTGTGCGCGTCACCACCTGGTCCACGTACGAGAAGCAGCTGCGCGTCGTCAACGAGCGACTCGGCGAAGTGCCCGTCCGAAAGCTTCGGCCAGAGCAGGTCGCCGGTGTGATCGCTGACATCGCAGACGCGGGCTCCGCTTCACGTGCTCGGAACATCCGGATGCTGCTTGTGCAACTGCTCGACGAGGCCGTCAACCTCGGCCTCGCAGAGGACAACGTTGCCAGGAAGGTGCGCTCACCTCGGGTGCCGAAGGTCCAACGACGAACACTCTCCCCGGCTGAAGTGGCGCGGCTGGTCAGCGTGTGCGACGAGCGCTATGTCGCTGCGGTCGCTCTTTGCTTCGTTCAAGGCTGGCGTGTCAGCGAGGCTCTCGGGCTGGCTTGGCAAGACCTTGACCTTGACGCTGGAACTGTCCGTCTGCGACGCGGCGCCACGTACGCCGACGGCATCGGCATGGTGCTCGGCGCACCGAAGACCAGCCGCACCGCCGGCCGGCAATTACTCGCTCCAACGACGCTCACGCTGCTGGCGGCGCACCATGACCGCTGGCAGCGACTGCGCGGAGAGCGGGTCGTGCCGTGGCCCGAAGTGTCGTATCAGGGTGAGGTGCTTGACCTCGTCTTCGTGAGCCCCGCCGGAAGTCTGATGCTCCGCCAGCACGTCGACAAGGCGATCCGCAAGGCTGCGGAGGCGGTAGGGCTTGACCCGTCGGAGATCGGTACGCACACCGGTCGCCGTTCGGTGGTGACGAACCTCTACGCATCGGGCGACCTCGACCTCGAGGACGTGGCGAGGTTCGTCGGCCACTCCGATGTGTCCACGACGCGCGGCTACGTGCAGTCGGAGGGAGAACGGCCGCAGATGGTGTCGCGCAAGGCGTTCGGAATCCTGGACCCTGGAGTCGACGCAGCCTCCGATGACGGCGGCTGAACCCGTGCAAGGCTCCGCCTGCACGGAGAATACGTGTTCCTAAACCGCAGGTCGTAGGTTCGATTCCTACCGGGGGCGCTCTGCAGATCGGCCCTCTACCAGGGCACATTACCTGGTAGAGGGCCATACGCAAGGGATTCCTGCCCTGCTCAGATTGACCTCCAGTGACCGGGAATGACCGCCATTTGCCTCTGAGATTGGGAGGAGATTGGGAGGAGATTGGGAGGAGATGTCCGACAGTGACGGATGTGGCACACCGCAACGGTGTTGCCGGGTGGCGGAACACACCAAGAATCACGCTGAACCGGCCGGTTCAGACCCTGATCATCCAGAACGGGATCAGCACACGTGATACCACAGAGGCATTCGACGCCAGCGGCATCGATTCGTACCTGTATCACGGCAGGCCGTCGGGCGATTGGCCCACTCTCGGCACGCTGATCGACAGCGGCCAGCGACTTGTGGTGTTCGCCGAGACAGCCGAGCCACCGCCCGATTGGTATCACTCGTACTCGGAGTTCGTCCAAGACACCGACTACCGCGTGCAGTCGGTTGCCGACTTCTCGTGCGCACTCGAGCGAGGGAATCCAGTCGCTCCGCTGGTCGTCATGAACCACTGGATCCAGCGCGAGGCCCCTGACCGTGCCAATACCGCCATCGTCAATCGGCGAAAGTTCATCGTTGGGCGAGCCCTTCAATGCGCGGCCGAATGGAACCGCCTCCCGAACTTCATTGCAGTGAACTTCTTCGGAATCGGCGACGTGATCGGCGCCGTCGACGAACTCAACGGCCTGAGCCCCTGAATCACAACCACCACACCCCGAGCGCGCGTTTGGATTGGAGCGGACCTGCGTCGACGCGGCGGATGGTATGGTTCCAGGCGATCCGTACAAGAACCGAGGCCACTATGTCGCAATCGCAGTCGCCCGACGATCGCTCCACCCCAGAACGCGCGTGGCGGTGATGCCCCTTCGAAGAGCGATTCAGTGGGTCAGGTGCAGACGCGGCGCTCGGCGGGATCGATTCCGCGCTGGTGTCGTCCTGGGTACGATCGTCACGATTGCCGTCGTGCTGCTCATCGTGCAGAACGGAGAGTCGGCGCAGCTCGATTGGATTTCCTTTCACTTCCGGATGCCGCTCTGGATCCTGTTGACTCTCACTGCGGCTGCCGGAGCCATCGTGTGGGAGATCATCAAGATCGGATGGCGTCGAGGGCGACGACTCCGCAAGGAACAGAACAAAGCTCTTGCGGCTTCCAAGAAGTCGAGTCGCTGATGTGGGCAACGCCACTTCCGCTTCGCTGATCGCCCGTTCATCGGGTATTTGCTCGCGTCACGTGCGGTGGACGAAGTCCGGAAAGTCACCGCGCGTCAGGGGATCGCTCGTCAGCGTGCCGTCCGCGCGCGGCACCTCGACCGGAGCGCCTTCGATGCTGAATGCAACCTGTCCCGTTCCGGGTCGGCCTGTCAGTGTGTAGACGAGCTGCGCGATTGCGAGGACTTGACTTCGGCTGTCGAGGTCGCTGAATTCCGACGAAAGGTCAACCGTCGCGACGCCGCGATTGATGTCGACGGACTGGACGAGGTCTGCTTCGCCGTCGTTGGCGAGTGCCGAACGCAGGCCACGCTCAGTCTCCGCGGGTGGGGGTTGCTCCAGCAACTGTTCGACGACCGTGGCCGGATCGCCATCGGGAACGATGCGACTGACGGCCGTAAGCAAGTCACTGTCGATCAAGTAGATGGTGACGGTCACTCCGATGATGACGGTCGTCGTCGCTGCCGCGGGCTCCGGCTCGACAAGGCCGAAGGGGACGTCCGCATCGTCGACGGCGGTCGGCTGCTGCTGGGTGCCGACCGCGCAGCCCAGCAGCGTTGCGACTGGGAGCATGGCTGCGAACCACCGTCCGAGCGCTCTCGTCATGGCGTCTCCAGGGGGAACCGCAAGGCAAAGCTCGCCCCACCGTTCGGGCTTGCGCCGACAGTCGCGGTTCCACCGTGCATACGCATGTGTTCGGCCACCAGGAACAATCCGAGCCCGGTGCCTCCCGGCACGTCGCTCGCTCCCTGCCCGCGAGCGAAGCGCTCGAAAATCGTGCTGCGCTCCTCCTCAGGTACTC
Organism: uncultured Acidimicrobiales bacterium; assembly: GCA_963707925.1. Classification (GTDB taxonomy): domain Bacteria; phylum Actinomycetota; class Acidimicrobiia; order Acidimicrobiales; family Ilumatobacteraceae; genus UBA668. Next base: position 150,460 of record CAVPRT010000004.1, read on the forward strand.
CTGGGCCTTCGTCGTCGACCGTCATCGTCAACGCGTCCCCCTGGCACGACACACGTAGCTCCGCAGCGCCGCCACCGTAACGCTCGGCATTTTGGATCAAGTTCGCTACACATTGGCCGATGCGACGCTTGTCGAAGACGACGAAAGCTGGCACGTTCGGCTCGATCACCGCCCGCACCCGGCAGTCAGGTTCGGCTGATGACACAACGGCATCCACGAATGCCTGCACGTCGATCGGCTCGACGTTGAGTTCGGCGACGCCCGCTTCGATCCTGCTCATCTCCAACAGGTCGAGCACGAGTCCGGAGAATCGGTCGACGGTGTCGTCGAGGGTGTCGAGCGCGTAGCGAACTCGGTCGGGTTCGTCGATATGACGCTTCGCATGTGAGACCGCGATCGCCAGCGTCGCCAGCGGTCCCCGGAGCTCGTGCGTGACGTCTCCGGCGAATCGCGGATCACGGTCCACGCGACGTCGGAGCTCGTCGATCATTGCATTGAACGCGTCCGACAGTGGGTCGAGGCTCCTGTCGCCGCTTGTCTCGATGTGTGCGCGGAGATCCCCGGTACGAACTCTGCCTGCCGCGTCGGCGACTCGCCGGAGCGGTCGCAGCACCGCCCGGCTCATCGCAAGCCCGAGCACGGCACCGAGCAACGTCGCGACCGCCGCACTGAGCCACAGCGAACGCCGGACGGAAGACAGCGTTGCTTCGACGTCGCTGATCGGCACGAACTCGTAGTACTCCCCCTGGAAGGCCGCAACCGGGATACCGATGACCATGGTCAGGTCGCCATCGACCCTCACCCGCTGATGACCGCTTTGACCCTCGGCGACGAGTCGGAGCAGCCCCGGCGGCACGTCATTGGGGCCAACTCCCACCGACGCCGCGAACCACTCTCCGCCGTATCGGACAACGGGTGTGCCCTGCCGGCTCACCAGCGAAGCCACCACTTCGCCGGGATCTGAATCGCCGACCCGAAGTCGCGAGCGGGCGATGCGGGCATTCGCGTACGCCTGCCGAAGCGCCACCTGCTCCCGCTCGCTCACCACATCGTCTGCGATCCTCCCGTAGCTCACGAGGGCGAATACGGCCGCAATCACCGCGGCCACGGTCGCGAAGCCGATCACGACGCGGCCGCGAACCCCGAGCAGTCGCCCACGGCGTCCAGCGATCAGAAGGTGCTCACGATGGTGGCTCGCCGCTGACGACGAGCACGGGGCGGTATGTATCGCGAACGATTCCGGCGGCCACGGACGGGTCGACCAATCGTCTGAACACCGACTTGTCGTGGGACCCGACCACGATCACGTCAACGCCGTGGTCCTCCGCTGCGACGCAGACGAGGCGCACCGGGTCGCCAGTCTCCGTGATTGGTTCGGGATCCGGCACTCCCACTGCTTCGGCCCGGGCGACGAGGTCGTCCTCGGCTGCTCCGTCATCGGCGAGCCGAGTGTGATCCATCGCGAGCGGTGCGACCATCCCGTATCCGTATCCGTACCCGCCGGCCCACATCAGTGGGAGCCGCGTGACGCTGATCACCAGGAACTCCACATCGGATCCTGGGAACAGGCGGACAGCCTCGCGTGCGGCTCGCGCCGACACCGGCGAATCATCGAGCGCTATCAGGACCTTCATGCCGTCTCACCCTTCGGTAGCCTTCACCTCGACACCAGACACTCGAATTGGTCCGCCAGCTCGAACAGAAGTGGTAGTAGTGGTTCGAGAATTCGCGATCGTGGCCGAATCTCTCAACGAGGCGCAACCAAGGTCTCGAACGGCGCAGATCGGATGCCCACGCATCCGTATCCATCACCGTACCGGGTGGCAGGGGGACGATCAATGTTCGAGTCCGTCGCACGCCCATGCTGCATTGCCGACTCCGTTGCGTTGAGCAGGTCCAGCGCGGACCTGACAGCCGCCGGGTCGAGTGCGGAGACCGGTCTGTTCGAAGAACCAGTCTTCGAACGCGCGCGGGACTGGGGGTGGACCGTCGACGAGTTCGAGAGCCGCCTCTTCGTAGTAGGTGCGAATGTCGTGTCAGAGCGCAGTGGTGTTGCCGCCGGGGCTGCCGGCTGATTTCCAGTCGGCGTCGACGGCACGTCCGACTGAGGTCACGCCCCGGCGGGCGCGCGAGCGGTCGTAGGCTCGGCGAAGACCCTTGGCCTCGTCGACCGCTGCCGGCACGGTCGGGTCGTAACGGGGCGGGAGGCTGCAGGCGATCTGTTCGGCATCGGTTTCGATGGTGACGGGATGGTTCTAGATGGCCTAGGCGCTCGTCGGCGTGCGGCTGTACTCGTAGGTGCACGGATGCGGCCTTCGGCGGATGTCCCATGCGGCCGCTTGGTGGAGGTCGGACGGCTGCGCCGGAGCACCTCTCTGCCTATGGCCGCCGGCTAGCGCAACCGACCGAGCACGGCATCTGGTGTTTCGGAGTGTTCGACCGGATGGGGACTGCGAGAGGGGGCGAGCTGAGCGAACATCAGATTCTCATCGTTGTTGATTGGGACAGCAGCTCCGTTACCGCGCGATGGTCCACGGGCTCATTGCCGGCTTGGCGCAGGAGGCTCCCCGACCGAGGGTGTCGGTGGGGCCAGACTGGGCGGATGCGCCTCCGGCTGAGCTCACTGATGGAACGGATTCGGGTGAGTCTGTTCATCGTCCCGATGGTGGGGGTGCTCATCAGCCTCGTCGGCGCGGCGGCAACGATCTGGATCGACAGCCGACTCGAGTCTGCGAGGGCGCCGATCTGCCGCTCGGGGTCACCTCGACGGTCGACCAGCGCACGGGCGGTGCTGAGCACCGTCGCCGGGGCGACGATGACGTTCGCTGCGATCGCGTTCTCGATCTCGCTGCTCATCATCCAGCAGGCGTCGAGTCAGTTCTCGCCCCGGGTGGTGCACACCTTGTTCCGAGACCCGTTCAACAAGCGAGTCATGGGACTGGTCATGGGGACCTTCACGTACTGCCTGGTCGTGCTCCGATCGGTGCGATCGTTGGGCGAGTCCGGCGGGGATGCCGTCATCCCGAACCTCTCGGTCGCCATGGCGCGTCGTGCTCGGCATCGCCACGATCATCTCGATCGCCGCGTTCTTGAACCACAGTGCCCACTCCATGGACGTCAGCCAGATCCTCGATCGGGTCGAGGACGAGGCAACCGGTCATGCCCGTCGCCAGTGGACCGTCGCCGAGTCCGACGAGCCAGCCCCGGAACCGATCGCCGCGCCGGATCATCCGGCGCACATCGTCCGGTTCGATCGCACCGGATGGGTCCAGCAGATCGATACCGAGGCACTCCTCGCTTGTCTGCCCGACGAGACCACGGCGTGGGTGCACACCTATCCGGGCCGATACGCGATCCCAGGAGCGCCGCTGTGCGCCCTCTCGGCGGCGCCCGAGCACATCGAGGCGACCGAGCAAGCCATTCTCGGCACCGTCTCGACAGGCAACACCCGCACGATGCAGCAGGACATCTCGTTCGGCCTGCGCCAGATGGCCGATGTCGGTCTCAAGGCGCTGTCGACGGGGATCAACGATCCGACCACGGCACAGGACTCGATCTTCCACAGCGCGGCGGTACTCGCCGAGTTGCTCCGACGCGAATCCACCGCTCCGGGAACTGAGCGGACGAACAGGGATCGCCGTGTGGTGCTCGTCGAGCAGCCCACCGGCGACGATCTGGTTCGCCTCGCGTTCGCTGAGCTTCGGCGCGCCGCAGCCACACAGCCGACCGTGTGCATCTACCTCCTGGAGGCACTGCATCTCCTCCGGGAAGGGCTCGACGCGACGGGGCTCTCGTCTCGCACGCCGGTCCTCGTCGAACAGGCGCGCCTCGTCGTCGCCGGATGCGAGGCAGCCGACCTGTTGCCGGCCGACCTCGATGCCGTCCGTGGCGCCTACGACCAACGCTTCGCTGCCGATCCGCAGGTCTCGTGAGACCCGTCGCCCGTCTCGTGTCGTGAGCGACGTGTGGCCGCCGCCAGGCCGCGTCCGAACAGGCTGAGCAGCGTGCCGAATGCAACGGCTGTCCGCGCAGAACCGTCAACAGCCCACGGACGAACCCGTTCCCTGAGTTTCTGTTGGATGCTCACCCGGTGGCGGGGGCTGGAGCCGTTGTTGTCTCGGGGAGTGTGGGTGTTGTGAGGTCGATTCGGCGGAGGAGTTGGGCGTTGGCGGCGACGACGATGGTGGAGATGCTCATCAGGATCGCGCCGACGGCTGGTGAGAGGGTGATGCCGGCGAACGTGAACACTCCTGCGGCGGCGGGGATGGCGATGAGGTTGTAGCCGGCGCCCCAGGCCAGGTTCTGGATCATCTTGCGGTAGCTGGCGCGCGAGAGGCGGATGATGCCCAGCACCTTGCGGGGGTCGGAGGAGGCGAGGACGACACCGGCTGCTTCGATGGCGACGTCGGTGCCGGCGCCGATGGCGATACCGACATCGGCGCGGGCGAGTGCCGGGGCGTCGTTGACGCCGTCACCGACCATCGCGACTTTGAGCCCGCGGGCTTGCAGCCCGGCGACCGCTTGATCCTTGTCCTCGGGCAGTACTTGAGCGAGCACTTCGTCGACGCCGAGTTCGGTGCCGACTGAGTCGGCGACTTGTTGGGCGTCGCCGGTGATCATCACGGTGCGGATGCCGAGGCGGCGCAGCTCGTCGATCGCCGTTCGTGATTCGGGTCGGATCTCGTCCTCGAGCGCGATCGCGCCGACGATGGTGCCGTCGCGGATGACGTGGAGCACGGCGGCGCCGCGTGCCCGCCACGTAGTGGTCACGGCCGCGACATCGGCAGGTTCGGTCAGGTCTTTCTCGGTGAGCAGTGCTGGTCCGCCGACGCCCACGAGGGTGCCGTCGATGGTTGCTTCGACGCCACGTCCGGCGAGGTTCGCGAAGTCGGTCGCGGTGGCTGCGGGCACGTTCTCGTGGTCGGCGAGGTCGACGATTGCCCGGGCGAGGGGGTGTTCGCTGTCGGCTTCGACGGCTCGGGCGAGCGACAGCAGCCCGGCTCGGTCGATGCCGACAGTGTGGATGTCGGTGACCGTGTGGTGTCCGGTGGTCAGCGTGCCGGTCTTGTCGAACATGACGGTGTCGATGGTGCGCATCCGTTCCAGGGCCATGCGGTTCTTGACGAGGATCCCGGCGGAGGCGGAGATGCTGGTCGACACCGCGATGGTGAGTGGGATGGCCAGACCGAGTGCGTGCGGGCAGGCGATGACGAGCACGGTCACGGTCCGTTCCACGGCGGCGTTGGTGTTCCCGAGGAGGGTCCAGACCGCGAAGGTGAGCGCTGCGGAGGCGACGGCGACGTAGAACAACAGCCCCGCGAACCGGTCGGCGAGGGCTTGTGCCCGGGATTGCGACTCCTGCGCTTCCTGGACGAGTCGTTGGATCCCGGCGAGTGCGGTGTCGGCCCCGATCGCGGTGACCCGGACTCGGATCGAAGAATCGCTGGCCACGGACCCAGCGATGACCCGGTCACCGACCGTACGGGGGACCGGTCGCGATTCGCCGGTGATCATGGCTTCGTCGATCTCGGCGGCGCCGTCGACGATCTCACCGTCCGCTGGGATCCGTCCGCCCGGTCGAACCAGAACGACGTCGTCGATTCGCAAGTCGTCGATGTGCACGCTGGTGACGTCATCGCCGTCGACACGTTCCGCTTCGTCGGGCAGCAACTCGGCCAGCGCCGCGAGCGCGCCGTGGGCCTGGCCGATGGCGCGCATCTCGAGCCAGTGGCCGAGCAGCATGATGGTGACCAGCGTGGCGAGCTCGAACCACAACTCGACATCGATCAGATCGAACAGGGTGGCCGCCGACGAGCCGAACGCGACCAGGAGGCCCATCGAGATCAGCAGCATCATCCCGGGCTTGCGATCGCCCAGTTCGCTCCACCCGCCACGCAGGAACACCGGTCCGCCCCACAGGAACGTGAGGGTCCCGAACAGTGGAGCAACGAAGGTGTGCCCGGAGAATGCCGGGGCCGTGTAGTGCAACCACTCCTGGATCATCGAGCTGTACAACACGGCCGGGATGGTGAGGATCAGGCTGATCCAGAACTTGCGGCGAAACATCGCTGCATGATCCCCGTGCCCGTGGTCCATGTGTTGTCCCGGCATTCCGCCAGACCCGCCACCAGCGCTCATTGCGGCGTGCTGCTGCCCGGCATGGGATTCCTCGGGTGGTGCCCCACCGGGCGCTGGCGCATGACCGACGTGGTTGGCGTGAGTCATCCCGTTGTCATGGTCAGCGTCGGTTCGCATCGGTCAGGACGTCGACTGGTTGCCTGGGGTGATGACGACTTTCAACGCGCCGGTGTCGGCGGCGCGGGCGAATGTGTCGTAGGCCTCGAGCATGTCATCCATTGCGAAGTGGTGGGTGACGAACTGGGCGGCGTCGAGTTGTCCGCCGGTGGCAAGACGCAACAGGGTCGGGGTGGAGTAGGTGTCGACGAGACCGGTGGTGATGGTGACGTCTCGGGTCCACAGCGTCTCCAGGTGCAGGGTCGCCGGCTTGCCGTGCACGCCGATGTTGGCAACATGGCCACACGGTCGGATCAGCGTCGTGGCGAGTTCGAAGGTGGCCGGGATGCCGACCGCTTCGATGGCGACGTCGGCTCCGAGGCCGCCGGTGAGTTCCATCACCGCGGCGAGGGCGTCCTCGCGGCCGTTGTTGACCACCACGTCGGCGCCGAACCGCTTGGCCGCGTCGAGGCGGCTGTCGGCGAGGTCGATGGCGATGATGTGACTGGGGCTGAACAGGCGGGCGCCCATGATCGCCGACAGGCCGATCGGCCCTGCGCCGACGATCGCGACGACATCACCGGGTTGGACATGGCCGTTGAGGACGCCGATCTCGTAGCCGGTCGGCAAGATGTCGGCCAGCATCAGGATCTCCTCGTCGGACACGCCATCGGGGACCGGATAGGTGGAGGTGTCGGCGAACGGGACCCGCACATACTCGGCCTGGGTGCCGTCGATCAGGTGACCGAGGATCCAGCCGCCTCCACCGACGCATTGCCCGTAGCGGGCTTCGCGGACAGAACCGGCACGTGCCGCACGCGGTGATGCACGAGACGAGGACCCGGTCGCCGACCTTCACGTTCTTGACGCCGTCGCCCACGGCTTCGACGGTGCCGACGGCCTCGTGGCCGAGGATGCGACCGTCGGTCACCTCTGGCACGTCGCCCTTGAGGATGTGGAGATCGGTGCCGCAGATCGTCGTCGCATCGACCCGGACGATCGCGTCGGTGTCGTCGACCACGACGGGCTTGGGAACTTCTTCCCAGGCCTTGTTGCCGGGGCCGTGGTATACCAGGGCGTGCATCACCGACGTGGCTGCGGCGGAGCCCGCAGGGGCGGCGGGTGCCGGGATGGGCGGTGAGAGTGTGCTCATGACGTTCCTCCACTGTGCGGGAGGCGTCGAGCCCTAACGGGCGACAACCAATCGTGGTCGTCCAGCCCGAACCAGGCGTCTCTCGGTTGTTTGTGACTTCGAGTGAGTACCCGATCGGTGCTGTCTCCAAACCCTTTCGCCGGTTTTTGGCGTCGATCCATGCCGTGACCGTCGAAGTGAACTTGAGGGTTTTGGCGACCCGGTCAACGGGTACAGACAGTCATGCTCACCGAACTCGTCCTTCTTCTCCTCGGGGCCCGACGATTGGGGTGACCTATCGATGAACACGACACAGCACGCCCCGAACACGCCGGCCCAGGTGGGCCTGCAGCATGACCAAGTGCTCGTTCCTATCGACGGGACCGAAAGGAGCACTATCGCACTGCGAACCGGCCGCGCGCTCGCGGAGAGACTCGGGGCGACCTTGCACACGGTCAGCGTCGCACCCGACCTGGAGGACGTCGCGCAACTTGGCATGTCGGCAGCGGCAGCCCTTGAGGTCGCACCCACCGACGAGCGAGTCCACACGGTCCACAGCGACGACCCGCCTCAGGCGATTGCCACACTCGCCGACCAGCTCGGCTCGTGCATCGTGTGCATGTCGACCCACGCGCACGGCCGGCTCGCCGGTGCCGTACTGGGATCCGCGGCGCGTGAGTTGCTCCACGTGCGGCGGCGGCCAGTAGTGATGGTCGGCCCGCTCGCGGACCGCCCTCTGTACCTGGGTGACACCTGGGCCGCGCCGGCTCGCGATCGACCGCGTCGTGGTCTGCGTCGACGCCGATCCACCCCGAGGAGATGTCGGTTCACCGTCGCCCAGCGCGGCATCGGAGCTCGTCGGCATCGCCGGCAGATGGGCGACCACGTTGGCGATGTCGCTCACCATCCTCACCGTGGCCATGCCCAAGGTCACGCTTTCCGGCACCGGCACCGGCGGCGACGATCTGCTGAATGACTGGATGGCCTACCTCGCGGAGGACGCGTCGACGACCGGCCTCGACGTCGACATACATGTCGAGGCCGATCCGATCGGCACGGTCGAGGGCGTTCGCAGCTACCTGGCCGCTCATCCGGCAGGACTGCTGGTCGTGTCCACCCAAGCACTAGACGGCCTCGATCGCCTCATACACGGTGCCACCGCTGCGGGGATCACCGCGGCATCGACGATCGCGACGCTCGTCGTACCGATTCCTCACCTGGGAGAACCATCATGAGCAACGAAGCACCGAACAACACCATGTCCAACGACTACCCACCCGGCCACCCCGCCGGGACCGACGAGTTCATCTCGGCCGGCGCGGTGATCTCCGGTCGAGGAATGGGAACGGGCGGCGCGCTCGGCACCCGCGCCCGCGTCATGAGCGAAGCCACTCTCCCGGTGGACACCCCGACAGCCATTCCGGTGTCGACTGGCCCGACAGTGCTGATCGCCGTCGACGGTACGTCGATCTCCGAGCGCGTCGTGAGGACGGCCCATCGCCTGTTCGGCGAGGATGCGACCTACCTGGCCATCAACGTCGGCAAGGAGCCCTACACCCAGATGAGCTGGGCCTACGTCTGGCCGGTCGGTGGACCGTCGACCTGGGGACTCCACGCATGGCCCGCTGGGGCCATCACCGGGTCGATCGAGACCGCCACAGCGCACGCCTCGGCCGAGGCCGAGGCGGTTGCCCACGATGCGGGACTCACGCAAGCGACACCGCTCGGCGAAGTCGGCGACCCCACCACGGCCATCATCGACGCGGCGCATCATCATCACGCCGATGTCGTCGCGATCGGCGCAGACTCACGAGGTTGGCTCAGCCACCTGATCGACGGCTCCGTCGAACGCAAACTGCTTCGCGAAGCGGACTTCGCGATCCTCGTCGTCAGAGCAGCCGACCCTGATACCCGAGCGTAGGAAGGCTGTCCACATCCGTGCGGACACTGAGCGGTGGTGGCTGCCATCCTCCACGGCAACGTCCGACTGACGATCGATCAGAGTTCGGGTAGTTGCTCGGGCTGTTCCTGGTCGAGTCGATCTTCGAACGATTCGTCGGTGACATCGGCGTCGGCGAACGGCACACCCTCGAGGTGGTCGGGCGGGTAGTCGGGACGTACTTCGTCACTGGTCACGGGCTCGTCCAATCCGGTGACCTCCTCGTCCAACTGCTCGGCACCGGACTGCTCGTCTTGGAAGTCGGACATGATGCGCTCCTGAGGCTGGTTCGTCGATGCGATCGTCGTCGAGCACCGACCGCCTGGGTCTTGGGTCAGCCCGGGTGCCAGCTCCAGTATGCCCGCCACGAGGCGATAACTGTGATGGGACTCGTCGGGCAGAGCGACCGGCACAAGTCACCTCTCGACGCGGTGGTGAACGTTTGGGTGTACCCGGTCACCGGGTACAGACAGTCATGAGCATCCCCGCGCTCGTCCTGGCGCTGCAAAGTCCGAACTCGACGCCTGCTCAGTGCATCGCGGGTTATGGTCGGTGCCATGAGTGAGATTCGCGTAGATGCAGACATCGATGTGATCTCAGTCGCTGATGTCATGTCGTTGGGCACGGCTGAGGGTCCGTGTGTGTCGGTGTTCATGCCGACGCATCGTTCCGGTCGAGAGACGTTGCAGGGTCCGGTCCGATTGCGGAACCTCATCAACACGGCGCACGCCGAGCTGGCCGGTGCCGATATTGCCGAGACGGTCATCGAGGACCTCGTGGCACCGTTGGAGGCGCTCGTCGACGATCAGGACTTCTGGCAACACACTGCCGACGGTCTGGCGCTGTTCAGTTCACCTGGACGATTCGAGCGATACCGGGTTGTGCTGTCGTTGGCCGAGGAGGTCGTGGTGGCCGCGTCGTTCCGGGTTCGTCCGGTGTTGTCGTTGGTGTCTCGCGACGAGACGTTCTTTGTCCTGTCGTTGAGCCAGAACGATGTGCAATTGTTCGAGGCCACGCGTTCTGCGATCACGATGTTGGACTTGGGGTCGACTGCGACATCGATGGACGAGGCGCTGTCGCTCGAGGATCCCGAGCGTCAACTCCAGTTTCACTCGACGGGTGGAGGGGGCGTCGCGTTCTATGGCCATGGCGCCGGGGCCGAGCTGGACAAGAACGCGATTCAACGTTTCCTGCGCGCAGTTGATCGGGGCGTGTGCGAACGGCTGGGTGACGCGCGCGAGCCGCTCGTGTTGGCGTGCGTCGACTACTACTTGCCGTTGTTTCAGTCGGTCACCCGCTACCCGAACGTGTTCGACACAGCGGTGTCGGGCAACCCTGAGCATCGTTCCCCGACCCAACTCCACGTCGAGGCCTTGCGGCTGATCGACTCATCGACCCGCGATGACGGACCATCCCGGCATCGACCGGTATCGAGCTGGCATCGGGGCCGGCACGACCGTCTCAGCGATCGCAGATGTCGTGACCCGAGCTCGTGAGGGGCGCATCGACACCTTGCTGGTCACCGATGTGCCAGCGGTGTGGGGTCGCGTTGCACCCGACACGGGCACGGTGTCGATGTCGCCACGTGCCTCGATCAACGACGAGGATCTGATCGACCGTGCGGTCTTCGACACGCTTGCGAAGGGTGGCCAGGTCGTCGTGACCGACGTCGCCACACTCGGAACGGTCACCGGCGTGGCTGCGGCTTTGCGTTACTGAACGCCGGAATTCAACAAGGAGGACGGGATGAGCGACAAAGGCACTGCCACGGTGGAAGGTAGCTTGCGAGTCGGAAATGGGTTCGGCCAGGAAGAACGCGGGCCGATCGTCGAAGGATGGGCGAGCCTGGATGCTCGTCTCCGCTCGTTCGACGCCGGAACCGTCGACCTGGAACTCTCGATCAAGGAGCGAGGCGAAGCGAGCCAGCGCACCGTGCTGGAGGCCTGGATCCCGGGTCAGACGCGTATCGTCGCCACGTCGAGCGAGCCCGACCTTTCCCGAGCGTTGGACGAGGTACGCGACGACCTCATCCGCCAACTGACCGACGCGAAGAACCAGACCGAACCGCGGAACAACCCCTCGCTCCGTGTCACTGGCGAGCCCGAGCGTTGAACGACGGGCACGAACAGCCAGTCGGATTCGTCCGTGGGCGGTCGGCCGCGGGATCCTACGCATCATCGGCAAGCTGCTCAGCGGGGCCTGCCGGCTGCTCGCGTTCGGGGCCCGTCGCGTCCGAGACAACAGCGACGACGCCGCCCGACCCCTGAAGTTCGGGTGAGTAGCATCGTGTGCGACGCGATGGTGATCGTGGTGAGAACGCAGGCCTCGGTGCTCATCTGCCCAGGGGTAGGTCGAGTTGTTCGTCGGGCCGGTCAGGCTGGGTTACATCGACGATCATCGGGTCGGTTGTGTCCCGGTACTGTCGGGGTGTGGCGAAGCGGCATCGTCGTCGTGGTGGTCGGACGACTCCGAAGGGGACGAGACCATCGTTCGCGCCGTCCGGGCGTGAGCGTGGGCTGCCGCCAATGGTGGGTGACGCCCAGGCGCGCTTACGGGATCGGTCGCCGTTCGGTCTGATGGCGATGGCGTCAGGTCTGATCGAGGGTGAACGGACATTGGACTGCCTGTTCCATCAATGGTCGCAGTACCGGTGACAGCTGGGACTGGCTGAGTGTCGTCATTCTCCAGCGGTGCGAAGTCCGTCGGCTGGCTTGGGAGTCGCAACGTGACCAAGTGCTCCTGATGGCTCCACGTTGCGACTCGGCCGAGTAGCAGGTGATCGATCCAGACCCCCCTGAGTAGAAACCGGGCAACGACCAGGGCCGGATGACTGTCGTCGCTGGACTCGAGGCTCACGTCCGACAGTCTGCCGTCCGTCTCACCCCACGGGGAGGCGCACTTGCCTCGTTGACGTGGACGGCGCCGGGATCGACACCGCCTGAGGGCGTAGACGCCCGGGGAGTGCCGATCACGCAACGCCTTCGGTCCACAATCCGGCGTTTGGTGAGGGCCAGGCGGGACGATGAGGTGAACGTGATCGGCGGAGCACAGCGAGATACGTGCCGCGCGACGAGCCGGTGTTGCGACCTGGGCAAAGGAACGGCCGGTCAGTCAGACCCCTCGGCGGAGGTCAGCCCGCCACAGTCATTGGCACCCGCCCGGACGTTGCGACGAAGCGTCGCAACTCAGCCAGCGCGATTCGGCGTGAGCGTCCGATGTGAATTGACGTCACCTCGCCTCGATCGAGAAGGTGGTAGACCGCGCCTCGACTGATTGCGAGGAAGTCCGCTGCAGCGTCAATCGTCAGCAGGCGACACCCGTCGCTGGCGAGCGTGGCGTCTTCGTCGTTGATGGTCACAAAGGCCCTCCTTGTCCACGTTGGACTCTCTCGTTCGCCCGGTGACCCCACCCCGTTCGGCCGTCGCTCGCGACAACCATGTCGGTGACCTGACTGGCATCCGTCGGTCGCTGCACGTTTCCGCGCTCTTCGTAGTGGACTGTCCGCCCACCTGCGCGACTGCCTTTGTGCGCCGACCAGGAGCTGGTGCGCCCGGCGAGCCGATAAGTCTCAGTGGAAGTCTCAAATCGGATCAGTGGCCCGATCGCGAGCGATCTACCTGGGCTTACGCGCGAGAGAGCGGATTCCCGTCCACCTCCGCCAGTCACTCCTCCGGCCCGAGTAGCTCCTTCAGCAGGGCTTGCACGCGCCGGTCGATCTCGTCGCGGATGGGGCGCACCGCTTCGACCCCCTTGCCGGCGGGGTCCGGCAGCGCCCAGTCGAGGTAGCGCTTTCCGGGGTAGAAGGGGCACTCGTCGCCGCAGCCCATGGTGATCACCACGTCGGATGCCTGAACGGCCGCGTCGGTCGAGCCGCTTGGGGTGGGCCCCGGTGGTGTGCAGGTCGATGCCGACTTCGGCCATCACCTCCACCACTGCGGGGTTGATCTCGCTGGAGGGTGCCGTGCCTGCGGACCTCACCACCACCCGGTCGCCGCCGTGATGGACAAGCAGCGCGGCAGCCATCTGAGAGCGGCCGGCGTTGTGGATGCAGACGAACAGCACTTCCGGTCGGTGAGCGTCGGTGCGGTAGAACTTTCGCCCCGCCCAGAGGGCCACGTAGACGAGCCCCACCAGCACGGGCACTTCGATGAGCGGGCCGACCACACCGGCCAGCGCCTCGCCGGAGGTGACCCCGAACACCCCGATGGCCACGGCGATGGCGAGCTCGAAGTTGTTGCTCGCCGCGGTGAAGGCGATCGCCGTGTTGCGCTCGTACGGGAACCCGATGCGCACCCCGAGGAAGAAGGCGCCGAACCACATGATGGCGAAGAAGGCCAACAGGGGAATGGCGATGCGCAGGACATGCCAGGGCTTGTCGGTGATCGTCTCGCCCTGAAGGGCGAACAGGAGCACGACGGTGAACAGCAACCCGTAGAGCGCGAGCGGGCCGAGCCGGGGCAGGAACCTCTGCTCGTACCATTCGACGCCCTTGCGGCGCTCACCGATGGTGCGGGTGAGGAGGCCGGCCACCAGTGGCACCCCGAGGAAGACGAGGACCACCTTGGCGATCTCCCACATCGTCACGTCGAGTTCGGCCGTGTCGAGGCCGAGCCAGCCCGGCAGTGCCTCGAGGTAGAACCAGCCGAGCACCGAGTAGGCGACGATCTGGATGAGAGCATCGATGGCGACCAGTGCGGCCACCAACTCGCGGTCACCGTGAGCGAGATCGTTCCAGATCAGCACCATCGCAATGCACGGGGCGAGGCCGACGATGATCAAGCCGGTCCGGTACTCGGGCAGGTCGGGCAGGAGCAGCCAGGCAAGCGAGAACATCACCGCCGGGCCAATCACCCAGTTGAAGGTCATCGCCACGGCCATCGCCCGCCGGTCGGCAACGGCCTCACCGATGCGGCTGAACTTCACCTTCGCCAGCACCGGGTACATCATCACCAGCAGGCCGACGGCGATGGGCAGAGAGACCGTGCCGATCTTGACCTCGTCGAGCCAGTCGTTCAGATCGGGGACCAGCCGACCGAGAGCGATGCCGAGCACCATCGCCGCGCCGATCCAAGCCGGAAGGAAGCGGTCGAGCAAGGAAAGCCGGTGGAGCACGTCCGCCTCGGCGGATGTCGCAGGCGCCGATGTGGGGCCGGTGGAGGCGGATGCGCTCACCGGAGCAGCGTCACATACGGGGCAGGTCGACCGCCAGTCGTGATCTGCCGTTGGCCGCGACGACCTGTACTCGGTGACCGTTGCGATAGTGCAGTTCGTGGCGCAGGGTGCCATCGAGGCGCCACTTGCGGATGGCCGGTGAACCGTCTTCGCCGTCGTCGCGTTGCCCGGCCGTGTAGCGCTCCTCGTAGTGCACCCGGCCGTTGGCGTAGAAGCCGCGCACGGCCGCCAAACGGGGCGCCGGGTCCTGCAGCTGACCGCGGGTGTAGAAGAGGTCGTACTTCACCTTGCCGTCGGGTCGGAAGCGCCGATACGCGGGGTGGGTGCGGCTCGGGTTCTGCAGCTGGCCCTCTGTGTACCACGCGACATAGACCCACTTGCCGTTGACGCGTCGGCGCACCCGGCCGGTGAACCCGGTCGGGATTTCCTTCTCGTCGTCCACCTCGATCGTCGTGATGACGCGGAACGACAGGGAGTTGGGCACGAGGTCGATGAGCTCCATGACGATTCTGTATCGCCCTGTTCTGGCCCCGACTTGAGCCTCCACCAGCCCCACGACCAGACATAGTTGGGCACTCGCCGACCGTCATGGGTACGGTGTCGCCAACGAAGGAACCTTCGAAAGAGGCATGATGACCGAGATCCCTTCACCCAACGGGCCCGCCCCGACCTCATCGGTGGTGATCGACACCGACACCAAGATGCCGGCCACCAACCGCGGCCTGATCGCCGCCATCGTGGTGGCAACCGTTCTCGCCGGCGCCTTCGTGGTCTGGGTCGTCGCCGCGCGTAGCGACGATGACTACGAGCCGGGCCCTGTGGCCCAGGCCTTCGTGAGGAGCGTCGAGGAGTCGGGCGCCGACGTCGAGCTGAGCACCAAGGAGCTGAGCTGCATCGACAAGGAGGGTGCCGATCTCGATCCCGAGCTGCTGACCGATGACTCCTTCGTACTGTTCGGCGAGAACACGCCCGACGAGGAGACCCTCGAGATCGCCGGCACGATCTTCGACGAGTGTCTGAGCCGCGACACGAGGGTGGCGCTGTTTGCCGGTTCGATGGCCGCCGAAGGTGATCTCGATGCCGAACAGGCCACGTGTGTGGGCGAGGCCCTGGACGATGTGTTTCTCGACGCCGGCGGTTACGGAGTGGTCTTCAAGGCCGGTGAGGATGCAATGGGTACCGCAATGTTCTCGATCCTCGGCGCGCTGGGTGAGTGCGGCCTCGACCTCGAAGAGATGATGGGCTGACCGGCAGCGCAGCCGGCAAGTTGGGCTCAGACCGCGAGCAGGTCGCGGGCGCCGGTGTCGGAGGAGGGGTGGCGCAGCTTGCTCATTGCCCGCGCCTCGATCTGGCGGATGCGCTCGCGGGTGAGGTTGAAGTGCTCGCCGACCTCTTCGAGGGTCCGCGGCTCACCTCGGTCGAGTCCGAAGCGCAGCTTGAGGATCTCGCGTTCGCGCTCGTCGAGAGGGGCCAGTAGGCGGGCGATCTCGTCGGGCAGTAGGGAGGTTGCAGCGACCTCGAAGGGGCTCTCCGCTGAACGGTCCTCCACGACGTCGCCGAGCTCGGCGTCGCCGTCTTCGCGCAGAGGCTCGCTGAGCGAAAGGGGTTCGGCCGCGAAGCGCAGGGCCTCGGTGACCTTGTCCTCGGGCATCTCGACTTCTTTGGCGAGTTCGCTGAGCGTGGCCGGACGGCCGAGCTTGAGCTCGAGCCGGCTGCGCGCCTTCTGCAGACGGGCCAGGGTGTCGCCGGCGTGAACTGGCAGGCGGATGGTGCGGCCGGTGTTGGCGATGCCGCGGGTGATGGCCTGGCGGATCCACCAGGTGGCATAGGTGGAGAACTTGAAGCCCTTGCGCCAGTCGAACTTCTCCACGGCGTGCATCAGGCCGAGGTTGCCCTCTTGGATGAGGTCGAGCAGGGGCAGGCCCGAGGCCTGGTACTTCTTGGCGATGCTGACCACGAGACGCAGGTTGCTCTGCACGAACGCCCTCTCGGCGTCTTCGCCCTCGCGGGCCGTGCGGCGCAGTTCGCGCTTACGAGCGGCGCTGAGGTCGGTGGCGCTGTCGAGGTCGGCTGTTGCTGCTTTGCCAGCCTCGATCTGCTTTGCCAAGCGGACTTCGTCGTCCTTGGTGAGCAGGGTGTACTGGCCGATATCGGTGAGATAGAGGCGAACGAGGTCTTCTTCGTCGCGTTCCACGCGATCTTTGGCCACGATTGCTCCTCGAACTGAAACGGCTTCAGGGCCGGGTTCGCCCACCCGGTGATTCGGTCACGATACCTACGGCGTCAACCCCCTCAACCCCTGTGCACAGATTCACAAGCAAAGATGGGAGGGTCTCGCGAGCCGGGATATCGGTACCTCTGAGCTAGGTATTTGCCCTGTTCAGCTCTGTGACAAGCGCCGCGCTGTCGGTCGGTTGGCCAGAAGGTCGGCGGGCAGAGGGTCGCCGGTGACCTCGTCGGTCCAGTAGGTGCCTGCGTCGAGCCGGGAGAGCGCGGCCTCGACATCGGCCAGGTCGCGCTCTATGCCGTCGAGGTCGATCGGCGCCGACCCGGAGGTATCCGCTGAGGCTTCGGTGGGCTCCTCCATCCGCCTCAGGCTAGCCATACCCACCGAGGTCGGTGGAGTGCACGGCGCAGGCTTCCGATGGCGTACGGTGCAACAGGTGGCAACAGTACGGCTCGACCACATCACGAAGAAGTTCGGCGAGGGTGCCGACGAGGTCACGGCCGTCGATGACGTGACCCTCGAGATCGACGACCACGAGTTCATGATCTTGCTCGGTCCATCGGGCTGCGGGAAGAGCACCCTGCTGCGCATGGTGGCCGGCCTCGAGGACCCCACTGCCGGCGATGTGTACATCGGCGATCGCAGGGTCAACGACGTCGAGCCCAAGCGTCGCGACGTTGCCATGGTGTTCCAGAGCTACGCCCTCTACCCCCACAAGACCGTTCAGCGAAATATCGAGTTCCCCCTCAAGGTGCGTGGGGTGAACAAGGCCGACCGCGCCGCCGAGGCCCGCAAGGCCGCCGAGGTACTCGGGCTCGGCGACTACATGCGTCGCAAGCCGGGCCAGCTCAGTGGCGGCCAGCGGCAGAGGGTTGCCCTGGCTCGGGCCATCGTGCGCCAACCTGCGGTGTTCTTGATGGACGAGCCGCTCAGCAACCTCGATGCCAAGCTGCGCGGCGACACGCGTGCCGAACTGGTGGACCTCCACCGTCGCCTCGACAGCACCTTCCTCTACGTCACCCACGACCAGGTCGAGGCGATGACCATGGGCAGCAGGGTGGCCGTCATCAACAAGGGTCGCCTCGAGCAACTCGGCCCGCCTCAAGAGGTGTACGACCGTCCCGCCTCTACCTTCGTCGCCCAGTTCATCGGCACCCCGCCGATGAACCTCTTGCCCGATGGGCTGATGGGCGGTAGCGGGGTTCAGGTCGGCATCCGCCCCGAGCACATGCAGCTCAGCCGCGACCGGCCCGCTCGAGGCCACCGTGCGTCAGGTCGAACACCTCGGCCACGAGGTGCTGCTGCTCACCGAGAGCGTTGCCGGCATCCGCCTCGTCGCCCGAGTCGCCCCCCACATCGACCTGCCGGTCGTGGACCAGCGGGTGAAGTTCGACGTCGCCGAGTGTCATGTGCACCGCTTCGATTCCGCCAGTGGGGTGCGGCTTCCGTGAAGCGCCGCCTCCGCGACGTGCCTCCCGCGCTCGCGATGCTGGTGCCCTCGATGGCGCTGCTCGGCGTATGGACCGTCTACCCGCTGATCAAAGCCATACGCACCGGCCACCTCGACTGCAATCTCACAGCCACCAAGTGCCGCGACGTCGGCTGGGACAGGTACGTCGACGTCTTCACAAGCCGCCAGTTCCAGGATGCCCTGATGGTGTCGGTGAAGTTGGCGTTGATGACCGTGCCGGCCGGTCTGCTGCTCGGACTCGGGCTGGCGATGCTGGCCGACAAGCACCTGCGCGGCATCGGCTTCTTCCGTACGGCGTTCGCCAGCACCGTGGCCACCAGCGTGGCCGTTGCCAGCCTGGTGTGGTTCGTGCTGTTGCAGCCGGAGATCGGCGTTCTGTCGGATCTGTTCAGCGGGTGGATACCGGCGCTGAAGAACCCGGGCTTGCTGCGCGACCCCGACACGGCTCTGCCGGCGATCGCGCTCAGCAGTGTGTGGGCCGGTCTCGGGTTCACCTTCATCGTCATCAGCGCCGGTCTGCAGAGCGTGCCCAAGGAGCTCTACGAGAGCGCGCTCGTCGATGGCGCCGGTAGCTGGCGCCGGTTCACCAACGTCACCCTGCCGATGGTCAGCCCATCACTCATGTTCATCACCGTCGTGCTCACCACCCGCGCCCTGCAGACGTACGGCGAGGTTGCCTTGCTCACCCAGGGAGGGCCCAACCCGGAGCGGCCCACCACCACCATTCCCTACCTGATCTACGGCGAGGAATCTCTGATTCGCAACAACCTCGGGCTCAAGTCGGCGGCCGCTGTGCTGCTGTTCCTGATCTGCCTGGTGTTCGCCCTGCTCCAGTTCCGGATGTTCGACAAGAGGGTGCAGTATTCACGCTGAGCACTCGTCCAAGGGGCGGCTCGTAGGCCGCTACGTGCTCCTCATCGCCGTGTCCGTGGTCGTGCTGTTCCCCATCTGGGCGGTGCTGATGCAGGCGCTGAAGAATGGGCGCAACTCCCTCGACCATCCCCGCTCCCTGCTGCCGGTCGATCTCACCTTCGAGACCATTCGTGAAGCTTGGACCCAGGGGAACCTCGGTCGGCTGCTGGCCAACAGCCTTTTCGTGTCTGTCGCCGTCACCATCGGTGTCGTGTTCACCAGCCTGCTCGCCGCTTACGCGTTCGCCTTCCTCGACTTCCCCGGCAAGGGCCTCGTCTTCGCTGCTGTTCTTGGCCACCATGCTCGTTCCCGCCGAGGTCACGGTCGTGATCAACCGGCGCACCGCCGAGTCGCTCGGCTGGGTCAGCAGCTACCAGGGGCTCATCGTGCCCTCACTGGCATCGACCTTCGGTGTGTTCCTCGTGCGCCAGATGTTCCTGCAGCTTCCCAAGGAGTTACGCGAAGCGGCTTCGCTCGACGGTGTCGGCCACTTACGCTTCTTGTGGGAGGTTGCCGCACCGCTCAGCCGCCCCACTCTCGGGGCTCTTGGCCTGTTTACCTTCCTCGGTACCTGGAACGCCTATCTTTGGCCTTCCCAGGTGATCAACGACGACGACCACAAGACTGTCCAGATCGGGTTGGCCAGCCTGAGGAATGCCGATATCAACCATCTCAACTTAGTTACTGGAGGACTCGTGATCGCCGCAATGCCGATCTTCGTATTGTTGGTTGTGTTCCAGCGCCAACTGGTGAGAGGGCTCACTGCCGGGGCGGTGAAGGGCTGATGCGCCGCACACGACTCCTCGGCGCCGCCGTGGCCCTCGTTCTCGTTGCCTCTTGCAGCAGTGGCGACTCCATCGTCAGCGACGGCGACGACAAGGACACCACCACATCGGCCGGCTCCTCGGCCGGCGACACCACCGCTCCCGCGGCAACCACGACCACGGTCGCGGCCGACACCCTGCCCGACTGCCCTACCGGCGCCCTCGCCGACGCCACGGGCACGGTCGATCTCACCTTCTGGCACGGTATGTCCGGCACCCTCGACGGAGGAGCTGCAAGCCCTCACCGACGCCTACAACTCCAGCCAGTCGAAGGTGAAGGTCAACCTGGTTGGCGGCAGCTATGAGGAGACGTTCGACAAGTACCTCCAATCGAACCAGGGCAACCGACCCGACCTGATGCAGTCGCCCGAGTACACCCTGCAGGCGCTCATCGATACCGAGAGTGTCGTTCCGGTGGGTAAGTGCATCGAAGACAGCGGCTTCGACACGTCGGCGTTCATCCCTGCCGCCCTCGCCGCCTACGAGGCGCAGGGCATGCAGTGGTCGCTGCCGTTCAACGTCTCCAACCCGGTGCTGTTCTACAACAAGAAGGTGTTCGTTGCCGCCGGCCTCGACCCTGAAAAGCCGCCCACTTCGCTCGAGGAGCTGGCTGCTTACAGCAAGCAGATCGTCGAGTCGGGTGCGGCCAAGTACGGCCTGGCGCTCGAGAGCGGCTTCGATTCCGGCGGCGGCTGGTTCGTCGAGCAGTGGTTCTGCAAGGCGGGCGAGTACTACGTCGATGGCGACAACGGCCGTACGAGCAGGGCTACGCAGGTCCTCTACAACAACGAGACTGGCGTCGAGATGCTCAACTTCTTGCAGCAGATGGTCGCCGACGGGACTGCGGTGAACGTTGGCGACAACACCCAGAGCGGATACGACAACCTGCTCAAGCTGGCCGACTCGCAGGAGCCGGCGGCGATGACCATCGCCACGTCGGCTTCACTCGGGCCCGTGCTCGACGTGCTTGGCGGCGGCCAGTTCCCCAACATCGGCCGCGACGACGTGGGCGTCGGCCCGATGCCCGGGCCCGACGGGAACCCCGGCGTCCTCATCGGCGGGGCCTCGCTGTGGGTGGTAGACCACGACGACCCGGTGCGTGCCGCCGCTGCCTGGGACTTCATCACCTTCCTCACCGGGGCTGAGCAGCAGAGCCAGTGGGGTGCCGGTACCGGCTACGTGCCGGTGCGTTCCGATGCCCTCGAGTTCGAGCCCTACAAGTCCACCCTGGCCAACGACCCGCGCTTCGCCGTGGCCGGTGAACAGCTTGAGGCCTCTCCCGCCGCTCTTACGTCGGCGGGGCCGGTGGTCGGGCCACTGAGGGCGATGAGGGCGGTGATGGCGGTGGCAGTTGCCGCCATTCTCGACGGAGCCGATGTGCAAGCGACACTCGACGATGCGGCCGAACAGTCCAACGCCCTGATCTCGGACTACAACGCCCTCAACGACTAACCCCTCCCATCACCCGATCTGGGACGATCGAGTCCCAGATCGGGTGGGTGGGGGCGGCTCAGGGTGAGGGAGGGCCGGTAGCGTGGCGGCCATGGCTCACACGTTTCCCGCCCTCGATGGTTCCGCGCCCGTCACCCAGAAGTTCGATCAGGCCCCCGAGATGGGGATCGACACCTCGAAGCGGTACACGGCCACGATGGAGACCTCGCTCGGCACTATCGTCATCGCGCTCGACGCGATCAACGCCCCCAGCACGGTGAACAACTTCGTGTTCCTCGCCGGCTACCACTACTACGAGGGCGTCGTCTTCCACCGCATCATCAACGGCTTCATGTGCCAGGGCGGCGACCCCACCGGCAGCGGCCGCGGTGGCCCCGGCTACCGCTTCGCCGACGAGCCGGTGAAGCCGCGCTACCAGCTCGGCTCGGTCGCCATGGCCAACGCCGGGCCCAACACCAACGGCAGCCAGTTCTTCCTCATCAGCGGCCCGAGCGGGGTCAACCTGCCCCCGCAGTACAACCACTTCGGCCAGATCGTGAAGGGCCTCGAGGTTCTCGACGCGATGCAGAACGTCGACACCGATCGCAGCGATCGCCCCTCACGCCGGTGGTGATCAACTCGGTCACCATCACGGTCGCCGACTGACACGCGGAGTGGCCGTCGAGCGTCTTTCGCTCGCCGAGGCCCGACGCATCGCGCTCGCGGCCCAAGGCTTCGCCGACCCCCGTCCCGACCGGGCGCGTCGACCGCCGCCACCTGCGCCGCGTGCTCGACCGCATCGGCCTCATCCAGATCGACTCGGTGAACGTGCTGGTGCGCAGCCAGGAGCTGCCCCTGTTCGCCCGCCTCGGCCCGCACCCGCGCAGCCTGATCCCCGCCGCCACCGCGGCCGGCGAGTTGTTCGAGTACTGGGTGCACGAGGCCAGCCACGTGCCCACCGAGCACCACCACCTCCATCGCTGGCGGATGGCCCGCGACCACAAGTGGAGCCGCTACTGGGACCTCCGACAGAGGCGGCCCGGGCTACGTCGAAGAGGTGTTGCAGCCGCATCGCGCGCGAGGGCCCGCTGGCGGCGGGCGACCTGCGCGAGCGGGTGGGCAAGAAGGGACAGTGGTGGGACTGGGACGATGCCAAGGTGGCGCTCGAGCACCTCTTCTGGGCGGGTACCGTCACCGCAGTGCGCAGGGCCGGCGACTTCGCCCGGCTCTACGACCTCGCGGAGCGGGTGATCCCCGCGCATGTGCTCGACCGCCCGACGTCCGGATGAACCCGTCGCTCGCAAGGAGCTGCTGTTGCTGGCCGCCAGGCACCATGGGGTGGCGACGCTGACCGACCTCACCGACTACCACCGTCAGAAGAACGAACCGTGCAAGCCGCTGGTGGCCGAGCTGGTGGACGAAGGCCTTCTGAACGAGGTCGAGGTGGAGGGCTGGACCAAGCCGGCCTACCTCCACCACGCGGCACGCCTGCCGCGGCGTATCGAGGCGTGCGCCTTGCTGAGCCCCTTCGACCCGGTGTGCTGGAATCGCGACCGCAGCGAGAGGCTGTTCGGCTTCCAGGTACCGCATCGAGATCTACACGCCGGCGCCCAAGCGTGTGTACGGCTATTACGTGCTTCCGGTGCTGTGGGGCGATTCGCTGGTGGGCAGGCTCGACATGAAGGCCGACCGGGCCGCCGGTGTCCTGAGGGTGCAGGGCGCCTACGCCGAACCAGGGGTGCCCATGGCCGATCTCGCCGCCGACCTCGCCCCCGAGCTGAGCTCGATGGCGAGCTGGTTGGGGCTCGACCGGGTAGAGGTGAGCGAACGCGGCGACCTGGCGTCCACCCTGGGGCGGGTGGTGGGTCAGTACGCTCGCGGCTGATGATCCTGCCCCCCATTGCTCCGGCCGCAACCACGCATGCCGCGCTGGGTGTGGAAGGCGGTGGCGATCTTCTGGCTCGGATACCTGGCAGCGATCCGCATCGACTCCTTCGTCGACCGCCTCTACGGGCTGTTCCTGCTTCTGCTGGTTGCCCTGTTCCTGTCGCTCGCAGTCGAACCGGGGGTGAACCGGCTCACCAAGCGTGGTTGGCGTCGCGGTTCGGCCACCGGGCTGATTCTGGTCGGCGTGGTCATCACCGCTCTCGTATTCGTCGGGGCCATCGGCGCCCTCGTCGGTGAGCAGATCGCCGACCTGCTCACCGAGTCCGAGACCTATGTGAACCGGACGGTGAACTTCCTCAACGACACCTTCGGCACCCACATCGACGCCAAGAACGTGATCGAATCGATCCAGGACCCCGACGGCGCGGTGCAGGAGTTCATCCGGAGCCAGCAGGAGAGGGTGGTCGGACATCTCCGTGGCTGCGCTCGGCATCCTGGTGAAGGGCCTGTCGGTGCTGCTGTTCACCTTCTACCTGGTGGCCGACGGGCCGAAGCTTCGCCGGGTCATCTGCACCCGGCTGCGCCCCGAGCGGCAGAGGCGTGTGCTCGACACATGGGAGCTCGCAATCGAGAAGACCGGCGGCTACCTCTATTCGCGTGCCCTACTCGCCGGCATCTCGACCCTCTTCCACTGGGTGGTGCTCCAGGCCTTGGGCACCAAGGCTCCCGTGGCGTTGGCGCTCTGGGTGGGCGTGGTCAGCCAGTTCCTGCCGGTGGTCGGCACCTACCTCGCCGGCGCCCTGCCGGTGGTGGTCACCTTCATCGACTCGCCGCCGAAGGCGCTCGTGGTGCTGGTGTTCGTGCTCATCTACCAACAGATGGAGAACTACCTCTTCCTGCCGCGTATCACGGCCCGCACGATGGACCTCCACCCGGCGGTCGCGTTCGGCTCGGCCATCGCCGGTGCCGCCGTGCTCGGTGCTGTTGGGGCGGTGCTGGCAATACCCGGCGCGGCCATGGTCCAGGCTCTGCTGGGCGACATCGGCGAACGCCACGAAGTGATCGACAGCAACCTCACCAACGTCGCACCCCGCCTGCGAAGGCAACAGCGGCACGCTGCGCGCACGCACCACCCCACGGCGGCGGAGATCGGCGACACAGGCACCGCCGAGCCCGAGCCCGACCCCGACCCGGCCACAGCGGCGACGATGGCCGCGCCTGAGGACTTCGCCCCGATCGCCGTCACCTCGCGCAGCGGGCTCGACGAGTCGGTGCACTTCGGCGCCGTTGTCGGCCTCGCGACGCGATGGTGGGATCGAGTTCGCTGTGGGTGATCCAGCCTCGATCGTGTACCCACGGTCGTCGAACAAGCCGATGCAGGCCGTCGCCATGGTGAGAGCCGGACTGCACCTGCCACCCGACCTGCTCGCCTTGGTGTGCGCCAGCCACGACGGCACACCGCGCCACCTCGCCGGTGTCGCCCGTGTCCTTGCCGGTGCGGGCCTCGAGCCGGCGGACCTCGGCAACATCGCCTCCCTGCCGCTGGACCCGGAGGCGGCCGAAGCCGTGCTCAGGTCGGGGGGAGGGCCGACGGCTCTGGCGATGAACTGCAGCGGTAAACACTCGGGCATGCTGGCCACGTGTGTGCATCGTGGCTGGCCCCACGACGCCACCTACCTGGATGTTCACCATCCTCTGCAGGAGTGCATCACGGGTGTGATCGACGAGTTGTGCGAGGCGCCTCACGCCCACATCGGCGTCGACGGTTGCGGCGCCCCGGCCCATGCGATGTCGCTCGTCGGTCTCGCCAGGGCGTTTCGCTCCATCGCCACCGGTGCGGCCGGCGAGGCGGGCGACGAGGTCTACGCGGCGATGACCGGCCACCCCGATCTGGTGGGGGGTGACACCCGCGACGTGACGACGCTGATGCGCGAGATCACGGGGCTGATGGCCAAGGATGGCGCGGATGGTGTGTTCGCTGCTGCCCTGCCCGACGGGCGCGCAGTCGCCTTGAAGGTGGCCGACGGAGGCGACAGGGCCCGCCCCCCGGTCATGGTCGCAGCACTTCGTGCTCTCGGTGTCGACACAAGTTCGGTGGCTCCTCTGGTGGCGGAGCTGATCATGGGGCACGGCCACCCCGTCGGTGAAGTGAGGGCGATAGTGCCATGAGTCAGATCCCGTTCGTCACCCTCGATGACCCGCGCTACGGCGAGGTCGTGCAGGTCTCGCCTCTGGTCAGAAGGGTCATCGCCGAGAACCCGTCGAAGTTCACCTACCACGGCACGGGCACCTACATCGTCGGCCACGGTGATGTGGCGGTTATCGACCCCGGCCCCCTGCTCGACTCTCACCGCGAGGCTCTGGCAGCGGCGCTGCACGGTGAGCGGGTGGTGGCCATCCTGGTGAGCCACTGCCATTCCGACCACTCTCCACTGGCCGCTTGGCTGAGAGAAACCACCGGGGCGCCCACTGTCGCCTTTGGCCCCCACGTGGTGGACCCCGAGTGGGTAGACGACGAGGATCCCCCCGAGCCCGATCCGCAAGAGGCGCCGAGCGAGGTGAAGGTGGAGGAGTCACTCGACATCGCCTTCGACCCTGATGTGAGGGTTGCCGACGGTGATGTCGCAGCGTCCGGCACCGGGTTCACCCTGAGGGCGGTGCACACGCCAGGGCACACGAGCAACCATCTCTGCTTCTGGCTCGACGAGGAACGGTCCTTGTTCACCGGCGACCACATCATGGGCTGGAGCACGACAGTGATCGCCCCTCCCGACGGCGATATGAGGGCCTACTTCGCCTCTCTCGAGAAGGCCCGTGCCCTCTCGGCCGACGTGCTGTGGCCAACCCACGGCGCGCCGGTGCTCGAGGTGCCGCCCTTCATCGAAGCCTTCGTATGCCACCGCAGGGAACGTGAAGCTCAGGTTCTTGCAGCGGTGAGAGCGGGCACGGCGATGATCCCCGACATGGTGCGTCACCTCTACGTCGGTGTCGACGAGAAGCTCTACCGGGCGGCAGGCCGCAGTGTGCTGAGCCACCTGTTGAAGCTGGCCGACGATGGGCTGGTGCGCTTCGTCGGCGATCACCCAGGGGTGAAGGTGGCCTGGCTGTCGACCTGACCTGACCTGACCCGCTGGGTCAGATGTATTGGTCGCGGATGGTGGACTCGGTGAGCCGTTCGAGGGTGTCCTTCACCCCGATGGCAACCTTGCGGGTGATCCCTGGGACGGTGGCGATGTCGTCGGCGGTGGCCCTCAGCAGCTTGGCGAGCTCACCGAAGTGAGAGGTGATCGCTTCCGCTTGCTGGGTGGACAACCTGGGCACCCGGGCCAGCAGGCGCAGCCCCTTCGGCGATGCCGGTGCATCGCCATCGGCCGAGCTGGGGTGGGTGTGGATGAGGGCGGGATAATCGGCCATCACCAGGTCGAGTTCGTCGTCGAGAGAGGTGAACACCTCGTCGAGCTGGAGCCTCAGCAGGCGGGCATCGACGCCCAACTCGACGATCATCGTTTCGATCTCGTCGGCGATCTGGCGCACCATCTCACCGCGCTGCACCACCGTGGCGACATCGCGGACCGTCACAACGTCTTCTATCTCCAGCGAGGTGAGCTCACTGGTGGCATCGTCGAGCTTGGTCTTGTAGCGCTCGAGCGTCTGCAGGGCCTGGTTGGCCCGGTCGAGAAGGCGGCCGATGTCGTTCAGCTGGCGCTTCATGCCGCCGGCGTAGACGTTGATGACGCTCATCTCTTCGCTGACGCTGATCACCGTGACGCCGAGAGCGAGGGCCACTCGCTCGGCCGTGCGGTGCCGAGTGCCGGTCTCGTTGGTGGGGACCGTGGGGTCGGGTAGGAGGTGGACGTTGGCGCGGGCGATGCGGTTGTCGTCGGTGGAGATGATGATCGCACCGTCCATCTTGGCCAGCTCGCTGAGCCGTTGTGGTGTGTAGTCGGCGTCGAGAAGGAAGCCACCGCTGCAGATGGCCAGAACATCGGGACCGTCGCCGAGAACCAGCAGGGCACCCATCTTGGCCATGACTATGCGGTCGATACCGTCGCGTAACTGGGTGCCCGGGGCGACCCTTGCCAGAGCCTGGTGGAGGGCGTCGTTGGGGGAGGGTTGCGCCGGCACGCGGCCATTCTACGAGAGGCGGCGTGGGCACGTTTGTCGTCATGGCCGCGTGAGACCTGCTGCTGCAAGTGCTTCGTTGACCGTGGCGACGCGGGTGAGGGAAATACCGTCGACGCCGTTGGGTGAGTTCGCCGGAACGATGGCCCGACGGAACCCCATGCGCGCCGCCTCGGCCAGACGCCGGGGTGCTGCGCAGCCTGGCGCACTTCGCCGGCCAGGCCGACCTCGCCGATCACCACCATGTCGGGTGGCAAGGGCAGGTCGGCGAGGGCGCTGACCAGTGCCAGGCAGACGGCCAGATCGGCCCCCGGTTCGGTGAGCCGCACCCCACCGACGGCCGAGGCGAACACTTCGTGGGCGCCCATCGGCAACCCGGACCTCTGTTCGAGCACAGCCAGGAGGAGGGCCAGCCGCCCGGCATCGAGCCCCTGGGTGTTGCGCCTAGGCGGCACACCCAGGTTGACCTTGTTGGTGAGCGCCTGCACCTCGACCAGGAGGGGCCGTTGCCCTTCGAGGGTGGGGGTGACCGCCGAGCCGGCCACGCCTGCCCGACGGTCGGTCAGGAAGAGGCGGCTGGCGTCGGGCACGCCGACCAGGCCGTGGCCGGCCATCTCGAACACGCCCAGTTCGCTCGTGGCGCCGAAGCGGTGCTTCACGGCTCTCAGCAGGCGAAGGGCGTGGTGGCGGTCGCCCTCGAAGGCGAGCACGGTGTCGACGACGTGTTCGAGGACTCGCGGCCCGGCCAGCCCACCCTCCTTGGTGACATGGCCGACGAGGACGATCGGTAGGCCGCGGCGCTTGGCCTCGACCACCAGGCGGTGGGTGCAGCCGCGCACCTGCACCACGCTGCCCGGTGCGGACGGTGCGTCGGGGTCGGCGATGGACTGGATGCTGTCGACGACCACCAGTTGGGGTTGCACCTCGTCGATGGCGGTGAGGATGTGGGGGAGGGATGTTTCTGGCAGCAGCCACAGTTCGGGCCGCAGGGCGTCGAGCCGTTCGGCGCGCAGCCTCACTTGCTTGGCGCTTTCCTCCGCGCTGACGTAGAGGGTGCGAGTGGGCCACTGGGCGAGGAGTTGCAGCAGAAGGGTGCTCTTGCCGATGCCCGGCTCGCCACCTAGCAGGGTGACCGAACCGGGCACCAGCCCGCCACCGAGCACCCGGTCGAGCTCGCCGATGCCCGTGGGATGGGGCCGGGTGAACTGGGCGTCGACCTGGTCGATGGGAACAGCGAGCGCCGCCGCAGAGGCCGGCGCCGCAGGGAGGGCTGTCGGCGACATCGTCGACCAGCGAGTTCCAGGCGCCACATCCGGCACACCTCCCCGCCCTTGGGGGTGGCCGGCACCACATTCGGTGCAGCGGTGGACGAGGCGGAGCTTTCCCATGGAGGGGACGGTACGCGAGGGGTGTGACAGCCATCATGTGGCTCAGCGCCCGGTGTTTACGACCCCGGATCCGTGGTCAGCCGGTCGGGGCTTGGCGCGGTGCTGGGCCTTGCGGCGGCGGGCATTCACCACGAAGGCGATGAACGCGACGGCGAGCAGGCACCACACCACCAACGCCACCAGGGCGATGTCGGCCACCGTGCCCCACGAACTGTCGGCCGCCCCTGGGGCAGCACGAAGGTGCGGGCGACATCGACCGAGGTGCCGTCGAGGGGCACCGTCCAAATGAGTGCCGGCTCGCCGTCTGCACCCGGGTTCGGTGCCGGTGGTGGCCAACTCGCCGGGCAGTTCGGCGGTGAACATGAAGGTGACGACGTCGGTGGGGCGCAGGCCGGTGGCGGCGATGTTGTCGGCGTAGGGCACTGCCGTCGATGGCGGCCAGCATCTCGGGGTCGGCGAAGGCGTCGACGCCCCCGTCGATTCGCAGGGTGCCCGCCAGCGAGGTGGTCATCTCGTCGTCGGTGACGTTGCGGGTGACCGTCACGTCGCGAAGCGGACCGCCGCTGCCGTTGACTGACGCCAGCAGCACGGTGGCCTCTTCGACGGTGGCGAAGTCGTGGCTGAGGGTCACGGACAGCCCGCCGACGTCGGTGACGATCGGTCCCTGCAGTATCCACCCCGCAGCGACGGCGTCGTCGAAGCGGAGATCCTCGGCCAGACCGGGGGCCTGGGCGACCACGTCGGCGTCGGCGGTGGCGTTGACGGTGATCGTGCCCGAACCGTCGGCTTCGACCTCCACTTCGACACTCGTGTCGACCTGGCAGGCGGTGAGCGTGAGCGCGGCGACGAAAACGAGGAAGGCGCGACGCATCGGCCTCATTCTGGCAGGAGGTGGGCTGGCCCACCGGCGTCACGGTACTTCGGGTACGTGTCGGTGAGCAGGTACAGATATGCCCTGGGTGCGCACACCGTAACGGTGAACCTTGAGCAGGAAGTCGAACTGGCCCCGTGGCTGGTTGCCGGTGAAGAGGATCGTGAACCAGGAGACGATGGTGACCACGACCCCGGCGATGGCGAGCCCGAACGTGATCAACAGGGCGGGAATCGCCCAGATGATGCGCAGCCCGATGGTCAGCCGGTTGGCCGTCTCCTCGTCAGTCGGCTGCGAACTCGACCGGCTCGTTCAACTTCTCGAACCCGAAGTTGGGGTAGGCGTCGTACATCAGGCCGAAGTAGGAGGTGGCCCGGACCTCCCAGTCCAGAACGCCGCGGCTGAGGTCGCACAGGGCGAGGTGGCGCTTGCCGGTGAACACAACGATGAACCACTGGATCACCGCAAGCACCTGGGCCAGCGAATCGAGCACCTCGGTGATGATGAGGTGGGGGATGGCGTAGAACAGCCTCAGCCCGGTGGTCTTCTTCGACCGTTCCTCTGTGTACCCGATGTCGAACGTGATCGCAGCCATGCCGCGATCGTAGGTCAATCGGAGACGACTGGCGGCTCGACGGCTTCGGCGGCGGTTGCGGCGAGTTCGACCACTGCCGTCGGATTGAAGCCTTCGACGGCACGGAAGGCCAGCCGGAGCTCGCCTTCGTGCTCGGGATCGTCCTCGGTGTCGACGACGATGATGTCGCCGGCGTGGAACTCCTTGTAGAGGATCTTCTCGCTGAGCACGTCTTCGATCATCCGCTGGATGGCGCGACGCAGCGGACGGGCGCCGAGCTGTGGGTCGTAGCCCTTCTCGGCGAGCAGCTCCTTGGCCGACTGGGTGAGCTCGATGCCCAGACCCTGACCTTCGAGCTGGCCGGTGAGGCGCTTGGTCATCAGGTCGACCATCTGCATGACCTCGTCGCGGGCGAGCTCGTGGAAGACGATCATCTCGTCGATGCGGTTGAGGAACTCGGGCCGGAAGTGAGTCTTCAGGGCGTCGGTGACCTTGTCCTTCATGCGCTCGTAGCTCATCGCCGTGTCGGCCTTGGTGAAGCCGACGTTGGCCTTGCGCAGATCGGCCGTGCCGAGGTTGCTGGTCATGATCAGCACGGTGTTGCGGAAGTCGACGGTGCGGCCCTGGCTGTCGGTGAGACGGCCCTCCTCGAGGATCTGCAGCAAGCGTGTTGAACACGTCGGGGTGAGCCTTTTCGATCTCGTCGAAGAGCACCACGCTGAACGGCTTGCGGCGTACCGCCTCGGTGAGCTGGCCACCCTCTTCGTAGCCCACGTAGCCGGGGGGCGAACCGACCAGGCGGCTGACGGTGTGCTTCTCCATGTACTCGCTCATGTCGAGCGCGATCAGCGAGTTCTCGTCGCCGAACAGGAACTCGGCGAGGGTCTTGGCCAGCTCGGTCTTGCCCACACCGGTGGGCCCGAGGAAGATGAACGACCCGCTCGGCCGCTTGGGGTCCTTGAGGCCGGCTCGGGTGCGGCGCACGCTCTGGCTGACGGCCTTGATCGCGTTGTCCTGGCCGATGATCCGCTTGTGCAGCTCGGCTCTCCATGTTGAGCAGCTTGGCGGTCTCTTCTTCGGTGAGCTTGTAGACCGGGATGCCGGTCCAGACGCTGAGCACCTCGGCGATGGCTTCTTCGTCGACCTCGTCGAACAGGTCGACGCCGGTGGCCTTGACCTCGGCCTCCTTGGTGGCCTTCTCCTCGAGCAACGACTTCTCCTGGTCGCGCAGGCGGCCGGCTTCTTCGAAGTGCTGCTCTTCGACGGCGCGCTTCTTGGCCTCTTGCACTTCGGTGAGCTTGCGCTCGATCTCTTTGAGGTCCGGGGGGCGTGCCCATGCGCTTGATGCGCAGGCGGCTGCCGGCCTCGTCGATGAGGTCGATCGCCTTGTCGGGCAGGTGGCGATCGCTGATGTAGCGGTCGGCGAGGTTGGCCGCGGCGACGATGGCCTGGTCGGTGATGGTGACCCGGTGGTGGGCCTCGTACTTCTCGCGCACGCCCTTCAGGATCTCGATCGTGTGCGCCAGCGTGGGCTCTTCGACCCTCACCGGCTGGAAGCGGCGCTCGAGCGCGGCGTCCTTCTCGAGGTGCTTGCGGTACTCGTCGAGGGTGGTGGCGCCGATGGTCTGCAGTTCGCCGCGGGCGAGCATCGGCTTCAAGATGCTCGCCGCGTCGATGGCGCCCTTCGGCCGCACCGGCGCCGACGAGGGTGTGGATCTCGTCGATGAACAAGATGATGTCGCCGCGGGTCTTGATCTCCTTGAGCACCTTCTTCAACCGCTCCTCGAAGTCGCCGCGGTAGCGGCTACCGGCGACGAGGGCACCGAGGTCGAGGGTGTAGAGCTGCTTGTTGCGCAACGTGTCGGGGATGTCGTTGTTGACGATCTTCTGGGCGAGGCCTTCGACGATGGCGGTCTTGCCGACGCCCGGCTCGCCGATGAGCACCGGGTTGTTCTTGGTGCGCCGGCTGAGGATCTGCATGACCCGCTCGAGTCTCGCGGGAACGGCCGATGACCGGATCGAGCTTCTTCTCGCGGGCGAGCTGGGTGAGGTTGCGGCCGAACTGGTCGAGGATCTGGCTGTTGCCCTTGTCGCCGGGCGTCGTCTTTCGTGGCCGAGCCTGGAACGACGGCCCGGCGGCCTGCGGCTCGCCCTTGCCCTGGCCGCCCTGGTAGCCCGACAGGAGCTGGATGACCTGCTGGCGAACGCGGCTGAGGTCGGCGCCGAGCTTGACGAGCACCTGGGCGGCGACCCCTTCGCCCTCGCGGATGAGGCCGAGGAGGATGTGCTCGGTGCCGATGTAGTTGTGGCCCAGCTGCAGTGCCTCGCGCAGCGACAGCTCGAGCACCTTCTTGGCCCGCGGGGTGAACGGGATGTGGCCGGACGGCGACGAGCCACCCTGACCGATGATCTCTTCGACCTGGCTGCGAACTGCTTCGAGGCGAGATGCCGAGAGATTCCATCGCCTTGGCGGCGACGCCCTTCACCCTCGTGGATGAGGCCGAGGAGGATGTGCTCGGTGCCGATGTAGCTGTGGTTGAGCAGGCGTGCTTCTTCTTGTGCCAGCACGACCACCCGACGAGCCCTATCGGTGAAGCGTTCAAACATGGGGAAAGTGTACCGGTGCTGCGTCCGGCGCCTCGCAACGTGTCGTCGTTCGCCCGTCGTCGCTTTGCCGTGACGTAGCCTGGCCGGGTGCCGTCTGCTCCGCTGTTCGCGCTGCCCACGCATGCGCAGGGATCTGGCGCGCATCGAGGCGGCCCTCACGGAATCCGTCCTCACCCCCGACCCTTACCTCAGCGAGATCGCTTCCCACCTGATCGTCGCCGGCGGCAAACGGCTGCGTCCGGTGCTTACGGTGGTCGCCGCCCAGGTGGGCGGTCGCTGCTGCCGCCGATCTGTTCGAGCGTTCCGTTCAGGGTGGCATCGCCTGTGAACTGGTGCAGACCGGCTCGCTCTACCACGACGACGTCATGGACGAGGCCGACACCCGCCGAGGTGTCGACACGGTCAACGCCAGGTGGGGCAACCTGCAGGCGATCCTCGCCGGCGACTTCCTGCTGTCTCGCGCCTCGGAGATCGCGGCCTCGCTCGGCACCGAGGTGGCCGGCCTGTCTGGCGCGCACGATCGGCCGCTTGTGCGAAGGGCAGATCGAAGAGCTGCGCCACACCTACAACGCCGCTCGGCCCGAGGCCAGCTACCTGTCGTCGATCAGCGGCAAGACAGCTTCGCTGTTCTCCACCGCTGCCCGCATCGGTGGTTTGGTCGCCGAGTTCGAACGGCCGGTGATCGACGCGCTCACGCCAGTACGGCGAGGCGTTCGGCATGGTGTTCCAGATCGTCGACGACATGCTCGACATCACCGCCACCGACGAACAGCTGGGCAAGCCCGCCGGCCACGACATGGTCGAGGGCGTCTACACGCTGCCGGTGCTGCGCACGTTGCAGGCCGGCGGGGTGGCCGCGGTCGAGTTGCTCGCCCTGCTCGGCAAGCCGCTCGACGCCGCCGAGCGCGAGAAGGCATTGGCCATCGTGCGCTCCAACGGCGGCGTGCCAAGGCGATGCAGGTGGCGCGCGAATGGGTGGCAGCGCGCCGAGGCGGCGTGCGAGCTGTTGCCACCGTCGGTGGCCACCGATCGCTCCTGTTCACCACCCCGTCGGCCCTGCTCGCCACTCTCTGAAGTCGTTCCCGCCGCCGTCGAGTTCCGGACGAGTAGTTCCAAGGGGTGTGGGTGGCCGCGGGTGATCCGTGAGCGTGTGCCCTCTTCGATGGCACGCGTTGCCCGGCGTTGGCAGCGACGAAGGCGTCAGTTGCCGAGTTTGTGTGAGCGCAGCAGCCTCCCGTCGAGGCGCCTGTCTAGCTCGTGTCTCTCGCATGTCATCATCGGCGCTGGGCCGGGGTCTGTGCCCGCCTCAGCGCCAACAAAGCAGCGCTCGGCCGGCCTGTGTCTGAAAGACGCGGAACTGGATCAACAAGCATGGTCACCCAGAGCAGGTCACGGGCCGGATAGACATGCCAGCCGCCGCCCACCCAGTTCCCATCCGAGTGCGGAGCGGTGCGCCACCCGGCGGGCCGCTGTCACTCGGATCACCCGCGACCAGTGACACCCCTCGGAACTAATCATCCAGGTGCCCTACGAGTTGGGGGCGAGCTTCACCAGCTTGGCGGCGACCTTGTAGGCGGCCTCGGCGGGCCCGATCTCGTCGGGGCGCAACAGGTTGGCCATGATGCGCAGCACCCACTCCATCAGCGTGCGGTTGTGCATCCCCACCCGGGTTAGCTCGCGCATCAGGGTCGGCTCGCCGATCACCCGGGCGAACAGTCGGGCCACCTTGAAGTACTCGCCGTACTCGTCGTCGAGCATCCGCGGGTACCGCTGCAGCACAGACGGATCGTTGGTGGTGAGTGCTTCGTGCAGCACGTCGGCTGCCATGCGGGCGGTCTCGTAGGCGTAGTCGATGCCCTCACCGTTGAACGGGTTGACACTGCCGGCCGCGTCGCCGACCACGAGGTAGCTTGGCCCGGCCTTCGGGCCCACCGACCCACCCATCGGGATGCGGCCGCTGGTGGCCTTGGCCTCGGGGTTGTCGGGGTCGATCTCCCAGCGGTCGGCCACCTGGTGGGCGTAGGCGTCGAGGAGGTGGGTGGTGTTGACGCTCTTGAAGTCGCGGAACGTGACTGAGCAGCCCGACGCCGATGTTCACGGTGCCGTCGCCTACGGGGAAGATCCATCCGTAGCCGGGCAGCGGGATTGCCGTTGCGGTCGTGCACGTCCGAGGGCGGATTCGATCCAGGGGTCGGCGTGACGCGGGCTGCGCCAGTAGGTGCGGATTGCCGTGCCGTAGGGCCAGTCTCGGGTGCGGAACGTGCCCAGGGCGCGACCGAAGCGACTGTTGGCGCCGTCGGCCACCACCACGTAACGGGCATTGATGTCGGACACGCACGCCGTACTTGTCTTGCACGGTGGCTCCGCGCACGAAGCCGCGGTCGACGATGGGCTGTATCGCCTCGTGCCCTTGCAGCAGGGTGGCGCCGGCGGCTGCGGCGTTGTCGGCCACGAACTCGTCGAGGTCGCGGCGCCGAACGACGTAGCCGTGCTGGGGGTACACAGGGTGCGACGGCCATTGCAGTTCGAGCTCTCGACCGGCGCCCGTGGCCCGAAGCCCGTTGTAGCGGTGGAATTTCTGCAGGGTGTCGCCGAGGCCCATCAGCTCGAGCTGGTGCACCGCTCGGGGGGTGAGGCCGTCGCCGCAGGTCTTTTCGCGCGGGAAGGTCTTCTTCTCGACGATCGTCACCGAGTGGCCGTGACGTGCCAGCCAATATCCGGCAGAGGCTCCGGCCGGGCCGCCGCCGATCACCAGCACGTCGGTGGAAGATGTTGTGCGGCCCGTCACGGCAGACAAGTGTGGCCCCTTCCGGGCCGAAGCGGCCACACAAACGGGGCGAAGCCCGTGGTGATCAGGCTTCGGCGGGTGAACCGGCCACCGGCACGTCGCCGATAGGGATGATTTCGGTAAAGGTCTCGTGGAGGTTGGCCAAGGTGGAAGTGCCGCCAGCCAGGGCGGCATGGATCTCGCTGGTCTCGCTGCACCACGTTTCGTATTCCTCACCGGACTCGAGCCCGCCGAGGGTGTAGCGCTCGTGGCAGACGACGTTGAGGATGTCGACGTCGGTGAGCCCGAACGACGTAACACCGCTGGGCATGACGCCCTGGGCCTTGGTGATGTGGGCTCCGCCCTCGCGGTCCGGGTTGCCGTAGATGTCGATGCCGGCGTTCTCGTAGTCCTGCGAACCGAAGTAGACGAAGCGCAACTGGTCCTCGATGTGGGGGAAGGTCTTGATGACCTCGCCGCCGGAGAACGCGTAGCCGACTCCGCCCTCGCCGGCGCCGCCATGGCAGGCGGCGCACTGGCCGTAGGCGGTGGCGCCCGCAGCCAGCGGACCTTCGGCCTTGGCCGCTTCGGGGGTGAGCGCCTTGACGTACATGAAAGCCCACACAGGCAGGATGCTGAGAGTGGCCATCGCCCAGACGGGGATCTTGCGGCGCTCCTTGTAGGCGGCCACCACAGGGGCGTCGGGCTTCGTCGCGGGGGGTGCCGGCGCGGCTGGTGCTGCGACCTTGACGGCGGCAGGCGCCGCAGCGACAGGGGCGGGGGCGTCGCTGGCCGGCTCAGCGGCAGGCGCCTCGGCGCCGTCGGCCTTGGCCTTGGCAGCCTTGCTCCGGTTCAGCAGGTGCTCGGGAATCTCGGTCACAGCATCGAACGATAGACGCCCGGGCCCCACGATCTGGAAATCCGGCTTCAAGTAAGTGGCGAGGGGGCGGCGAGCGGCCGGTCGGACCATCACCGGTGCACCTCCGATCTCATCGTGCACGAGTTCACGAGGGCGCTGTCAGCGGCGTGCCCGCGTGGTAGACACGACCGGGTGAGACGCCATCCGAGGCCCGTTCGCGACTGTGTCGCCGCTCACGAACTGGTATCAACCCACGATCGGGTGACTACAGTTCGTGCAGCAGTTCACGAGGAAGGGCAGCCGAGGTGCTGATCGCATACGACTGGTGGAATCCGAAGGAGTGGCCGGTGTTGAACCAGGCGCTCCTGTTCTCCTTCTTCCTGTCCACCGGTTTGGCCCTGTTGGCCATCCCCTACGCCAAGCGGCGACCCAAGGGCACGTCCACGACGTGGGGTGAGGCGATGCTGGCGGCCACCTACGCCTTCGGCACCATGTTCATCGCCTTCGGTGTCGTGCCCCACCAGTTCATCGACTACGCCGACAAGACCCTCGGCTGGAACAAGTCGCTGATCATCTTCGGCCCGGGCGACATCTTGAAGCCCCAGGCCCTCGGCGGCAACTTCCCGATGACCATCTCTTACGAGGCCGTCCGCGACATTGTCGTCGTCCTCATCCATGTGTGGTACTTCGGGTTGATCATCTTCTTGTGGGGCATGTGGCAAAAGCGTGGCGACGCCAAGGCCGGCGCCCAGCCGGCCACCAGCACCTTCGGCCGTCCCCTGGTGAAGAAGGGCTGACGGAATGGCGAAGACCGACGCCAACCCGCCGATGATGCCGTTCACCGACGACTACCTCTTGGTAGAGGTCGATGCGGACTATCTCGCCAAGGCGGTGAAGCCCAAGCAGTTCATCCACATCGACCAGACCGAGTGCATCATGTGCGAGGGCTGCGTCGACATCTGCCCGTGGAAGTGCATCCACATGGTGCTTCCCGAGGCGATCGCCGAGGCCGAGGGCACGGAGCGCCCGGGCACCGACCCCAGCGACAAGGTCGTGTTCATCATCGACGACGACATCTGCACCCGGTGCCAGCTCTGTGTGGACCGCTGCCCAACCGGGGTAATCATCCTCGGCAGGGCCGGCGCCCCCGCTGAGAGCGGCAACGACCACACCCGTACCAACAACCACGGCTACGCCTACGGCATGCGGTTCTGAGGAAAGACCTATGGCAAAGATCATCGACGAGAAACCACGCCCAACGGTCAAGGACCGAGTCGCCAAGACGGTCGACGGCGTTCACGGCAGCCAGGCCTGGAACAGCATCTTCCGGCCAGGCAGCATCTTCCGCAAGGGCTACACCGACAGCCCGCGCAACCGCAGCTACGTGATCATGAACTCGGTCCTCTACCACCTCCATCCGGTGAAGGTGAAGAGGCACGCGGTGAAGGTCAGCTACACCCTGTGTCTGGGCGGGTTGAGCTTCTTCTTGTTCATCCTGCTCACTGTCACGGGCATCTTCTTGATGTTCTTCTACCGTCCCACCGACACCCTCGCCTGGAGCGACATCAACAACCTGCAGACCTCGGTGACCTTCGGCTTACTTGTGCGCAACATGCACCGATGGGGTGCCCACCTGATGGTGCTCACGGTGTTCTTGCACATGGCCCGCGTCTTCTACCACGGCGCCTACAAGCCGCCGCGAGAGTTCAACTGGGTGATCGGCGTGATCTTGCTCATGCTCACCCTGCTGCTCAGCTTCACCGGCTACCTCCTGCCCTGGGACCAATTGGCCCTGTGGGCCGTCACCGTGGGCACCAACATGATGGGCTACTCGCCGGTGATCGGCGAGCAGGTGCGCTTCGTGCTGCTCGGAGGCAAGGAGATCTCCGGTGAAACCCTCATTCGCTGGTACGTGCTGCACGTGCTGATGCTGCCCTTCGTGGCCATCATCTTCATGGCCATCCACTTCTGGCGAGTCCGCAAAGACGGCGGAATCTCGGGTCCGCTGTGAGACGGGAGACGAACCGATGACCGAGATCCCCGAACACCTCCTCAAGCGGGCCCAAGCCGCGCGAGACAAGGCCGCCGAGAGCGACGCCACATCGCCGACGCCCTTCACCCGACAGTGGCGGCGAGGCGGCCTCCGACTCCCGCATCCCTGCTCACCTGCTCGAGCGCAGCAAGGCCCGCAAGGCCCAGGCCGACGGTGGCGGCGGTGTAGCGGTGCAGGAGCGGCCGGCGAGCGTGGCCGTGGCCGCACCCGGCGCTGGTGGCATACCCATCGGTGCCGGCCCTGGTGGTCACACCCAGCGTCTGCTCACCGTGGTCAAGAGCGGCAGCATCCAAGACGTCAAGGCCTCGCCGGTCGACAAGGTGCACACCTGGCCCCACCTTCTCGCTGTCGAGTTCGTCGCCGCTCTGGCGTTCATGTCGTTCACCTTCTTCTTCAGCATCTTCGTCAATGCGCCCCTGCTGCAGCAGGCGAACATCAACAAGACGCCTAACCCGTCGAAGGCGCCGTGGTACTTCCTCGGCCTGCAGGAGCTGCTCACGATGTTCCACCCGATGGTCGCCGGTGTGACCATCCCCGGTGTGGGCCTCATCGTGCTCATCCTCGCTCCCTACATCGACAAGAACCCGTCCAACAAACCCGAGGACCGCAAGTTCGCGATCTCGTTGATGACCGTGCACATCATGTTCTGGAGTGTTCTCGTCATCATCGGTTCCTTCTTCCGTGGCCCTGGTTTCAACTTCACGCTCCCGTGGCGTGATGGAATCTTCTTCGAGCTGTGAGGCCATCGCTGTCATGAGTTCTGCTGCCATCATCGCCATCGCCGTCGGAGCCGTCGTGCTGCTGGCCGCCGTGGTCCTGCTGACCGCCGCCCGCAAGAGCGACGTCCGCGGTGCCGGGGCGCTCAGCCGTGAGACCCGCCGCCGCGACAAGGATGCAGAGGTCGACCTGCCCGCCGGGCCAAGTGGCCGCGCCGTCGAACGCGCCGCCGTCGAAGCTCGCAGCGAGGTTGCTGTTGCTGCCTCCGCCACTCCACCTTCTATCTGGGTGCCGCCCGACCGCGAAGCGCTCGCTGTCAGTCGGCGTCAGTTCCTCAACCGTGCCAACGTCGCTCTCATGGGCGCCGGGCTCGGAGGCTTCGCCGCAGCGAGCTTCACTGCCTTCTTGTGGCCCACCGCCGCTCCGGTCTTCGGCGGCAAGGTCAACGTCGGCAAGCTCGAGGACCTCCTGTCCTCCATTCGCAGCGACGGTGGGTTCTTCTACAGCTCTGCCGCCCGCTCGTACATCACCGTCTTCCCGCCTGAGGCGCTGCCCAAAGCCAAGGGTGTGAAGGAGTACGCACCCATCCTTGCGGGCCTCGAGAGCGGGGTCATCGCCAGCTACCAGAAGTGCCCCCACCTCGGCTGCCGGGTGCCCGAGTGCAAGACCAGCCAGTGGTTCGAATGTCCCTGCCACGGTTCCCAGTTCAACCGGGTGGGCGAGAAGAAGGGTGGCCCGGCACCTCGCGGCATGGACCACTTCCCCCTCACCGTCTCGGCTTCGGGCGATGTCGTGATCGACACCTCCACCCCCTGGGCGGGTGTGCCGATCGGCACCAACACCACCGGCCAAGAGGCCGAGGGTCCGCACTGCATCACCAGCGGCGGAGGTTCGCACTGATGCTCGCACTCAACACCACTGCAATCGGCTGGGTGATCTTCGCCATCATCACCATCGGCTGGATTACCTACTCGGTCCTCAACACCTTCAGCGCCCGACGCGAGCTCGGCTCCGAGATCGAGATGGCGCCCAACCGCAGGTCCAACCTCGATGACGAGACCCTGGAGGGTCCGCGTCTCGAGCGCCTCCAAATCCTCGGCGTCCTGCTCCTGATCACGATGGTGATCGGCCTTCCCCTCTACTGGGTGCTGGAACCGGACCGCCAGGCCGGGGCGGTCGCCGACATCGACGGGCGCTTCCGCTGGTGGGGCGAGGAGCTCTTCCAGACCACGGCCAACGGTGGCTTCAACTGCTCGGGCTGCCACGGCGGGATGGCGGCCACCGGTGGTGTCGCGGCCTACACCGTCACCGATGTGCGCACGGGCGAAGTGAAGTCGGTCAACTGGTACGCCCCGGCTCTCGACACGGTCTTCTACCGCTACAGCAAGGAGGAAGTCCGTTTCATCCTCAACTACGGCCGACCCTTCTCGCCGATGTCGGCATGGGGTGCCCCCGGTGGTGGCCCGATGACCACCCAGAACATCGAAACCCTGCTCGTCTATCTGGAGGGCATCCAGCTGGCTCCCGAGGGGTGCCTCACCGAGTCCTCGTTCAGTGACACCGCCGACCCTTCGATCTGTGAGGGTGGCACCCTGCCGGCCGCCAGCCAAGAAGAGATCCAGTTGTCGGTCGACAACTACCTGGCCAACAACCCGGGGGCGACGGAGGGCGAGGCCCTGTTCAACCTCGATCTCGCCGGCGGTGCCTACAGCTGCGCCCGCTGCCACACCCAGGGCTGGAGCTACGGCGACCCCGGTGTCAGCGGGCAGGGCGCGTTCGGCTGGAACCTCACCGGTGGCTCGGTCAACTCCCACTTCCCCAACGAGGCCGACATGATCTCCTTCATCGAGTCCGGGTCCTCCAACGGCAAGAAGTACGGCGAGCAGGCCCAGGGAACGGGTCGCATGCCCGGGTTCGGGCACATGCTCACCGGCGACCAGATCAAGTCCATCGTCGAATACGTGCGGAGTCTGTGATGAGTGCACTGCTGGCCATCAACTGGGAGCCTCAGCTCCGCGGCATCCTGATCATCATCATCGCCGTGGCGTCGTTGCCGGGCACCATCTACCTCATCCTCGGCACCAACCTCGGTGCCAGGCTGGGTTTCCTCGTGTCGCTCGCCGCTCTGGCCGGTTGGATGTTCATCCTCGGCGCCATCTGGTGGTCCTACGGCAAGGGTCTGCTCGGTGACGAGCCCTCCTGGAAGCCGGTCGCCAGCGAGACGGTCATCCGCGACCCGGGGTCGCTCAGCGACGTGGGGATCCTCGATGCCCCGTTCACTCCCACCGACGACGCCACCGCCGATGCGGCATCGGTCGGCACTCTGCTGCAGGACGCCGGCTGGGCCAAGCTCGATGCGGCCCTGCCCTCGTTCCAGCAGGCTGGGTCTGCCGGCACGGTGATGATGGAGGAGTCCAAGGCCCTCGCTGCGGGCGAGTTCACCGTCGTGAGCGTCTACGAAAAGGGTGGCGAGCGCAGCCCGGTGTTCTTCGACGACAAGGTCGACTTCCTCGCCTTCTGGCACGCGCCTCACTATGCGATCGTCGAGATCGCCCCTCTCGTGCCCCAGCGCAGCGAGCCCGGCCGCGCTCCAGCGCGTCCGGTGATCGACACGGCGCGTAGCCACGAGTACGTGTACATGGTCCGCGACCTGGGCAGTAAGCGGGTACCGGCGGCGATCATCACCATCACGTCGCTGGTGGCGTTCCTCGTCTTGTGCTGGCTGCTTCATCGCCGCGACCGGATCGTCGCCGCGAACCGGTCGGCCACAGCCGCCGCGGCCGTGCCCGCGAAGGTGTGATGGATGGGCCAGTACCTGCCGATCGTGCTCCTGTTGGTCCTGGCCGCGCTGTTCGGCGCGCTCAGCTTCCTTGCGGCAGCGATTCTCGCTCCGCGCCGGCCCTCGTCGGCCAAGCAGGCACCTTACGAGTGCGGCATCGTGCCCAGCCGTGAGACACCTGAGCGCTTCCCGGTCACGTTCTACGTGGTGGCGATGCTGTTCATCATGTTCGACATCGAGCTGATCTTCATCTACCCCTTTGCCGTCGATCGCCAGTTCCTCGGCTCGTATGCCCTGTGGGAGATGGTCGCCTTCAGCGCCGTCTTCTTCGCGGCCTTCGTCTACGTCGTCGCTCGCGGTGCCCTGGATTGGGGTCCGATCGGGCGCCAGGTTCGCCTTCCCGCAGCTCTGGTGGCCGGCCGCACCGGCACCAGCACCAGCACCAGCACAGTTCGCCTGGTCGGCCTCGAGGGTCGCCCCGAGGAAGACGCGGCATGACCCGCACGAACACGTCGGGCGTCGGCTGATGGGCCTGGTCGACGACATCCGCGCCGACGGTTTCGGCGGTATCCCCCACAACGCGATCACCGGCAAGCTCGAGGATCTGGTGAGGTGGGCCCGCAGCCGCAGTTCGTGGCCGGCCTCGTTCGGTCTTGCCTGCTGCGCCATCGAGATGATGGCCACCGGGGGGGCTCACTACGACATCGGCCGCTTCGGGATGGAGGTCTTTCGCGCCTCGCCGCGCCAGGCCGACATCATGATCGTCGCCGGTCGGGTGAGCCAGAAGATGGCCCCGGTGCTGCGCCAGGTGTACGACCAGATGATGGAGCCCAAGTGGGTCATCAGTATGGGAGTGTGCGCCAGCAGCGGCGGCATGTTCAACAACTACGCCATCGTGCAAGGTGTCGATCAGGTCGTGCCGGTCGACGTCTATGCCCCCGGCTGCCCCCCCACCCCCGAGACCCTGATCCATGCGATCGAGACCCTCCACCAGCTGATCGAGGACGGTGCCCTGCTCAAGCGTCGCCAGGCCACCGGCGCGGGTGCCAACGTGCACATCACCGAGATCCCCGCCGGCGCGCAGCCGGTAACCCTCGGAGTGAGGTGAGCAATGGGCGACGCCACCAGCCCCCAGCAAGAAGCCGCGCCCGCCGCCCAGGCGACGCTTCACGGGGTGCCCCTCGCTGACAGTTGCGGACAAAGGGTGTTGCACCCCAGCCGCGAGCAATACCTGAAGCTGGTCCGCAGCCTGCTCGACGAGACGTTCACGATGTGCAGCGACCTCACCGCTGTCGACTATCTGCTCCACCCTCAGCGGCGCCTGCCCGAAGGTGTTGGCGCCGAACGTTTCGAGGTCGTGGTCAACCTGCTCAGCATGGAGCGTCGCGAACGGCTGCGTCTGCGCGTCCAGGTCCCCGAGACCGACGCCATCCTGCCTACCTTGTTCGACCTCTACCCCGGCACCGAGGCCATGGAGCGCGAGGTGTACGACATGTTCGGGATCGCCTTCACCGACCATCCCGACCTCACCCGGATCCTCATGCCCGAGGACTGGGAGGGCCACCCCCTGCGCAAGGACTACGACCAGGGTCGAATCCCGGTCCAGTTCAGCACCGACTTCGCCTCACGAAGGGGTGGAGCATGACCGACAGCATCGTCGACGTCATCCGCGAGGGCAACGACCCAGAGCAGGGCCTGCGGCCGCGCAGCGAGATCACCGCCCGCGAACTGCTGCGCGAGGTGGGCTCGGTGTTGCGCATGAGCGAAGCCGAGGTCGCCAAGCTGGGCGACATCCCCGCCGACCCGGCCGAGGACCAGACGATGATCCTCAACATGGGGCCTCAGCACCCGAGCACCCATGGGGTGCTGCGCCTGATGCTCGAACTCCGTGGCGAGACCGTGCTGCGATGCAAGCCGGTCATCGGCTATCTGCACACGGGCATGGAGAAGACGGGCGAGAACCTCACCTACATGCAGGGCGGCACCAACGTCACCCGCATGGACTATCTCAGCCCGCTCAACAACGAACTGGTCTTCAGCATGGCCGTCGAGAAGTTGCTGGGCATCGAGGACGACATCCCCGAGCGTGCGGTCTGGATGCGCATGCTGCTCAGCGAGCTCAACCGGATGAGCAGCCATCTCCTGTTCATGGCCTCGAACGGTATGGACCTCGGCGCGGTCAGCATGATGATCTACGGCTGGCGTGAGCGCGAAGAGGTGCTGAGGTTCCTGCAGAAGGTCACCGGCCTGCGCATGAACCACAACTTCATCCGCCCCGGGGGTCTCGCCGCAGACCTGCCTGCCGGCTGGCGCGACGATGTGCTGCAACTGCTGGAGATGATCCTGCCGCGCCTCGACGAATACGACGTGCTGATGACCGGTCAGCCGATCTGGCGCGATCGGTTGCAGGGGGTCGGCGTGATCACCGCCCAAGAGGCCGAGGCCCTGGGTGCGACCGGGCCCATCCTGCGCAGCACCGGAGTGCCGTGGGATCTCCGCCGCGACATGCCCTACCTGAAGTACCCAGAAGTCGAGTTCGACGTAGTCGTGGGCAGCTATGGCGATGCATTCGACCGCTATGCGATCCGCCTCAACGAGATCCGCGAGAGCATCCGCATCGTGCACCAGATCGTCGATCGCCTGCCCGCCGGCGACTACCGGATCCAGGACAAGAAGGTCACCCCGCCACCCCGTGCCCGCATCGACGAGAGCATGGAGGCGCTGATCCACCACTTCAAGATCTTCACCGAGGGCTTCAAGGTGCCCGAGGGC
The DNA here is from genome assembly GCA_963707925.1 of uncultured Acidimicrobiales bacterium. Lineage (GTDB taxonomy): Bacteria > Actinomycetota > Acidimicrobiia > Acidimicrobiales > Ilumatobacteraceae > UBA668. The sequence continues at coordinate 195,198 of CAVPRT010000004.1, forward strand.
GAGGTCTACGCAGCCATCGAGAGCCCCCGTGGTGAGATCGGCTGCTACATCGCCAGCGACGGGTCGGCCACGCCTTACCGCATCCACGTGCGGGCCCCATCGTTCGTCAACATCCAATGTCTGCCCCACATGATGTGCGGCGGCCTCATCGCCGACGCCGTGGCCGTCATCTCGTCGGTCGACCCAGTGCTCGGCGAAGTCGACAGGTAACCCCGCATGAGCCGTCTCAACGAAGCCAACCTCATCATCGCCAAGGAGATCATCGGGCGCTACCCGAAGCCCCGCTCGGCGACCATTCCCCTGCTCCACCTTTGCCAGCAGCAAGACGGCTATGTCACCAACGAGGCGATCGCCCACGTCGCCGAACTTGTCGGCGCCACGTCGGCCGAGGTGCTCGGCACGTGCACCTTCTACGAGATGTTCAAGATGGAGCCGGTGGGCAAGTATCTGATCAACATCTGCGGAACCATGAGCTGCGCCCTGATGGGTGCCGACGAGCTCATCCGCCACGCAGAGCAGACGCTGGGGATCAAGGTGGGCGGCACCACCGCCGACGGCCTGATCACCCTCGAGCAGGCCGAGTGTCAGGCGGCGTGCACCGAGGCCCCCAACATGCAGGTCAACTACCGGCACTGCCATCGCACCACCCCGGCGGAATTCGACAAGCTCGTCGACGACCTGCGCCACGGGCGCCTCGACGGCGACGTCCCTCCCCATGGCACCCTCGCCCGCGTACGCCAGCAGATCCCCGCCGAGCGTGCTGCCGGCGTCGTGCCCACCGATGCCGCTGAGCCGCCGGCCTGGTTCGCTCCCAAGGAGGTCACCTCGTGACCACCTACCCGTGGGCCGCCGGCTACATCGACGACGGTGATCGTCCCAAGATCGTCACTTCGCGCTTCTCCTACGAGGACAGCTACACGATCGACCGCTACCACGCCACCGGCGGGTACCAGGGTCTGCGTGCGGCCCTCGCCCGCCCGGCCAACGAGGTGCACGACGAGGTGCGCGGTGCCACCCTGCTCGGCCGTGGTGGTGCGGGCTTCCCGGCCGGCACGAAGTGGGGCCTGATGCCCGCCGACAAGTACCCGCGTTACCTCGTGGTCAACGGCGACGAGAGCGAACCGGGCACCTACAAGGACCGCCTCCTCATGGAGCGCGACCCCCACCAGCTCATCGAGGGCTGCCTCATCGCCGCTTACGCCGCCGGCCTGTCGCAGGCGTTCCTCTACATCCGCGGCGAGATGCCCCTTGCCCACGAGAGGGTTGCGATCGCCCTCAACGACGCCTACGCCGCCGGCTACATCGGCAAGAACATCCTCGGCACCGACTTCAGTGTCGACATCGTGCTCCACTGGGGCGCCGGCGCCTATGTCGTCGGCGAGGAGACAGCGCTCATCGAGAGCCTCGAGGGCAAGCGCGGAGAGCCCCGGCTCAAGCCCCCCTACTTCCCCGCGGCGATCGGTCTCTACGGCCAGCCCACCATCGTGAACAATGTCGAGACCCTGTCCAACCTGCCCTGGCTGCTCGCCAACGGGATGCAGGCGTACACCGAGATCGGCACGCCCACCAGTCCCGGCACCCGCATGGTGGCGGTCAGCGGCCACGTGGCGAGGCCCGGCGTCTACGAGATCATCAATGGCACCACCACCTTCCGCGACCTGATCTACGGCGACGAGTTCAGCCAGGGCATTGTCAACGGCAACGAACTGAAGGCGTTCGTGCCCGGTGGCGGGTCGGCGCCCTGGTTCACCCCCGAACAGCTCGACCTGCCCTTCGAGGCCAAGTTGGTCGGCGCCGCCGGCTCGATGCTCGGCTCCGGAGCGATCATCGTGATGGACCACACCACCGACATCCCCAGGGCGGCGCTCACTCTGGTGCGCTTCTACGCCCACGAGAGCTGTGGGCAGTGCACCCCCTGCCGCGAGGGCGGCACCTGGCTCGAGCGGATCATGGCGCGCCTCGCCGACGGCAACGGCACACGCGCCGACCTCGATCAGCTGTTGGAGATCGGCCAGACGATCTGTCCCGGCAACTTCCCCCATGCCGCGAGCTCGGCCCTCGGGCTCGAGGCGACGCCGTTCCCCTTCAAGATGACCACGATCTGCTTCGTCGGGCCCTCCGCGTACACATCCGTGCACTCGGCGATCACCCTGTTCCGCGACGAGTTCGAGGCCCGGATCGTGGAACGCAAGCAGATCCCCGTCACTGCCGCCGCGGTGGGAGCCCTTCGATGAGCGACGTGACCGAAGCAGCCGAGATCCCGCCGGACCCCAACGCGGTCAACATCACCGTCAACGGGGTGCCCCATGTGGCCCGCAAGGGTCAGCTCGTCATCGAGGCCGCTGCCGACGCCGGCGAGTACATCCCCCACTTCTGCTACCACGACCGGCTCACACCGGTGGGCAAGTGCCGCATGTGCCTGGTCGAGTGCGACAGCGGTCGCGGGCCGGCGATCACCGTGTCGTGCATGGTGCCCGTGTCGCCCGACATGGTGATCGACACCCAGTCGCCCGCCACCAAGGCGCATGCAGGAGGGGATGCTCGAGCTCTTCTTGGCCAACCACCCCCTCGACTGCCCGGTGTGCGACAAGGGCGGCGAATGCCCCCTTCAGGACCAGACCTTCAGCCACGGTCCCGGCGAGAGCCGCCATGTGGAGGAAAAGCGGCACTACGAGAAGCCGATCGCGATCAGCGACCTCGTGTACCTCGACCGCGAACGCTGCATCCTGTGCGACCGTTGCACCCGCTTTGCCGACGAGGTGGCGGGCGACGCCCTCATCCACTTCAACAGCAGGGGCAACAACACCCACATCACCACCTTCCCCGACGAGCCGTTCAGCAGCTACTTCAGCGGCAACACGGTGCAGATCTGCCCGGTTGGTGCGCTCACCGCCAAGCCCTACCGTTTCAAGGCCCGCCCCTGGGACCTCGAGCAGCAGGAGAGCACCTGCACCACCTGTTCGGTGGGTTGTCGCATCCTGGTTCAGAGCAGCCGCGACGAACTCCTGCGCTACATGGGCGTCGACAGCGAGCCGGTCAACCATGGCTGGTTGTGTGACCGCGGCCGGTTCGGCTTCGAAGCGGTGAAGAGCCTCAACCGGGTGATTCAGCCCTTGGTGCGCAATGGTGCCGCTCTCGAGCCCGCCGGGTGGAGCACTGCTCTGGCCGAGTTCGCCCGCCACATCACCGAGGCGAAGGCAGCCGGAGGCGTTAACAGCATCGCCGTGCTCGGCGGCGCACGGGGAACCAACGAAGACGCCTTCGCCTGGGCCCGCCTGGCCCACGAAGTGATCGGCACCACCAACGTCTACTCCCAGATGGGTGACGGCCTGCCGGTGGGTCTGCTTGGCCTGGATCGGGCCACGATCGACGAAGCCGCCAACGCAACCACCATCGTCCTGTTCGGGCCCGACCTCAAAGAAGAGCTGCCGGTGCTGTACCTGCGCCTGCGCGAGGCAGCGGAGAGCAAGCGCAGCCGCATCGTCGAGCTCTCGCCGAAGAAGACCGGTCTCACCCGCAACGCCTGGCGCCACGTGGGCTACGAGCCCGGCACCCAGGTCGCGGCGATGAGCGAATTGCTCGCCGATCCTGCCATCGCCGCCCAGTTCGCCAAGGGGCCGGTCGTGGTTGTCGCCGGCCGGGCCAACCTGGCCGAGAGCACCGCCACCACGGTGCAGGCTCTGAGGCTCCTGCTCTCTGGCGTGCCACATGCCAAAGTGCTGCCCGCCTTCCGTCGCGGCAATGTGGTGGGCGCGCTGCAGATGGGTATGCGTCCCGGCAGGGGCGGCCTCGACACGCGCGGCACCCTGCAGGCCGCGGCCGACGGCAAGATCGAGTGTCTCGTGCTCGTCGGTGCGGACCCACTGACCGACTTCCCCGACACGGACCTCGCCCGCCGTGCCCTGGCCGGCGCCCGGCGCATCCTCGCCGTCGACACCTTCCTCACCCCTTCTTCGCAGAGGGCCGATGTGGTGCTGGCTGCCAGCGCCTTCGCCGAGAAGTCGGGCACCCACACCAACCTCGAGGGCCGGGTCACCACTCTCGCCCGCCAGGTGACGCCTGCTGGTGTCACCCGCCCCGACTGGATGATCGCCGCAGAGCTCGCTCTCGAACTCGGCAGCGACCTCGGCTACGACACGGTCGAGCAGATCACCGCCGACATCGCCGCCAAGGTTGCCGGTTTCGATGCTGTCACCCCTTCGGCCATGGCCGCCTCCAGCGACGGGGTGCTGGCCTCGGTGCCGACTTCGATCGATCCGATGAACCGGGTCGAGGCCGAGATCGGCGAAAGAAACGCCTACGACTTCCGCCTGGTGGTCAGCCGGGTGCTGTACGACGAGGCCATCGGCACCGCCAACGCCCAGTCACTTGCCGGCCTCGCCATCAATTCGGCCGTGCACCTCCACCCCCTCGATCTCGAGCGGGTGGGCACCACGGCCGGTGCGCCGGTGAAGGTGTCGAGCAGCCGCAGCTCTGTGGTGTTCACCTCGGTCGCCGACGAAAGCGTGCTGCGCGGTACGGCCTGGGTGCCGTTCAACCTCCCCGGCCCCAACCCGGGTGAACTCATCGACTGCTTCGCTCCGGTGAACGACGTCAGAATCGAGAACCCTCTGATGTTCGCCACCGACTCCCTTCTCGACGGCATCGAGCTCGCCAGCACCGAGTTTCTGGTGGTGGTGATCAAGGTGGTCGCCATCTTCGCCGTCGGGCTCATCGGCACGATGCTGATGGTGTGGTTCGAGCGCAAGGTGATCGCCTACATGCAGAACCGCATCGGGCCCGACAAGGCCGGCCCGAAGGGTCTGCTGCAGACCCTGGCCGACGGCACCAAGCTGTTCTTCAAGGAAGACCTCATCCCCGACCAGGCCGACCGCTTCGTGTTCAAGCTGGCCCCCTACCTCGCTTTCGTGCCCGCCTTCCTGGTGTGGAGCGTGCTCCCCATGGGCGGCGACTTCTCCGGCGGCAAAGACGGCACCGTGAGCCTGCTCGGCAAGACCACCAAGCTCCAGCTCGCCGATCCGCCGGTCGGTGTCCTGCTCTTGCTCGCCCTCAGCAGCATCGCCGTCTACGGCATCATGCTCGCCGGGTGGAGCTCCGGCTCGAAGTATCCCCTCCTCGGTTCGGTGAGGGCGTCGGCGCAGATGGTCAGCTACGAGGCGGCCCTGGGCCTCAGCCTGGCCACGGTCATCCTCGTGGCCGGCACCCTCAGCACCAGTGGCATCGTCGCTTCCCAGAGCAGCATCGGCCGGTGGCATGTCGTGGCCACCGGGGTCGTGCCGTTCGCGATCTTCCTCATCGCCGCCACCGCTGAACTCAACCGCCCCCCGTTCGACCTCGTCGAAGCCGAGCAGGAGCTCGTCGGTGGCTTCAACACCGAGTACTCGAGCGTCCGCTTCGCCCTGTTCTTCCTGGCCGAGTTCATGAACACGATCACGATGAGCGGGGTCATCGTCACCCTCTTCTTCGGCGGCCCACAGCCGGTGAAGATCGGCGACAACGCGAACATCCTCTCCTTCCTCGGGCCCTTCAGCGGCACGGTGTGGATGCTTATGAAGGTGGTCGTGTTCCTCTACATCTATGTGTGGTTCCGGGCCACCCTGCCCCGCCTGCGCTACGACCAGCTGATGAACCTCGGATGGAAGCTGATGATCCCCCTCGCCCTCGGTTGGTTCATGTTGCTCGCCGCGTTCCGCATCGGGCAGGACAACGACTGGAACCGTTGGGTGGTCGGCGTCGTCAGCCTGGTCGTGCTCGGTGCTTCGGCATGGCTGCTCTCACTGGCAACAAGGGTCAGTGCCCGCAACCGCGAACGAGATGGGGCGACCTTCTGATGGGCTATCTCGACGGATTCCTGGTCACGATCAAGCAGCACCGCTTCCTGGGCGGACGGCTGGCCACCACCTCCTACTCGGGTGGACGGCTGGCCAAGAGAGGCAAGCGCACCGAGGGTCGCGATGAGAAGATCCCCAAGGTCGAGCGCCTCCACGGTCGACATGTGCTGAACCGTTACGACGATGGCATGGAGAAGTGCATCGGCTGCGAGCTGTGCGCAGGCGTCTGCCCCGCTCAGTGCATCTATGTGCGCGGCGCCGACAACGATCCCCAGCAGCCCACCTCGCCTGGTGAGCGCTTCGGGTTCGTCTACGAGATCAACTACCTGCGCTGCATCCACTGCGACCTGTGCGTCGAGGCCTGCCCCACCGAGGCCATCACCGAGAGCAAGCTCTTCGAGTTCAGCTTCACCAGCCGTCGCGACGCCGTTTACACCAAGGCCGAGCTCGTGGTGGGCGACGACGGTATGCCCAAGCAACTGCCCTGGGAGGACTGGCGCCCCGGCGACGACCTTCTCACCGGTGGTTGGATGCGCGCCACAGCGGCCGGAGGCGATGCCGACTTCGTCGGCCGCGTGGGCTGGAGCAGCGAGCTCGGCCACGGCACCCGTTCTGCTGAGCCCGAGCAGGCCGAGGCCGACGAGTGCGCCCTCGACGCCGAGAACACCACCCGGGTAGTGCCCCGATGATCGAACTCTTCGTCTTCGTGGTCGCCTCGGCGATGGTCCTCGGCGGTGCCGTCGGGGTTGTCCTGCGCACCCACCCGGTGCATGCCGCTCTCAGCCTGGTGCTCACCCTGTTCGGGGTGGCGGTCCACTTCGTCGCCATGGAAGCCAACTTCCTGGCCGCCGTGCAGGTCATCGTCTACGCCGGCGCCATCGTCGTGCTGTTCCTGTTCGTGATCATGCTCCTCGGCGTCGACAAGACCGAGGACCTGCGCCTCGAACCGTTCAAGGTGCAAAGGCCTGTGGCGGCTGTTGTCGGTGCCGCCCTGGTGTCTCTCGTAGGCCTGGCGATCATCGCCTCGCGCGACGCCACCACAGCCGTCATGGGTACCGGCACCGAGGTTTTCGCCGCCGATGGCAGCCCGATCCACGACGGCAACATCAAGCGTCTGGCCCGCGACGTGTTCAGCGATCACGTACTGGCCTTCGAGCTCACCTCGGTGCTGCTCGTCATCGCCGTCGTCGGCACGGTCGTGCTGGCCCGCAAACCGCGCACCGACGAGCAGGGGGGGCAGCCGTCGTGATCGCTATCGCCACCCCGACCACCACCTGGTACCTGTTGCTCGGCGCTGTCCTGTTCTCCATCGGCGTCGTCGGCGTCATGGTGCGCCGTAACCCTCTCGTTCTGTTCATGTGCGTCGAACTGATGCTCAACGCAGTGAACCTCACCTTCGTCGCCCTGGCGAAGAAGCTCGACGACATCGGTGGCCAGACAACGGTCTTCTTCGTCATGGTGGTTGCTGCCGCCGAGGTCGTGGTCGGCCTGGGCATCATCGTCGCCATCTTGAGGCGCAAGCCAAACGCCACCACCGACGATCTCGCCGAGTTGAAGGGTTGATGTGATGCTCGACGTCGTCTGGCTGATACCCGCGCTGCCGCTCGCCGGCTTCCTGTTCATCCTCCTCTTCGGCCGCCGTCTCGGCGACCCGAAGTCCGGTTACTTCGCCACCGCCATGGTCGGCGCCTCGTTCGTGGTCACGGTCGGCGTCTTCTTCGACCTCCTGGCTCTCGATGCCGAGCAGCGAACCCATCAGGTGACTCGCCTGTTCTCCTGGGTTCCGCTTGCCGGCAGGAGCATCGATCTCGCCTTCCTCGCCGACCCGCTGAGCATCACCATGTGCCTGTTCGTCACCGGCATCGGGTCGCTGATCCACCTCTATGCCGTGGGCTACATGCACGGCGACCCACGGTTCAGCAAGTTCTTCTTGTACCTCAACCTGTTCGCCTTCAGCATGCTCATGCTGGTGCTCGGCTCGAACCTGCTGGTCACCTTCCTCGGTTGGGAGGGCGTTGGCACCTGCAGCTACCTGTTGATCAGCTTCTGGCACGAGAAGGAGAGCGCCGCCACGGCGGGCAAGAAGGCCTTCGTCACCAACCGGGTGGGCGACTGGGGTTTCATGATGGCGATGTTCTTCGCCTTCTGGGCGGTGGGCAGCCTCGACTATTCGGTGCTCGGCGGCGCAGCTGGAACCTTGTCTGAGAGCACGGCCACGGCCATCGCCCTGTTCGCCTTCATCGGTGCCTGTGGCAAGAGCGCCCAGCTACCCCTCTACCTGTGGCTGCCCGATGCGATGGAAGGCCCCACACCGGTGTCGGCCCTTATCCACGCGGCCACGATGGTCACCGCCGGGGTGTTCCTCATGGTGAGGCTCAGCCCGGTGCTCTCCGTCGCCGCCGACTACGCCGGCTGGATCATTGCCATCACCGGCGTCGCCACGGCCCTGTTCGCGGCCACCGTCGCCGTCGCCCAGAACGACATCAAGAAGGTGCTCGCCTACAGCACGGTCAGCCAGTTGGGTTTCATGTTCCTGGCCGTCGGCTCGGGCGCTTACGTGGCCGCCATCTTCCACATGGTCACCCACGCCTTCTTCAAGGCCCTGCTCTTCCTCGGCTCGGGCTCGGTGATTCACGGTATGCACCACGAGCAGGACATGCGTCGTATGGGCGCGCTGAGGGCGCTGATGCCGATCACCGCGGCCACCTTCATCATCGGTTGGCTCGCCATCGCCGGGGTGCCTCCCTTCGCCGGTTTCTGGAGCAAGGACGAGATCCTCCTCTTCGCCTACGACAAGAGCCCGGTGCTCTACTTCGTCGCCCTGGTCACTGCCCTGCTCACCGCCTACTACATGACCCGCCAGGTGATCATGGTGTTCTTCGGCAAGGCCAAGTGGCACGACGCCCACGAGGAGCACGGAGCGGCGGGCGACTTCACCCCCCACGAGAGCCCCAAGGTGATGGTCGCTCCGCTCGTGGTGCTCGCCGGGCTGAGCGTCGTCGGTGGCCTCATCCAGCTTCCCTTCAGCGACAACCTGAAGCGGCTCGAACACTGGCTCGAGCCTGTTGGTGAGCATCACCTGTCGGCGTCGGCCGACGACCTCACCTATGTGCTCATGGCGGTGGCGGTGATCGTCTCCGTCGCCGGCATCGCCGCCTCGATCATGGTCTACGCCAAGCACAAGGTGAAGCCGATCGAGCCCGCCGTCCTTGCCGACGCCTGGGGCTACGACAGGGCCGTTTCCCGATTCATGGGTGGCCAGGGCCGGCAGGTGTTCGCCGACATCGTCGAGATCGACACCCAGGTGATCGACAGCCTGGTCAACGACACCGGTTCCTCGATCGCCGCTGCTGCCGGTCGGATACGCAAGCTGCAGAGCGGCAATGTGCGCAACTATGCGGCCGCCATCGGGGTGGGCGTCGTCTTGCTCCTCTCATGGTTCGTAGTCGTGCGGGGTCTGCTGTGATCGACTTTCCCGTCCTCACCATGCTGGTGCTGGCGCCGGCCATCGGCGCTCTGGCCGTCACCCTCACGTCGGGGCGCCGACCTGAAGTCGTCAAGCTGGTCGCCCTGCTCTCCAGCGTGTTCGCCGGAGGCATGGCCCTGTGGGTGCTGTTCGCCTTCGAGAAGTCGACGCCCGGTTATCAGTTCGAGTCCGTCCACACCTGGATCAAACCCTGGGGCATCTCCTGGCACCTCGGTATCGACGGCATCTCCCTGTTCCTGGTGGCCCTCACCGGAATCTTGTTCCCCCTGGTGATCGCCGGCATCGACCCCCACCCCGTCGACGGTCGGGACCACAAGCGCTACCTCTCGTGGATGTTGCTGCTCGAGGCTGGGGTGATGGGCAGCTTCATCAGCCTCGACCTCTTCTTGTTCTTCGTCTTCTTCGAGATCGTCCTCGTGCCGATGTACTTCCTCATCGGCGGCTGGGGGTACGACGACCGCATCTACGCGGCCAACAAGTTCTTCCTGTTCACGATGGCCGGTTCGGCCTTCATGCTCGTCGGCATCATTGCCACCGCGGTGCTGGCCAAGGCCGACAACGGCGCAATCACCTTCGACCTGGTGAAGATCGCCGAGAACGCCGACTTCGCCGCCTCCACCGGGCGCTGGCTGTTCTTCGCGTTCGCGATCGCGTTCGCGGTGAAGGTGCCCCTCTTCCCCTTCCATACCTGGCTGCCCGATGCCCACACCCAGGCGCCCACCGGTGGCTCCGTGATCCTCGCCGCGGTGCTGTTGAAGATGGGCACCTACGGCCTGCTGCGGTTCGGCGTCTACCTGTTCCCCGAGGCCGCCGTTTGGGCCCGGCCGGCCTTCCTCTTCCTCGCCGTCGTCGGCATCCTCTGGGGTGCCGTGGCGGCCACGATGCAGACCGACCTGAAGAGGGTTGTCGCCTATTCGTCCGTGGCTCACCTCGGGTTCATCGTGCTCGGCACGTTCGCGCTCACGTCGGCGGCGATCACCGGCGGCGTGCTGCAGAACATCAGCCACGGAGTCAGCACCGGCGCCCTGTTCATCCTCGTCGGGATGATCTACGAGCGTCGCCACACCCGCAAGATCTCCGAGCTGAAGGGTCTGCAGAAGGTTGCCCCGGTGTTCGCCGCAGTCTTCACCCTGGTGATGCTGAGCAGTATCGGTGTGCCCGGCCTGAACGGGTTCGTCGGCGAGTTCATGGTGCTGATCGGCTCCTTCGGCACCGCCCGCTGGTACGTGGCTGTGGCGGCCACGGGGGTCATCCTCGCTGCCCTCTACCTGCTGTGGGCCTACCAGAGGGTGTTCCACACCGAGCCCGACGAACCCAACAAGGGCTTCGCCGAGCTGAAGTGGAAGGAGGGCATGCTGCTCCTGCCCTTCATCGGCCTCATCGTGTTCTGCGGCGTCTACCCCAAGCCTCTGATCGATCGCATCCAGCCGGCGGTCGACGCCTTGCTCGAGCACGTCGAACTGCACAGCGACTGGGAGACACCCCAACCCCACGTGGTTGAGGTACCGGCCGAAGGCGATGCCCAGGCAGCGACCGACGAGGGGGAAGGGTGATGGCCGCCATGCTCGCCGCCGACAGCCTGCAAGGGCCGAGCATCGACTGGTTCGCGCTCAGCCCCATCTTGGTGCTGCTCGGCGGGGCGATGGTGCTCCTCGTGGTTGCCGCCCTCACTCCGACCTGGCCCAAGCACCTCTATGCCCTGTTCACCGCAGCGGTCGCCGTGGCCTGTGGCGTGCTCACCATCGTGCTGTGGCACCAGGTGGACAGCGAGGGCACCACCTCCCTCGTCGGTGATGCGATGCAGCTCGACAAGATGGCCCTCTGGGTCACCTTCACCATCGCCGTCGCCGTCTTGCTCGCGTCTTTGATCACCGACGACTACCTACGCCGTGAGGGTCTCGAGGGGCCCGAGCCCTACGCGCTCTACATGCTGGCCGCGATCGGCGGCATCGTGATGGGGTCGGCGAACGACCTCATCATTCTGTTCCTCGGGCTCGAGATCCTGTCGATCGCGCTCTATGTCATGGCGGCCAGCCATCGCAAGCGCCTCAAGAGCCAAGAGGCCGGGCTCAAGTACTTCGTGCTCGGCAGCTTCTCGTCGGCCTTCTTCCTCTACGGTGCCGCCCTCATCTACGGAGGCACGGGCAGCACGAACTTCACCAAGATCGTCGCCGCCTTCGATGCCACCATCGAGCTCGACAGCACCAACGACGCGATGGTGCTGGCCGGTGTGGCCCTGCTTCTCGTCGGCCTGGCCTTCAAGGTGGCTGCCGTGCCGTTCCACTTCTGGACACCCGACGTCTACGAAGGCGCCCCCACCCCGGTCGCCGCGTTCATGGCTTCGGCTGCCAAGGCCGCGGCCTTCGTGGCGATGCTGAGGGTACTGATCGTGGCGCTCGCCCATTGGAGCGACGACTACCGCCCGATCGTGTGGAGCCTCGGGGTGCTCACCCTCGTGGTCGGTGCCGTGATGGCCGTTGTGCAGACCAACGTAAAGCGCATGCTCGCCTTCTCATCGATCAGCCATGCCGGGTTCATGCTGGTGGGGGTCGAGGCGGCCGTTCACCAACGCGATGGTGTGCTCGGCGGCGATGGGGTCAGCGCGGTGCTGATGTACACGTTGATCTACGCCGTGCTCGTGCTCGGTACGTTCGCTGTGGTCACGGCTGTCGGGCGCACGGGCGACGCGGCAACCGACCTCGCCGGCTTCCGTGGTCTCGGCCGCAACCGGCCGGTGCTCGCGATGGCGATGACTGTGCTCCTCCTCGCCCAGGCCGGTGTTCCGCTCACCAGCGGCTTCGTCGCCAAGTTTGGTGTCATCGTTGCCGCGGTGGAGGTGCACAGCTATGCGATCGCGATCATCGCCATGCTCGCCGCCGTGATCGCCGCCTACCTCTACCTCCGGATCATGATCAGTATGTGGGTCGCCGCCCCCGAGTCCGGCGACGATTCACGCGAGCCGGTGCGGGTCCCCCTCCTGCTGGGTGTCGCCCTCGCCCTGTCGGTGGCCTTCACCCTGGTGGTCGGCTTCTACCCCGCCCCCCTCATCGACATCACCCCCTAAACCCACCTGACCCCAGCCCGCCGCGAACCCCCGCCGGCCGCGAACCAATCGGGCGTGAACCAATCGGGCGCGAAACCCCGCCACCCCTGTCGGTCGGGCGCGGAACCCCGTCAGGACTGCGGGTTCTCGAACCCATGGGCGCGAACTCACGCCGCCCAGCCCTGCCGGCGGAGGATGATGGCAACGTCGTGAACTGCATCGACGAGGTCGCCATCGATGTCGATCTTGGTCACTCGCGAGACACTCCACCCGATGGTGGTGGCCTTCCGGTCGCGACGGGTGTCGCGGTGCCGTTCCTCGAACCCAGCGTGCCAAGCAGGGTCGTCGACCTCGATGCCGACCTTCCATGCCGGCCAGCCGAAGTCGAGGTGAATCACGCTGCCATCGGGCAACTTGATGGGACACTGAGCTACGGGTGGGGGCAGGCGTTCTGCCTCGATCGCCTCCAGAACCAGCTGCTCGAGATTCGACTGCAGCGCCTTGCGCCACTCAGGCCTCGAGGCCAGCACCTCCGCCATGACCCTCGTGCCTGGGCGAAGAGGGTGGGCGAGCCGGCGGTAAGTGTCGAAGATGGTGGCGAAGTTGCACATCTTCTCGTGGAGGATCTGCTCCATCGCCGACCTCGCCGCTGACAGCCCGAGCATGTCGGCGCTGTCGAAGAGGGTGCGCGGCGGGCTGGTGAGCCGGATGCCGTCGGGGCGCTCAACGATGTCGACGGGGTCGATGCGTCGGCATCGGTGCACGACTATGCCCTCCAACTCGGGTGACGCCCCGTGCGGCACGAGCACATGGATGCGCCTGTCTAGTACTCGTCGCACCCCCCACATCTTGGCGGCAGCGGTGAACGCGATCATCGCTGCCGGATTGCGGGCGCATGCGGCACCCAGCTTCGACTCATGGGTCTCGGGCCACTGGGCGCTGCGGAATACACCGGGGAGGACGGTCACCAGCTGCCGTCGAGCAATCATCCTCTCGACCGTTCGGCGGGAGATGCCGAGGGCGATCAGCTCATTGGTGGTGGCGATGCCGTGGTGGGTGCAAAGCCAGTTGTCGAGTGCGGTCTGCCAGTTGGGCATGGAACTTCCTCCTGATCGGGGTGATCTAGGGGGAAGTTGGCGTGGACCATATCGGCCACCGGGCCCGTTGCGGCTGTCGGTTTCACGCGCCCATGTGGTCGAAAACCCGCAGTTCTGACGGGGTCTCGCGCCCGACCGACAGGGATGGCGGGGTTTCGCGCCCGACCGGGGTGGGGTGAGGGTGGAGGTGGGGTTAGCAGTGGGCGATGAGGGAGTCGAACAGGGATTGCTGCTCGGGGTCCGTGTCGGCTGAGTCCTCGGGGTGCCACTGGGTGGCGACGGTCCAGCGGGCTGAGGGCAGCTCGCAGGCGTGCACGAACCCGTCGGCGGTGTGGCCCACCGACCTCAGCCCGGGGGCGAGGCGGTCGACGGCCTGGTGGTGGACGCAATGGCACTTGGTGGCCGCCGGCGCGCCGATGGCTGCGGCCAGCAGGCTGTCGGGTTCCAGGGCGACCTCGTGGAACGCGAACCAATGGGAGTCGGTGCCCATGTGCTGGTGGAGGGTGCCGCCGAGGGCGACGTTGAGCACCTGCATGCCGCGACAGATGGCGAACAGGGGCAGGTCGGCCTCGATCGCTGCCCGGGTGACGGCGAACTCGACCTCGTCGTGCTCGGGCACAACGCCGTAGAGCTCGTCGGCAGTGGGTTCCTGCCCATAGAGGCGGGGGTCGACGTCGCCACCGCCGTGGAGAACCACGGCGTCGACCCGGCGGAGCAGGCCGGGCACTTCGGAGACCAGAGAAGTGATCGGGGGCAGCATTAGGGGCACCCCACCGGCGCGGGCAACGGCCCGGAAGTAGCGCTGCCCGGCGGCGAAAGGCTCGCCGCGCACGCCCTTGGCCTCTCCGGTGAGGCGACCGACGATGAGGACGAGTGGACCCACGGCCATCGACCCTACGCCCCGGCTGCAGCCCGGGCGGCCGCACGCCGGACGAGCTCGTCGTAGATGGCCTGCTGCTGGGGCTTGCGAGAAGCGGTGTCTTCCGGGTGCCATTGGGCGGCTACCACCCAAGAAGCTGTGGGCAGCTCCAGCGCCTCGAGCTGGCCGTCGGGCGCCCAGCCACATGGCACCAGTGGCTCGGCGAGGTCCTTGATGCCCTGGTGGTGCACCGAATGGCAGTGCTCGAGGTGGGTGGTACCGGTGGCCACGGCCAACTTGCACCCCTCGGCGAGGGTGACCGTGTGCTCGCGCATCCAGTGGTCGCTGGAGCCGATGTCCTGCACGAGGGTGCCGCCGAGGGCGACGTTGAGCACCTGCATGCCGCGGCACAGGGCGAGCATCGGCAGGTCGAGCTCGATGGCAGCGAGGCACACGGCGATGTCGAGGTCGTCGTGATCGGCGAGGATGCCGTAGAGGGACTCGTCGTCGGGCTCCTGCCCGTAGCGCCTCGGGTCCACGTCGCCGCCGCCCGGCAGCAGGACCCCGTCGAAGTGCTGCAGCACGGTTGTTGCATTGAGGGCCAGCTGGCGGATGGGCGGTACCAGCACCGGTACACCCCCGGCCCGGGCAATAGCGCGTGAATAGGGTTGGCTGCTGCTGAATGCGTCGCGCTTGCCTTCGTCGGAGAAGGTGAGCACGCGGGCACACAGGGCAATGAGGGGGGGAGGTTGACTCATCACCACCATTCTGGCCCATCACGGCCGAAGTGCATCGAGGTCTCGGCTACCCTCGACCGCCGTGTCGTCACTGCTGACTCTCCTGAACCCGGCCACCGAGCAAATCATCGCCGAGCTGCCCCATGCCACGGCTGCCGACGCCGATGCCGCGATCGCCAAGGCGGCCGCCGCCGGCGAGGCGTGGCGCAAGGTGACTCCGGTGGACCGCACCCGCCTCCTGCGCCGTTTCGCCGACACCATCGGCGCCCACGCCGACGAGCTCGCCGAGCTCGAAACCCGCAACATGGGCATGCCGATCGGTAGTTCCAAGTGGTGCGCCAACGCCGTGGCGGACACCATCCACTACTTCGCTGGGGCGGTGGAGAAGCACACCGGCTTCACCATCCCGGTGGCGGGCGGGGTCGACATGACCTTCCACGAGCCCCTCGGTGTGGTTGGCCTGATCACCCCGTGGAACTTCCCGATGCTGATGGCGTCGTGGAAGATCGGCCCGGCACTCGCCGCCGGCAACACCGCCGTGCTCAAGCCGGCCGAGATCACCCCGCTCACCTCTCTGCGCATCGGTGAACTGGCCCTCGAAGCGGGCATCCCCGAGGGGGTGCTCAACGTGGTGGTTGGCCCGGGCTCCAGTGTCGGCTGGCGGCTGGTTGAGCATCCTCTGGTGCGCAAGGTGGCGTTCACCGGTTCCACCGAGGTCGGCAAGAGGTTGATGAAGGGCTGCGCCGACCAGGTGAAGCGCCTCACCCTCGAGCTCGGCGGCAAGAGCGCCAACATCGTCTTCGCCGACGCCGACCTGGAGAAGGCCGCCGCCTCGGCGCCGGGAGCGGTGTTCGACAACTCGGGCCAGGACTGTTGCAGCCGCAGTCGCGTTCTCGTGCAGCGCTCAGTGTTCGACCGTTTCCTGGAACTGTTCATCGAAGCGTCGGCTGGTTGGAAGGTGGGCGATCCGATGGATTCGTCGACGGCGATGGGCCCGCTTGTAACCGCCGGCCATCTGGCTGCGGTGCGCGGCTACAGCGATGGGCTCGAAACCGTGTTCACCGGCGAAGCGCCCACCGGCCCCGGCTACTGGCATCCGGTGATGATCGCAGTCGCTCCCGACATGGAGCCCACCGTGTGCCGCGAGGAGATCTTCGGCCCTGTGGCGGTGGTCATCCCCTTCGACGACGAGGCCGATGCGATCCGCATCTGCAACGACAGCGAGTACGGCCTGTCGGGCTCGGTGTGGACGCGCGACGGGGCGAAGGCGCTGCGCGTGGTCAGGGCGATGGAGGCCGGCGCGATCAGCGTCAACTCGAACTCCTCGGTGCGCTACTCCACCCCGTTCGGCGGGTTCAAGCAGAGCGGGATGGGTCGCGAGCACAGCATGCACGCGCTCGACCATTACACGGAGTTGAAGAACGTCTTCATCTCCACCGACTGAGCCATCGTGCGCGCCCTGGTCATCTCCAACCACTACGACGCCGATACAGGTCTCGTCGGAGCGCGGTTCCGCCATCACGGCTTCCAGTTCACCGAGTGCCACCGCGAGCGCAGCTCCGAATGGCCCGATGTCGCCGCCTGCGATCTCGTCCTGTCGCTGGGCAGCGACTGGAGCGTCTACTGGCCTCATGTCGCCACCGAGGTGGCAGCCGAGGCCGAGCTCCTCCGTCGGGCACACGGACTGGGTGTTCCGATCTTCGGCATCTGCTACGGCAACCAGATCATGGCCCACGCCCTTGGGGGCACGGTCGAGCGTGCCGGCGAGGCGGAGATCGGCTGGTACGAGATCGTCAGCGACCTACCCGAAGCGATCGCTACCGGGCCGTGGTTCCAGTGGCACAGCGACGTCGTCACCCTGCCCGGCGCGGCCACCGAACTGGCGCGCAGCGCGGTGGGGCCCCAGGCGTGGCGACTGGGCAAGAGCTTCTGCACCCAGTTCCATCCCGAGGTCACCGAGTCGATCGTGGGCCGCTGGATAGACACCGGTGGTGCGGCCGAGGCAGTAAGTCACGGACACGACACGCAAGAGCTGCTCGCCCTCACCCGGATGAACGTTTCGGTGAGCAGGCCTCATACAGATCGTCTGGTCGACTGGTACGTAGAGGCGATCGTCAAGAGCTGATCTGAGAATCTGCTAGACCTGCTCCGAACTCGGGTTAAAGGCGGTCGGGGGCCGCACCGGGTTCGCTCCAAGGAGGGCGTCCGTGTCAACCCATGAAGAAGACCGAGATCATCTACATGCTCTCGGTTACGCGCAGGAGCTGCATCGTGGCATGAGCCACTTCAGCAACTTTGCGATCAGCTTTTCAATCATCTCCATCCTCGCCGGTGGCATGACGAGCTTCTGGCTCGGCATGGCCACCAGTGGCCCACGGGTCATCACGATGGGCTGGATCATCGTCGGCTTCTTCGCCCTACTTGTAGGTATGGCGATGGGCGAGATCTGCTCGGCGTACCCGACGGCAGGCGGTCTCTACTACTGGTCGGCGAAGCTGGCCCGCAAGAACCACGCCCGATGGGCCTGGTTCACCGGTTACTTCAACCTGATCGGCCAGATCGGCGTCATCGCCAGCGTCGACTATGCCCTGTCGGTGTTCATCGGATACTTCATCCGCATGTTCGACGACGGGTTCACCCTCACGTCCGGCAACATCTTCATGATCTACCTCGGCGTGCTGGTGTTGCACGGTCTGCTCAACACTTTCAGCGTCGACCTGGTGAAGATCTTCGGCGACATCAGTGTGTGGTGGCACGTGATCGGCGTGGTCATCATTGCCGGCATCCTGTTCATCGCCCCGAGCAACAAGCGTGGTATCGGTGGTGCTTTCGATGCTGCTCCGGAGGGGCTCACGGGCTGGACCGGAGGGGCTTTCGTAACCGTCTACCTGTTCGGTGTCGGCTTGTTGTTGGCCCAGTACACGATCACCGGTTTCGATGCGTCGGCCCACGTCAGTGAGGAGACCAAGGGTGCCCGCACGGAGGCGCCGAAGGCCATCGTGCGCTCGATCTACATCTCGGCTATTGCAGCCTTGGTTCTGAACCTGGCGATGATCGCCGCGATGCCCAAGAAGAGCGACGTCGACGCTTACGGCGCGATCCTGTGGGGTGGCGAGGGCGACGCTTTCTTGGTCAATGCCGCACCCCGGCTGATCTCCAGCGCGGTGGGCACGGGCACGGCCAAGTTCCTCGTCTTCATCGCCATCGTCGGGCAGTTCTTCTGCGGTCTCGCTTCGGTCACGGCCAACAGCCGCATGATCTACGCCTTCAGCCGCGACGGGGCCCTGCCCGGGTCGAAGTACTGGCACAAGATCAACAAGAAGACCCGTACGCCAACGAACTCGGTGTGGCTCGGCGTC
Source organism: uncultured Acidimicrobiales bacterium (assembly GCA_963707925.1). Taxonomy (GTDB): domain Bacteria; phylum Actinomycetota; class Acidimicrobiia; order Acidimicrobiales; family Ilumatobacteraceae; genus UBA668. The sequence goes on from CAVPRT010000004.1 coordinate 213,611, forward strand.
GCCTTGTCGGCGGCTGTCGGCACGATGTCGCTCTATCAGAAGGGCGGCTACTCGACGGCCTTCTTTGCCCTCACCGGCATCTGTGTGATCGGTCTCTACATCTGCGTACGCGATCCCGATCTACCTGCGTCTCACGAACCCCGACTTCCAGACAGGGCCGTGGAACCTGAAGGGCCGGCACAAGCTGGTCGGGTGGACGGCGTTGGTCTGGGTCAGCTTCATCTCGATCTTGTTCGTGGCACCCCTGTTCTGGCCGTTCTGGCCGATCTGGGGCGACGACAACAACATCTTCAACGCCGACGGCACTGCCAGCGGTTACTTCAAGGTCAACAACTTCAACTTCACCGGGCCACTGATCACCATCGCCGGTGTGTTCGTGCTGCTCTACTGGAGGTTCAGCGGCAAGAAGTGGTTCACCGGTCCCAAGGTGCAGGGCACCAAGGAAGAGCTGCTGGCGATCGAGCGCGAGCTCGACGCCGTGGAGCACGGCCGGGCCGTGTGATCCCTACTCGCGGCATCGCCCAGCCGGGTCAAACCGGCTGGGCGGCGTCGTCTAGCCAGATATCGAACTCGGGCTGGGCGGCGAGCCGTTCGCAGTTGGCCAGCCTCTCGTGGGCATAGCCGACGAAGTCGGTGTCGAGGGTGCTGATCGCCTGCTGCACGACGGCCCACATGCCCTCGCGGAACTCGCTCATCATCTTCATCAGCTGGAGCCGGGCCCACCGCGATCGGGTTACCCCACCGAAGTAGAGCGTGAGCAATGACTCCTCGGCGGCGGCGTCGAACCCGCAGTTGACGCTGAGGTTGCCGAGATCGAAGCATGGGTCGTTCATGCCCGCGTACTCGAAGTCCAGCAGCCACACCCGTCCGCCTTCGTCGTCGAAGAGGATGTTGGCGGGCAGGAGGTCGTTGTGGCACGGCGCGAGGTCCATCGGCGCCTGGGCGAAGGCGGTCTCGATGCGCCCGCTCTGGTGGTGCAGCCGGCCATAGGCGGCAGGGGCGACGACCCCGTGAGAGGCAGCGTCGCGGGCATGCCATTCGACCACACGGTGGATCGGGAAGGCACCTTTCAAGGGGCCGCTGTTGTGGAACGCGTGGAGCAGGGCAACCACCTGGGGGAGGCGCTGGGCGAAGGGTTCCCCCTCGAGGTGACATCCGGCGACGAACTCGGTGATCAGGGTGCCGGCGCCGGGCAACCCGCCCACGATTGCCGGTGCGATGCCGAGCTCTGCGGCCCGGGTGGCCGCCTCGGCCTCGTTGGCCCTGTCGATGCCGAGGAGCTCGGTGCGCTCACCAGGCACCCTGACGACGTAGCGATGGCCATCGACGGTGGCGATGTAGTTGGAGTTTGTGATCCCCCCGTGCAGAGGGGCGAGGCGGACTTCGCGATCCTCCCAGGCGGGTACGCGACGGACGAGCGACTCGATGGGGGTCGGCGTCATGGGAAAGGTGTAGCACGCCGGTCTGGCATTGTGGGGTGATGAGCGAATGCGTGTTGGCGATCGATCTCGGTACCGGCGGCCCGAAGGTGGCGCTCGTGGACCTCACCGGGCACACCTTGGCTTGGCGCAGCAGGCCGGTGGGCACGACGTTTCGTCGACGGAGGTGGCGCCGAGCAGGATCCCAACGAGATGTGGTCGGCGATCGTCGCCGCGACCCGCGAAGTCGTCTCGGTGGTCAGCCCCCTGCCGTCCATCGCAGCTGTGGCCGTCACCAGTCAGTACATGAGCACCATCCCGGTCGCCGCCGATGGCACGCCCACCGGGCCCTGCATCCTCTGGATGGACACGCGGGGCGCGGCCCACAACCTCACCTTGCTGACCGACGACTCGTTCATGCTGTTCCTCGAACGCCACGGCATGATCCCCTTGCCGAGTGGCAACGACAATGTCGCCCATGCCCATGTGTTGAGTGAGTTCCACCCGGACTCCTACGCCGCGGCGGCGGCTTTCGTCGAGCCGATGGACTATGTCGTCGCCCGCCTCACCGGCCGGGTGTGTGCCACCCAGAGCACCGTGTTCGGCCAACTGGTGTGCGACAACCGCACCTGGGGGGCCACCGAGTACGACCCCGAGTTGGTGGCCGCCACCGGTCTGCCCGCCGACAAGCTCGCCCCCCTGGTGCCGATGACGGGTGCGGTGGGCGAGATCACCTCGGCGGCGTCGGCCGAGCTCGGTATTGCCGCCGGAATCCCGGTGGTACCCGGCACGATCGACTCGATCACCTCTGCGGTGGGCACGGGCGCCCTCTCGTCCACGTCGGGTTCGGTGATCATCGGCACCACTTCGGTGATGGTCAGCCACATCGCCGAGCACCGCGGCGACCTCGGTGCCGGCATCCTGGCCGTACCCAGCCCGGTGCCAGGCATGTACTACGTGATGGCCGAGAACGGCCTGGGTGGCAGGGCCTTCGACTGGGCCCAGCGCCTCTTCGGTTTCGACGGGCCCGAGGCCGCCCTTGGGGCTGCGGCCACCGTGGCGGCGGGCAGCGAAGGGGTCCAGTTCCTGCCCTGGCTGCTCGGCACCATCGCCCCCAATCCCAACGACGACGTGCGCGCCGCCTTCGTCGGCCTGTCCCTGGCCCACGAGAGTCGCCATGCGATAAGGGCGAGCCTCGAGGGGGTGGCCCTCAACCTGGCCTGGCTGCTGCCCCACGTCGAGGCGTTCGTGGGCAACAGCTTCCCTCACCTCGGCTTCGGCGGGGGAGGGGCGATGAGTCCTCTTTGGGCTCAGATCCTCGCCGACGCCCTGGAGCGGCCTGTCCACCGCTTGGCCGAACCGCGGGCCACCAATGCCCGCGGGGCGGCCTTCCTGGCTTTCGCCGACCTCGGCCTGCTCCGTCTCGCCGATGTACCGTCCCTGCTTCATGTCGAGCAGGTTCACGATCCCGACCCCGCCAAGCGAGCGGTGATGGACGCTGCTCTCACCCGTCTCGGCGCCCTTCACCCGGCGCTCGCCCTCAACTGAAGGAGCCCCAGTGGGCCTTTACCCCTATGCCGACAAGTACCCCGTGGTGAGGGCCTTCCCCCAGCACGCCAGGCCCCACGCCGACATCTTGCGCGAGATCGAGGAGATGTCGGGGGTGGAGGACTCGCCCTATCACGAGGGCAAGATCAGCGGCAGCGATCTATTCGGGCGACGAAGCCCACTACGCCTTCCTCAACGAGGTCTTCGGCCACTTCAGCCACGCCAACGTGTTGCAGCGCGACATGTACCCGAGCGCCACCCGCTTCGAGGGCGAGATCATCGCCATGACGGGCGACATGCTGCACGCTCCCTTGCTCGAATCGGGCGCGCCGTGTGGTGTGCTCACCAGCGGGGGCACCGAGAGCCTGATGAACCCCCTGCTCGTTTATCGCGAGTGGGGGCGTGAGAGGGGCATCACCGCGCCGAACGTGGTCCTGCCGGTCACCGCCCACCCGGCCCTCGCCAAGGGGGCGCATTACTTCGGTATCGAGTTGCGCAAGGCGGAGGTCACCGACCTCTTCGTGGCCGACATGGCTTCTGTGAGGTCGTTGGTCGACGAGAACACGGTGGCCCTCGTGGGTTCGGCGGGCACCTACCCCCACGGGCTGGTCGACCCGATCGACGAGATGTCGGCGCTGGCGGTGGAGCGCGGCATCAATCTTCATGTCGACGGCTGCCTCGGCGGGTTCATCCTCGCCTGGGGTGAGGAGCTCGGCTACCCGGTGCCGATGTTCGATTTCCGCCTGCCCGGGGTCACCTCGATCAGCGCCGACACCCACAAGTACGGCTTCTCCCTGAAGGGGTCGAGCGTGCTCCTGTATCGCAGCGCCGAGCTGAGGCGCCTCCAGTACTTCATCGTCCCCGACTGGCCTGGTGGCCTTTACACCTCGCCGGGCATGAGTGGGTCTCGTTCGGGCGGGATCATCGCTGCCGCCTGGGCAGCCATGGTCGGGCTCGGCCGGGAGGGCTACCTGGCGATCGCCGGCGAGATCTTCTCCACGGCGGCCGCTCTGAGCGGCGGCGGTCGAGGCCGTGGGCGAGCTGAGGGTGCTCGGCGACCCCATGTTCAACGTCGCCTTCACCACGACCGAGGCCAGCGGGCTCGACATCTTCTTGGTCAACGACTTCCTCACCTCGCGGCAGTGGCGGCTCAACGGTCTGCAGAGGCCGGCGGCCGTGCACTTCTGCGTCACCCGCCCCAATACCCAGCCCGGTGTGGTGGAGCGTTTTGCGGCAGACCTTGTGGAGGCGGTCGACTACGCCCGTGCCCACGTCGGTGAACCGGCCGGCTCGGGCGCGTTCTACGCCGGTGGTGTGAGCCGCGAGCAGGTCGAGGCGGGCATGGCGTGGTGGCTCGACGCCACCCAAGCCCTGCCCCCGGCGCAGGGTTGATTGCCGATTCCCGATTCCCGAATGTTGGCGCTGAGGCGGGCTCAGACCCCGGCCCACCGCCGACAACGATTAACGCCCCCGCAATGTTGGCGCTGAGGCGGGCATGGACCCCGGGCCAGCGCCGACAACCGACACGACGGGGGGCTCCGGCGCCCCGTCTGAAAGACGCGGAACCAGGGGAGGGGGCGATCCGAGGGGCGGCCCGGCGGGTGGCTCCCGGGCGCCGTCTGAAAGACGCGGGAACGGGGGCAAACCGGGGGCGAATCGGGGGCTCGGGCGGCACCATTTGTGAGTCGATTCACACGGCGTAGTAGCGTCGCCGCCGATGTCCGACTTCCTGCGCGACTACCTCACGGTCGTCTGGTTCGCTGCCATTGCCCTGGTGCTGGCCGGCTTGCTGCTGGGCATCTCGGCCTTGGTGCGTCCCAACAAGCCGTCACCCGAGAAGCAGATGGCCTACGAGAGTGGCGTCAACCCGGTGGGCGATGGCTGGTCGCAGAGCCAGGTCCGCTACTACATCTTCGCCCTGCTGTTCGTCGTGTTCGACGTGGAAGCGGTGTTCATCTTCCCGTGGGCCACCCAACTCGAACGCTACGCCGGCTTCGGCCTCGTCGAGATGGGCATCTTCGTCTTCGTCCTGCTCCTTGGCCTCGTGTACGCGTGGCGCAAGGGCGTCCTGCGCTGGGTGTAACCAATGGGTCTCGTCGACAAGGGGCGTCTGCCCAAGCCACTCACGTCCCTGTTCAACCTGGGCCGCTCGTACAGCCTGTGGGTGTACCAGTGGGGCCTGGCCTGCTGCGCGATCGAGATGGGCGCGGCCTTCGCCTCGCCCCGCTACGACGTGATGCGCCTCGGTGTCATCCCCCTGCCGGCCAGCCCCCGCCAGGCCGACCTGGTGGTCATCTCCGGCACCGTCACCGACAAGATGGCCCCGGCCATCAAGCGGCTCTACGAGCAGATGCCCGAGCCGAAGTACGTCATCAGCATGGGCTCGTGCGCCAACTGCGGCGGCCCCTACTGGGACAGCTATTCGGTCACCAAGGGTGTCGACCAGATCATCCCGGTCGACATCTACGTGCCCGGTTGCCCGCCGCGGCCCGAGGCCCTGCTCGAGGGCATCGTGCTGTTGCAGCAGCGCATCAAGAACGAGGACATGGGCGCCCGCTGGCGTGGCGAGGGTCAACCGATCGTGCGCACCGATCGTCGTGGGCGGTGGCCCAGTTGAGTGACACCCTTCGACGACGATGCAGCTAGCCGGCGACGCCTGCGCGAGGGCTGGTGCACGCTGCGCGACGCGCTGGGCACTGACCTGCTCGACAGCCTGGTCAAGCCCGACGACGACCTCTGGGTGCGGGTGAGCGCCGACGCCTGGCGTGCAGGCCGGCCTGGCGCTGCGCGACCTCGTCGGCTGCGACTACTTCTGTTTCCTCTCGGCCATCGACTGGTTGCCCAGCCCCTTCGGCCGCGGCGAGGACGACCCCACCCAGCCGCCGCCCGAGCGTCGAAACCGAGATCCGCCAGGGCTACTGCCGGCGGCGAAACCCGCATCCAGGTCTTCGCCCGGGTCACCAACATCACCAAGCACTTCGGCGTCACGATCAAGGCCGACGTGCCCGACGAGTCACCCTGTCGATCGAGAGTTGGATCACCGTGTACGCCGGCGCCAACTGGCACGAGCGCGAGGCCCACGAGATGTTCGGCATCGGCTTCGACGGTCACCCCGATCTGCGCAACATGTACCTGCCCACCGACTTCGAGGGGTACCCGCTGCGCAAGGACTTCCCCCTTGCTCGCCCGCCTGGTGAAGCCGTGGCCCGGCATCGCCGACGTCGAACCGCTGCCCGGCGACGATGACGACGAAGAGGGTGGTGAGTGAGCACCGATGACCGATCATCGCCGATCGCCAGAAGCTCAGCTACATCGCCGCCCAGGCCGCCGACGCCCGCCTCAACGTCGAGCTCGAGACCGAGGGGATGACCCTCAACATCGGCCCCCAGCACCCGGCCACCCACGGCACGCTGCGCATCATCGTGCGCCTCGACGGCGAGCAGGTGGTGTGGGCCGAGCCCAGCGCCGGCTACATGCACCGCGGCTACGAGAAGCTCACCGAGGTGCGCACCTTCCCGCAGGTGACCACGCTGGTGAACCGGATCGACTGGCTGGGCAGCTTCGCCAACGAGGTGCCTTTCATCCTCGCCGCCGAGAAGCTGATGGACATCGAGGCCCCGCCCCGTGCCCAGTGGATCCGCACGATCCTGTTCGAGCTCAGCCGCATCGCCAACGTGTCGCTGTTCCTCGGCGACCTCGGGGTGCAGCTCGGCGCCGTCACGCCCGGTGTTCTTCGCCTTCCGCGACCGCGAGTACGTGCTCAACCTGATCGAGAGCCGCCACCGGCGGCCGCTTCCACCCCAACTTCGACCGCATCGGCGGCCTGCAAGGACGATCTGCCCGCCGGCTGGATCGCCGAGACCAAGCAGGTGATGAAGAAGCTGCGCGACTTCTGCGACGAGATCGAGGACCTGCTCTTCGGCAACGAGATCTTCCAGAGCCGGTTGCGCGGCATCGGCGTGATCCCCGCCGAGGTGGCCAAGCAGTACGGCCTCAGCGGCGCCAACCTGCGCGCCAGCGGGGTCGACTGGGACCTGCGCCGCGACCAGAGCGCTGCCGATGGCCTGGGACAAGGTCGACTGGAAGGTGTGGACCCACCCCGACGGCGACAGCTTCGCCCGCTGCTGGGTTCGCCTCCAAGAGATCCGCGAGAGCACCAAGATCGTCGACCAGTTGCTCGACGCCATCCCCGCCGGCCCGGTGATGGCCAAGGTGCCGCGCATCATCAAGGTGCCCGAGGGCGAAGCCTGGGTCAGCACCGAGAACCCCCTCGGCGAGATGGGCTACTACGTGGTCAGCAAGGGCGACCTCGGCCCGTTCCGGGTGAAGATCCGCTCGGCCAGCTTCAACAACATCTCGATCGTGCCGTGGGTGCTGCGTGGGGTGTACGTCCCTGACGTCATCTCCATCCTCGCCTCGCTGTACTTCATCCTCGGGGACATCGATCGCTGATGATTGCTGAGATTCCTTACTGGGCGCAGTCTCTGCTGAGGGTGCTCGGCGGCACTGTCGCCGTGCTGCTGCCCGCAGGCACGATCGTCTACCTGTTCCTGTTCAAGATGATGAGCTTCATGCAGAGCCGTCTCGGCCCGATGGAGGCCGGCCCCTACGGCTCGCTGCAGCTCGTGGCCGAGGTCGGCAAGTGGCTGCAGAAGGAAGACCTCGCCCCCGAGCACGCCGACAAGCGCATCTTCCGCATGGCGCCCCTGCTGGTGCTGGTGAGCACCTTCTTGCTCGTCGCCGTGGTGCCGTTCGGGCCCGACGCCTACTTCACCCAGTTCGACGCCGGCGTGTTCTACATGCTGGCCGTCAGCAGCATCAGCACGCTCGGCATCCTGATGGCCGGCTGGAGCAGCGCCAACAAGTACTCGCTGCTCGGTGGTCTGCGTGCCGCCGGCCAGCTCATCGCCTACGAGTTGCCGATGGTGCTGCAGTGTGCTCGGCGTGGTCATCCAGGCCGGCACGATGAACCTGCAGACGATCGTCATCAAGCAGAACAGCGACAGCGATCTTCGGCTGGGACGGTCTCGGCAACCCGTTCATCATCACCCAGTTCGTCGGCTTCCTGGTGTTCATGATCGCGGTGCAGGCCGAGCTCAGCCAGACCCCGTTCGACATGCCGATCGCCGAGAGCGAACTCGTGTCGGGCTACATGACCGAGTACTCGGGCTTCCGCTTCCTGATCTTCTTCATCGCCGAGTTCGCCACGGCCGGCGTGTTCAGCCTCATCGCCAGCGTGCTGTTCCTCGGCGGTTGGGGTGTGCCGTTCAGCTGGTTCGGGTGGGATGCCCTCGACCCGAGCAGCATCGACAACTGGATGAACGTCGCCGGCCCACTGATCATGGTCACCAAGATGGTCGTGCTCAGCGGAATCATCATGTGGGTGAGGATCAGCTTCCCCCGCCTGCGTGAGGACCAGTTGCAGCGCTTCGCCTGGAAGGTCCTGGTGCCGGTGGCCCTGCTCAACATCATGGTCACGGCGATCTTCAAGGTGGTCTTCTGATGACCGTGCCCAAGCCGAAGAACCTCGGCATGTTGAAGGGCCTCGGCGTGACTGCCCGCACCTTGGCGCAGACGATGAAGCCGAAGAAGTTCGGCGGTGGTGCGGCGACGGTCCAGTACCCCCACGAGAAGGAGACCCCGCCCATCCGGTCGCGGGGGGTCATCGCCCTGCGCGAGGACAACTGCACCGCCTGCATGCTGTGCGTGCGCAGCTGCCCGGACTGGTGCATCTACATCGAGGCCCACAAGGACCTCGCCCCGCCCCGCCGGGCCGGTGGCGCGCCGCGCAAGGTCAACAAGCTCGACCGCTTCGACATCGACTACGCGCTGTGCATGTACTGCGGCATCTGTGTCGAGGTGTGCCCGTTCGACGCCCTGTTCTGGAGCCCCGAGTACGAGTACAGCGAGCCCAAGATCGCCGACCTGCTCCACGACAAGACCAAGCTGGGCGAGTGGATGGAGACGGTGCCCGAGGCACCCGCCCTCGAAGCCGGCGCCGAGAAGAAGAAGGGGAAGTGATGCTGCTCGCTTCCGACATCGAGGTCGCCCAGAACATCGGGTTCGGCATCATCGCCGCGATCATGGTGGTCGGCGCCCTCAACGTGGTGTCGTCCAAGAACGTCGTGCACGCCGCCCTGTCGCTGGTGGCGGTGATGGCCGGCGCCGCTGCGCTCTACATCCTGCTCGCCGCCGAGTTCGTGGCCGTCACCCAGGTGCTCGTCTACGTCGGCGCGGTGATGGTGCTGTTCTTGTTCGGTGTGATGCTCACCCGGGCCAAGATGGGCAAGGACCCCGAGCTCGACAACAAGAACTGGGCCATCGGCATACCTGTCGGGGTGCTCCTCTTCGGTGTCATGGCCTATGTGCTCATCGACGCTTTCGGCGACGACAAGATCGGCGCCACCTCGGGCGGTCCCGAGGCCGGGGTCAACTCCACGGCGGCGATCAGCGACCTGATCTTCAAGCCCTACCTGTTGCCCTTCTGGGCCCTCTCTTTCGTCCTGCTCGCCGCCGTCATCGGTGCCATCGTGCTGGCCAGGAAGGACTGACCCATGTTGGTGAACGAGTTCCTCCTGCTGGGCGCGGTGCTGTTCTGCATCGGCGTCTATGGCGTCATCGCCCGCAACAACGCGGTGATGGTGCTGATGAGCATCGAGCTGATCCTCAACTCGGTGAACATCAACCTGCTCGCCTTCGACCGCATGCACAACAGCCTCGACGGCAATGTGTTCGCTCTCTACATCATCGCTGTCGCCGCCGCAGAGGTTGGCGTGGGCCTGGCGATGGTGCTGCTGATCTACCGCAACCGCAGGAGCATCGCGCTCGACGAGCTGTCGGAAATGAAGGGCTGAGGAATGCTTCGCTGCAAGAAACAGAAGCTGCGGTTCACGCCGCCGGCTGGTTCCTCGAACACGCCTGGCTCATCCCGGTGATCCCCGCGGTCGGCCTTCTTCCTGATCATCTTCTTCGGCAAGCGCATGCCAAGGGGTGGCAGCGAGATCAGCCTCGCCGGCATGATCGCCGCGCTGGTGATCTCTGTCGGCACCGCCTACCAGTGGATCCAGTACGTGGGCGACAACGAGGAAACCCACGCGGTCATCAAGGACTGGGTGTGGTGGCAGAGCGGCGGCACTCGAGTTCGAGATCGGCCAACACATCGACGGCCTGGCGGTGATGGGCCTGCTGCTCGTGGCGTTCATCTCCACCCTGGTGCAGATCTACTCCACCGAGTATGTGCGCGGCGATCGTCGCTACACCCACTTCTTCGCCAGCCTCACCCTGTTCTCGGCCGGGATGCTGTGCATGGTGCTGGCCCCGAACATGGTCCAGTTCATCCTCGGCTGGGAGATCATGGGCCTCTGCTCGTTCCTGCTCATCGGTCACTGGTGGGAGGAACTGCCCAACGCCAAGGCTGCGCTGAAGGCGTTCTTGACCGTGCGTGTCGGCGACATGGGCCTGCTGGTCGGCACGGCGATGCTGCTCGGCATCTTCGGCACCCTCGACATCGGCGGCGAGAACGGGATCAACGCCATGGCCGTCGGCCGGCGAGTTCGACAGCAAGAAGCATGCTGATGTGGGCCGCGGTGGCGCTGTTCATCGCCTGCATCGGCAAGAGCGGCCAGTTCCCGCTGCACACCTGGCTGCCCGACGCCATGGCCGGCCCCACACCGTGTCAGCTCGCTGCTGCACTCGAGCACGATGGTGGTCGCCGGTGTGTTCCTGGTGGCCCGTCTCTACCCGGTGTTCCACGTCGGCCTCGACATCAACGTCGCCGGGCAGCGACTTCAACCTGATCGCCGTCATCGGTGGCATCACCGTGCTGATCGCCGCCGGCCTGGCCTTCGTGCAGAACGACATCAAGAAGGTGCTCGCCTACTCGCACGGTCAGCCAGCTCGGCTACATGATGATGGGTCTCGGCGTGGGCGCCTGGGTCGCCGGCCGTGTTCCACATCTTCACCCACGCGTTCTTCAAGTGCTGTCTGTTCCTGTGCGCCGGCTCGGTGGCCCACACCGGTTCGCCACCACAGCTTCGACATGAAGACAGACATGGGCGGACTGCGGCAAGAAGATGCCGGTCACGTTCTGGACCTGGATCGTCAGCACCGCTGCACTGTGCGGTGTGCCCGTTCTTCAGCGGGTTCTTCTCCAAGGACGAGATCATCGACTCGGCCAACGCACAACGACTACACCATCTTCTACGTCGTCGGTCTCATCGGCGCCTTCATGACCACCGCCTACATGACCCGGGCCACCTACCTCACCTTCTTCGGCAAGCCCCGCGGCGGTGCGGCCCACTTCGTCGGCACATCACGAGGACCACGGCCACGAGCCGGCCCACGACGAGGGCCACGCCGACGCCGACGCCCACGCCCACGTCACGGGCACGATGCGGCTCCGGTGACTCACGGCAAGCCCCTACCGTTCGCGCCCGACGACTCGCCGTGGCAGATCACGGTGCCGCTGCATCATCCTCGGCGCCCTGGCCGTCGTGTCGGGCTATCTCAACGCCGCCCCGTTCGACATCGAGAAGTTCCACGAGTGGCTGCACAGCTCGTTGCCGATCGGCGTCGAGATACCCGAGGCGCCCGAGTTCTCGTGGGTCAATGCGCGCCCGCGTCCTGTCTGGTGGCCGCTGGGCTTCGTCGTCAGCCTGCTAGCTCAGCAGGGCGGTGTTCGGCGAGGCGCCGCTCGCCGTTCAAGGGCCTCACCCAGAGCGGCAGGCCCCCTTGCGTGTCGGGCACAACTTCCTGGTCAACAAGTACTACCTCGACGCCCTCTACGAGAACGTCATCGTCCGCGGCGTCGCCTACCCGATCAGCAAGGCCGCCTACTGGACCAACCAGCACATCCTCGACGGCATCGTCAACTCCGTCGGCAAGGGTGGCAAGCGTGACCGGTGAGCTCGTCTACCAGTACGTCGACCAGGCGTCTGGTCGACGGCATCGTGAACGGAAGCGGTGCAACCGCCCAGGGTGCCGGTAGCACCTTGCAACCAATCCAGTCCGGCAAGGTCAACCTGTACGGTGCGCTGCTGTTCGGTGTCCGCCGCCGTGGGTGCGCTCGTACTCGTCCTCGTCAACAGCTAGAAGGGAACGCAGATGATCCAAGAACAACAATGGCTCCTCAGCCTCGGCACCTTCCTGCCGCTGGCTGGCGTGCTGGTGATGCTCTTCGTCCCGAAGAAGAACGAGGCCGACGCCAAGCTCGTCGGCATCATCACCGCCGCCGCAACGCTCGCCGTGGGCATCTACACGCTCATCCAGTTCGACTACGACCGGCCGAGTAATCTGCAGTTCTTCACCACCAGCGAGTGGATCAAGCCGATCAAGGCGACGTACACGATCGGCCTCGACGGGATCAGCCTGCCGCTCTACATCCTGTCGATGGTCATCACCTTGCTGGTGATGATCTATTCGTGGGACCACATCCCCGAGCCGGGCAACGCCAAGGCCTTCTTCATCCTGATGCTCGTGCTGCAGATCGGCATGGCGGGCACCTTCATCGCCCAGGACCTGATTCTCGTTCTTCGTCTTCTTCGAAGTCGTGCTGCTGCCGATGTACTTCATGATCGGCGTGTGGGGTGGCGAGAACCGCCAGTACGCCTCGCTGAAGTTCTTCCTCTACACGATGTTCGGTTCGGCGCTGATGCTGGTGGCGTTCATCGCCCTGTTCATCAAGACCGGCTCGGAGAGCTTCTCCATCCCTTACCTGATGGAGCACGGTGGCGAGCTGGCCAAGAACACCCAGATCTGGATCTTCGCCGGCATGTTCGTGGGCTTCGCGGTCAAGGTGCCGATGTTCCCGTTCCACACCTGGCTGCCCGACGCCCATACCGAGGCGCCCACCCAGGGTTCGGTGATCCTGGCCGCGATCTTGCTGAAGCTCGGCACTTACGGCTTCGTGCGCATCGCCATCCCGATCCTGCCCGAGGCTGCGCAGAAGTGGGCGCCGGTCATCGGCATCCTCGCCGTCATCGGCATCATCTACGGTGCCCTCGGCTGTCTCGCCCAGACCGACATGAAGAGGCTGATCGCCTTCTCGTCGGTGGCCCACATGGGTTTCGTCATGCTCGGCATCGCCACCCTCACCCCGTTGGGGATCAACGCGGCCCTCTTCGGCATGGTGGCCCACGGCCTGATCACCGGCATGTTGTTCTTCATCGCCGGCTCGGTGAAGGAGCGCTACCACACCCTCGAGATCAAGCGCCTCAGCGGCATGCTGCTGCAGATGCCCCACCTCGGCTGGATCCTCGGCTTCTGCGCGATGGCCTCGCTCGGCCTGCCCGGCCTGGCCGGCTTCTGGGGCGAGTTCCCGGCGATCCTCAGCTCGTGGAACCCGGCCGAGCGGTCTCAGTGTGAACCTCTTCCGGGTGCTCACCGTGATCGCCGCCCTGGGCACCGTGCTGGCCGCCGGCTACCTGCTGTGGCTCTACCAGCGCACCGCGTTCGGTGAGCCCACCGCCGAGTTCGCCAGCATGGGTCACGGCGCACGAGGGCGCCAGCGACGAGGCGCACGAGGCAGCGCCAAGCGAGCGAGGCAGTGCGACCACCAGACGAAATTCATGACGTGGGCTCTATCGAGTGGATCGCCTGGACGCCCTTGCTGATCGCCATCGTCGTCTTCGGCGTCTATCCCCAACTGATGTTCAAGGTGATGGATCCCGCCGTCACGAACCTTCTCGGCCACGTCGTAGGGAAGTGAGTGACCTGATGTTCTCGTCGTTGCTCGCCGCTGCCGACTTCACGGCACCGAACGTCGACTACCACGCTCTCGCGCCCGAAATCATTCTCGCCGTCGGGATCTGCGCGGTTCTGCTGGTCGATCTCTTCGTGGCGGACAGCCGGAGGTGGATCACGGGCACGCTCGCCGGTCTGTTCATGCTCGGCGCCTTCGTGCCGGTGGTCACCCTGGCGGTAACGGGTAGCGACGTGCGCAGCCTCTTCGACGGTCGTTACGTGATCGACGACTTCGCGCTCGCGTTGAAGGCGATGTTCGTGCTGGTCGGCTATGTGGTCGTGCTGCTCTCCACCAACGAGATGGAGGAAGGCCACTACTACCAGGGCGAGTACTACGTGCTCCTGCTCAGCAGCGTGCTCGGCATGGTGATGATGACGAGTGCCCGCGACCTGATCGGGGTGTTCGTGGCCCTCGAGTTCTTGTCGATCCCCGCCTACATGATGGCCGCGTGGCGCAAGCGGGACTCGAAGAGCAACGAGGCGGGCGTGAAGTACTACCTGCTCGGTGTGTTCGCCAGCGCGGTCATGCTCTACGGGATGAGCCTGCTCTACGGGGTTGCCGGCAGCACCTTGCTGAGCGACATCGGTGCCGCGGTGACCATCGAGAAGGGCGCCAAGGGTGTCGGCCTGATTGTGGTGGCGGTCGTGTTCGTGATCGTCGGCTTCTCCTTCAAGATCAGCGCCGTGCCCTTCCACACCTGGGCACCCGACACTTACGAGGGTGCTCCCACCCCGGTCACCGCTTTCCTCAGTGTGGGATCCAAGGCGGCGGGTTTCGTCGGCCTGATCGCCATGGTCTACATCGCCTTCCCCGCGGCCTACGACGTCTACCAGCCCTTCATGTGGGTGCTGGCGGCGCTGACGATGACGGTCGGCAACCTGCTGGCCCTGAAGCAGACCAACATCGTGCGCATGCTCGCCTACTCGAGCATCAGCCAGGGCGGGTTCATCCTCATGCCGCTGGCGGTGGCCGGTACTGCCGATGCGGCCGGCCCGGCGCTGAAGGCTGTCGTCGTCTACCTGTTGATCTATGCGGCGACCAACCTCGGTGCGTTCGCGGTGGTCATCGCCGTGGCCCGCAAGACCCGCAGCGGCGAGATCAGCAGCTATGGCGGGCTCTTCGGTTACGCCCCCGGGCTGGCTGTGATGATGACCCTGTTCCTCGCCTCGCTCGCCGGCATCCCTCCCTTCGGTGGCTGGTACGCGAAGTTCGGTGCCTTCAAGGCTGTCCTCGACGCCGGCAACAACTGGGGTTACACGATCGCCATCATCGGCGCGGTCAACGCCGTCATCGCCACCGCGTACTACATCACGATCATGCGTGAGATGTGGATGAAGCCGGCACCCGACGGCGACACGACGCCGGTGAGGGTGCCCGCTCCGGTGGTCGCCGCCCTCGCCCTGTGCGGCATCGGTACCCTGCTGATGGGTGTGCTCCCGGGCCTGGTAGGCCGCTTCGGCGATCTCGCCGATCTCACCGGTGCCTTCGGCGGCTGACCCCTCGGTCGTCGGCGAGCTGGCGGCCGCCCAGGCCGCGGCTGGGCGCCCCTTGCGCTTCGACGAGTTCATGCGCGTCGCCCTTTACGGCGATCACGGCTTCTACACCTCGGGCGGGCAGGCCGGGCGCCGGGGCGACTTCCTCACCGCGCCCGAGGTCGGCCCCCTGTTCGGTGCCGTGCTGGCTCGCTGGATCGATGCCGAGCACGGGCGCCTCGGCCGCCCCGCCGACTTCACCGTGGTCGAAGTGGGCGCCGGCCCGGGGACGCTGGCCCGAGCGGTCCTGCTCGCCGCCCCCCAGTGGGCCGGGCGCTACGTCGCCGTCGAGGTTTCTGCGGCTCAGCGGGCCAAGCATCCCGATGGGGTGACGTCGCTGGCGGAGATGCCGGAGGATCCGTTCACCGGGGTGGTGATCGCCAACGAACTGCTCGACAACCTGCCCTTCCGCCTCGCCGTGTACGACGGGGGGTGGCGTGAGGCGATGGTCGAAGTGGGCGCTGACGGCAGGCTCGAGCGAGATCCTCGCCCCGGCTCCGCCGCAGTGGGCGTTCCTGCCACCTTCCGCTCCCCACGGGGCTCGCGCGTCCGGTGCAGGAGGCCGCCCGCGAGTGGGTGGGTGACGCTCGCAGAAGCATTCTTGCCGGGACCGTGCTGGCGTTCGACTACTTCACGCCACTTACCGCGGCCCTCGCCCTCGAACCGTGGCGGGCCTGGCTGCGCACCTTCCGCGGCCATGATCGAGGGGCCCACTACTTGAGCGACGTCGGCCTGCAGGACATCACCACCCAGGTGTGTCTCGACCAGTTGCCCGAGCCCGACGCCTTGCGCACCCAGGCCCAGTTCCTCCAGCTCTGGGGTATCGACGAGTTGGTCGAGGAGGGTCGCCGCGAGTGGCAGGCCGCTGCCGCGGCGCCAGGCTTGCACGCCCTGCTGATGCGCAGCCGGGTGGGTGAGGCCGAAGCCCTGCTCGAACCCGCCGGCCTGGGGGGCTTCCTAGCCGCCGAGTGGCGGTCTTGACGATTCCTTGACCACGCAGAGAATAGGGCGAACGGACTATTTCACTCTCTGTGTTTTTGGGCGTAGTATTTCGTCAGAACAGAGATGGAGGACGATCATGAACGGTCGCAAGAAGTTCGGACGGATACTCGGAGCAGCAGGTGCGCTGATGATGGTAGGCACGGTCCTTGTCGGACCCGGTGTCGCCAGTGCGACAGATGCTCCCGCTTACGAAGCGGCACTGGGACGAGCTGTGCGCAGCTCCACCCAGGCTCGGAGTCACAACACGACGATAGCGTCCGACTTCTGGGGGAATAGCCACGCTCGGTGCGACGGGGTGACAGGAGCGTTCACGGCGAAGCGTTTCAACAGGATTGGTCGTGGTGGCCGACTGGGTATTACTGGTCGTGAAGGGCACCTCCGAGGCACGGGGTGACGATCGACGCTGTGGTTGTCACAGGCAGTCTCCGGGACGAACGTGTACGACCCGCCGGACTCGAGATACGGTATGCGAAATCGGTATCAGACGATTAACCGAGTACGTCGTGTGCTACACGCTGCCCACACCCGACATCACGGTGACGAAGACCGTTGATGAGATCGAATACGACGCGTACTATGAGTGGGACATCGAGAAGGATGTCGTCGGCCGCACCGGCGGAACCGAGACGACTCCGCACGCGTGACCTACCAGGTCGACGGTGACCCGCACAGGTCCGCTGCCCGTTGAGGCCATTCCGTACATTGTCTCGGGCACGATCACCGTCGACAACGATGGGACGGTCCCCGTGACCATCACAGACGTGCAGGACGCCCTGAACACGGCTGGTGTCGAACTGCGAAATCCGTCGGGCTCGCTGGGCGAACTCGCCGCCGGTGAGCACCATGAACTTCACCTACATCGTGTGAAGTCTCCGGGCACTCCATCCGGACGCAGCGGACACGAACACGGCGACGGTTGACATACACATACCAGAATGGTGCAAAGAACAGGGACGGCAGACACGTCGAAGTGGCACGTCAACTACGGCGACGCCTCAGCGGCATCGAGCACCGATGACGAGGCGATGTTGACCGACGACCAGTACCCGTTGATCAACCAGGCCCTCGACGGTAGCGACACGTTCGGGTACACGATCCCGGTCGACGGTGGGCGGTTCCAACTGCGACCCGGGTTACACCAACACCGCCACGATCGTGGCCGATGACACCAAACACTCGGACTCAGACGTCGTGACCCTTGTATGTCTGCGGACCTGACCGTCCCGAGACTACGGTTACGAAGACCGTCGAGGTCAAATACGACGAGTACTTCCTGTGGGACATTGACAAGGAGCGTGGCTGCCAGTGTCAACGAACCTGGCAAGTCCGAGGTGACCTACGGGGTTGACGTCACCCGCACCGGTCCCTTCGCGGCTCCGGTTCGTACACTGTCAAGGGCACCATCACCGTCAAGAACACGGGGGATGTCCCCGTGACGATCACGGGTGTGCAGGACGTCTTGAGCACGTATGGTCCGTGCGTTGTCGTGGGCTCGCTGGGCGCACTCGCCAAGGGTGTCACCACGACCTTCACCTACTCGTGTACAGTCCCCGGCCTTCCATCCGGCGCTGGTCACACGAACACGGCGACGGTTGGACTACGACATACCAAAACGGTGGTCGACAGACAGGGACGCCGTGGTGTATGTGGCGCCGGTCGACTACACGCAGCGCCACGACCGACGAGCCCCGCGACCGATGAGGGGGCGACGTTGACCGACGACCAATACCCGTTGATTAACCAGGCCCTCGCCGAGGGCGCCACGCTTCGAGTACGACGATCCCGGTCACGGTGGGCGGCTCCAACTGCGACCCGGGCTTACACCAACACCGCCACGATCGTGGCCGATGACACTGACACCTCGAACTCGGACTCGGTGACCTTGTATGTCTGCGGCGACGAGCCGGATGACGCCCGAGACCCCGATGGTTCCGCCGGTTGTGGTTCCGCCGGTTCGGTGGTTCCGCGCGGTGGTGGTTCCGAGCCCGGCGTGCGTGGAGAACCTGCCGCCGGTTCCCGCGGTATCACCTGAGAGCGGTGCACTGCCCCAGACCGGGTGGGCGGGTACGAACCTGACCATCCTTCTCGGCCTCGCCATGATGGCCGCTGGTGGCTTGGCGATCGGCGTCACTCGCCGCTCCGCCAAGAAGCTGAACCTCAAGTCCCTCCTTGAGCTGAGCCCACACCGGCCGCCCGATTCGTCGGGCGGCCGGTGTGCCGTTTTCGCCCACAAGGCTGCCCGACCCCTTACCGATGAATCGTCCCCGGCATACCGGGCCGAACTACGGTGACGGCCCGATGACCCACGAGCACACGCCCTCAGCGAAAAGTGGCGCACTGGTGATCGGTGCGCTCGGCGTGGTCTACGGCGACATCGGCACCAGCCCCCTCTACGCCCTCCGCGAGGCCTTCACCGAACCCGCCCATGTCCTCGCCGTCGACGAGATCAACGTCTACGGCGTCTGCTCCCTCACCTTCTGGGCGCTGTTGCTGATCATCTCGGTCAAGTACCTGTTCTTCGTGATGAGAGCCGACAACCGTGGCGAGGGTGGCATCCTCGCCCTCACCAGCCTGGTGATGCCCCCGAAGGCGACGGTCGCCAAGGCCGGCCTGCTGGTGAGCCTCGGCGTGTTCGGCACGGCCCTGCTCTATGGCGACGGCATCATCACCCCGGCGATCTCGGTGCTCTCCGCCGTCGAGGGCCTGGAGGAGGTCTCCCCCTCGTTCGCCGACTGGGTGATCCCCATCGCCGTCGTCATCCTGGTCCTGTTGTTCATGGTTCAAAAGAGGGGCACCGGCGCGGTCGGCAAGGTGTTCGGCCCGATCATGATCGTCTGGTTCGCGGTGCTGGCGGTGCTCGGTCTGCGCTGGATCCTCGAGTCGCCGGAGGTGTTCCAGTCGATGAACCCGGTGTGGGCGGTCCGGTTCTTCAGCCACGAGTCCAGGGACGCCTTCCTCGCCCTCGGCTCGATCTTCCTCGTCGTCACCGGCGGCGAGGCGCTCTACGCCGACATGGGGCATTTCGGCCGCCGGCCGATCGCCGTCGGCTGGTACACGTTGGTGATGCCGGCGCTCCTGCTCAACTACTGGGGGCAGGGCGCCTACCTGCTCGCAGAACCCCGAGTCGGTGCACAAGCGGTTCTTCTTCCTGATGGGCCCCGAGGTGATGAAGCTGCCCCTCGTGGTGCTCGCCACGATGGCCACGGTCATCGCCAGCCAGGCCCTCATCTCCGGCGTGTTCAGCCTCACCCAGCAGGCGGTGCAACTCGACTATCTGCCGCGCATCCGCATCGAGCACACCTCGGGCCAGCACGTCGGCCAGATCTACGTGCCCCTGGTGAACTGGCTGCTGATGATCGCCTGCGTCGGCCTTGTGCTCGGGTTCCGGTCGTCCACCAACCTGGCGGCCGCCTACGGGATCGCGGTGACGATGACGATGGCGATCACCACCCTGATCTTCTTCCGCGTCCTCACCGACCGCTGGCTGTGGGCGAGGTGGAAGGCGTTCCTGGTGTGCGTGCCGATGCTGGTCGTCGAGCTCGGCTTCCTCGGCGCCAACATCCCCAAGATCCCTCACGGAGGCTGGTTCGCCCTGACTGTCGGTGGGGTGCTGATGGTGCAGATGGCAACGTGGCGCCGGGGCCGGCAACTCGTCGCGGCGCGCATCCAGCGTGGTGAGCGGCCGATCGCCGAGGTGCTCGACGAGTACACCTCGGTCAAGCGGGTCACCGGCAGTGGCGTGTTCCTGTTCAAGGACATCGGCAAGGCGCCACCGGCCCTGCTCAACAACCTGCGCCACAACAAGGTCCTGCACCGCACCACCCTCATCGTCAGCGTCGAGACGGCTGCCGGGCCGCGTGTCGACGAGTCGGAGAGGGCTGTCGTCACCAAGGTGGAGCCGGGGGTGTTCCAGGTGTTGCTCAACTACGGCTTCATGGAGGAGCCCGATGTGCCGGCGGCGCTGACGGCACTGGATGTGCGCGGCCTGGACTTCGACCCCGCCGACGCCACCTACTTCATCGGTCGCGAGTCGGTGGTGTCGGGCAAGGCGCCGGGCATGTCGCCTGCACGCGAGCATCTCTTCGTCTGGCTCAACCGGGGTGCCGACAGCGCCGTGAGGTTCTTCAACCTGCCGGCGGAGCAAGTGTTCGAGGTGGGGTCGCGGGTCGAGATCTGATCCCCGATCGGCCTGTGCCGGCTCTGCCCCGATGCCGGCCCCTGGGCTAACCTGCGCGGCCGGAGGGTAACCAGCCATGGCCGACCAAGACGACACGATCCAAGCCCTGCTCGACGAGAACCGCACGTTCCCGCCCTCGGCGGCTTTCAAGCAACAGGCGCTCGTGGCAGACACCAGCCTCTACGACGAGGCCAACCGCGACTACCAGGGTTTCTGGGCCCGCCAGGCCGCCGAGTTGCTCACCTGGCGTCAGGACTGGCACACGATCTGCGACTGGGACCTGCCCTACTCGAAGTGGTTCGTCGGCGGTCAGTTGAACGTGAGCGAGAACTGCCTGGACCGCCATGTCGCCGCCGGCCGCGGCGACAAGGTCGCCTTCCACTGGGAGGGTGAGCCGGGCGACACCCGCACCATCACTTACGCCGACCTCCTCGACGAGGTGCAGCGCTTCGCCAACGTGCTCAAGGGTCTCGGTGTGAAGCAGGGCGACCGGGTGAACATCTATCTGCCGATGATCCCCGAGGCCGCTGTGGCGATGCTGGCCTGCGCCCGCATCGGTGCCCCCCACAGTGTGGTGTTCGGCGGCTTCAGCGCCCACAGCCTGATCGACCGGATCAACGACGCCGAGGCCAAGGTGCTGATCACCGCCGACGGTGGTCACCGCCGCGGTGAGGTGTTCCCCCTCAAGCCCGCCGCCGACGAAGCCATCGCCCAGACGCCCATCGATCGAGCATGTGGTGGTGGTGCGCCGCGGGGGCAACGAGGTGGAGATGGTCGCCGGCCGCGACCACTGGTACCACGAGCTGATCGCCGCCGCCGATCCTGTGTGCCCGGCCGAGCCGATGGACAGCGAGCAGTTGCTGTTCCTGCTCTACACCAGCGGCACGACGGGTAAGCCGAAGGGCATCATGCACACCAGCGGCGGGTACCTCACCCAGGTGGCATTCACCCACAAGTACGTCTTCGACCTCCACGACGACGACGTCTTTTGGTGCACCGCCGATGTCGGCTGGGTCACCGGTCACAGCTACATCGTGTACGGGCCGCTCGCCAACGGGGCCACCCAGGTGATGTACGAGGGGGTGCCCAACTACCCGGGCAACGACCGCTTCTGGGCGATCATCGAGAAGTACAAGGTGACCAAGTTCTACACGGCTCCCACGGCGATTCGCACCTTCATGAAGTGGGGTGCCGAGGAGCCGGCCAAGCACGACCTGTCGTCGCTGCAACTGCTCGGCTCGGTGGGCGAGCCGATCAACCCCGAGGCCTGGATGTGGTACCACGCCAACATCGGTGGCGGTCGCTGCCCCATCGTGGACACCTGGTGGCAGACCGAGACCGGCGGCATCATGATCAGCCCCCTGCCGGGCTGCACCACCACCAAGCCGGGGTCGGCCACCTTCCCGCTGCCGGGCATCGGCGCCGCGGTGGTCGACGACGAGGCGCGGCCCGTGCTCCACGGTGGCGGCTACCTCACCCTCACCCAACCTTGGCCGGGCATGTTGCGCGGCATCTGGGGCGACCCGAAGCGATACCACGACACTTACTGGGCTCGCTTCCCCGGCCAATACTTCGCCGGCGACGGCTGCAAGCTCGACGACGACAACTACCTGTGGTTGCTCGGTCGGGTCGACGACGTGATGAACGTGTCCGGCCACCGGATCAGCACCGCCGAGGTGGAGAGCGCGCTGGTGAGCCACCCGTCGGTCGCCGAGGCCGCGGTCGTGGGGGCCAACGACGACACGACCGGCCAGGCGATCATCGCCTATGTCACTCTGCGTGGCGGGATGGACACCTCGATCGAGGACTTGCGCAACCATGTGGCTCACGAGATCGGTGCCATCGCCAAGCCGAAGGCCATCTTCTTCACCCCGGATCTGCCCAAGACCCGGAGCGGCAAGATCATGCGCCGTCTCCTGCCGCGATGTCGCCGAAGGCCGTCACCTGG
Organism: uncultured Acidimicrobiales bacterium; assembly: GCA_963707925.1. Taxonomy (GTDB): domain Bacteria; phylum Actinomycetota; class Acidimicrobiia; order Acidimicrobiales; family Ilumatobacteraceae; genus UBA668. Next base: position 235,977 of record CAVPRT010000004.1, read on the forward strand.
GCGACACCACCACCCTCGCCGATACCAGTGTGGTGAGCGAACTCCAGCGCCGGGCCGCCGAGAACGCCCCCGAAGACTGACCCGCCCCTCAAGTTGGCGCCACCTTCGGCCTCCACCCAGACCAGCTTCGGCGTTGGGGCGGGGTCTGTGCCCGGCGCAGCGACAACTTGCCCGAACCCAAACCTAAGTTGGCGCTCCGGCGGGGTCTGTGCCCGGCGCAGCGACAACTTCGGTGGGGGAGTTCGGCGGGGTCGGGGTTTGCTGGGGAATGGCTGGTGGTTTGCTCAAGGAATCCTCTTTCCGGCCGATATCCACTGCGTGGCTAGCGACGACGTGGACGACCCTGGGGGAGCCGTGGGTATCCAGGCAGGTACTGGTACTCCCATTCGCTTGCCCGAGCTGGCCCTGCCGCGGTTGAACCTCGACGACCTGCGCCTCCGCCTCGATATGCCCTTGTTCTCTCGCGACCCGGGCCTCACGCCGTCGCCCCCGGTACCTGAGCCTGAGCCGGAGCCCGAACCCGAGGACGTCGCAGAGCCTGAGCCCGAGTCTGAGCCCGAGCCCGAGGACGTCGCAGAGGTAGCCCCCACTGATGAGGCGCTGACGATGGACGAGGCCTTCCTCCACATCGTCGAACCGCCTCCGGTGGCGCGTGAGGCCGACCCGATCGTGAGCGGGCTCGCCGAGCTCATCGCCCGTGGCATCCCACCGGAGGCCCCGGCCGCTATACCGGCCGAGCCTGTAGCAGTCGAACCTGTAGTCCCGAAACCTGTAGTCCCGGAACCTGTGGCCCCCGAACCAGAGCCCGTAGCCCCAGAACCCGTTGCGGACGTGACGACGCTGCAGCCCGTGGTGAAGGTCGACGAGTCGCGGGTGGAGGCCGAACTCGACCGGCTCGCCTACGTGCCCGATCCGGTCCTGCCCGCGTTGGTGGTGGTCCCCGAGATCGCCGTGTCCGACGGCCCGGTGTCGGCGTTACCCGCCAACCTCTCGCTTGCCCGGCACGAGGTGTACGCCGCCCGCGCCTCGGCGACGACCGCCGCTCCACGCCGCAGCTTCATCGAGCTGGCCGCCGAGGCCGCGATGCCGATGCGGGCCAGGCCCAAGCGGCATCCCTTCCGCCGATTCGTCGTCGCCCTGCTGTTGCTGGGAATGGTCGCAGGCGGGTTGTACGCGGTGAAGTACTACATCCTCGACACCCGGTGGTCCGCAGAGGTCGAGCCCCTCGCCAAGGAGGTCGAGGCCGCCCGCGGCTTGGAGTTCGACCAGGCCGTCGACGTGAGCACACTGCCCGCCGACGATTACGCCGTCGAACTGGCCCGGTTCTCGTTGGGACTCACCGATGAAACCATCGAGCAGTCTGGTGGCGAGTGGCGGGCCCTCGGGCTGCTCTCGGGCACCACCGATGTCGAGGCGATCGGCATGGCTGCCCTGGCCGACTCGCCTGCCTTCTACGATCCGGCGTCGAAGACGATCAGCGTCGTCGAAGACTTGCCCGAAGAGCTGATGACCTTCGCCATGCACCGCGCCCTCACCATGGCACTGCTCGACCAGCACTTCGGCTGGGGTGACCGGGTGGGTGAGGGATCGCCGGCGGTTGCCCGTGGCACCCGTGCCCTGTACGACGCCGACGCCCTGGCCACCGCGATCTCGATGGTCGACGACACCGAGCGCACCGACATCACCCTCCAGCTCTTCCAGATGTACGGCGATTACGACATCCCGGTATCGCCCTCGCCGTTCGCTTCGACGGTGAGCGGCCGACTCGGGGTGGCGTTGTGGCCCTACTTCCGCGACCTGTCCGCTGCCGAGCGCGACACCATCGAGACCGATGCCACCCTGACCGACGGCCAGGTCCTCGACCTGCGCCGGCTCGTGGCCGGCACGCCCGAGACCGGCGCGGCGAACTCGCGCGGCATGCTCTTCTGGTACCACGTGCTCGCCGCCCGCGTGGACGACGATCTTGCCTGGCGGGCGGCGCTCACCTGGCAGGGCGATGAGGTGTCGACGGTTACCGGCGGCGCGGGATTGTGCGTCACGGCCGTCTTCCAGGCAGACCCCACCGGCGCCTCGGTCGCCGATGCGGCCTTCCAACAGTGGGCTGCCGCTGCGCCGGCTCAGGCACCGGCGACGGTCGTCTCCTCCGCGACGCCCACCACCCACCAGGTGACGGTGAACGCGTGCGACCCCGGGCCGACGGTGGCCACCAACGACGGTGGTTTCCGCCTCTCGCTCGGCGGTGCGCCGCTGCGTTCGGAGCAGTTCCGGACCCTGCTGGATCAGCAGCCTGCGCTCGGTGAACCCGTCGCGGCGTGTGCTGTGTACGGTGCAGACTCGGTGTCGATGGCCGACGAGCGTGGGATCATCGACGGTCTCGAAGGCTGGACGGCCCTCGCCGCCCACCTCGCCCCGGACCCGCTGGCCAACGGCTGCACGTCGTAGGGAGCCTCGGGTTCGGCGCCTCGACTTCTAGTCGCGGAAGTTCTCGAACTGCAGGGGGATACCGAGGTCGGCACCCTTGAGCAGGGCGATCACTCCCTGGAGGTCGTCGCGCTTCTTGCCGCTCACCCTCAGCGAGTCGCCCTGGGTCTGGCTGCTGACACCCTTGGGCGCCTTCTCCTTGATCAACTTGTTGATCTCGCGGGCCTTGTCGCTGCTGATGCCGACCTTGATCGTCAGCACCTGGCGGACGGTGTTCTGGGTGGCTTCTTCGACCTTGCCGTAGTCGAGCCCTTTCAGCGACACCCCGCGCTTGACCAGCTTCTCCTCCACCACCACGCGCAGGGCGCTGAGGCGGTCCTCGCTGACGGTGCGCAGGGTGAGCACCAGCTCGGTCTGCTCGATCGACGAGTCGGTGTTCTTGAAGTCGAATCGGGTGCTGATCTCACGCTGGGCTTGGTCGACCGCGTTGCGGACCTCTTGGCGATCGACTTCGGAGACGACATCGAAGGTGGGCATGTGGCAAGCCTAGTGAAGGCGGTAGCCTCATTTTCCGCTGATGGGTCGGTGCCCGAGTGGCCAAAGGGAGTTGACTGTAAATCAACCGGCACAGCCTACGGAGGTTCGAATCCTTCCCGGCCCACCACAGGTCGCCAGGTCCCCGGGCCTGGCGATCTTCGCTTTTCGACACTTCGTACACTGCTGCACTTCTCATGATCCTGATCGACGCCGAGGGCCTCGTTGCCTCCCGCCCCAACCGGCCCCTGTTCGCCGGTCTCTCGCTCACCATCGCCGACGGCGACCGGGTGGGCGTGGTGGGCATCAACGGTTGCGGCAAGAGCACCCTGTTGCGCATCCTCGCCCGCGAGCTCGAACCCGAGGCGGGCGAGGTCCGGTGGGGGCGCGGGGTGAGGGTCGGGTTCCTGCCCCAGCAGCCGGTGCTTCCCGAGGGGTCGGTGAGCGACGCGGTGGGGGCTGGCTGGCAGGGCGAGGCGATGCTCGACCGGCTGGGCATGGCCGGGCTGGTCGATGCCCTCACGAGCGAGCTGTCTGGTGGCCAGGCCAAGAGGGTGGCCCTGGCCCGCCTGCTGGTGGGCGAGTACGAGGTGTTGATCCTCGACGAGCCGACCAACCACCTCGACCTCGATGCCATCCAGTTTCTCGAGGAGTGGCTGGCGGCTTACCGGGGTGGTCTCGTGCTGGTCACCCACGACCGTCATGTGCTCGACCGGGTTACCACCAAGGTGTTGGAGATCGATCGTGGCTCGGCCTACCTCCACGTACCCGAGGGATGGCATGCGGGCTCCGGGTATGCCGCCTACCTCGCCGGCCGGGCCGAGCGCGAGGAGCGCGCCGAGGTGGCCGAGCAGGTGCGCCGCAACCTGGCGGCTCGCGAGCTGGCCTGGCTGAGGCGCGGTGCTCCGGCTCGTTCCACCAAGCCCAAGGCACGCATCGCGACGGCTACCGCCCTGGTGAAGGGCCGCCCGCAGGCTGCGGCGCGCGAGGGCGACCTGGCCACGTCGGGCTTCGGGTCGCTCGGGTCGAAGCGGCTCGGCTCCAAGGGCATCGAGGTCAGCTCGGTGTCGTTCGCTTGGCCCGACGGTACCCAGGTGCTGACGGGTTGCAGCCTGGTGCTCGAGCCCGGCGATCGGGTGGGCATGGTTGGCCCCAATGGAGCGGGGAAGAGCACCCTGCTGGACCTGATCGCCGGCCGCCTGACCCCCACCGCGGGCACGGTGGACAGGGGCGCCACCGTCAAGGTCGGCTACTACGACCAGCTCGGCCGGGGGCTCGACCCCGCCCAGAGGGTGAGGGAGGCGGTCGCCGGCGACAAGGGTGAGCCGTCGCTAGCCGATGTCACCCTCATGCGCCGCTTCTGGTTCGACGGCGACGCCCAGTTCGCACCCATCAGCACCCTCAGCGGAGGCGAGCGGCGCCGCCTCCAACTCCTGCTGACCCTCGTCCAGCAACCCAACGTGCTCCTCCTCGACGAGCCCACCAACGACCTCGATCTCGACACCCTGAGGGCGTTGGAGGACTTCCTCGACGACTGGCCGGGCATCGTCGTCGTCGTCAGCCACGACCGCAGCTTCCTCGACCGGGTCACCGACGAGCTTCTCGTGCTCGACGGCCGGGGTGGCGCAGCCTGGATTCGTGGGGGAGTGGCCGCCTGGCTCGCCGCCCGCCAATCCCCCGCCCCCCAAACTCGCACAAAAGGCGATCTGGGGCTGGATCGTCCCGGAGGCCGAGACGGATCGCGCCCAGATCTCAGCGGGGGGCCGGGGAAGGCGGCGGGCGGGCGTAGTCCGTCGACCGTGCGCCGCCGGCTCGGGCAGGCCGAGCGCGCCCTGGCGGCGGCCACCGCAACCCGCGATGAGCTGGTCACCGAGTTGGGAACGGCGCTCGACCACCGCGAGATGGCCGCCCTCGGTGAACGCCTGAGCGCGGCCCAGCACTCCGTCGACTCCGCCGAAGAAGCCTGGATGGCCCTGGCCACCGAAGCCGAAAACCTGGGCCTCGACCTCTAACCCCACCCCCACCGCCCCCACCCCCAATGGGCGCGAAACCCCGCCATCCCTGCCGTTCGGGCGCGAAACACCGTCACAACTGCGGGTTTTCGATCCCATGGGCGCGGGACACCGTCAGGAGAGGAGGCACTCCATCAGGGCGACATCGTGCCAGCGGTTGAATTTGCGGCCGACCTCGCGCTCGATGCCGACGAGTTCGAACCCGAGGCGGCGGTGGAGGGCGATCGACGCTTCACCGGTGGCATTGATGCGGGCGAACACGGCGTGGAAGCCGGAGTCGGCGGCCATCTTCAGCAGTTCGGCGAGGAGCAACCGACCGATGCCCTGGCCGTTGAGGTCGCGCCTCACGTAAACCGAGTCCTCCACGCTGGTGCTGTAGGCGGCTCTCTCCTTGTACGGCGACAGGGACCCGAAGCCGACGACCTCGCCCCCGACCTCACCGCCGGTCTCGCCGCCGACGGCGACGATCGCCGAAAAGGCACCGCTGCGCGCCGCGAGCCAGTGCTGCTGGTCGGCCAGGCTGCGCGGCACGAGGTCGAAGGTGGACACGCTGTGGGTGACCTCGTGGTTGTAGATGCTGCGGATCTGCTCGGCGTCGGCCGGGGTGGCGAGGCGCAAGGAGGTGATGCCCACGTGGCGAGGGTAGCGTGCCGCAACCGGCGTGCCCCGAACGGCGTGCCCGACCGGCGTACTCGACCCTCGGGCAGGGCGTGGAATCGCGCGATTCCCTTGGCCGCGTGGTGGCACCGCCCGCTATGCTCTCACGTCGGCCTTCGGTTCTGCCGCGCGCCCAATCAGCCCTCTTAGCTCAGACGGCAGAGCAACGCCATGGTAAGGCGTAGGTCGTCGGTTCGATTCCGACAGAGGGCTCGACCACACGGCCGGTCCTCCGGTCCGCGGCAAAGCCCTGGCGGCGTAGCTCAGTTGGTCAGAGCATCCGGCTCATAATCGGAAGGTCATCGGTTCGATCCCGATCGCCGCTACTACCCAAGATCCATAACCACCAAATCCACAACCATCACGTAAACAGGAGAAGGCCTCCCATGAGCAAGGCAAAGTTTGAGCGTACGAAGCCGCATGTGAATATTGGCACGATGGGTCATATTGACCATGGTAAGACCACTTTGACGGCTGCGATTTCTAAGACGTTGGCGGAGCGTGGGTTGGCGAAGTATACGCCGTTTGATCAGATCGATAAGGCGCCGGAGGAGAAGGCGCGTGGTATTACGATCTCGATTGCTCATATCGAGTATGAGACCGCGAATCGGCATTATGCGCATGTTGATATGCCGGGTCATGCCGATTACATCAAGAACATGATTACTGGTGCGGCTCAGGTTGATGGGGCGATTCTGGTGGTGGCGGCTACTGATGGTCCGATGCCTCAGACGCGTGAGCATGTGTTGTTGGCCCGTCAGGTGGGTGTGCCTTACATTGTGGTGGCTTTGAACAAGGCTGACATGGTGGATGATGAGGAGTTGTTGGAGTTGGTGGAGCTCGAGGTGCGTGAGCTGTTGAACGAGTACGAGTTCCCTGGGGATGATTGTCCGGTGGTTCGGGTGTCGCGCGTTGAAGGCGTTGGAGGGCGACGTCGAGTGGCAGGCGAAGATCATGGAGTTGATGGACGCTTGTGACAGTGCGGTTCCGGAGCCGGTGCGCGAGTTGGACAAGCCGTTCTTGATGCCGATCGAGGATGTGTTCACGATCACGGGTCGTGGGACTGTGGTGACCGGCAAGGTCGAGCAGGGCAAGGTTCATACTGGCGACGAGATCGAGATTGTCGGTTTGAGGGCGACTGCAGAAGACTGTGTGTACTGGTGTGGAGATGTTCCGCAAGTTGCTCGATGAGGGTCAGGCGGGCGACAATATCGGTGCTTTGTTGCGGGGTACGAAGAAGGAAGATGTTGAGCGTGGGCAGGTGTTGTGTAAGCCGGGGAGTATCACGCCGCACACCAATTTTGAGGGTCAGGTGTATGTGTTGACTGCTTCTGAGGGTGGTCGCCATAAGCCGTTCTTCAACAATTATCGGCCCCAGTTCTTCTTCCGGACGACGGATGTGACGGGGACTATCCAGTTGCCTGAGGGTACGGAGATGGTTATGCCTGGTGACAACATTGCGATCCAGGTCGAGTTGGGTAAGCCGATCGCTATGGATGAGGGTTTGCGTTTTGCCATCCGTGAGGGTGGTCGTACCGTGGGCGCCGGCCGCGTCACCAAGATCACGAAGTGAGCTGAGATCAGATGGCGAAGAACGACAAGCGGGTGAAGATCACCCTCGAGTGCACCGAGTGCAAGCATCGCAACTACATCACGATGAAGTCGAAGGTCAACGACCGCGAGCGACTCGAGATGAAGAAGTACTGCAACAACGACCGCCGGCACACGACCCACAAAGAGACCCGGTAACCCCGGGTCACACCTCCCGGGCTGCTGGTAGCCTTACCAGTCGCCCCTCCGAGGGCAGTAGCTCAGCTGGTAGAGCATCGGTCTCCAAAACCGACGGTCGGGGGTTCGACTCCCTCCTGCCCTGCCCATTCCCACAGAACAGAGTGAACGGATGTCCCTGGACGATCTGAACCGAGAGCAGAAGCGTTCGCTGAAGCGCATGGGTGCCCTCAATGAGCAGGGCCAACCCACTCGCGCCCCCGCTCCGGCCCGTCGCCAAAAGAGCGAGCGAACCGGTCCGTTCCAGTACCTCCGCGAGGTGCGCGACGAGATGCGCAAGGTGGCCTGGCCGAAGTGGCCCGAGGTCCGCCGGTTCTCGATCATCGTTCTCACCACCGTCGTGATCCTCACGGGCTACGTGTTCGGACTCGACTCTCTCTTCGGAGTTCTCTCCGGTTGGTTGTACGACTGATGATCAATGACAGCGCCCTTCCCGACACCGACGATGCCGTCGAAGCCGACGTGTCCGCCGACGTGGCCTCCGGCGACGAGCTGGTCGTCGACGCCAGCTTCGACCTGACCGCCGAAGACCCGGCCGACGACACCGCCGACCCCGACACTCCCGAGGCTGAAGCCGAAGCCGAGATCGTCGACGACCCCTGGACCCGCCCCGGTTCGTGGTATGTGGTCCACGCCCAGTCGGGTTACGAGAAGAAGGTCCTCGCCAACCTCACCGCTCGCATCCAGAGCATGAACATGGAGGAGAAGATCTACGAGATCGTCATCCCCATGGAAGAGGTCGAGGAGTTCAAGAACGGGCGCAAGCAGACCGTGCAGAAGAAGGTCTTCCCCGGCTACCTGCTCGTGCGCTGCCAGATGGACGACGACAGCTGGTACTGCATCCGCAACACCCCCGGTGTCACCGGGTTCGTGGGGCAGAGCAAGCACGGCCAGAAGCCCACCCCCCTGTCTCGGCGCGAGGTGCAGACCTTCCTCGCCGCCAAGGGCGATGGCACGGGCGGCATGCCCACTCGTAAGAAGCCCAAGCTCGACTACGACGTCGGCGAGAGCGTGAGGGTGAGGGAAGGCCCGTTCGCGGACTTCGCCGGCACGGTCGCCGAGATCAACGCCGATCACATGAAGCTCAAGGTGCTGGTGAACATCTTCGGTCGCGAGACCCTCGTCGAGATGGACTTCAGCCAGGTCAGCAAGCTCTAAGCAGCAACTAGAACGCGGCATGTGCCGCAAAGGCAATAAAGGAACAGTCATGGCAAAGAAGAAGGTTGCTGCGATCGTCAAGATCCAGATCCCCGCAGGCAAGGCCACCCCGGCCCCGCCTGTCGGCACCGCCCTCGGGCCCCACGGTGTGGGCATCATGGACTTCGTCAAGCAGTACAACGCTGCTACCGAGGCTCAGGTCGGCACGATCATCCCGGTCGAGATCACGATCTTCGAGGACCGCACCTTCACGTTCGTGCTCAAGACCCCGCCCACCCCGGTGCTGCTGCGCGAGAAGGCCAAGCTGGCCAAGGGTTCGTCCACCCCGGGCAAGGTGCTCGTCGGGTCGGTCACCGAGGCCGACGTCGAAGAGGTCGCCAAGATCAAGATGCCGGACCTCAACGCTTACGACCTCGAGGCCGCCAAGCAGCAGGTGCGTGGCACCGCCCGTTCGATGGGCCTGAAGGTCGACGCCTGATCCGCTCCTGCGGTCGGCACCTCTAATACCAATCCGAATACAACCAATACCAACCACTGCTCGACCGGGATCACCTCGCCCGGCGGCACTACCACCCGAGGGAGACAGATCATGTCCGGCAAGAAGTTCGCTGATGCCATCAAGAAGTACGATCGTGACCAGTTGTTCACACCCACCGAGGCCCTCGGCCTGGTGAAGGGCATGGCCAGCGCCAAGTTCGACGAGACCGTCGAGATCGCCGTCCGCCTCGGTGTCGACCCGCGCAAGGCCGATCAGATGGTGCGCGGCACCGTCGCCCTGCCCAGCGGCACCGGCAAGGACGTGCGTGTGGCGGTGTTCGCCACCGGCGAGGCCGCCCAGGCCGCCCGCGACGCCGGCGCCGACCTGGTGGGCGCCGACGATCTGGCCGCCGAGGTGGAGAAGGGTGTCTTCAACTTCGACATCGCCATCGCCACCCCCGACATGATGGCGCTGGTCGGCCGCCTCGGTCGCACCCTCGGGCCTCGTGGCCTGATGCCCAACCCGAAGACCGGCACCGTCACCCAAGACGTGGCCCGCGCTGTGGCCGAGTTCAAGGGCGGCAAGGTGGAGTACCGCACCGACCGCTACGGCAACGTGCACGTCCAGCTCGGCAAGGTGAGCTTCGAACCCGACGCCCTCGAGGCCAACTTCCGTGCCGTTGTCGACGAGTTGCAGCGTGTCAAGCCGGCCTCGGCCAAGGGTCGCTACCTGCGCAAGATCTCGGTGAGCAGCACCATGGGCCCCGGCGTGAAGGTCGACACCGCTCGCCTGCGCCCCGACGCCGTCTGAGCCGCCGCCGCGCCCCGCCCTTCCCCAAGCTTTGGCGGTGAGCCGGGCACTGACCCCGTACCAGCGCCGAAGCTGCCGGGCTGCGCTCAGCCCACCCGGTGCAAGGTGTTGGTGGCGGTGTGGGGGAAGAGTTCGTGGAAGATGTCCATACGTAGCACCGTGGTCTGGCGATAGCTCCACGTGTCGGCGTCGGGGATGCGGACCCTCATCTCGTAGGCGCGGGTACTGGCGTGCGCAGACAGGTAGGTGTTCTCGCCGATCGAGTAGGCCTCGGTGCCGAGTGTGGCCGACATGGTGAAGTCGGTGGCGTCGGCGCTGCACTTGCCGCCGGCCATCACCGCCACCCCTCGGGGTACGACGAAGCCGCGCATCACCTCTCCGCCGTCGGCGTCCCACAGCCAGTAGCCGACTTCGGTGTGGAACGGTTCGTCTTCGCCGGACGCGCCACATCGACCCTCGGTAGTCGAGGCCGTAAAGGGTCTGGGCGCCGTTCACCACCGGGCCGAACGGCTTCATGGTGATGGATTCGCGGAACGGCGTCTCCAGCACCTTGCCCTCGGTGTGCGACCAGTCAGAATCGAGGCCGCCGTCGCCCTGCCAGTCGCCGATCATCGTGGCCAGAGGCCCCCACTCCGCGGTCATCGTCGACACTCCTCTTATCCGTGCGTTCTAATCCGTGCGTTCTGCTGCCGGCTTGCACGGCGCCGGGCAGGTTAGCGGGCGGGTTGGGGCGATCGGGGGGAGGCGTTAGCCTTCGCGGCTGACAACAACCGGTCGCTCGCCGTAGACCGCTGGCCCAGATCCCTCCGGGGTGACGGACAATGGATTCATTCCACCAGCCGAGGTGAATATTCGCCGGACCGTGGTGTAGCCGTCGTGCTGCTTCTCGTTCCTCACGGTGTTCGCTGCAATGCGAGCACCCCGAGTAGTAGCGAGAGGAGGTGTACATGACAACAGAGAACCCCCGTGCCGAGAAGGTCGCAGTGGTCAATGAGGTCACGGCCAGGCTGAATGCAGCGCGAGCCGTATTCGTAACCGAGTACCGCGGGCTGAAGGTGGGTCAGCTCGCCGGCCTGCGCCGGTCGCTGCGCAACGCCGATGGCGAGCTGAAGGTGTACAAGAACACCCTGGCCCGTTTAGGCGCCGTCAACGCAGGCCTCGAAGGCTTCGATGAACTGCTCATCGGCCCCGCCGGCATCACGTTCGCCAGCGGCGACGTTGCTGCGGTGGCCAAGGTGCTGCGCGACGCGGCCAAGGCCAACCCGTTGCTCGTCATCAAGGGCGGTCACATGGCCGGCAAGGCCCTGTCCGCCAAGGATGTCGAAGCCCTGGCCGAACTGCCCAGCCGCGAGACCCTGCTGGCGATGTTCGCGGGTGCCCTGCAAGCACCGCTGGTGAAGACCGCCGGCCTGCTGCAGGCACTGCCCCGCAACTTCGCTTACGGCCTCAAGGCCCTCGTCGATCAGCGCGAAGCCGCCTGATCCAAGACCTCAATCACCCAACAGAACTCAACAGAACTAAACAGGAGAAACCAAAATGTCGAAAGACGACATCCTCGAAGCAATCAGCAACCTCACCGTGATCGAGCTCAAGGAACTGCTGCGACACGTTCGAGGAGAAGTTCGGCGTCACCGCCGCGGCCCCCGTGGCCGTTGCCGCCGCCGGTGGTGGCGCTGCCGCTGCCGCACCCGCCGAGGAGGAGAAGGACGAGTTCGACGTCGTCCTCACCGAAGCCGGCGCCCAGAAGATCCAGGTCATCAAGGTCGTGCGCGAGCTCACCAGCCTGGGCCTGAAGGAAGCCAAGGACCTCGTCGACGCAGCCCCCAAGGCCGTCATCGAGAAGGTCACCAAGGAGGCCGCCGAGGCCGCCAAGGCCAAGCTCACCGAGGGCCGGCGCTTCCGTAGAAGTCAAGTGATCGGGGCGGCCGCGAGGCCGCTCACCAACTGAACAGCAAGGCACGCAGAGGCCCGGGGCTGACCCCCCGGGCCTCTGCGCGTCCTTTGGGATCGAGAACCCGCAGTTCTGACGGGGTTTCGCCCCGACGGACAGGGGTGACGGGGTTTCGCGCCCGGGGGTGGGGTTCTGGGGGGTTGGTGTCACATCCGGAGGCTCTCCACGGTTACACTCGTCGAAGCAATACACCCACGCGTGAACCGGTTACGGTGAGCGTGTCTGTTTGAGCCGATGTCCGGGTCCTCCGGTGCTCGGCATCGACACACATAGACAAACCCCAAACCATGGAGGGACTCCCTTGAGTATCACATCACGGCGCCGAGCGAAGCTGATAGGTGGTGCACTCTTTGCTGCATCCCTCGCAGCGGGCTCATTCGCCACCGTATCCACAGTTTCCGCCGACATTGGCGACTCCGGCGTACGCCGGCTTATATCCGCGTGGTGCCGACGGCCTCTACGGCCGACTGGGAAGACCAGCCGGCCCCCACCATCATGGCTGGCACCACCAGCGCCGCCGCCTCGGTGCAGTTGAACATCCCCTCGGACTGGGAGTCGGGCGACAAGATCACCCTCCAGGTGCAGGCCGACAACAACGGCGCTGCCGACGGTGAGCGACCAACTGCCTGAGCGCTGCCCAGTCGATCAGCTTCGCCAGCCCCTACGTGGTGGCCGACGTGGCGGTCTCCGGGGCGTATGTCGTGAGGCGCCCGACCGTGGGTGGAGCGGGCTGGTGCACGGCGATACCCCCGGGTCACCGACGGCCGCAGTCACCGATGCTGACGCTCCGGACCCGACCCCCGCCTTGTCGACCCCCACCCGTCGGTGGCGCCCACTTTCAACGTGGCCCTCGTCACTTCACCGTCGTGTGGTGGCGTTGGCGCGACCGACCAGATCGAGCTCACGTTCAGCAACACGGCCACGGCCGATGGCGCGAACCCGGACTTCTTCGAGCTGACGTTCAACAACATCCGTTACACCGTTGGTGCGCGGTTCCGCCCGGCCCGGTGCACGTGATCCCGTTCGCCCGTCAGGCAGTCGACACCGCTCCGGGACCTTTGCGAATGACGACCTGTTCGGCGGCAACGTGTACTCCACCGCCACCGCTCTGACCGTGGACCAACAACGCTTCATCTCGCCGGTCACCATCGCCGCCACGGGTACACATCATCGGCGACCGCTGTCGCGCCGCTCGTGGTGGCCGATGGCCCACCCCCAGGCCTTGGGTTCGGTTCTCCACACTCACCGAGTTGGCCGTGGACCTTCGCCCTGACAAGCGGGGGCAACGTCACTTTACGTCTGCTTCTCCAACGTGGCCTTAGGCGCTTGGACCCGTTCACTTTTCGTTTCGCATGATCACCGGGCGGGATTTTTGCCACACCCAACTGGCGCTGCCAATGGAACGGGACCTATGGGGCGAATGCTTGAATGTCGTCCTGACTCGAGCAATGGGCGCCACGATGGCGACGCGACCATGAGCAAGCATCGTTTCATTTCTGGTTTTCTGACTTGGAAGTGACGAGCTCAGGGATGTTGCCCGTTGATCAATTTGGCCACGCTCGTGCGGATCGTATGGGAAGGGCTTGGACCGGACGTTTGTCGCCGGTTCTCTCTGGTGACCCAACTACCTCAGCCTCGCGGATGACCAGATCATGGACGGCATCGGTCTTTGTATTCCTGCCGACCTGAACTGTCGGTGGCGGGACAACACGGTCTACTCTTGCGAGCGTCAACCTCGGGGTGGCCGATCCCGATGGGGCGATTGGTGACGACGGCTATCGCTCTTCCCGACCGCGTCGGTGGCAACGACCGCTACCCAGACTTCGTCGAAGATCGCCATTCAACGTTGCAAATTTGGGTGCTTGAGCCGATGTTTTGGTGGGGTGATCACCTCGGGTGCAACTCCTATGCGGACGCACTGTCGGCCAACTATCTTGCCGGCGCTCTCGACGCCAAGTTCAACCCAACTATTGGGGTATAGGGGCGAAGGTGTGCCGGTTCTTCTCGTCACCGGTGACACACTGCCCCAGACGACAGCCGAATACTTGACCTCTGCCGGCTCGGCTTTCGCCTACATCGTTGGTGGCCCGGCTGCGGTCTCCCCGGGTATCGAAGCCCAGCTGGCCGGCATGCTGGCCACCGACTGTTACGGCTCCTCGGTCAGAGTTGGGTCAATAACCAGAAGATCCAGGTCACCCGTCTCGTATGGCGCCGACCGGTACGCCACCAACAGGGCAGTGGTGAACCTCGGTTCGCAGCTTTGGGTGGACACGCAACTGGAACCGGAACCGGCTCCAGCTTGAGGAGCTCGTCCCGGGCAAGCGCACCGCCATCGTCGCCACCGGTACCGGCTTTCGCCGATGCTCTGGCTGCTGGTCCGGCCGCTTACTATGGCCTGCCCTTGATCCTCACCGATGGAACTTCGTTGTCGGCTAATGCCATGGGCACTCTCCAGGACCTCGACATCGAACAGGTGATCATCATCGGTGGTACCGCTGCGGTCAGCGATGCTGTTCGTACCTCGATCAGTGGTATGGGCATCATCACCGGACGGGTTGCCGGTGCGAACCGTTACGGCACTGCCGCTGCATGGGCCACATTCGTCTCCGCTCAAGCTTCACTGCGACGGCCGGTGAGCCCGACCGCGGCCTCGGGGCTTACATGAGCATCTTCGGCGGGCGAATGCTGCTGGCCTCCGGGGACAAACTTCGCCGACGCCCTCTCGGGCGGTCCGCTCGGATTCGTCAAGTCAGCGGCGATCATGCTCAGCGACCCGGCAACCCTGTCGCCGGAGACGGCTGCCTGGTTGACGGCCTTTGCTCCCTACCTCAACCAGGTGGTGGTGCTCGGACTCGGTCAGGCTGTTTCGACTGCGGTGATGAACGCCGCAAGCGTTGCCATCATCTGAGCACACTTTGAAGGTCGCTCACTGAGTGACAGATAGTTGAAGAGACGTTGGGGGCCGGTCCGCAAGGACCGGCCCCCTTCCTTTACACCGACCCAAGACGATCGCCCTGCCTGCCCTCCGCTCTCGCTTGGGCTTACGGCAAGTCGATCTAGCCGCTCACCACACCATCCACCAGCCACCAGCCAGGAGACGCTCTCATCGCCCTCGACGTACCAACCGCCAGGCGACAAGGCCGCACTGGAGCCACCCCTGCCGCTGGAGATGCTCCAGTCACCGACCACAATGAGAGGGACCCGATAGGTGGTCCAGGTGCTATGCGGCTTGGGGTTGGTTGATGGTGGTCCACTTGGCGGCGAACTCGCCGGGGGTGAGATCGCCGTGGGCGGTGTGGGGCCGCTTCCAGTTGTAGTTATGTGGGTGATCGCGTCAAGGGCGAAGGTCATGAGGCGTCCTGGTCGAGTCGGTCGAGGAGGCCGTCGAAGATCTTCTGTCGGCCGAGTTGGCCTTTGTCGGCGGCGTCGTCGCGTTGGCGGCGGAGGGTGGGTTTGAACTCGATGGTGGTGACGAAGAAGGTGCAGGACTCGCAGATCGACTCGAAGTGGCAGTCCATCTCGACGGGTCGGGCGCAGTAGCCGTTGCCGAGCATGCGCCGGTGCATCTCGGCCCGCAGTCGACGCATCTCGGAGCCTTCGTCGGTGGCGGCGAGTTGTTGGGGTTGGCCGTAGAGCGCTTCGACCTTCTCGGTGACAGAGAAGTACTCGTCGGCGACGGTCTTGTCGGCGATGCGGGCATAGACCATCGTCATCGCCAGGGTCTTGTGACCGAGCAGCGCAGCGATTGCTTCGAGACTCATGCCCCGGTTGATCGCTTGGGTGGCGAGAGTGTGGCGAAGCTGGTGCGGGGTCACGTGGCCGATCCCGGCGTCGGTGGCGATGCGGCTGAGCGCGTTGGCAACACGCAGCTTGGTGACGGGTCGGCCGTGCTCGAGTAGGAGCCGGTCGCTGCGAGCCCGACGGGTCGGTGGTTTGCGATCCAGTCGTCGAGGAGGTCCTTGAGGTCGGGGTGGAGCGGGATGTAGCGGTCGTTGTGGAGCTTGCCGACCGGGATCCGCAGCCAGAACGCGGAACCGATCTGAACGACAGCGTCGACGGTGAGGCCGAGGAGTTCGCTGAGGCGGACACCGGTGCGGGCGAGGATCTCGACGCAAATCGCGCGACCGGGTCAGGTTCGGCGCGGGTCGCGCGGGCGAGTTTCACGGCGGCCGGGTCGTCGAGGAATCGTGGTAGCGGCCGGTCGATGCGGGGAAGGTCGCCGACGAACAGCAGCGGTCTGGTGGGGACGTTCGGGTAGCCCCAGTTCGTGGTGCGATCGAAGAAGCAGCCGAGGTTGATCAGCAGTTCTTTGATCGAGGTACGCGTCAGCGGTTTGCCGGTCCGCTTGCTCGGCTGGGCAGTGAGCCAGGTCTTGAACGCTTCGATGTGGTGGCGTTCGAGATCGGCGCAGCTGACGATGTCGGGGTGATGCTCGGCGAGCCAGGTTCCGAACACGCGCAGGCTCTGCTCGATGTGGCGGACGGTGGCGGGTCGCAGGCTGAGGCGGACCTGTTCGACGTAGCGCAACGCGTTGTCCCGGTAGCGGGGGGTGATCTGTTCCCAGCCGGTCACGCTCACTGGCGGCTTCACGACAGCGCGGGCGAGGGAGTCGATCTTGTTGTCGTGGAACAAGGTGAGCTGCAGCCGATGGAAGATCGCCCGCACGTTGCGGCCGGCCTCGGGGTTGCCTCGCCGTGTGTAGGCGTCGTAGATCTCGGTGCGGGCTGCGAGGAACCGTTCGGTGTCGATCTCGTCGGGTCGTGCCCCGGACAGCGCGGCGACCTTGCAGAGCGCGTTCCATTGCAGCGCCGTGTCCTCGTCGGCCGCGGCGACTCGGCCGGTGGCGTTGACGAACCAGGCGTGCACGTCGGGGAGGTGCTTGCGGGCGGTGCCCCCGAGACGAAGATCGGCCAGCGCCAAGAAGTCGGCGCTGGCCGTCAGCCGTCCGGTGATCAACAACCATGACACGAACGGTCGCGCCCGACGCATCCACTCGAGCTGGGTGTCGAGCTCGACACGCTCCCAGCCGCCGGCCTGATCAACGCGGTGCCGGAACGTCCGTGCCGCCCGATCGTCGACTCCCAGGCTCGGACCCCAACAGCTTCCAGCGCACGAGCGAAGTCGTCGAGCTCGTCAAGCGACGAGTCGGCGAGCCGAGCGCGGCGGGCATCACCACCCGCCGATCTGCTGGGCGTCGATCGCTTCGCTGGCGCGGCGATACTCGCCGGCGAGCCAGTCGTTGGCGCAGGTGCAGGTAGATGCGGGTCGACTCGATCGAGCGGTGCCCGGCTTGGGCTTGGATCGCTTCGAGCGCCATCCCGGCCTCGCGGAGCCGGGTGAAGCAGGTGTGTCGCAACTGGTGACAGGTCAGATGCTCGATCCCGGCCCGTCGCTGGGCCCCAGCGACGATCTCGTCCAGCCCGGCGGCGCTCAACGGCTGACCTCGACGTGGGCCTTTCAACACCACGAACACCCGGTCCGTGACCGTGCTGTCAGGGCGTTCGTCGGCGAGGTACGCGGCCAACGCGGTGAAGAAGCGCGACGAGATCGGCACGATCCGCTCGTGTCCGCCCTTGCCCTCGGCGATGAACACGCGACGTTCGCCGGCGTTGATGTCGTGAACCGCAGACCCAGCACCTCGCATCGACGCAGGCCACGCCGAGCAACATCGCGTCGATCATCGCCCGGTCCCGCTGTGTGCGCAGCGCCGCCGTGAACACGTCGATGCTCGTCGGGTCGATGATCCGCGGAAGCGTGCGCGGCGCCCGGATCAGCGGGACACCCCGAACCAGCTCGTTGTCCGCCGCGCCGTGTCGCCAGGCCACGCGGCACCGGGTTGGCCGTCACGTCGCCGCGCACAACCAGGTAGTCGTAGAGCCCGGCGATCGTGGCCAGGCGACGCTTGATCGTCCGCGCCGACAACCCCACCTCGCCGTCCTCGATCCGCACCACGTTCGATGCCCGCCGCGGCTGACGCTGCTCGGCGATGAACGCCAACACGTCCACCGGAGCGACCTCGACCGGATCACGATCGATGACGGTGAAGAACACCTTCAAGTCGTACGCGTGCGCCAACAACGTGTTCGGCCGGGCCCTCGCCGCCACCAGCTTCCAAGTACGCATCCAGCAACGGATGCCCGATCCGGATCAGGCCACGGCCATCGTCCGCCGGAGCGAACCAGACTAGGCGAGAAGGCCACGTCACCCATCCTGACCGGTCCAGCCCGAAGTTCACCGAGGGATCACCCGCATATCGTGACTCGATCCGCCAGTCCTCGATGATCACCCTGGCTTCGAGCAGGCTGTCAAATTGCCACAGGTTGAGCAGCTCGTCGCGGAACTTGCCGTTGAACGACTCGATCCACGCGTTCTGCCATGGTGAGCCTGGGTCGATGAACACGCTGCCGGTTCCTGTGAACCGGCACCAGTCCGGATCGCCTGGCTGGCGAGCTCGGCCCGTTGTCCATCCGCACATAGACAGGTGGGCCGCCGCGTTCGGAGGCGAGACGTTCGAGCACGGCAACGACCCGGTCCGCGTCGATCGTGCGGTCGACCTCGATCGCCAAACATTCGCGGGTGAACTCGTCGATGATGTTGAGCATCTTGATCGTGCGGCCATCGGCGAGGGTGTCGAACTGGAAGTCGAGTGCCCAGAGCACGTTCGGACGGATCGGGCACATCGCCCCGACATGCACACCCACGCCCGACAGACGCTTCTTGCGTCGCTTCTGGGGCACACGCAGCCCTTCTTCGCGCCACAGCCGCCGGACACGCTTGTCGTTCACCTGGCGACCCGTGCGGCGGGCCTCCTTCGCGGCACGTCGCCATCCCCACCGTGGTCGCTGCGTGGAGAACTTGCGTAGGAACGCACGCAGCTCGGCCTCGTCATCGGTGATCGGTGGGCGCGGCGAGCCGCAAGGTCGAGCGGTGGATGCCAACGACCTTGCAGGCCCGGCGTTCGGATACCCCGAACCGATCGCGCAACATGCCGACGGCTGTGCGCTTGCGGTTCGGGGTCAAGTTTCCCTCAGCCAACTCCTTGAGCATGTCGATGTCCAACGCCTGGTTCGCGACCAGCTTCTTCAACCGGGCGTTCTCCGCTTCGAGTTCCTTCAACCGTTTCGCATCGGACGACTTCATGCCGCCGTACTGGGCGAGCCACCGATGCCACGTCGACTCCGGCCACCTCCAAATGGCGGCACACCTCGTCGAGTTCCTTGCCGGCGGCCAACTGCTTGTGGCCCTCAGCGAGCTTGCGGATGATCTGATCCGGCGTATGCCGCCGACGCTTCTTGGCTGTCATGGTGCTGTGATTCCTCCTGCCCTCACGGGCATCAGAGTCGCACAACACCTGGACCACTACGAGGGTCTCAGCTCAACAAGACGATCGCCAGGCCTGCCCTCGCTCCCGCTTGGGCTTGCGGCTAATCGATCTAGGTGCTGACCACCACACCATCCACCTGCCAGGAGACGCTCTCATCGCCCTCGACGTACCAACCGCCGGGCGACAAGGCCGCACTGAAGCCACCCTTGCCGCTGGAGATGTTCCAGGTGCCGGAGTGAACTCGCTGCGACCACGTAGCTGCCACACCCCGTCGACGAACAGGGCCTCACCTGATGCGGTGCCAGCGACCGTGCCCGACGGAGTGGAAATGGACCACGTGGCGGTGAACGTGATCGGTGCCCCGTACACGCTTGGGCGCTGAAGGGTGACAACTAGATTGGTCGAGTTCACGGCAGCGCTCTCACCCCGCGAACTCGCCACCCCACCAGAGCCGGCGAGGAAGGTGAGCACGGTGATGCTGCCGTCGGCGGCGACCGACTGGGTTGGCGAACCGGTGACCGACACCGGTGGCCCGGCACTGAGTGGGCCGTCGAGGCTGAATCGGTCGGTAGCGGCCGTGGCGTAGGCGCGCAGGGGGGTGACCCCGGCCGCTTACCCCGACGAACCGCGCCGCAGCCCGCTGGATCGGTGGCGAACAAGGCACAGACGGGCCCGCCGATCGACGGTCGAGCCGCGCCAGGCCGTCGACGTCGGTGAGATAGCGGCCGGCCACCATGATGTCGAACTCGCCGACAGCCCGGCGGCCGAGCCTGTCGTAGACCGCCAGCCAGCGGCTGTCGGTATAGGTACCCCGCGCCACGCACTACGGTGGTGCCCCACCCCGGACTGGTCGAACACCGGGGCCATGTCGAGGTCTGTCAGCCACGGTGCTTCGGTTTTGGTGGGGGGAGTGCACGCCCAGGGAACCGCCGCCTCCCCCGACCGCCAATGAAGCCTCGGCCATCGCCGCCGAAGAAAGAACCGCCCCGCCGCCGAAGCCAACCACGAAGCCGGGCCACATACAGGCCTCGTCGGCGACCTGGCTCGAACACCAGGCTTCACTCGGGTCGAACGCCCCGGCGAGAAGATCGGCGACTGACGACGGCAAGGTCTCGCCGGCGGTAGGCACGAGCAGGATCGGCACGGCATCGTGGGCCGGCCGAGGCGACAGGGCGGGAGTGACAGTCAGCACGGCCCCATTGGCCGGGGACAG
>CAVPRT010000005.1:0-353391 GCA_963707925.1 uncultured Acidimicrobiales bacterium
GGGCGATCATCGATCTTGCCCGGTCACGAGATGCCGCCCTCGACCAGCTCGGCGCCGCGGCCGCCGGTCTGGCGAATCTCCCCGATCAGCGTCATCGTGTTCGGATCCTTTGCTCGCGGTGAGGCCGACGAGCAGAGCGACCTCGATGCGATCGTCGTTCGTCCCAACGAGATCAATGAGGACAACGAGGCCTGGGCGACTGGGATCGGCCAGTGGCGTGCGGCGGCTCGAGTGATCACCGGGAACCGTGTCGAAGTGCTGGAGGCCAGCCACGGCGAGGCTCGGGCCCGGCTGCGAAGCAAGGCGGCTTTGTGGCGCGATGTGGATCGAGAAGGCATCGTGGTACACGGTTTGACGATCGGAGAGCTCATGGAGCCCGCTCATGTCTAGGCAGGTCCGAACTCGACCGGTATCGAGCGCTCAGGTCCGCTCATACGCAGGCAAGGCTGAGGAGTACGTCGACGCCGCTGACCAGCGAACTGGAGGCCGGGAGGTACATCGCCGCCACCAGCCTGGCTATCCATGCCGGGATCAACGCCGCTGACGCTGTCTGTGGTGCCCGCCTCGGCCAGCGCGCTGCGGGCGAGGACCACGATCAGGTGCTCGCACTTCTCCGTCAAGCCGGGCCAGATGGCGCGAAGGTCGAGAAGGAACTGAGGCGGCTATTGCCGCTGAAGACCAAGGCCGAGTATGAGCCCGACGATGTAGCGCCCAGTGTCGTGCACAAGGCCGTCGAACGGGCTCACCGATGCGTCGCTGTCGCACGGGCTGTCGCCGCGGCGACACGGTAGGAGCAGCGCACTCCCTCGGCCGCTTCCTCACTCTCGCCGTCCCAGTTGAGGCGAACGCACTCGCCTCGACCACCGGCGACGTGGAGGTTCGAGCTGCATCTCGAGCACGGGACGGATTGTCAGCCACGGGTGTCCGCTATGGGCGGCGAGCTCGTCGTTGGCCTCCCACGTAGCGATCTCAACGAGGGCGCGGAGTGCGTGGGCGTGGCGACCCCAGGCGAGCCGAGCTGGATCCACAGGTTGAGCGGTTCGCCTTTCGTAGCTTTGCAGGAACCGGTTGGCGATTCGGTTGCCGATCGCACGAGTCGCTGCCCGGATTGGGGCCGGCCCGCCGAGGGGAGGGTTGGCGAGCATCAGCGTGGTGAACGCGAGGTCGTAGTGGGGGTCGGCGAACACAGCGTTGGACCAGTCGATCAAGGTCCAGTGGTCGTCGTCGACGAGCAGGTTGAACGGATGAAGGTCGCCGTGGCAGATGCTGCGGCTGTCGTGCACAGACTCGGCCAGATGTTCTGCGCTTCGCACCAGGTCGACTCGCTCGATGGAGGCAGCCTGTGCAGCGAGGCGCGTGAGTAGGTCGCGAATGTCGGGTCGGCGGACGTGACCGGCGAGTTCTTTGCGCAATCCGTCGAGCGGACACTGGTGAAGGGCTGAGGCTGTTTCGGCGAGAAGGTCGGGCAGGCGCCGAAGCAGGATCGGCGCTTGCTTCAACGCGGTCGGCGGCGCTGAGCCCGGCCAGCGGTGGCTGCCCGGCGGCGAACTCCATCACGCTCCAGGCACGATCGAGTTCGCTGCTCGGCCCGCCGGCGCAGCGAATGGTCGGCACAGGGAACCCGCAATGTGTTAGGTAGCGCTGCACGGAGGTCTCGAATGCGGCCGTGTCGGGGTCGGGCATGATCCTTGCGACGAGCCGACCGTCGAGTTCGTTTGGTGGGTCGGCAAGTTCGATGCTGTACATCTCGGCCCAGAACCCGCCGGCGAGCGGTGCGGGTGGACTCGACCAGGTCAAGGTGGGTCGGTTCGTGTGGAGCCGCAGCGCGGCGAGCAAGCCCTCGGTCGCGGTGGTCATCGGGCGCCTCCGATGACGAGGTGGCGGATCATCGTGCCGCATGCGGCGGCGGTGTCATCGGGATATTGACGAGGGAAGCGGTCCCAAGGCATCTTGACCGCCCAGGTGGTGGTGATCTCGACGATCGTGCGAGCGAGGACCGCCAGGTCGACGTCGGTGGCAATGGCCCAGCGGTCCGGCGGGGTCATTCTCGACACGCACCGAACATAACTGACTGAGTCAGTGTCATCACCGCGGGAACTGCAAAGGGGTAACGGCCCTGCTCGAAATCCCCAACCAACCACTTCGCTTTGAAGCCGAGCGAACTACGGTGATATTCGTGAACTCGCACGGACACGAGGCCAGAACGCTCGATCGCCGTGGTGTCGCGTGGGGTCTGGTCGGGGTGGCGGTCACGCTGGCGATCACATTCGTCGGGTCCGACGGTTTGTTGTGGTTCGACGCGGCGTTGATCGGGTACTTGTTCGGGATCATCTTCATGGTGTTCGGGGTGATCTACCGCTACAGCGTGTGGGTGCGGCGCCCCTCGACGGCGATGTTGAACAGACGCGGCTGGGATGCGTTCCGTCAGCGCAAGGTTCGCAACGCGGCGGCGCTGCCATCCTTGGTCGCCACCCAACTGTTGACCCAGGGCTTCATCCGACGCAGGTCGCGGGCACGTTGGCTGGCCCACCAGCTGGTGTTCTGGGGGTGCATCTTGGCTGGGCTGGTGACCTTCCCGTTGACCATGGGTCTGCTGCACTTCGAGAGCGTCGGCCAACAAGGCGACCGCTATCAGGTTTTCATGTCGCGTGTTGGGGCGATGAGCTTCGATGCCGACGGTGTGGTCGGCTGGACGATCTATCACGCGCTCGACATCGCTGCGGTGTTGGTTCTCGCAGGTGTGTTCATCTTCCTCCGTCGCCGGCTGAGCGACCCGGGCGCGTTGGCGGTCGAGCGCAGCGGCGACTTCCTCGCTCTGGCCGGTCTGTTCGCAGTGTCCGTCACCGGATTGTTCCTGACGGTCTCGAGTCTCTGGCTCGAAGGTCGCTTCTACGCCGCGCTGAACACCTTGCACGCGCTGACGGTGATCCTCGGGTTGATGTACATCCCGTTCGGGAAGTTGTTCCACATCTTCCAGCGTCCAGGCAACCTGGGCGTCGCATACTACAAACGGGCGAACGCCGAGGGTCCTTCCGCTAGCTGTCGGCGTTGCGGCGACGAGTTCGCGAGCGCACAGCAGATCGCCGATCTGCAGACGATCCTGCCCCAGCTCGGATTCGACTACGACGCCGCCGACGGTACCGGGAGCTACCAGGAAACGTGCCCGAAGTGCCGCCGCTCTCAGCTGGCGTTGGCCCAGTCGGCGCGCGTGGGAGGGTTCGGCTGATGGCACGTCCACCGATCACCGAGGCCGAGCTGATTGAGCGTTACGGCCCTCACCTCAACCAGGCGCCGCCTGGGGGATGGAACGCCGGGATCGAGGCGGATCGCGTCGTCGACACACACTGCTGCTTTTGTGGGCAGCAGTGTGGCATCAAGTTGAAGGTGCGCGACAATGCCGTGGTCGGCTTCGAGCCCTGGTACGACTTCCCTTTCAACGAGGGCAAGCTCTGCCCGAAAGGCGTCAAGCGTTACCTGCAGGGCAGTCACCCCGACCGGGTGGTCTATCCGATGGAGCGCGACGAGGCCGCGCCGGGTGGCTTCCGGCGGGTCTCGTGGGACCATGCGCTCGACCGGGTAGTGTCCGAGATTCGCCGGATCCAGGACACGTATGGGCCGGACTCGTTCGCGATGTTGTCCGGCGTGTCGTTGACCAACGAGAAGAGCTACCTGATCGGCAAGTTCGCCCGTCTCGCGTTAGGTACCGCGAACCTCGACTACAACGGCCGCTACTGCATGGTTTCGGCGGGGGCCGGGAACAAGAAGGCGCTCGGGATCGATCGGGCGTCCAACCCGTGGAGCGACATCCCGCTGGCCGACGTGGTCTGGACTGCGGGCACCAACATCGCCGAGACGTTCCCGATCACCACGAGCTACATCTGGCGGGCCCGCGATCGTGGAGCGCGGCTGATCGTGCAGGATCCGCGTGTCGTACCCCATGCCCGCACGGCCGATCTGTTCCTCCCGGTGCGGCCGGGCACTGATTCGGCCTTGTTCGGGGCGGTGTTGCACGAACTGATCCGTCACGACTGGCTCGACCACGAGTTCATCGACGCCCACACCAACGACTTCGACCAGGCCGCTGCCGCAGTGGCCGAGATGACCGTGGCCTGGGCAGCCGACATCACCGGTGTCCCAGCGGCCCGGATCGAGCAGGCCGCAGAGTGGTGGGGAACGAGCGCGACCGGGATGCTGTTGCACGCCCGCGGGATCGAGCAGCAATCCAAGGGTGTCGACAACGTGCTGGCCGCGATCAACCTCGGGCTCGCGACGGGCAAGTTCGGCAAGCCCGGGTGCGGTGTCACCACGATCACCGGGCAGGGCAACGGGCAGGGTGGCCGCGAGCATGGCCACAAGTGCGACCAGTTGCCGGGCAATCGCGACATCACCAACCCTGAGCATCGAGCGCATGTTGCGTCCGTGTGGGGATGTGACGTCGACGAGATCCCTGGCAAGGGGATTCCCGCGCTCGAGATCATCGAAGCCATCCACGCCGGCACGATCAAGGGGTTGCTGTCGATCTGCTTCAACCCACTGGTGTCGTCCCCCGATTCGAACTTCACTCGCGAGGCGCTCGACCGGCTCGAGTTCTACAGCGTGATCGACTTCTTCGTGTCCGAGTCGGGTCACCACGCCGACATCATTCTTCCCGGTTCGCTCCACGAGGAGGACGAAGGCACCTCCACCTCGGGTGAGGGGCGGATCATCAAGATCAACGCTGCGGTCGAACCGCCCGGTGAAGCCCGACTCGACTGGGAGATCCTCGTCGACATCGCCGCCCGCCTCGGACGCGGCCACTACTTCCCGTACGCCAACACCCGGCAGATGTTCGAGGAGCTCCGTCTCGCGTCGGCCGGTGGAACCGCCGACTATCGCGGGGCGACGTGGGAGCGGATAGAGGCCGAGTACGGCCTGTTTTGGCCGATTCCCGAAGAAGGGCACCCGGGCACCCCACGCCTGTATGAAGGCGGCCGGTTTTACCACCCTGACGGCCGAGCGAAGTTCCACGCGGTGCCGTACCGCCTCCCCGGTGAGGTGGTCGACGACGACTATCCGGTGTGGCTCACCACCGGGCGGGTCGTCAGCCAGTACCTGTCGGGAACCCAGACCCGTCGCATTGCTGCGCTCGTCGCCCAGTACCCCGAGCCTCTGTGCGAGATGCACCCTCGGCTCGCCGAAGGGATCGGTGTGACCGACGGCGACCTCGTAACAGTCACGTCACGGCGGGGCGCGATCACCCTGCCGGCCCATGTGGTGGCGACCATTCGCCCCGACACTGTGTTCATCCCGTACCACTGGCCGGGCGACAAAGCTGCCAACCAGCTCACCCAACGCGTCGTCGATCCGATCTCCAAGATGCCCGAGTTCAAGGTCGCCGCAGTACGCGTCGAACCCGCCGGCGGTCGGGTCACGACCACCGATGTACGCGATTTCGATCTGCAAGACGGAACACCATGAGCGTCGACGCCCGGTATGGCATGGACGACGCACCAGTGTTCGTGATCGACCAGAGCCGCTGCATCGGCTGCGAGGCCTGCGTGCAGGCATGCATGGAGTGCGGTACCCACCGGGGGCAGTCCCTGATCCACTTGGACCGCGTCGACCGCGCCGCGACCACCCAGACCACTGTGATGGTCTGCATGCA
Organism: uncultured Acidimicrobiales bacterium; assembly: GCA_963707925.1. GTDB lineage: Bacteria > Actinomycetota > Acidimicrobiia > Acidimicrobiales > Ilumatobacteraceae > UBA668. The sequence continues at coordinate 5,645 of CAVPRT010000005.1, forward strand.
CTGCGAAGACCCGACCTGCGCGCAGGTGTGTCCCGCCGATGCGATCAAACAGACCGAGGGCGGCATTGTGCAGTCCGCGCTGAAACCGCGCTGCATCGGCTGCTCCAACTGTGTGCTCGCCTGTCCGTTCGGTGTGCCGAAGTACATGGCCGAGATCGACCAGATGATGAAGTGCGACATGTGCACGGATCGCACCTCGGAAGGGCTCAAGCCGATGTGCGCCTCGGTGTGCCCGAGCGAAGCGCTGTGGTACGGCACGATCGACGAGTACCGCCAGAGCCGAACCGGGTCGCTGCTGCGCGACTTCATGTTCGGCCGCCAAGAGGTGCGCACGAAGGTCTTCACCGTCGTCGACGACCTTACGGCCGGCCCGATCGACGTGATGCGAGGCCAAGCCGCTTCGTGGCTCGATGATCCGTTCGCACTCGAAAGGGGCGGCACATGACCGAACGCTCACCAGAACCCCAGCCTGTCGCACCGCCGATCTGGAAGCGAGACTTCCCTTATGAGGCTGCTGGGGAGGAGGAGGTCACCCGACGCGAGTTCGCCCGCTACCTCGTCGCCGGCACCGGCGCGCTTGCGCTCGGCAACGTCGGCCTCGCCGCATGGACGCAGCTCCGAACCACCAACGAGGGCGAACCCCGCGCCATCGTCGACGCCGACAGCGTCGAAGTCGGTGGAACCTACCTGTTCCGGTACCCGACCGCCGCCGACCCTGCCGTTTTGCTCCGCGTCGGCGACACCGACGTCGTCGCGTTCAGCCAGAAGTGCACCCATCTGGGATGTGTCGTCTACTACGAAGCAGACGAGCACCGCTGGCACTGCCCCTGTCACGAAGGCAATTTCGAAGCCGAAACCGGCGACGTGATTTCCGGCCCGCCCCTTCGCCCACTGGGCCGCATCGACGTCGAGATCCGCAACGACGGCAAGATCTGGGCACTCGGGCGGAGCGAGGCGACATGAGGATCTCCGAACGTGGGCGACGCTCGTCATCGGCCGTGCTGATCTACGTCATCATCTTGATGGCGATGCAAGTCTTCCTCGTCACCGTCGCCGCCGAAGCCTTCCTCGACGACGACGCCGGTCTCGCCTGGGCCACCGCCATCGTATCCGTCGTACTGTTCGCGTTCGCGGCCAGCTTCTTGCGCTACCTCCGCCCGTAGGAGTAGCCAGTGGTCGACGCCCGTCCATCGCCAATCGCGACACTGTTTCCCGGCTACTTCGCGCTCGTCATGGCCACCGGCATCGTCGCGATCGCCGCCTACCAGCAGAACCTCGACCCGGTCGCCCAGATCCTCTACGTGTTCACGGTCATCGCCTACATAGTGCTCGCGGTGCTGCTCACGATGCGCATCGTCCGGTTCTGGTCGAACTTCGTCGCCGACGTCACCAACCACGCCAAAGGCTTCGCGTTCTTGACCGCTGTGGCCGCTACCAACGTGCTGGCCTCTGCGTCGATCGTCATCCACGGCTGGTGGGACCTCGCCTGGGCACTGTGGTGGATCAGCCTTGCTCTATGGACGGCTTTCGTCTACTCCACCCTCATCGCTGTCGTCATCGGCCGCGACAAGCCCGGCCTGCAGGGCGGAATCAACGGCAGCTGGTTCCTCCTCACCGTGTCGACCGAGTCCATCGCCGTCGTCGCCGGCCTGTTACTCACCCGCACGGACAGCGACGCGCTCGCCTTCACCGCGATCGCCACATTCACGCTCGGCATAGTGCTCTACCTGATAGTCATGACCATGGTGTTCCTCCGATGGACCTTCCAGCCGCTCGACCCCGCCGAGGCCGATCCGCCCGCTTGGATCGCCGCCGGTGCCGTCGCGATCACCGTGCTCGCCGGCTCCAACATCCTCCTCGCCGCCGACCAGGCTCCCGAACGGCTCGCCCGGCTCGCGCCTCTCGTCGAGGGGCTCGTCGTGATGACCTGGGCCACCGCGACGTTCTGGTTCCCGCTCATGATCGCTATCGGTGTCTGGCGCCACCTTGTCCGCCGCGTGCCGCTCCGCTACCACCCCGGCTACTGGGCGATGGTGTTCCCCCTCGGCATGTACGGCGTCGCCACTTACCGCATGCGCGCCGCAATCCACCTCCACGCGCTCGCCTGGCTCCCCAAGATCGAACTCGCCGTTGCGTTTACGGCATGGGCCGTCACCTTCATTGGACTCCTCCACCACCTTGCCGTAAACCTGCGCACGAGGAATCCGACATGAGTCTGAACAGCACGAAGCTGGCGCGGGTGGTTCAGCGCCCCTGGTTCGATCGACGCCCGCAGCGCGCGATCGTCATTGCGTGGGCGCTGTTCGTTGCGGTCTTCCTGCTGCGAATGGGTGTGGGTGATGAACGAGACGCGATCGCGATGCTCTACGTGCTGCCGATCTCACTGATCGCGATCAGCTTCGGCCTACGCGCCGGCATCATCGCCGGCATCATCGCAGTCGGGCTTCTCGGCACATGGACGCTGCTGAGCGATGTCTCGCTCACCCCGCTCGGGTGGCTGAGCCGGATCATCCCGCTGGTTCTTATCGGAGCGTTCATCGGAAGCGCCTCAGACCGGATGCGTGCCGCAGACGCGGCCGAACGCCGAGCCGATGCGATCGCACTGCTCCAACGCGACGGCGCAGAGATCAACGACAGCATCGTTCAGAGTCTCGCCGCGGCGAAGTGGGCAATTGAGGCCGCCGACGTCGAACGGGCACGGTCGATCCTCGACGACACCATCGTCACCGGGCAGAAGCTGGTCACAAGAGTCCTCGGGTCCGAAAGCCCCGTCCACGATCAGATACGTCGATCGCGTAGGACCGCGAGGCCGTCGAACGAGCCGAATGACGGGCACCGCTGAACGACCAGGGTGTTTGATTCAGCTCGGGGCCGGAATCAGCCGGTCTGCTGCAACCGGTACTCACGGCGCACGTGCGGTTGCACTGTTGATGCCGACTTCTGGTCACCGTGCAGGACGTCGGGGTCGAGATCGATCCCGTTAGGCCAACAGACGGTGCCGGCAACCGAATCGACGCGTGCATCAGCGAAGGTCGCGTCGTCGTCGATCAGTGCGAGCACCCCGGCAAGCGTGCCTGCGAAGTCGAGTTCCCGCACGAGACCATCGGAAAACGTCACGCATAGCACTCGGCCGCCGACATGCTCAACATCGGTGACTCGGGCGAGTGTGGTCATGTCGACAGGCTACAGGAGAGGCTCGATCCCGGCCAGCGCCGCAGGGACCTGGGCAAGCCTCCAGTTCGCCAGGAGTTCATCGTGGTGCAACGTTCTCCACTGCTCGACAAGACGTGCAGCGGTCTTTGGTAGGTCGCCTCTCAACATCGATCCGTCGTCGATGCGAATTAATGCTTCGTGCTCGGCGTAGATCGCGTGGAAGTGAGGCGGGTTGTGATCAGCGAAGTACATGTAGATCACGATTCCGTAGAACTCGCTGAGCCGCGGCACCCGATCAACTTACGCAAGAGCTGGGCCACTTCCTAGGGTCGCCGAGCCGCAACCGACCGAGGGGGTTATCCATAGACCCCTCGTGGCACGTCTACGCGAATCGGCCGTTTGGCCGATTCGAGATCGGCGACTGCGGGCTCATGATCGGCGGAGACCTCGGAAGGAGGCTCCGTTGATGAACCGCACAACTCCCACTATCCCTTTGGTCCTGCCGCTCACTGGCTCGGGCCAGCAGGTCACTCCGATCCCGTCCGCCGCTCCTGCGCTAAGCGAAGCGATCCGTAGTGGAGCTGGCAGCCGTGGGACCACGGCAGACGGATTTCGGTCCTAAGGCCCATCTCTTCCCGGATGCCGCAGAGTGGAGCTTCATTCGCATTGTTGCTCAGGCCGCAACGCACTCAGTACCCGGGGGAGAGCAGGCGCTGATGGCACGAGCCAGGTTCTCGTAACCACGCGACGTGTCGAACACGAGCCGACCGCGGCGGATCATCGTCAGCGGCGCGGAGTCTGTCGGGCAATGATTGGGACGTGGCCGATGACGCTCTCCTCATCGAGCGCCTCCTTCGGGTGATTGACGAGGGCAGGCGAACAGCGACCTACAAGTTGGCCTTGCTCACGGCGTTGATCGATGCCGCAGCTGTCAGTGGGGGAACTGCGGAGATCGGGACACGGGCGATCGCCGCGGAGGTCCTGGCCCTCTACTACCCCCAGACCCGCGTTTACGTGGCCACGGACGGGATCGAGCGGGAGTTGCGGCAGATCACGATGAAGGGGTCGCCTCCGCTGAGGGCGGCCTTGCGCCTCCGGTTGTTGGGTGATGGATCCGGGTGTCTTACGGTCGACGACGTAAGGAACCGCTTGCCGGCGGAGTACGAGATGGCGCTGGACGTGGTGGAGGACACGTTCGTGCGGTACCCCATACCGCTGCTGCAGGTGGTCGGCACCCGCCTCCTGCCTTTCTTGTACGAGGCCGACTGGCCGGAAGGTATGTCGGTGGCGTCACTCAGGCGCCGGGGTCGCGACCGTGTGCGGTTTCTGCCGGGAGTCGTCGATCGACTGGTGGTTCTGGGCCCGATGCTGAGGCCGTTGGTCGAGCTGCACTGGACCAACGACGTTGCTCGCTGGACGGGTGTCGACCTTGAAGATGCGACTCTGAGATCGCACCTCTTCGGGAGTGAGCGGGCATCGTTCCCCGCCCGTCTCGTTGGTGCGCTTCGCGAGGTACAGAAGGGCTCGTGCTTCTACTGCGGCGACGCCCTTCAGGGGCGAGGGCAGGTGGATCACTTTCTGGCCTGGTCGCGCTGGCCGAACGATGCGGTCGAGAACCTGGTGTTAGCCGATGGCTGTAATGGTGCCAAGAGCGACCACCTGGTCGCGCGGCAGCATCTTGATCACTGGTCTGCACATGTCAAGGCTCGCAGGGCTGATCTTGCCGACATCGCATCGCTCGCGGTTTGGCGGACGGATCCTCTGCGAACCCGAGCACTGGTTGCCAGCACTTATGCGCATCTGGCCGCAGGGACGCCGCTCTGGGTGCACGGCGCGAACTTCGAACTCGCCCGTGGGCCACTCCTACTCGGAGGGTGATGGCGACCTAGTTGGGTCCGCAGATTCTCGGATCACCCTAGGATCCGTCCGTGAGTCACGATCTCGATGATCTGGCATTCCGTGAGTCCGTGTTTGCCTGGTTGCGCGCGTGCATGCTCACCAGCGAGGCGTTCAGTCGCGACGATCTGAGCCGGTTCGTGTTCAACGGTCGTACTCACCGTCTCGTGGGCACGCAGACAGGTATCTGGAGGGTAAGGGATGAGTCAGACGCTGCGATCAGCATCCTGACCGCCTACTCACCCGACGAGAGAATGCGGCCTTACGAGGACACGGTCGGTGAGGACGGGCTGCTTCGCTACAAGTGGCGAGGGTCGGACCCCCAGCTGGCCGACAACACCTGGCTTCGCACGGCAATGGAACGGCACCTGCCGTTGGTGTGGTTCATCGGTATCGGCTACATGCCTGGTACCAAGACTCAGGTGTTTCGCCCGCAGTTCCCGGTGTGGCTCGTGGGTGAGGAGCCAACGCATCAGCAGTACGTGGTCGCGGTTGAAGACAACCAACGTGCCCTGCCGGCTGATGCCTCCGGCGAGGTGATCGACATCACCAAGCGATACAACGAGCGCGTGGTGAGGGCGCGTCTTCATCAACCGCTCTTCCGGTCGGCGGTGATCTACGCGTACGAGCGTCGTTGCGCCGTCTGTCGCCTGCCCTTCGCAGAGCTTCTGGATGCTGCCCACATCCAGGCGGATGCCGCGGACGGCGCTGCGCGGGTTTCCAACGGTCTGGCGCTCTGCAAGATCCATCACGGCGCGTTCGATACGAACCTCATCGGCATCTCCCCCGACTATGTGGTGCATGTGAAGGAGTCGGTGCTCGCCACGTTCGATGGGCCGACGCTGCAACATGCCATCAAGGAGATGAACGGCGAGCGGCTACGGCAGCTGCCGAGGTCTCGTGCAGAGCAGCCGGACCGCGACCTGCTGGCGGTTCGCTTCGATGCCTTCACCAAGGCCTCGTGAACGGCAAGAGGCGAGGTGCCCCTAGAGGTCGCTCAGGGTTCGCTATCGGCTACGTCCGTCCTCAAGGCGCGACCTTCTGAGCCGATGTTCTGAACTGCAAGGAAGGACGGCAGATGGCGCGGGTGTACCCAGACTGGAACCAGTTGGCGTGTCTGCCGACGCCACTCAACCTCGGCGAGCGCCAGGTGCTCGATTGCCTTGCCTCGTTGGACGATGACTGGATCATTTACGTTCAGCCACGTCTCGGTCTCGACCAGCCTGACTTCATCACGGCGCACCCCGCTTTCGGCGTGTGCGCTGTCGAGGTGAAGGACTGGGCAATCGGCGCCTACCGCCAGGTTGATGGCGGCCGGATCCAAATGCATTGCCAGGGCGGATGGGTGCCAACTGATGAAGCACCTCGCTACCAAGCTCATCGCTACCGCGGGGCTATCCACGAACGGCTGGTTGCGCTCACCGATGAGGCGCCGGCGTTCACTCAGGTTCGCGGTGTCGTGGCGATGCCACGCTGCACGACCACGCAAGCCAAGGCGACCATCGCAAGGAGCACTGTGCAAGACAGCGAGCGGTGGATCGACGTTTACGGCTATGACGACCTTCAGCACGACCCCACGTTGGTGCTTTCGGGGTCGCGCCGATCACTCGCACGTCACATCTCGCCAGCGTGCCTCGACGCGTTGCGCCGCAGCCTTGCCGAACCAGAGGCGCACAGCGATCAGCGGTTGCCCCTCTCGCTCAGCCCAGCGGCGGGCAACATCGAAGCAAACCCAAGGGATGCTCGCATCCGCCGCGTACGGGGATCCGCTGGCTGTGGAAAGTCACTCGGTCTGGCGGCGCGGGCGGCCCGTCTCTCTCTAGAAGGCAAGGAGGTGTTGGTTCTCTCCTACAACTCCACGTTGCCGCACTACCTGCGTGACCTCGCAGCCCGACGCTGTCGCGACATCGGTGCCAGCCTGAACCGAATCACGTTCACCCACATTCATGAGTTGTGCTATCGGGCGGTCGACGATGCGCGCCTTACCGGCGCGCAACCCGTGATCAACCCGCTCCCCGGGGTGCTGACCGATTGGGAAGCGAAGATCGACCAGGGCATCGAGGCCTATCGCCTCGGGTTCGGCCCACGCTTCGATGCAGTACTGGTCGACGAGGGGCAGGACTTCAGTCTCAAGTGGTGGAACCTGCTGCGCCAGCATGTTTGCCGACCCGATGGTGAGTTGTTGCTCGTAGCCGACCCAACACAGGACGTGTATGGCCGACGTGCATGGACCGACGAGGAGCGCATGCTCGGTGCTGGTTTCAGTGGCCCGTGGACAGAGCTACGCGGCTCATACCGCATGCCACCGGATCTCACGCCGGTGGTTGCCGAGTTCGCCCAGTTGCACCTGGGCGAATGGGCCGTGAACCCAGCGGTGCCCTATGACCACCCGCAACGCGTGGGCCGCTACCAACCGACGGTGAAGCGGTGGGTCAACATCGAACTAGGCGAGTCGTGCGGCAAGCGGCTCGGCGCTGAGGTCGTTCGCCTGCTTCGGGACAACCCCGACCTTGCACCATCGGATGTGGTGTTCCTCGCCAACCATCGCGAGGGCCTCGAAGCGGTGAAGGTGATCACCGATGCCGGCTTCCCGGTGCAGCATGTGTTCGGCACCACGAAGGAGGAGACGCGGACGCGGAAGATGGCCTTCTGGGCTTCGGCCGCAGGCGTCAAGGGCTCCACGGTTCACAGTTTCAAAGGCTGGGAGTCGCGAGCAGTTCTGATGTCGGTCGGCTGGGGTGACGACGCCCGCCGCCTGGCGTACGTGGGTCTCACCCGTGTCAAGGGCGACCGCGCCAACCGCAGTGCCTTCGTCACGGTCGTCAACAGCGACTTCGGTCTGCGTAGCTTTCAACAGCGCTTCGAACAGTCCGCGTGAGCGTCGCCCCGACCGTCAATACAGCGTCGACAGGGCACCGCCCACCTGGCAGACTCGGTACCGTGAGCAACGGACCACTCCTGCGTCTCACGGGCCTCACGAAGCTCTATCCGGGTGTGACGGCGCTCGACAACTTGAGCCTCGAAGTGTCGAGCGGGCGGATCGGTCTTGTCGGCGCCAACGGCGCAGGGAAGTCCACTCTGTTCCGGATCCTGCTCGGTCTCGCACACCCGACGAAAGGTCGTGCGGAAGTCTGCGGCATCGACGTCGCTGACGATCCCATCGGAGTGCGGTCTCGCCTCGGCTACATGCCCGAACACGACTGCCTCCCTCTCGACCAGACGGCCGCAGACGTGGTGGCGACCTTCGGTGAGCTCAGCGGGTTACCGGCACGAGCCGCCCGCCAGCGCGCCTCGGACATCCTCGACCTCGTCGGGCTCGACGAGGCCCGGTTCCGACCGATCGGCGGGTTCTCGACGGGCATGAGGCAACGGACGAAGCTCGCCCAGGCACTCGTCGGCGATCCCGAACTGGTGCTGCTCGACGAGCCGACTGCCGGGCTCGATCCGATCGGTCGCGAGGAGATGCTCGCACTCGTCGCACGCCTCGGATCGTTCGGGATCTCGATGGTGATGGCCACTCACCTGCTCGACGACGTGCAACAGGTGTGTGACCACGTCGTCATGATCGACGCCGGCCGTTTGGTCGTGTCCGGAGAGACCGAGTCGCTGCTGGAGCGCACGGGCTTGGTCACGATCGACGTCGGTCGGCACACGGAACAGCTCGTGGCCGGCCTAGCTGAAATCGGTGTCACCGCCGTTGTGACCGATGGCGTCGTGGAAGCGACGATCGAGGGAGACGAACACATGGATCTCGTCCGCGATGTCGTCGCCGATCTTGGACTGCCGCTGTTCCGGCTGTCTACGCGACGAACCTCACTCGACGAGGTGTTCCTGCGACGCAGTGGAGAACCGACGTGAGCGCCGTACCCGGTGCAGCCGCACCGCGACGGGGCGCCGTCTACGACCGCGGCTATCGACCATACGATGGCCCACGCGGGCGACGGGGTGCTGCGGTCCTGGCCCTGTACAAGGCGTCGATGCGACGGGCCCTCGGGTTGCGACGGTCGTGGCGGCAGAAGGTTGCACCGTTCGTGCTGCTCGGCGTGGTCACGATCCCGGCAATCGTCAACGTCGGCATCGGCTACGTCACCCGCGACAACTCTCGACCGCTTCGAGATCATCACCTATCGCGAGTACGTCGGCGTGTCGTCCGCGCTGCTGCTGTTCGTCGCGCTCGTCGCACCAGACGTGATGTGCCCTGACCGACGACAACGGGTCCTGCCGTTGATGTTCGCCCGCCCCTTGACGGGTATGGACTACGTGACGGCCAAGGTCGGGTCGATCACCACCATCCTGTTCGCGTTCTCGTTCCTGCCCCAGGTGTTCCTGTTCGTCGGCAACATGCTCGTCAGCGACAGCGCGCTCGACTACTTCACCGGTCACCTCGACGTCCTGTGGAAGGTGCCGCTCGCCGTGCTGGTCCTCGGGCTCTACTACGCGATGATCGGGTGCGCGATCGCCTCGCTCACCGATCGTCGCGTCGTCGCCGGCGCGTCGGTGATCGGACTGTTCCTCGTCACGTCGATCTCGTCGGGCGTGCTCGTGGGCGATACGACACTCGAAGGTGGATCGTACGGCGCTCTCGTCAATGTGCTGGCCCTGCCGCTGCACCTGCGCGACCTCATCTTCCTCGGACACATAGCCCAGGACTCGCCTCTTCAACGGTGTTAGCGGCGGTGGGTTGCTTGCGGTGACCTGTTACGGCGTGGTGCTGCTCGCCGGTGCCGTTGTGCTGCTGGTGGCGGTACCGATGGGTGGAGCGATGACGTCCGGCCCGGAGATGCTCGCCGATCCAGCGATCGCTGCCGACGCCACCGTCGAAGTGAATGCCGCGTCGGTGTGGTTCGGGCCCAAGGTCGCCTTGTCCGAGCTGACCTGCTCCTTCGGACCGGGAGTGAGTGGCCTGCTCGGCCCGAACGGTGCGGGCAAGACCACCCTGATGCGAGCGATCACGGGCATGACAGCGGTCAACGAGGGCACGGTGCGGGTCAACGGGCACGACCCTCGCCGCGACCGTTCGGTGCACGGCGCGATGGCACTCGTGCCCGAGGATGAAGCGGTGCCCACCGGGCTCACGGCGCGGCAGCTCGTTCGCTATGTTGCCGACCTGAGACGGGTCAACGAATCGGGACGCGCCCGAACTCGCGTTACAGACGGTTGACCTGCTCGACGTCGCCGACAGGGCGGTCGACACCTTCAGCAAGGGGATGCGACAGCGCACCAAGATCGCCGCTGCGCTCGTCGCCGACCCCGACGTGCTCGTGTTGGACGAGCCGTTGAACGGCGCCGATCCGGTACAGCGGGTCCATCTCATCGCCCTGTTCAAACAACTCGGCGCCGCCGGGCGAACGGTGATCGTCAGCTCTCATGTGCTCAGCGAGGTCGAACGGCTCGCCGAGCGGGTGATCGTGCTGGTGCACGGCCGGCTGGCTGCTGCCGGCGACCATCGAGCAATCCGCGACGCGATGGACGACACGCCCGCGCCACGTCCTTGTTCGCTGCGACGACGTACGTCGGCTGGCCGCACTACTCGTCGGTCTGGAGTCGGTGGCAGGCGTGACCTTCAACTCCCGGCCCGACGAGTTGACCGTGCAGACGCTCCAGGCCCGCGAGCTCGCGATCGCCCTTCCCCGACTCGCCAAGGGTGCCTCTGTTCGGCTGCTCGAGGTGCGTGCTCTCGACGATTCGCTGGAGAGCCTGTTCCGCGAGCTGGTGAGATGAACGTCCCCACCGGCACCATTTCTCGGCGGTCACGTCAAGTGGCGATCATCGTCTACACCTGGCGATCGTGTTTCCCGCTCAAGCGGCGTGCCGTTGTTCTTCTGCCATGCCTCGGCGCCTTGCTGTTCGGCCTGCTGGCACGCGCCGTCAGCGATGGACCGGACGAGGCCTTCGCGAACATCGCGGCCGAAGGCATCTTCGGGCTGGTCATGCCCATCGCCGCGCTGGTGATCGGCGACTCGGTGCTCGGCTCCGAGATCCGCTCCGGCTCGTTCCACTTCACCTGGTTGTCGCCAACGCCCACCTCGCAGATCGTGCTCGGCCGATGGGTTGGTGGATCGCTCGTGGCGCTCGTCACCATCGCCCCATCGGCGGCGATCGCCGCCGTGATCGCGGGTAGCTCTTCGAGCGCCGGCCCCGCTTACCTCGCGGCAGCAGTCGGGAGCATGGCGTACGTCGCGATCTTCATCGCCATCGGATGCATTACCCGACGCACTGCCGTGTGGTCGCTGGCGTTCGTCTTCCTCGTCGAGCGGCTGTTCGGTGCGGCGTTGACCGGCATCGCCCAGCTGTCGCCGTCGTGGGAATCCCGGGCGATCTTCGTGGGCTTGCTCGACGACGCACCGAGTCGGCTTGATCGGGAGGGCATTCCCGCGGGAGGGGCCGCAGTTGTGCGGCTCCTTGTTGTCACTGCGGTAGCACTCGTGCTTGCCAATTGGCGGATGAAGCACTTGCGCCTTTCCGGCGCCGCTGACTGACCACCGAGTCGAACCTTCACCTCGTGTCCGATGTCTCGGACGGCTCAGGTTGCCGGGGTTTCGCCGAGCAAGGCTGTGACCGCGGCAGCGACGTCGCTGTGGAGGACGGCCAGCACCTCGTCGCCGGGCTGCAAGATCGTCGCGCTGTTCGGGGTGAGGAGATCCGGTCCGCGGAACACAGCCACGAGGACGCAGGTCGCCGGCCATTCGAGGTCGCCGACCGCTCGGCCGGCGGCCGCCGAGGTCGGGTGGATCTTCTGCTCGACGAGCGCGTATCTGGCCGCGGCGCAGCTTGAGGAGAGTAGTCATCTCGCCGAGTGACATCTCTTCGACCACGAGGTGGCCGATGATGTCGGCCTGGTTGAGCGCGACGTCGACCCCCATGTCGTCGGTGTACAGCCACGCGTTCTTGGGGTTGTTCACCCGACCAATGGTGCGAGGTACCGCGAACTCGAACTTGGCGAGGCTCGTCACGACGAGGTTCGTTTCATCGCGGTGGGTGACGCTGACGACGGTGTCTGCGCGGCGGATCCCTGCCGATTCGAGGACAGCAGGGTCGGTCCCGCTGCCGAGGACCAGGTGCCCCGCCGGGAGGAGGTGGCCGATGCGGTCCACGCGTTCCGGGTCGTTCTCGATGAGGGTCACGGTACGGCCGGCCTCATGCAGCAGGGTGGCGAGGTAGGCGCCGATCCGCCCGCCGCCGACAATCAGAACTTCTGCCATGGTGGTCTCCTCACCTCATGTCGAGCATCGACTCGAGCCGACCACGGGATGCGGCGACCACAGCGAGTTGCACAATGTCACCCGCATTCATCGTTGTTCCTGGCGTCGGGATGAACGTCTTGCCGGCTCGGCTGATGGCGACCGGCAGTACCTCGCCCGGTGCGGTCAGCTCCTCGATCCGCCGGCCGGCGAGCAGATGGGGGATCTCCACCTCGACAAGATCCACCTCTCCCGTGCCGAGGCTCATCAGCGCGCCGACGTCGGAGAAGGTGAGAAGGTCGGCGGCGCGATGGATTCCCCAGTCAACGGGCGCGATGACCTGCACGTTAAGCCGTTGGTAGATCTCTGCCTTGAGAGGGTCGTACAGGCGGGCGACGACCTTGGGAACGCGAAAGATGCGGCCGGCGAGGCGAGCGACCACGGCGTTGACCTCGTCGTCGCCGGTGACCGCCGCCACTCCGTCGGCGATTTCGATGCCAGCCTGCAGGAGGATGTCGCGATCGAACCCGACGCCGGCAATCGGTCGACCTCTGAAGGTGGGTCCCGACCCGCGAACGCTGTGTCGTCGGAGTCGACGACGGTCACCGTATGCCCTGTTCGGTCTAGCACCCGGGCCAGTCCTGCACCTGTGCGGCCACAGCCGATCACGATGATCTTCACGTCGCCGTCACCTCCTTCGGATTAGGTCGGCGTTGTCGGCCGATCGCCTTGAACAACCCGTCGGCGACAGGCAGAAGCGGGATCAGGGGGATGAACCACAACCACGCCCCGAGCGGCACGGACCCCGTGTCGAAGACGCGCTGCAGCAGAGGCAGGTACACGATGAGCGCGACGAGCGCGAGCTCGGAGGCGATGCCCACCCAGACGAGCCGGTTCGAGAAAAGCCAGGCACGGCGCGTGGAGGACGGCGCCGCACGCTGGGCGAAGAGGTTGCCGATCTGGGTGAACACCACGGTTGTCAACGCCATGCTCACGGCCTGATGGTAGATCGCCCCCTCGTCGGGGAGGTCGAGTAGTTGCCCCCAGTGACCGTGCACCCAATACCAACCGAAGAAAACGGCCATCACCGCCGCGCTCGACGCACTGCCCAGGACCAGGTACGCCCGGGCGAGCAGGGCTCGTGTGACGAGGTGCTCCGAACGCCGCCGCGGGGGCCGATCCATGACACCGGGGTCGGGCGGCTCAGCGCCCAGCGCCAGAGCCGGCACCAGATCGGTGCCGAGGTCGATCGCCAGGATCGCCATCACCCCGAGCGCCAGCGGGATCCGTCCACCGCTGAGAGCGAAAAGAGCGAAGGGCACGGCTTCGGGGGTGTTGCTGGTGAAGATGTACGAGGTGAACCGCTGGATGTTCGCGTAGACGGCGCGCCCCTCTTCGACGGCGCTGACGATCGACGCGAAGTTGTCGTCCAGCAGGATCATGTCAGCTGCCTCGCGGGCCACGTCGGTCCCTGATCGACCCATCGCCACACCGATGTCGGCCTTCTTGAGCGCCGGAGCGTCGTTCACCCCGTCGCCGGTGACGGCCACGACATGGCCCTGCTGCTGGAGCGCGGAAACGATCCGCAGCTTGTGTTCGGGTGACGAACGCGGCAAACAGCACCTCACCGAGGAGCGCCTGGTCGAGCTCCTCGTCGGTCATCGACTCCAGCTCGTCGCCGTTCACGATCCTCACCTCGGGGCGCTCCAGCAGGCCGACCCGGCGAGCAATCGACTCTGCGGTGAGCCCGTAGTCGCCGGTGATCATCACTGTGCGGATTCCGGCGCGATGGCATCTCTGCACGGCCTCAGCGACCTCCGGTCGTGGCGGGTCCATCATCGCGACGAGCCCGAGGAAGGTGAGGTCGCGTTCGAGGTGCTCGGGGGACCGGTCGTCGCCCTCGCTGGCGTTGAGCGTTGTATCGCCTACCTCGCGTCGGGCGACGGCGAGCACCCTCAGCCCGCGCCGACTCATGTCGTCGTTGGCCTGCTCGATGCGATGTCGCAGAGACGTGTCCAATGGTTGGTCGGTCCCGTCGACCCGGGCCTGGAGGCAGAGGCCGACTAGCTCGCGGGGTGCCCCCTTCGAGTACAGCACATTGCCCCCGCCGATTCGGTGGAGAGTGCTCATCCGCTTGCGGCGGGCGTCGAAGGGCAGCTCACGTATGCGCGGTGCTCGACGCGTCGCCTCTGCGAGATCGATACCCGCCTTGCCGCAGGCCACCTCGATGGCGGCCTCGGTGGGGTCGCCAAGGACCGTCCAGTGTCCGTCGGCCTCGACGAGCCGGGCGTTGCAGGCGCAGCGCGCCGGTCGTGAGGAGCAGAATCATGTCGCCAGCAGCCGGGCTGTCGGGGTCGACGCCCTGCATCTGCCCATCCGGGGCGTAGCCCACCCCGTCGAACTCGACGGCACCGCCGAGGACGATGCCTCGCGCACGGTCATCTCGTTTTGGGTGAGCGTGCCGGTCTTGTCGGTGCAGATCACGGTCGTGGACCCAAGGGTCTCCACGGCGGACAACCTCTTCACCAGCGCGTTGCGTTCCGCCATGCGCTGGGTGGCCATCGCGAGCGACAAGGTGACCGTCGGCAGGAGCCCTTCGGGCACGAACGCCACGATCATGCCGAGGCCGAACACCAGTCCCTCGGTGAGGTCCATGATGTCGATCGCAACGGCGATGCCGGCGAGTAACGACCCGATGCTGACGGCCATGATGCTGACCACGTGCTGAGACGCCCCAACTCTCGTTGGAGCGGGCTCTGCTCACTGCCCATCTCCTGGGTGAGCGCGGCGATGCGTCCGAACTCGGTGCGCATGCCGGTCGCTACGACTACGGCCTTGCCGCGTCCCGCTGCCACGTTGGTTCCCGCGAACACGAGGTTCGAGATGTTGGCTCGGTTGCCGCCGTCGGTCGTCGCCGAATCGTTGGTCTTGCGGACCGGGGTCGGCTCCCCCGTGAGGGTCGACTGATCGACGCGGAATTCGGCGTGCTCCACCACCCGAGCATCCGCCGAGATGCGGTCGCCTTCCTCGAGCAGGATGACGTCGCCCGGGACCAGCTCCTCGGCGAGAACCCCGACCTCGCGTCCGGTCGCGCATCACCCGAGCATGCACGGGCAGCAGCCGCCTCAGCGCCTCGGTTGCCTTATCGGCCTTGAACTCCTGCCAGAAGCTGAACACACCGTTGACGACGTTCACGAGCAGGATAGCGACGCATAGCGCGGGGAGTCCGGCGGCGAGCGCGAGGAGGCTTCCGGCCCACAGCAGAAGGGCCATGAGGTGGGTGAAGTGGGCGCTCAGGCGGAGGAGGAGTGGCCGTTGAGGCGTGGTCGACAGGAGGTTCGGCCCATAGGTGATGGCGCGGGCGTGTGCCTCATCGGCGGTCAGCCCTCCCGGCTCCGTGCGGGCGGCGGCATAGACGTCGTCGACCGGGAGACCCTCGATGGGGGAGGCCGTCTCGGCCTCGGGCGGCATCTTCGTCGGCGCGCTCACCCGTCGCCCCCACGATCCCGAGATTCGACTGGCGTGGGTGATGTGGCATGCATGCAGTCGCCTCAATGCTCACGCAAGAGCATAGGCCGGGCGTCCGTAGGGGTTGGGCAGCCTTCTGGTCACCGCGGTGGCACTCGTGCTTGCCGACCGGCTCAGCCGCCTGAGAGGGCCTGCATCAGGGTGACCTCCTCAGCACCGACGATCGTGGTCGTGAGGTCGCGCGTCATCTCGTCGCCGACGAAGACCTTCATATGGGTCCGCAGGCGACCCTGCTCGTCGACGACGCGGAATCGGATGCCCGGATAGAGACGGTCGAGGTCGGCGAGCAACTCTTCGACAGTTGCGCCGACGGCGTCGACGACGGCGGAGTTCGTGTACGAGCGCAACGGTGTCGGGATGCGGACCCTCAAGCCCACTCCAGCGAGTAGATCTCGGGCAGGTGCTCGGCGACGCACCGCCATGACTCGCCCTCGTCGCCGCTCGCCCACACTTCGCCGCTCGTCGTTCCGAAGTACACCCCGACGGGGTCGGAAGCGTCGACGGTCATGGCCTGGCGCTTCACCGTGAACCAGGCACGCTTGGGCAGACCGTTGTCGCAGCGAGTCCATGATCCGCCGGCGTCACGGGTGATGTACGCAGCTGGTCGACCGTCGGGGCTCGTGCGTGGCCACACGTCGGTGCCGTCCATCGGAAAGACCCACGCCGTGTCGGGGTCGCGGGGATGGAGCTCGATTGGAAAGCCGATGTCACCGACCTCGGCAGGCATCGCCCGACCAATCCGCTCCCACCGGCCCTCGGGGCGTTCCATTCGATAGATGCCACAGTGGTTCTGCTGATACAGCCGGTCGGGCCGCGCCGGATGCAGGCGCACACAATGTGGATCGTGGCCGAATTCGGGGAAGGGGTCGGGGAAGAAGGTTGCCTCGCACCCAGCGTTCAGCGGGTGCCAGTCCGCGCCGCGGTCTGTCGTCTCGAACACCCCACCGCTTGAGAGTCCGACGTACATGTGCCCGGCGTCGCGTGGATCGACGATGACCGAGTGGAGCATCGACCCGTCCGGCGTGTTCTGTTCTGGCCACTCCGCCCAGGTTTGCCACATCGGGTGGTCGTTCCAACCGTCGACGGGTGCCCAGGTGTCGCCGCCGTCGGCCGTGGTGAACAGACCCTGCGGCGAGCCACCGGCGAACCAGACCCCCGGTTCATCGGGATGGCCGGGGGTCAGCCAGAACACCGCGGACAAGGATCGTTGCAGGGCTTCACCGGTATGGAAGGCGGGCGGTGTGCTCGCTTCGTTCCAGTTCGCACCCTTGTCGTCGGACCAGAACACCGTCGGGCCGAGGTGGCCCGTCCTCATCGCCGCGAGTAGGCGGGTGCCGTTCCGAGGGTCGAGCACGACGTGTTGCGCTACATGCCCCAGGAAGTGGGGCTCCGACAATGTCCAGATCGAACGTTCCTTGTCGCCATCGAGGAAGAAGACTCCCTTGCGGGTTCCTACCAGCAGCCCCATATCCGGCCCCCTCGTTCATGGAGACGACCAAGGCGCCGTCTCGTCGACATCCTGTAATTGCCGAAGCGTACAGCTATGGAATGCGACGTGTCACGGGGCGTTCTGTTTTGGCTTGACCGGTGCGGAGTCAGATCACGTTGATGGCGTCGAGGACGGTTGCTGCGTAGTCCTCGTCGCCATCGACTTTCACCTGGCCGCGCCAGCCGGAGCGTTGTGTGGCCCACGCCACGAACGCCGTCGTCGGTGAAGTGACCACGGCAGCCACCCCACGCCCATCGCCGGCCCCTTCGACCCCCACGAGACCACTCTCATCGGCCGGCAGGAGGTCGACGGTGCGGCCACCGGGGCCTTCGAGGACGAGTCGCACCGGCCGCGTGAGCAAAGGGACGAGCTGGGGGCACATCTGAGGGAGCCCGGCGAGCATCCACGAGACGGTGGGTGACAACTGGAGGTCGTCGGGCGCCGGCAGGGAGGACAGATCGATGGGCCCGGCCGGGGTGGCCATGTCGACGTGGAGGTGGCACCAGTGGTCGAAGCAAAGAGCGTCGGCCACCATGCCCATCGGGTACGTCCCTAGGTCGCTGAGGGTGAACGGGACCTGAGCCAGATCCGGGCCGTTCATCATTTCGATAGCGGCGAGAGCACCGGGCGCGCTGGTGCGGTACTCCTCGAGCACCTCGGCCGAGGTCCAGGCCCTGCGGATGGCGACCGGCCTCTCGTTGGCCTGTTCGGTCGTCTCGCCGGGCTCGGCCGCCGCCATCTCGGCCGGGTTGACGATGCCGTGGAAGATCGCACCCATGTGGGCCACCAAGTCGTGAACAGTCCAGCCGGTGCACCCGGTGGGCTCGCGCCAGGCCGACTCGGGCAGACCTTCGAGCATGGTGAGCACGTCGTCGACACAGGCGCGCAGGCCGGCAACTCCCTCGATGGTCATGGGTCCGACGTCACGCTGGGGACTCCGAGCGCCTACGGTCGCCGGGTACCCGACCATTCCGAGCGACAGCTGCCTGTGTGAGCGCACACACCCAACGTTCGGTATGTGGCGCTCACACACAGCGCGGCCACGGAGCGATCTCCACCTACCCCGCGCCGGTCAGGGCGCAGCCGGGAGTTGGGGGGTGAGAATCGGGCGCGGCGGATGGGCAGCGTGCCACGAGGCGGCGCATGATGGCATCGACCTGTGCGGTGTCGTGGTGAGTCGGGAGGGTCTCGGGCTCGCCTGGGCTCCATCCCGTGGCCAAGCTCACCGATCCGTCGCCGATCTCGAAGACGCGCCCGGAAACCTGGCGTGCTGCGGGCCCGAGCAGCCAGCAGACGAAGGGCGCCACATGTGAGGGGTCGAGAGGGTCGTCGGCGGGGTCATCGGTGCCGGCAGCGCCCATCCACGCCGTCAGCCGGGTGCGGGCAACGGGTGCAACACCGTTGACGGTGACACCGAAACGGGCGAACTCATCGGCAGCCACGATCGTGAAGGCTGCCACGGCGGCTTTCGCCGCGCTGTATGCGGCCTCGCCGCGAAAGCCGTAGAGGCCCGCTGAGGATGTGGTGGTGACGAGCGACGCCTCAGGGGCTCTGCCTTCGGCGGCCTCGGCCCGCCAATGTCTTCCTGCGGCCTGAGCCAGAAGGAACGTGGCCCTCACATGAACGCCGAGCACATGGTCCACGTCTTCGGGGCTCACCTTCAGGATCGAGCCGGAGCGCAGTGCGCCGGCGTTCGACACCACTCCGTCGAGGCGCCCGGTCGATTCCAGCGCAGCGTCTACCACCGCCCTCGCCCCTGCGGGAGTGGAGACATCGGCTTCGATCGTGGTCACCCCGTCGCCGGCGATCCCGGACAGCTCACCGGCATCGATGTCGTTGGCGATGACCCGAGCACCCAACCTGACGGCCTCAGTGGTGTAGGCCCGGCCCAGGCCACGCGCGGCGCCGGTGATGACCACGACCCGGTCGCGCAGCACGAGGGGGTCGGACTCCCCGCCGGGCCACAAAGCACCGGCTCGGCGACGCGCCACCAGCGCATCGATCGCCGGGACGATCTCGTCTTCGGGAGCGTAAGCACCGAACACGGCATCGATACCCCGGTCGGCGAGCGTGACCTTGTCGGCCTCGGTGAGGACCGACCCGCCGAGCACGACCGCGGTACCCGCCTCGTGGCAGCGCCGCACCAGGTCGTCGACGTGTGCCTCGTACTCCCAGGAGTGCACCGAGACCCCCACCACGTCGGCGTCTTCCTGCACCGCCGCGCTGGCCAGTCCGGCAGGTGTGTTGAAACGGCCCAGGTACATGACCTCGAAGCCATGGCGGGCCAGTATGCGGCTCACGGCGAGAGCCCCGACCTCGTGTTGGTCGAGGCCCAGGGTGCCGATGATGATCCGGCCCCGCACCCGGCCGTCGGGCGCGTCCACGGCCATCAGGACCGCCCCGGCGACGCCGCGCCGGCGAAGGGATCAGCGGGGTGCCCCACACCCACTCGCAGCGCGCCCGATATCTCTCCGATGCTGGCCTCGGCGGCAAGGGCGGCGCGGATGGGTCCCATCAGGTCGCCGTCGTTTGCCGCCGCCGCGGTCACCGCCTCGAGCCTTTGCGTCAGCGCGTCTTTGTCCCGGGTGGCCCTCCAGGCACGGATGCGTTCCACATGGGCGTGGTCGGCGGGGAAGCGTTCCTCGGCCTCGTCGCGCAACAGCCGGTCCTGGGCAGGTGGGATTGTGTGGCAGTTCACGCCGACCACCGCCAGTTCGCCCGAATGGACCTGGCGGCTGTGCCGGTCCATCCCCGTGTGGAAGATGGCGCGGAAGAAGCCGCTGTCGACGAGATCGGCGATGTCGCCCCTTGCCTCGATCTCACGCACCTGCTCGTCGATGCGACTCTCGAGGTCGTCGGTCAGCGACTCTACGTACCAAGAGCCGCCCAGCGGGTCGGCGACCGCACCGGCGCGTGCTTCGAGGTGGATGATCTGCTGGGTGCGCAGCCCCACCTGGTGGGCCTCGGCGGAGGGGGTGCGAAAGGGCTCGTCGAAGGTGGAGATCTCCAGGCCCTGCACCCCGGCGAGCGCCATCGCCAGGCCCTGGATCGCACCGCGAGCGATGTTGTTGGCCGGCTGGGCGGCGGTGAGGGTGAGACCACTGGTGTGGACCGCAATGTTGACCGAGCACGACCTCTCGTCGCGTGCGCCGAACTCGTCGCGCATCATCCGGGCATACAGCCGCCGGGTGGCGCGGATCTTGGCTATCTCTTCGAAGATGTCCATCCGGCAGTTGACGAGCATCGCGATGCGCGGGGCGAACGCGTCGACCGGGACCCCGCGACCGAGGAGCTGCCTCGTGATCTCGCGCAGCTGCACGAAGCCCAAGGCCATCTCCTCCACCGCGTCGAGGCCACCGTCGCTGATGAAGTAGGTGTCCTCGAGGTAGGGATGGAAGCGAGGCATGTGCTGGAGGCTGAACATGATGGAGTCCAGCGACAGGCGCATGCGGATGTCGAACGGTAGGAACATCGCGTACGAGCAATCCTCGGTGTAAAGAGGACCCTGGATCGCGGAACCTCGCAGCACGGCGGGGTCGAAGCCCAGCTCGGTGGCCGCCAGGTGCTGACCGGCGATGGCGAACGCAGCGGGCAGTGAGTGGGAAAGGGTGATGCGGTCCAGGGGGATGCCCTCGAGCAGTTCCGCGAAGTCGCGGGCACGGCAGATCGACACTCCGGTGGTGCCCACAGCGGCCTCGCACATCGGATGGTCGGGATCAAGTGCCGACTGGGTGGGGTTGTCGCCGATCACGTCGATACCGAGTGCGCCGTCGGCCAATAGGCGGTGGAGCTGCCCGTTGGAGCGGCGCGGGTCGCCCTCCCCGGACAACTCGCGGTGGATCCAACCACTGCCCGCCGCCGCCGACGGGGCGCGCCGGCCACGGGTGTAGGGGAACTGGCCCGGATCGCCGAGGTCGCGCTGGTAGTCGACTGTCGCGTCGGCAGGGCCGTAGAACGACTGGCGGCCCTGGGCTTCGCTCACGCGCCGCCATCCAAGGCACGGTCGCGCAGCACATACTTCTGGATCTTGCCGGAGCCGGTGAGCGGCCAGGAATCGACGAACTCCCACCTCACGGGAACCTTGTGGCGGGCGAGATGCTCACCGCACCAGCCCCTCAGCTCTGCTTCCGTTGGGGCTTCACCGGGGTGAGGCATCAGGAACGCGGCAACGATCTCACCCCAGTAAGCGTCTGGCAGACCGACAACGGCGACGCCGGCGACGCCTGGGTGCGCCATCAGCACGTTCTCGATCTCGCGTGGATAGATGTTCTCGCCACCGCGGATGATCATGTCCTTCAGCCGGCCCTCGACGGTGACGTACCCCCGTTCATCCATCGAGCACAGGTCGCCGGTGTGCAACCAGCCATCGACGTCGATGGCGGCCGCTGTCGCCTCGGGATCACCGTGGTACCCGATCATCACGTGGAACCCACGCGTGCAGAACTCGCCGGTGACCCCGATCCCCACGGTGTCTCCGGTGGCGGTGTCGATGACCTTGGCCTCGACATGGGGAAGGGGACGCCCGACTGTGGTCGCCTTGTCGAGGACGCTGTCATGAGGGTCGACCATCGTGGCCACCGGGGAGCATTCCGTCTGGCCGAAGACGTTGGTGAAGCCCACGCCCAGCTCCGCTTCGATCCGCTCCACGAGGGGCGCGGGCACGAGCGCCCCACCGGCGACGACGCGATCCAGGGTCTCGAGACGCCGCTCGGCGCGCGAGGGGTGATCCATCAGCGCGATCAGCATCGTCGGCACTCCGCTGCAGAGGTCGGCTGACTCCGCCTCGACGAGCTCGAGCACCAGTGCCGGGTCGAACTGCACCGGAAGTACGTGGGTCGCTCCGAGCCAAAGCGCGCCCGAGCGCGCCGAGCACGCAGCCACCGGTGTGGAACAGGGGCATCGGGTTCACCCACACCGGGTGCTCCGGTTGCACCTGGAGGCGCTGAGTGACGAGTCGTGCATTGCCGACGATGCTCCGGTGGGCGAGCACGGCCCCCTTGGGGAAACCGGTCGTGCCCGACGTGAACTGGATCTGGGCGGGTTGGTGTGGATCCACGGCGGCAGCTCGCTCGCCGGGTCCACTCCCGCCACGAAGTCTTCCCAGCGGTCCAGCTCGACGACCTCGCGCAGATCGGGGAGCTCGCCGCGCAACTGGTCGGCCGTCTGGGCCATCGGGTTGCCGCGGAACTCGCGGAGCAGGAACAACCCGACGGCGTTCGAGCGGCGCAACACATAGCCGACCTCGTCGGGTTTCAGCGCCGGATTCACCGTCACCAGCACCAGGCCGGCCAGCGCGGCACCGAATTCGAGGAGCAGCCACTCGGGCACGTTGGGCGCCCAGACGGCGATGTGCTCCCCCGGGGAGAACCGTCGGGCGAGGGCGCGGGCGGTGAGTTCGGAATCGGCGAGGAGCTCGGAGTAGGTCCAGCGTCGCCGGTCGGCCGGGTCGGGGGCGCCCTCCACCAGTGCCACCCGGTTGCAGTACTCGCCGCCGGCGCGCCTCAGTAGTGCGCCTACCGTGAGGTCCGCTGAGACCATCGGGTCGGCGGGTAGCCGGTCGGCGGGCCAGTAGGCCTCGGTCAGAGGCTGGTCGTTGTTGTGTGGTGATTGGTTCATGGCACGATCACGTTCCTCGGGTCGGGTTGCTGGTCGGGTGGTGCGTGGCTGTAGTCGCCCCAAGGCCCGTCGCGTTCGGCGAGTACGGCACCAACTCCCTCGCCGGCGATGCCCACGAAACGGTGGGCGTCGGGTGTGTTGCGCATCAGGCCGTCGAGTATCGGGCCGAGAACCTGGGTGGAGTGCAGGCCCTGGTGCTCGAAGGCTTGGTTCACCACCAGCTTCATCGCTGCCATCTGGGAAGCCGGCACTGCCGCTAGCTGGGTGGCCCACAGCGACACCTCGGCCTCGAGGTCGGCGAAGGGCACGGAACGATTGATCAACCCGATCGCCTCGGCGTCCTTGCCCGACACGGATCGACCGGTGAGGGCGAACTCCTTGGCGCGGGTCAGGCCGAGCCGGTAGATCCACATCCCCGACAGGTGGCACCCCCACATCCGGGCGTAGGGCGTTCCGAAGCGGGCGTCGTCGCTGGCGATCACCAGGTCGGCGCAGAGCGCCATCTCGCTGCCCCCACCCACGCACCAGCCGTGAACCTGGGCGATCACCGGTTTGGGCGTCCGCCACATGGACATGAACTGCTGGGTGGGAGACAGGGTGGGAGTCGTGGCGAACACGAAGTCCTTGCCCGGGTCCCACACCCCGTCGGTGTTGATGCGGTCGTCCCAGTGATGGAACCCACCGGCGAAGTCGTATCCGGCGCAGAACGACCGACCTGCACCTCTCACGACGATGACCTTGACCGTGTTGTCGAGGGTGGCCTGCCTAACGGCGTGCTCGAACTCCTCGGGCATCGGCGGGATGATCGTGTTGAGGCGCTCGGGCCGGTTGAGGGTGATCGTCGCCGTCGCGCCGTCGACGCTGTAGAGCAGGGTCTCGTAGCCGTCCGGCCGGTGTGGCGTCGTCATTGTTCTCCTTGGGGTGAGGGCACGATGGTGGTGCCGATGGCGCTCATCATCTCCACGATCTCTGCCTGAGGTGGTGGAGTGGGGCGCCCCAGGGCAGCGGCCACCAGTTCGCGAAAGGCGCCGAGATAGGCCGCCGCGGCGAGGCCGACGTCGATGTGGGGGTCGACGGACCCCTCGCGCTGGCCGCGCGCAACATTGCGCGCGGCGACGTCGATCTGGGTTGCCAGCCGACGGGCGTCGGCATGGGATGCGGCAGGCTCCTGAAGGCTGCGGGCGATGACGGCACGGGCCAAGGGATGCGAGTACAGGAAGGCCACCTCGCGGACGATCCGCTCGCGCTCACGCACCTGCCAGGTCGAGTCGTGGCCCACGGTCAAGAAGACCGCCGCCTCGTACTCGTCGTAGAACTCGTCGACCACAGCGGCCACGAGTCCGTCCTTGGAGCCGAAGTATCGGTAGAGCAGGGCAGGGGAGGCGTCCAAGCGACGCGCCAGGGCCGCGATCTCCAGCCTCCCACCAGGCTCGACCAGCTCGGCACGGGCACCGTCGAGCAGACGCCTGCGGGTGGTGCAGCCCCGCCGGGTGAGAGTTCGCGCGGGCTGGCCTGCCATGACGCGCGCAGGGTACACCCGTCTTCAGCCTGACGTAAAGTGACTTCACGTTTACCCTCTGGTCGTTGGGTCCCGCGCTCGACGGGGGCCCCGCATCGGGACGAATAGCATCGAGCCGATGCCGGCACCTGACCTAGATCTGCACCCCGCCTGGAAGTTTCGGATACCCACCAGCGCCAGCCACATCGACTCCCCTGCCGGCCGCCAGATCGCCGATGTACTCGAGCGTGTGCCGGTCGGACTGGTTGTGGCCCCGGCAGGGTCGGGTAAGACGACAGCCCTGGCGGCCTGGTCCGCTAGCTCTGCCCCGTGGCGACCGGTATGGGTGCGCCTCGACCACCTCGACGACGACGAGCTGACGCTGGCCTCGGCGATCGCCACTGCCATTCATCTCGAGACGGGCGCTGCTCCACAACGGATCACTCGACTTCTCGGCGGCATCGCCCGCCCCGAGCCTGGCGAACTCGCCCTCGCCATCGGGAACGACCTCGACGCGATCGGCAATGTTGTCTTGGTGCTCGACGACCTCCACCATCTGCGCTCCCACGGCGCGGTGCAGTTTCTCGGCTCCCTCCTAAATGCTTTGGGTCCGACGTCTCGCCTGCTCGCAGCCAGTCGAGTGGAGCCAGCGATAGGGGTCTCCCGTCGACTGGTGAGGGGCGAGATCTTCGAAATCCACCGCGACGGACTGGGTCTCGACGTCGCCCAGATCGACCGGATGCTGGCCGAAGTCGGCCATGTCGACTCGGACCTTGCCGCTCTCATCTTGCAGAGAACGGGTGGCTGGGCGGCGGCGGTGGCGCTCATCGTCGGCCGGGTTCGGGCTGGTGCAAGTGGTGCAACCGGCTTCACCGCCGCCCTCGGGGAAGGCCAGCACTCCATCGACGAGTTCTTGCGCACCGAAGTGACGCGGCGATCTGCCCCCCGATCTCTTCACCTTCCTTCTCGAGACGTCCCTGTTGGGCGAGTTCGATGTCGCGGCCTGCGAGACGGTCTGCCAACGCGCCGACGTCGGTCAGCTACTCGACGAGGCCCGGCGACGACGGTTGTTGGAGATGGAGGTGGCTGCGGAACCGGGCGGTGCAGTCAAGGCCAGGTATCAGGACTGGGTGGCCGACTTCCTGCGCCGCGAACTGGCTCTGCGCACTCCGCCTCAAAGGCTCGTCGAACTGCACCGTCGAGCCGCCTCGGTCTCGCCCCGCGGGCAGGCCATCGAGCTGTTGCTCTCTGTGAACGATGTCGACGCAGCGGCCCGACTCGTGGTCGACACGGGCAGGCAACTGCTATCCGCTCCCGGTGGGCGGATTCCGCGGACCTGGCTCAGCGCTTTCGACGCCCCAGCGCTCGAGGCCAATTCGGGGCTCGGCTTGATCGCCGGACTTGCGGCTCTCGAAGACGGCGATGTTGATCGTGCGGCGGGTCTGCTCCGACCGGTCGTCGATGTGATGCGCGCCGACGGAGACCAGGACGGGCTGGTGCGAGCGGCGCTCGGACTTGCGGAGGCTCGCCTCATCTGGGGCGAAGTCGAGCTGGCAGGAGCGCTCATCGACGAGCTCATGCAACTAGCCGTGACACCCGACAATCGGGTGCGAGTGCTGTCGGCGAGCTTCTGGCTCCAGTACTTCCAGGCAGACTGGGCGGCCCTCGGTTCCGGACTCGACGAGGCGTTCTCGCTGGCAATCGGTCGCTGCGGAGCACTCGGGCAGGGCACGCTGGCGCTCGCCCTGGGTACCGAATTCCTCTTCGCGCCGTCCGGTACCCAGTGGCTGGACGACCGCTGCGCTGAGCTGGCGCGCCGGCCCGATCAGGATGTCATGGCGCTGACATCGCTCGAGCTGATTCGCGCCGCCGCTGGCACTCTTGACGTGGCGCACCCAGGAGGCCGACCGATTCTCGGCCGGCATCGACGAGTGGGCGCTCGAGATGGGAGGCCTCAATTGGCTCGCGCTCGCGGCCGACCGCGGTGAGGCTCGCTATTGCGATGACGGATGGTGATCACGGCGGCATCGAGATCATCGTCGACAAGGCCCGTCGCCTTTTCGCCGGTTCCGACCGGCACCGCCAGGAACGTGCGATGTATGCCTACGCGATGGCTCGATCCGGCTGGATCCGTGGCCGCCCGGAGATGATCCGGGCAGCTCGGCTCCTGATCGGCGAGCCGCTGCAGAACGACCGGCCCGACACCATCGTGACCGAAGCAGTGATCGCCGCGATGGTGTACCGATCGGAAGGTGACCTCGCTGCTGCTGAGGCGAGACTCAAGGGTGTTCGTGATCTCCAGCACTCCACGCGCTTCTGTTTCGTGACAGGAATCGTCGATCTCGACCTCGCAGCGATCCATCTCGCGCCGCGGAGACCGACACGGGGCGGTCGAGGTAGCCCGACCGACGCTCGAGCTGCTCGCCGACGTCGGCGCGACCGGCGTAATCGCAATCGACGGACCCGATACACATCGCGATGTGCTCCTTGCGTGCCTCGATGACGAGGATCTCGCCATCGTCGTCAGGCCGGTGCTCGAACACCTCTCCAGCGCCCCTGCCCGAGCGGGCGTCTTGGTGGCGGGAACTGGCGAGCGGATAACACGGCGTGAACTCGAGGTGCTCGATCAGGTTGTTGCAGGCCGGTCCAACCGCCAGATCGCTGACGCCCTGTTCATCGGCGAGCGCACGGTGAAGAGCCACATGACCGCTCTGATGCGCAAGCTCGACGTGTCGTCACGCACGGCTGTCGTGGCGAGGGCGCGCGAGCTGGCAATCGGCTGACCGGTCGCACAGGCTGAGTCCGCACGACCCAGCCCGACCTGGAAATCCGACCAAAGTACGAGGCGCAGCGGGCCGCCTTGGCGTACAAGTTGAGCATGGTTCGAATCACCCAATACAGAAGTGTCAGGCACGGAGCTCGCTGGCTGGGCGTCCTCGCCGGAGTCGCCGTCCTGGCGGCCTGCGGCAGTGACGATCTGGAGGCGTCCACCACCTCCACGCCGGGCGAACCTGTTCCGACATCTACATCGACAGCTCCGAAGGAGAATGAAATGCTGGTCACAACCCCCGTTAATCCCTGGCAATGGTCCGTGGAACTCGGCTTCAACCAGGGAATGCTCGTACAAGGTGAATCAAGGGTGCTGTACCTGGCCGGGCAGAGCTCGATGAGCCCCGACGGTCAGCCAGCGCACGCCGGCGATCTCGCCGCCCAGATCGAGCTCTCCCTGGACAATCTCGAGGCTGTGCTGAAGGAGGGTGGCATGGACCTCTCCAACATCGTGCGGATGAACATCTACACGACCGATGTCGACGCCTTGTTCCAGAACTACGGCATCATTGCGGAACGCCTCGGGACCGCTGGCGTGCAGCCTCCGGGATCCTTGCTGGGCGTCGCCCGTTTGGCCTATCCCGAGCTGATGGTCGAGCTCGAAGCAACCGCGGTCGGCTGAGGCGACACAGAAAGCTGTCGAGTAAACTTCGCGGAGCGTGCTCAGCGGCTACCCGAGGTCGCGTATCGACGCAGGATGCGCCGACCCAAACTGCTCTTGTGCACCTCATCGGCGCCGTCGTAGATGCGCGCCGCACGTTCCTGGCGGTACCAGTACGCGAGCACTGTGTCGTCGGTTACGCCGAGCGCACCATGGACCTGGATTGCAGTGTCGACCGCCTTGAGCATGGTGTTGGCGACAGCAAACTTGATCGCCGAGATCTCGTCGCGGGCGACGCTCGCCCCGTAGAGGTCGATCATCCATGCCGCGTGCAGGGTCTGCAGACGAACACCGCGGATCTCGGATTCGAGCTCCGCAGCCCAGTGTTGGATCACCTGCTTGCCTGCGAGCGTGCCGCCATCGACGTCGATGACTCGCTCGTTGGCTCGGGTGCACATCATCTCGAAGGCACGTGCGGCGATGCCGAGCCAGCGCATGCAGTGATGGATTCGGCCGGGCCCGAGACGGTCCTGGGCGATGAGGAAGCCGCTACCTTCGGGCCCGAGCAGGTTCGCGCGGGGAACCCTGCACGACTGGTAGAGCACCTCGGCGTGGCTGGCGTGACCGCCGCCGGAGTGACCCATCACGCTGACGTTGCGCACGAGGTTGAAGCCGGGAGTGTCGGTAGGGACGATGATCATGCTTGCCCGCCGGTGAGGCGGCGCACCTGGGTCGGTGACGGCCATGACGATCGCGAATGCGGCGCCGTCGGCCGACGAGGTGAACCACTTCTGTCCGTTGATGACGTAGTCGTCGCCGTCGGTGACGGCCGTGGTGGCGAGGAGCACGGGGTTGGAGCCGGCGGTCTCGGGCTCGGTCATCGAGAAGCAGCTACGGATTTCGCCGGCGACGAGGGGCCGGAGGAACCGCTCCTTCTGCTCGTCGGTGGCGTACTTGTGGAGGATCTCGATGTTGCCGGCATCTGGTGCCTGGGTGCCGAACACGGTCATCCCGAGTGGGCTCCGGCCCACTGCTTCGGCGAAGAGGCCGTGATCGACCATCGACAGGCCGAGACCGCCGAACTCCACGGGGTGGTTCGGCGCCCACAACCCCATCTGCTTCACCTTGGCCTGAGCTGCTTTCACACCCGCTTCGAGGGTGGCGGGGTCGCCGTGAAGCATCTCGCCTTCGAGAGGGATCACCTCTTGATCCATGAACTCGCGAATCATCTCGAGCATGGTCGACATCTCGTTGGACACTCCGAAGTCCATTGGGTCCTCCTCATCAGGTGATCGCCCCACCGTAGAGAATCGATCACCGTCCTGCCTACCCGAAGGGCAGTTTCGCCGCCTTGCCGACTTTGCAGCGCCTAAGGTCAATTCGGCGCGGCGGCGGGGTCTCGGCCCGGCTCACCGCCGAAATCGAAGCGAACAGAGGGGCACCATGGCGTACAGGATCGGTATCGAGGTCGGCCCCGAGCAGACGACGTGGGCCAGCGTCAACCGCGACGCCTCCGGACACGAACGCGTTGATGGCGGTGTGATCGAGTCCGTGGCGGGCGTGGTCGACGGTGAGGTGGTAGTCGGCGAAGATGCCACTGACCCGGGTCGCGTTCAGGAAGTCACCCGCGGCTTCGTGCAGCGACTCGGTGAATCCGATGCCGTCATGCTCGGCGGCACGCCCTACGGAGTGGAGACGTTGATCGGGCGGCTGGTCGGGGCTGCCAACAGTAAGGCAACCCAGCAGCTCGGCTCTGCTCCCGGCGGGGTAGTGATCGTGCACGACGACGGGCTCGACGAGTTCCGCGTGGGCCTGCTCACCGAGGCCGCCCGCCTGGCAGGCGTACCGCTCGCGGACGTGGTGATGGTTTCGCGCAGCGAGGCTCTTGCGGCCTCTCCTGCGACAACAGCGCCCGCGGGGTGGGAGACCGTCGCCGGGGCAGCGCTGCTGGGCTGGACGCGTCGCCCTGACCCGAATGCCACCGTCGGCAGCGTCGGTGCCGCAGAGTTGGGCATCGCGGCCGCCAGCGCAGGAGGTGCCGCAGTGGCGGCTACCGCGCTGGGCGAGGGCATGGCGGGCGCAAGCCGGGCGCGACGCTGACGCCAACGGCTGGGGTCGGGCCCGCCGGGACCTCGCTGGCCGCCCCGGCTGGAGCCGGACCCGCCGGCTCACCACTGTCCACCCCGTCGGTAGGACCGGCCGGCTCACCGCTTACACCGCCCGCCGGTCCGACCGGCACCCCGCTGACGCCTGCCGCCGGCCCGACCGGGAGCCCAATCGGACCAGTACCGAAGCCAGGATCCAGTGGTATCCCGCGTGTTCTCAAGCGACCGCGCAAGATACCGATGATCGTCGGCGCCGGCGTGGCTGCGGTGGCCGTCGCCACCACGGTTGTGCTCGCCACAAACAATGACGACGCGCCGTCGACGTCTCCATCCACCACAGTGGTGAGCGAGCCCGGTGTAACGGTCCCCACACCCATCACGGATGCCACGGTCGACACGACGATCCCCGCGGTCGTACCGAACGCCGCCGTGTGTGTGCAGGGTGAATGGACGATGCGAAACGAAACCTTCGTCGAGTTCTTTGCGAGCAACATTGCGGCTTCAGCCGAGGGTGAGCTCGTCGCCACCGGGGTGAGTGGTTCGATCACGATGGATGTTGCCCCTGACGGGACGTGGACGACCACATACAGTGCGTGGACCGTTTCGGCCTCGATGCCGTCCATCGGTGCCGATGCGTCGATTGTGATCAACGGCACAGACGTGTCGATGGGCACCTTCACCGACGATGGCGTATATGGCTTCACCGGGGTCTCAGTGGGAACCACCATCGACTACAACGCAATCGTGGCCGGGATGCCATTTCCGATAGAGATTGACCGAACGACGCAGGTGATCGAAGGCGCCGGCACGTTCACCTGCTCGGGCGACGAGATGATCCTCACCGTCGATGCCAGCGCCAGTGGAGGCTCGTTCGTCATGGACCGCACGGGCTGACAGCCAGGGCGCTCGCCCGTCGCCGGCGGGTTTGACGAACGCCACTTGTGTGGCTCGGCTTCACCGACAAACCTGTACATCGTGGCGGCGATCGACGAAATTGGGCTCACCGGCGTCACAACCGAGGAGGCGGCCGCCCGTCTGGCCGCTGATGGGCCCAACGAGCTGCCCACCGCCAAGAAGCGGAATCTCCTACAGCAGTCGTGGGAGGTCGTCAGCCAGCCGATGCTGCTCCTCCTGCTCGGCGCCGGCACGGTCAACTTCATCCTCGCCGAAGTCTTGGACGGGGTGCTCCTGATGTCCTTCGTGGTGGTGGTGATCGGCATCTCTGTCTACCAGGAGCACAAGACGGAGAACGCGCTGGTCGCACTACGCGATCTGTCTTCACCGCGGGCTCTGGTGATTCGCGACGGCCGCCAGGTCCGTATCGCCGGTCGCGAGGTGGTGCGCGGTGACGTCGTTCTCTTGGTCGAGGGGGACCGCGTGCCCGCTGACGCTGTTCTCGTGGACTCTGTGAACATGGCGGTCGACGAATCCGCTTTGACCGGCGAATCCATGCCCGTCCGCAAGGCTGGCTCCGCAAAGGCTGGGGCGGAAACGGCGATGGGCCCACCGGGAGGGGAAGCGACGCCCTGGGTGTACGCGGGGACCCTTGTGGTCAAGGGGCGCGGCATCGGGGTGGTGCGCCAGACCGGGATCGGGACCGAGCTCGGTCGCATCGGCTCGGCGCTGCGCTCGATCGAGACGGAACGCACCCCGTTGCAGAGGGAGATCAACAGGCTGGTTGCCGTCCTCGCTGTCGTTGGGGTGGCCGCAGCACTGGCAGTGGTGGTGATCTACGGCCTGACGCGGGACAGTTGGCTCGAGGCGACGCTCGCTGGGATCGGCACCGCGATGGCGATGCTCCCCGAGGAGTTCCCGGTGGTCCTCACTGTCTTCGTGGCCCTCGGCGCGTGGCGCATGTCGCAGCGTCACGTGCTGACCCGGCGCCCGGCAGTCATCGAGACACTCGGGTCGGCCACGGTCATCTGCGTCGACAAGACCGGCACCTTGACGATGAACACCATGACCGTGAGGGAGCTCATGGTGGACGGCGACCGGCACACACTCGACCGGCACAAACTGGACGGGCACCCTCTCCCGGAGCACTTCCATGAAGTGGCCGAGTTCGCTGTGTTGGCCTCGCCCGTCGATCCCTTCGACCCCATGGACCGGGCCTTCCGCGAAGTCGGCGATGCCTACCTCAAAGGGACCGAGCACCTCCATCACAACTGGACGCTGGTGAGGGAGTACCCGCTGTCGGAGGACCTTTTGGCGCTTTCGCATGTGTGGCGTTCGCCCGATCTGGCCGATTACGTGATTGCGGCGAAGGGCGCGCCAGAGGCGATCGCGGACCTGTGCCACCTCGATGCCGAACGGACCGCTGAGCTCATCGAGCAGGTGGAGACGGCGACGGCCGGCGGGCTGAGGGTGTTGGCGGTGGCCAACGCGCGCTTCGGCCACACCGATGTGCTGCCGACCGAGCAGCACGAGTTCGAGTTCGAATACCTGGGGCTGGCAGGCCTACAGGATCCCGTACGACCCGGGGTCGCCGAGGCTGTGGCCGAATGTGCGGGGGCCGGCGTGAGGATCGTGATGATCACCGGCGACTACCCCGGTACAGCTCTGGCGATCGCACGCGAGGTCGGGCTCGACACCGATGGCGGGTGCATCGCCGGTCCCGAACTCGCCACCATGGCCGACAACGAGCTGGCAGATCGCATCCAGTCCGTGAACGTCTTCGCCCGGATGGTGCCCGAGCAGAAGCTGAGGTTGATCCGCGCCTTGAAGGCCAATGGTGAGGTCGTCGGCATGACCGGCGACGGGGTCAACGACGCGCCTGCCCTGCGTGCCGCGGACATCGGCATCGCCATGGGTGCCCGGGGCACCGACGTCGCCCGCGAAGCGGCCGCTCTGGTGCTCACCGACGACGACTTCGCGTCGATCGCAGGTGGAGTGCGTCAGGGTCGCGGGATCTTCGACAACCTACGCAAGGCGATGTCGTACATCATCGCCGTCCACGTACCCATCTTCGGGATGTCGCTGATTCCGGTGTTCGTCTCCGGTTGGCCGCTCGTTCTCCTGCCGGTGCAGATCGCGTTCCTCGAGCTGATCATCGACCCGGCCTGCTCGATCGTGTTCGAGTCCGAACAGATAGACCCGAAGATCATGGAGCAGCAACCCAGGGGTCTCGGGGAGCCGATGTTCGGTCGCCGTGGTCTGCTGATCGCCGTCATGCAGGGCATCTCGATGCTCGCGGCCGTGCTCGGTGTCTACCTGTGGGCTCTCAACAGCGACCGCTCCGACGAAGTCGTGAGGTCGGTCACCTTCGCCACCCTCGTGATCGGCAACCTCGCCCTGATCCTCGTCAACCGGTCTTGGAGGCTCTCCATCTGGCAGGCCATCCGCGAACGTCGGAACCCCACCATCAAGTGGATACTCGGCATCGCCGGCGCCTTCCTCGTGGTGCTGCTCAGCGTACGCCAGCTTCGCGAGGCGTTCGACTTCGGACCGATGCGGCCCGTCGACTGGGTGGCGGCGCTCGTGGCAGGGTTCATCGGCGTCGTCTGGTTCGAGATCTACAAGGTGCGCTCGCGCGCCTGACCGGCTGCGACGTTCACGTCATGGAGCGGATGATGCCTTGGTCATGGAGGAACCGGACGGTGGCGGCATGGACGGAGGGGGCCAGGGGCCGGTTACGCTCCCCGAGGGCCTGGCGCACTACACGACTCGACGGGACGACCTCGACGCAGCCGACTAGGGCATCGTCGCGTTCGATCCCGATCAGCCACGACCTCTGCTCGGCCATCGCCGACGCGTAGCTCGCCAGGCAGTTGTGGAGTCGAAGCCCCCACGCGGTGAGCTCGACGGACGAGGTGGGAACCGTGAAGTGGAGGTTCGCGTTGCGCCGCTGGTGAACGGGTAGCAGGGCTGACGGCACAGGCCAGCGGGTAGGCGCAGTGACCGCGCCGGCACCGGGTTGGGTAGGGCGTGCTGGTGGGGCCAGTGGACGGGAGTGAGGGCGGGGAGGCGGGCTGGGTTCGACCGGTTGAACCGGTTGAACCTGCACCGGCAACGGCACGGCGGTCGGCTCTGGCACCCGGGGGCGGATGGCAGCCGGGGCGATCACCGTCACCAGGCGCCGGCACACGTCCTTGAGGTCGTCGAGCCTCACCGGCAGGGGGTGCGCGACCCTGTCGCGTACCCACCACAGGTGGGTCATCACCTGGGCGAGTTCGACTGAGTCGTGGTGGCGTGCCACGTCGATCAGGAGTGGCGCCCTGCGACCGACCGGATAGAGGCCAAGCCCTTGGTGGGCAGCCTTCACTTCGTCGACAGACGCCAAACGTTCGACCCCTACGGTTGGGGGCACGTCGAGCAGGTTGGCGATCTCGTCGACGCTGATCAGGTTGCGGGCGATCACGGCGAGGGCCATCTGCCGGAGCCCGACCGGGCCGCCTTCACCGTCGGCGAGAAGGCTCTGGGCCAGGGAGCGCACGAGGCGCCGGTTGGGGTCGGTGCCGACTAGCTCGCGTGCGGCCCCAGCAGCGTCGGGGCAGCGCAGCACGGTGGTGGCCCAGCGGGGAATCTCGCCCAGAGGCTGACGACCTTGGGAGTAA
Source organism: uncultured Acidimicrobiales bacterium (assembly GCA_963707925.1). Classification (GTDB taxonomy): domain Bacteria; phylum Actinomycetota; class Acidimicrobiia; order Acidimicrobiales; family Ilumatobacteraceae; genus UBA668. Next base: position 40,094 of record CAVPRT010000005.1, read on the forward strand.
ACCGGTGCGAGCAGGGGATGGGTGAGCGCGCCGACGGCCCCGAGCAGGCGTGACGGCTCGGCGGGGCACCAAGCCAGCCCTCCCGACCAACTGCGTAACTGGGCCAGTACGGCGCTGCGCCACCGATTGGGGTCGATGCCCTGCTCGCGTGCGCTCTGGTCGATCTCTCGCACGACCGCTCCGGGCTGCAACGACACATCGGCCCGCATGCGGTTGCCGGCGAACGTGAGCGCCGTGGTGATCCGGCCGTCGCGACGCCTGCACTCCACGCCCGTGCTCCCGCCGGCAAGGCGGAACTCGAGAATCGCGGGCGTGCGCGCCGACTCGAGCCTGGCTCCGAGATCGTTGAATTGAGGCATTCAACTAATGAAACACACGTTCGCTGTGGGTAACAAGTGGACAACCGAGATTCTCGTCGCCGAGTTTGATCACCCGGTGTCGATCACACGGTGTTGATGCCGAGGAGGCGTCGCCCCAGGTTGAGCAGATCGGCACTGCGGTATTCGACAACACCGGCGGGGGTGGCGAGGCGGCCGTGCACTGCCGCCAGCCATCGGTCTGGTATGGCTTCGAGCCCGTACGTCGCACCGGCGAAGGCCCCGGCGACGCAGGCCACGGTGTCGGTGTCGCCACCGAGGTCGATCGCCGTTGCCAGGGTGTCCTCGAACGACTTGGTAGTGCGCACTGCCCATGCCGCCTGGGCCAGGCAACCCCACACAGAACCATTACCGGGAACTGAATCCGGTCCTGGTTCCCACCGGGGGGAGACCAAGGTGGCGAAGAAGGAACCGACGTCGTCGGGCACATAATCGAGCACCTCGTCGACGTCGTCGTAGGAGGCCCCTCCGATGATGATCCGTCGGATGCCCTCGGCGGCGATGGCCGCACCCCAACCTGCCGCGGGGTCGTAGTGGGTGAGCACGCCTTGACCGACGGCCGCCTGCATGGTGATGCGGGTGGCAAGGCCGGGCGCCAGGCGCGCGCAGGCAAGCGCTACGGGGGTGACGCGCATCAGCGCACCGTTCCCCGCACTCTGGCCCAGTGACATGTGGGCGGCCTTCGCCGCCCCTCGCCAATCGGCGTGCCGGAGCGACGAACCGGTGGTCGAGCCCACGTCGCTGGCCTTGGCCACCCAGGCCTGCCAGCGGGTCCACAAGTCTTCAGGGTCGACGCAGCGATTTTCGACGAGCGATTCGGCGAGGGCTATTGCCATCTGGGTGTCGTCGGTGAACTCGCCTGCTTCCCAGCCAAAGCTGCCGCCACCGATCATCTCCCCCGTGCCGTCGAATACCGCCCGGGGGAATCGTTGGCTGTACTGGCCTGGGGGCCCGAACTGGAAGGGTGCGCCCAGGGCGTCGCCGCACGCCGAGCCGATGAGTGCACCGAGTGCATGGTCGATCTGGTCTTCGGTGAGATCGATCTCGTGGCGCAGGTGAGGGACGGCCATTGGGCAACTTCTCTGCTCGGACTGGGGATGGATCTACAACGCGCGAACCCGTCGACCACTCCGATCCGGGGCTGGACAGTCTCGGTGGCCGAGACGGGATAGCCCCAGATGTCGGATGCTGGGCGCAAGACGCCTAACAGCGTAGGCACATCATGACTGTCAAACCGCTCATATCTCTCAAACCGCTCACATCTCTCACACCGCTCACACCTCTCACGACTGTCACACCCCTCACGTAACGTTCACCACGTCATGCTCCACCTCCACCACGCCGACCAACTCGACCCCCTGCTCGATGCGTTGGCCGAAGTGCTCACCCCGGCCCCGGCGGATCCGTTCACCCCCGACCTCGTAGTGGTTCCGGCAGTCGGTTTGGGCGACGTCGCGATGGCCGGTCTCGGCCGCCGGCTAGGAGTCACCGGGTACGGCGACGGCATCGCCGCCAACATCGAGTTCGTCTTCCCCGGGCAGTTCATGGCCCGAGCCCTCGGCGATTCCTCGGCAGAGGATCCTGCCGGCGACCCGTGGCGTCTTCCCCAGCTCACCTGGTGGGTGCTCGACGAACTCGCCGTCAGCACGGTCAAGGTGCCCGGCCGGTCGGACTCCGGCACCGGCTGGTGGTCCCTGGCCCGCCGCATCGCCGACCTGTTCGACCGCTACGCCACCCAGCGACCCCGCCTCATCCAGGAGTGGGCGCAAGGGCTCGACACCGACGGCACAGTGAACCCCGAAGGCGCGCCCGCGGCGCTCGACATGCAGCATCGGTGGCAGGCCGAGCTCTGGCGCGGCGTGAGGGCGCGCGTAGGCACCCCAAGCCCCCCCGAACGACTGCCACACCTGTTGGCTGCCATCCTCAGCGGCGAAGTGCAGCCGGCCCTGCCTCAGAGGGTGTCTCTGTTCGGGGTCGGGGGCATACCCCCTGCCATGCTCAGCGTGCTCCGTTCACTTGGCGCTGCACACGAAGTACACGTGTTCTTACGGCACCCATCCCACGTGGCATGGGCTTCGTCCCCCCATGCACTCGCCGGCAGTCTCTCATCGCGCGCCCACCTCGACGTCGCGGCCCACATCAGCCATCCCCTGCTGCCATCGTGGGGGCGCCCTGCACTCGAAGGCGCGTGCACTGGTGGGCGGGGCGGCAGACATCGTCGAACACGCCGAAGGGATCGTGTCGCACCCCCCGCCCGTCACCTTGCTAGCGGCGCTGCAAAGTGGCATCCGGCGCGACGAGCAGCCACGGCGGCAGGCTGGTATCCACCCCGCCGACGGCAGCATCCAGGTCCATGCCTGCCACGGCATGGCGCGGCAACTCGAGGCACTCCGCGATGCCCTCGGTCACGCCTTCGTCGCCGACCCCACCCTGGCACCCCACGAGGTGCTCGTGTTATGCCCGGACTTGGAGCGTACGGCGCCGCTCGTAGAGGCAGTCTTCGGTCGCGGCAGCCTGCCCATCCCGGTACGCATCGGGGACCGTTCGCTCACCACCGACGACCCGATAGTCGGGGCGCTCCAATCGGTGCTGGCCCTCGTCTCCGGTCGAGCCACCCTGTCCGAGGTGCTCGCACTCGTCCAGTTCGCGCCGGTGCGTCGCCGGTTCGGCTGGACGATCGACGATGTCGAACAGCTCGCGAACTGGTGCACCCGCCTCGGAACCCGCTGGGGGCTAGCGGCCGACCACCGCCCCGAATGGCATGTACCGGGCACCTTCACCACCGGGACCTGGCGTTACATGGTGGACCAATTGCTCGCCGGTATCGCCATGCCGGCGCCCATGCCCCGTGTGACGCTGGGAGGCGTCGCCCCTTTCGACGACATCGGCAGCGACTCCCTCGATCTCGTCGGTGGTGTCGCCGAACTGATCGCCCGCCTTGTGGACCTCCACTCGGCCGCCCACTCGGCGCAGCCGATCAGTGAGTGGGTCGAGCTGCTCCACGGGGTGCTCGACACGTTCACCTCTGTCGAGCCCACCGAGTCGTGGCGCCGCCAGGCCGTCCATCGTCAACTCGACGCCATTTCCGTCTCGGCGTCGGCAGCCCACGGGGGCTCCAGCAGTGGTGCCGTACTGCTGAGCCTCGCGGATGTGAGGGCAGTCCTGGCCGACTCACTCCACGATCGCCCAGGCCGGCTGCCGCTTCGCAGCGGCGCGGTCACGGTCAGTTCGCTCATTCCCCAGCATGGTGTACCGGCGCGAATCATCTGCCTGGTCGGCCTCGACGACGGCACCCTGCGCGGGGGCACCTTCGACGGCGACGACGCCCTCGGTAGCCGCCCGTGCATCGGCGAACGACACCCCCGTTTCGAGGGAAGGCAACTACTGCTCGATGCGGTGCTCGCCGCTCGGGAGAGGTTGATCATCACCTGCGATGGTGCCGACCTAACCACCAACAAGGAAGTTCCCTTGGTAGTGCCTCTGGCGGAGCTGCTCGATGTGGTCGGTCAGCTCACCGAGCTCAGCGCCCATGGTGGGCCCGTGGTGGTGCGCCATCCGCGTCATGGCTTCAACGAAAGGGCCCTGTGCCCGGGTGCGCTCTGGGAGGTCACGCCAGGCCCGTTCACCTTCGACCCGTCGATGCTCGCCGCGGCCGAGGCACGTCGTGCGCGAGTTGCTAGGCGACAACTCCGACGCCGAAAGGTCGCGTGGCGCGTCGCCGTGGCTCCTTCCCCCGGTGAGGATCACCGACGTCGACCTGGACGATCTGATCGTCACCGTCAGAAGTCCTTCCAGGGTGTACCTCGAGGGCCGACTCGACATTCGCCTGCCGGTCGAGGGTGACGATCTCGACGACAACCTGGCGGTGTCGGTGGAGCCCCTCGACGAGGCCCGGCTCGGAGGAGCCTTGCTCTCCGCCCGCCGGCAGGGCATCGACCCCGACGAGTGGGAAGCCGCCACACGCCTCGATGGTTCCCTGCCGCCGGCCGCCTTGGGCCACTCGGTGATGAACTCAGTGCGCGCCGAGGTGAGCAGGATCGAGGCCGCTGTGGCCAAGCTCGGCCTGTCGCTCACCGGAACCACCGAGGCCCCGATCGAGCTGAGCATCCCGTTCGTCGCCCCCGACGGAACGTCCGGTGAGCTCACCATCTCCGGCCTGCTCGGCGGCATCATCACGGCCGACCCATCGGCTCCCGTGCTGTCGAGCATCCGTTTCGCTCGCCCCCGGCCATCGTTCCGGCTCGGCCTGGCGGTGCAACTCGCTGCATTGCAGTACCAACAGCCCCGACGTTGCCTGGACGGCGGTCCTCATTGCCCGCGGCAACACGCTCCAAGGCGGTCAACCCCACGGCGTTTCGCCTCACCGTCAAGGGCGAAGGAACCGAGCGGCGCGCCAACGCCGAGAAGTTCCTCCACCGGATTGGCGAACTGAGGTGGTGGGCGCTGCGCGATGCCGTGCCGTTCTTCGACAAGACGTCGCACTTGCTCCACCTCGACACCCAGAAAGACCGTGCGAAGGCGATTGACCTACGACTTGCACGACGCGTCCACAGCCACACTGTGGCCGGACCTGTCGCTCGACGTGCTGAGCCACGGAACCGTCGCAGCCACCGACCCACCTCTCGTCGCCGGACATTGCACGGGCTCACCCGGGTATGCCCAGGGCGACTGCCGTGGCCCACTGGGTGTGGGGCGAGTTCGACGACACGATCCTCGCCAAAGACAGAAACCATCCGATTGGGCAAGCGGTCGTGAGCTCCTCCGATCTCGACCTGCTCGGGCCGCTGCCCACCGGCCGCCTCGTCATCGAGGCCAGCGCGGGCACCGGCAAGACCTATTCGCTCAGCGCGCTCGTTGTCAGGCACGTCGCCGAGAGGGGTCTTCCCGCGTCTGCACTACTTCTCGTCACCTTCACCCGCGCCGCCGCCGCGGAACTGCGCGACCGCACTAGACGTGCTCTCGTCGAGGCACTCGATGCCATAGATGCCGGTATCGCTCCGGCAGACTTCGAGTGGATGGAGGTGCTGCTCCACGGCGGACCCCACGAGATGGCCCAGCGCCGCCAGAACCTGTCCGACGCGGTGAGCACCTTCGACGACGCCACCATCACCACCATCCACGGCTTCTGTCAGCAGGCTCTGCGTCAGCTGGGCATGAGGTCCGGTGCCTCGATGGACAGCGAGCTCAGCGACACCACCGCCGAGCTCATCGAGGAGGTGTGCCGCGACCTCCTCATCCAGCACCTCCACGAGACGCCCGACGCCCTCGGCTGGGCAATAGACACCACACCCAAGGCTGTGCTGAGCAATCTGAAGGACACGGTCAGGGTGGTGATCGGCAACCCGGGCGCCACAACCGTCCCCCACGCCGATGGCCCCCATCGCGACCTCCTCCACTCGGACCCTCGGCTGGGCCGATGGGTGCACCTGGTCGAGGATGCCGTGAGGCTCGTCGGCGAGAGGCGCCGCGCCCGCCAGGAGATGGGCTACGACGATCTCGTCACCGGGCTGTACAGGGCCGTGCACGACGAGCACTCGGGCCCCGGCGCCGTCGCCACCCTGCGCGGCCGCTACCAACTCGTCCTGGTCGACGAGTTCCAGGACACCGACCCGGTGCAGTGGGCGACATTTGCCAAGATCTTCGAAGGCGACCTGATCACGGTAGGGGACCCCAAACAGGCGATCTACCGCTTCCGCGGCGCCGACGTGCACGCCTACCTTCGTGCCACCGAGGGCCAGCCCACGGTCCACCTCGGCACCAATTTCCGTAGCGATCCGGCCCTCATAGCGGCCACCAACGCTCTGGTATGCGGGGTGCGGCTCGGCGACGAGCGCATCGTCGCCGCACCCGTCAAGGCCCCCGGCGGTGCTCCCACCTCGGCGCTGAACGCCGGTCTGCCCCTGTCCATCCGCCGGCTGCCCACCGATGAGCGGCTCTTCGGGGCCAACGGCGATCTCTCAGCGTCCCTCGCCGAGAGGTCGGTGATGGCCGACCTGATCTCGGTAGTCATCGACCTGCTGCGGTACCGCACCATCGACACCGGGAGCGGCCCCCAGCCGGTGGGGCCCGGCGATATCGCCGTTCTTGTGCCCAGCAACCCTCTTGCCGACGAGGTGATGAAGGCGTTCTCCCGTGCCCGCATCCCCGCTGTTAGAGCGCGCACCGGCAGTGTGCTCGAGACCGCGGCGACCGACCAGTGGAGCCTGCTGCTGGCGGCCCTCGAGCGACCATCGCATGCGCCGACTGTTCGCGCCGCCGGGCTCGGCCTGTTCTTCCGCCTCACAGCTCAGCAACTGGACCCTCTCGCCCACGACGCGGACCAGCAGATAGCGGTTCTCCAACAGCAGTGCGCCCTGTGGGCCGATGATCTCGGTCGCCGCCCCTTCCTCGCCTGGTGCGACCAGGTCCGCACAGAGAGCAACCTGGCCACAGCCTTGCTGGGTACATCGCACGGTGAGCGTGACCTCACCGACCTCGACCACTTCGCCGAACTGCTGGCCGGTGAGCTCGGTGGGCGCGGCACGACTGCAGCCTCTGCCCGTCGCGCACTGGCGCGGTTGAGGGCAGCGGCCGACGGTACTGACCCCGGCCCCCAGATGAGGCGCATCGATTCCGATGCAGCCGCGGTGCAGATCACCACCCTTCATGGCAGCAAGGGCCTCGAGTACCCGGTGGTGCTGCTGCCCTTCTCCTACACCCCACCCAAAACCTCCAAACCCTTCCTGTACAACGACCCCAGCGGCCGGCGCACGATCGACATTGCCTCTGGCCAGGGCTGGAGCGGCGCTGATCTCGATTCGACGGCTGAAGGTCGCGAGCACCACGCCAAGGCCGGGACACGGGGGGATTACCTGCGCCTGCTCTACGTGGGCCTCACCCGCGCTCGCCATCTCACCGTCGTGTGGTGGGCGCCGCGCAGCAACAGTGGTACCTCGGCGCTCAACACGATCCTGTTCGACCGCGACGCCGATGGCGCACCCTTGTGCACCGAGCCCAGCCTCAGCGAGTGCGACGGCGAGGTGCTCTCCTTCATCCCCAGTGCCCTCCCTGTCGACGACGACGATGCCGTGAGGCGCCTGAACGTGCTGTCGGCTCGCAGCAATGGGCTGATCAGCATCGACACCTGTCCCGTCGAGCAACCCTTCCAGCGGTGGGTGTCGCAGGGCCCCGCCGCCGAACCCACCCCCTTGGCGATCGCTGCCGCCGGGGACCGCGAGGTCGCCGACCACGCCTGGCGACGGTGGTCGTTCACATCCATCACCAACACCCGCGAGGACCTGTGGGTGCCCGCCTCACCCATCGCCGGCGGAACCGAAGATGAACCCGACGATGAACCCCATCGTGAGCCTCACACTGAACCCGACGCGGCAAGCCCCGATTTGGCGTGGGCCGACATCGCCGCCGGCACGGCATTCGGCTCCCTGGTCCACTCCGTGCTCGAGCGCATAGACCCCACCAGCGCCAGGCTCGAGGCGGACCTGCACGACGCGGTGTGGACCCAGCTGAGCCGCGACCGGCTCGAGGTGGATCCCGCCCTACTCGTCCGGGGTCTCGCCGCGTCGCTTCGCACTCCTCTCGGGCCTGTGGCCGATGGCTTGAGGCTCTGCGACATCCCGGTCACGGACCGGCTTGCCGAGCTCACCTTCGACATGCCTCTTGCCTCGGCCGGCTCGCGGGCGACCGTCGCCCGGATCGGGCATGTGCTGCTTGATACCTTGCCCGCCGACGACCCCCAGGTCGACTACGCCCGGTCACTTGCTGCAGACCGGTTCGACGTAAGTCTCGCCGGCTACCTTCAGGGCTCGATCGACGCCGTGCTGCGAGTACCCGACGGCACCGGCCACCGCTTCCTCGTCGTCGACTACAAGACCAACCGCCTTCACGCCCGAGGCGCGGCCCGGCCTCTCGACCACTACCACCCCCACCGGCTGCCCTCCGCGATGGCCGAGCACGACTACCCACTCCAGTCCATCCTCTACAGCGTGGCCCTGCATCGCTACCTGCGCTGGCGCCTGCCCGCCTACCGACCCGAGGCCCATCTCGGGGGGATCGCCTACCTCTTCCTACGCGGCATGGTGGGGGAGCACACCCCCACCCACAACGACGAGACCTTCGGGGTGTTCTCCTGGCGACCTCCCGCGGCCACGATCCTCGCCCTCGACCACCTACTCGCCACAGGGGGCGGATCGTGACCGACACCTTCACCGTCGTCGTCCCCGCCGAGGTCCAATCTCTCGAGCCCTATGTGGCCACCGGCGTGCTGGGCGCCACCGAGGTTCACCTTGCAGCCTGGGTGGCGAGGGCGTCCGGCGTCCACGATCCACTCGTCAGCCTGGCCGTCGCGATGGCCGCCTGGTCCTCCCGCCATGGTCACGCCTGCGCAGTGCTCGGTGAGCTTGCCGCCGCCGTTGCCCGCGAGCAGGCTGTTCACCCGGCCAATGCGGACACCGGCGAAGCCGCCCCTTCGGCGACGGTCACATGGCCCCATCCTGCGGTCTGGCTCACGGCGCTGAGGGCCGCCCCCGACACGGTGGTGAGAGTGGTCGATGGATGGGACACCAGCGCCGTGCTCGACACACGACCTCTCGTACTCCACGACGACCGGGTGTATCTGCAGCGCCATTGGGTCGATGAATGCTCGGTGGCGGCTTCGCTGCGCACCCTTGCCGTACCCATCGACGGCGCCCTGTCCGGCGGGGCTGCCACCCTCTTCGATCACCTACTGCCCGTCGAGGTCGATGGCGAGCCGAACCTTCAGCGTCGCGCCGCCGAAGTGGCACTCGGCAACCGACTGGCGCTCATCGTCGGTGGGCCGGGCACGGGCAAGACCTATTCGGTGGCGCGGCTGCTGGCGGTTCTGCTCGAGCAGGCGCTCGAGCGGGGCCAGCAGGTGAGGGTCGCCCTCGCCGCGCCCACCGGCAAGGCCGCCGCCCGCCTCCAGGAGTCCATCTCCGCCGCGCTCGCCGAACCCGAGGTTGTGAAGCACATTTCCGCCCCAGTGCGCGAGGCACTCGCCGGGGTGGTCCCCACCACCGTTCACCGCCTCCTCGGCCCTTTGGCCACTCGCCGACAGAGGTTCCGCCACGACGCGTCCAACCCTCTGCAGCACGACGTCGTGGTGGTCGACGAGACCTCGATGGTGTCCCTGCCCCTGCTTGCCCGCCTGGCCGATGCAATCCGCCCCGAGGCGCGCCTTGTCCTCATCGGCGACCCCGACCAGCTGGAGAGTGTGGAGCTCGGCGCCGTGCTCGGCGACCTCGTCGAGGCGGCATCCGGGTCCACCGGTCCGCTCACCAAGAGCGCCGTCCGGCTGCTGCGCGGCCATCGCTTCGGTGGTGGATCCCCCATCGCATTGCTCGCCGACGCGGTGCGTCGCGGCGATGCTGACCAAGCCCTGGTTCAGCTGCGTACTGGCGCGCCAAGCGCACTCATCATCGAGTCCGACAACCCCATGGCGCCGGCGGTGGTGGCCGAGGTGCGAGCCGTCGTCGAACCATTGCTGGCCGAGGTGAGGCGGGCGGCCGAGGCCGGCCTTGCCGAGAAGGCTCTGCTGCACTCGTCACAGGTCCGCATCCTCTGCGCCCATCGCCAGGGCAGGTTCGGTGTGTCAGCATGGAACCAGTTGGGCGAGCTCTGGATGTGCGGTCCCGGCACCATCGGCGCCACCTGGTACCCAGGCAGGCCCCTGCTGGTCAGCCGCAACGACCCACGACTCGGTCTGTCGAACGGCGACACCGGCGTGGTCATCCGCGAGCAGGATCGGCTGGTGGCGGTGTTCGCCTCGGGTCGGGGTCTGTTGCGCTTCGACCCCGTACAACTCGAAGAGGTCGAGACCGCCTACGCAATGACGGTGCACAAGAGCCAGGGTTCCGAGTACTCCACCGTGGTGATGGTGCTGCCCCCGCCGAGTTCTCCCCTCGCCGGCCGTGAGCTCGTCTACACCGGGTTCACCAGAGCCAGGCAGCGGCTCGTCATCGTCGGCTCCGAGGCCGCCGTCCGCCAGGCGGTTTCCACCCCGACGCGCCGCATGACCGGTCTCGCCGCCTCCCTGGCCTGAACTGCTCCGCCCGGTACCGTCCCCGCGCCGCGGCGTGCGGCGGGCTACAACAGGGAGCGATGGAGCGGGTTCCTTACGACGTGGCGATCGTTGGTGGCGGCGTCGTCGGCTGCGCCATCGCCCACGAGTTGGGCCGTTACCGGCTGCGTGTGGTCCTGCTGGAGAAGGCGACGGAGGTCGGCTTCGGCACCAGCAAGGCCAACAGCGGGATCATCCACGGCGGGCACCAGGCCCCGCCCGGCATGCTCAAGGGCGCCCTGGAATGGCTCGGGAACCAGATGTGGGGTGACCTGTGCGACGAACTCGGCTTCGGCTTCGCCCGGGTGGGGGCGCTCACCGTCGCCCTGTCCGATGCCGATCTGCCGGCTCTCGACGACCTGCTCGCGCAACGCCGAGGCCAAGGGGGTGCCGGGTGTGGAGCTGTGGGATGGCGAGATGGTGCGCAGGGCAGAGCCCAGGCTCACCGACGACGTCGTGGCCGCTGTCCACTCCCCTTCGACGGCGGTGATCAACCCTTATGAGGCGTGCTTCGGGCTGGCCGAGAGCGCCGTGCGCCGCGGTGTGGAGATCCGCACCGACACTCCGGTGACTTCACTGCACTCGACCGACGGAACGTGGGCGATCGGCACCCCCGACGGCACAGTTCGTGCCCGCTTCGTGCTCAACGCCGCCGGCGTCCACGCCGGCAGGGTCGCTGTCATGGCCGGTCTCGACGGCTACAGGGTGAGGGCCCGCAAGGGTGAGGAGTACCTGCTCGACAAGAGGCTGCGCGGTCTGGTGACCGGCGTCATCTACCCGTGTCCCTCGCCGACCAGCAAGGGCACGCTGGTCATCCCCACCTACGACGGCACGATCATGATCGGCCCCACGGCCGACGAGGTCGATGATCCCGAAGACACGACCACCACCGCCGCCGGCGCTGCGCGGGTGCTTGCGGCAGCCAAGAGACTGGTGCCCGGGATCAGCGAGCGCGACGTCATCGCCGAGTTCGCCGGGGTGAGGGCGGTGCTCGACGACGAGGACTTCCGCATCGGCCCCACCGACGCGCCCGGCTTCTTCGATGTGGCAGGCATCCAGTCGCCGGGGCTCACCGCGGCACCGGCCATCGCAGTGATGGTGGCCGACCTCCTGCGCGACGCGGGCCTCGAACTGGTATCCGACCAGCGAGACGAGGTGAGGATCCCCCGACCCGTGCACTTCGCCTCGATGCCAACCGCCGAACAGACAGGCTCGCCGCCGCCGACCCCGCCTACGCCCAGATCGTCTGTCGCTGCGAGATCGTCACCGAGGCCGAGATCCGCGACTCGATCGGGCGTGGCGCTCGCACCCTCGACGGGCTGAAGTTCCGCACCCGTGCGGGCATGGGTCGCTGCCAGGGAGGCTTCTGCACCTCGCGCTGCATGGACCTTCTCGCTCGGGAGCTGCACGTGCCGCTCACGTCGATCACCAAGCGCGGCGGCGAGTCGTGGATGGTGATCGACCGCGAGTCGGTACAGGGAGAAGGCGGGCCGGCATGATCGACGACCGCCCCGGCCTGCTCGAGGGGTCCTACGACGTGGTGGTCGCCGGTGGCGGCCCGGCGGGGCTCAGTGCTGCCCTCGCCGCGCGGCGAGGCAGGCGCCGAAAGGGTGCTGGTGGTCGACCGCGAGCCCGAGGCCGGTGGGGTGCTGCTGCAGTGCATCCACTCCGGCTTCGGTCTGCACCACTACGGCCAGGAGCTCACCGGCCCCGAGTACGCCCAGCGGGCGCTGGCCGATGCTCTCGACGACGGCGTCGACGTGCTCACCGGGGCGTTCATCCTCGACATCACAGCGGACCGCGCGATCAAGCTGATGTCGCCCGTTCACGGTGTCACGAACCTGCAGGCCCGCGCCATGGTGCTGGCTATGGGAGCCCGGGAGCGCACCCACAGCGCCATCCGCATCCCCGGCGAGCGCCCGGCCGGTGTGTTCACCGCCGGTTCGGCGCAAAGGCTGGTCAACCTCCACGGCGTGCTCCCCGGCCGTCGGGTGGCGATCCTCGGGTCCGGCGACATCGGCCTCGTCATGGCCAGGCGCCTCACCCTCGAGGGCGTCGAGGTGGTCGGTGTGTTCGAGCTGCTGCCCCACGCCAACGGTCTCAGCCGCAACATCGTGCAGTGCCTTCACGACTTCGATATCCCGCTCCACCTGTCCACCACGGTGATCGGCATCCACGGTCGCGACCGCGTCGAGAGGATCACCGTCGCCCCCGTCGACGACCAACTCCAGCCGGTTGCCGCCAAGGCACGCGACATCGCCTGCGACACCCTGCTCGTCTCGGTCGGATTGATCCCGGAGAACGAGCTGTCGCGCCAGCTACGCCTGAGGCTCGACCCGGTCACCACCGGCCCGGTCGTGACCAGCGCGATGGAGACCTCGCGCGACGGTGTCTTCGCCTGCGGCAACGTCGTGCACATCCATGACCTCGTCGACTTCGTCAGCGCCGAGGCCACCCTTGCCGGCCACCACGCCGGCCTCTATGCCACGGGCCTTGCGCCACCGGACGACAACGTGCGCCTGCAGCCGGCCGCCAACGTCGCCTACTGCGTGCCTCACACCGTGTCCACCGACCGCGAACACATCGTCTACCTGAGGGTGCGCCGGCGGATGGAGCGTTGCCTGCTGCGCCTGAGCACTCCCGACGGGCGGACTGTGCACGAACGCCACCTGCGCTACGTGGTTCCGGCCGAGATGGTCAACCTGAAGTTGCGCCCCGCCTTCTTGGAGAGCTTCCACGGCGACTCCCTGCTCGTCGAGGTGATCGAGCCGTGACCGCCCAGCGCGACGACTGGTCCACCTACGCCTATCTGTGCATCGGCTGCCCGCTCGGCTGCCGGCTGGAGCTCGACGAATCCGACGACGGGGAGATCGTCGAGGTCCGCGGCAACTCCTGCAAGAAGGGCGAGGAGTTCGCCAAGCAGGAGCACATCGACCCTCGCCGCCTGGTGACCACGACTGTTGCCGTAGATGGTGCCCTGTGGCCCCGCCTGCCGGTGAAGACCACCAACGAGGTGCCCAAACTGCTGGTGCACGACGTGTGTCGGGCCTTGATGAGGGTAAGGGTGCAGGCTCCGGTAGTGGTCGGACAGGTGGTCCTTGCCGACGTACTCGGCACCGGTGTCGACGTGGTTGCCACCCGCACCATGCCCGCCTGCGAGGGCGGGCTCCATCACTGAGAACGGTCTGCCAACAGATCCACGCTGAGGGCTAGCGCGGCGGCGATGCCGGCCGACCTCTCGATGGCGTGTTGGAAGTAGGGGTTCACATCGGTGCGCCCGTACAGGGGAGGCTCGCCGAGCGACTTCAGCAAGGCGGCGGGATCGCCGGCCACCTCGATCGGCTGGATGGGGGGCAGAGCGCCCGGGGTGCGCCAGATGTCGGGCACCGCCGGTTGATTGGATCGTTGTTGTCGCCGCCGCTGGTCGTTGCGTCGTTGGGGCTGGGTCATTGTCCGTCCTCGGCGAGCAGTTCGTCGGGGCGCAGGCCGAACGCGAGGCGGAGCTGGTCGGGGTCCAGGTCGGCGATCGAGCTGGAGCGCGGCAGGACCAGTTGGGCGATGTGCCTCTTGCCTGGACCACCTCTTCGACCCGCTCGTCGATGGTGCCCGGGCAGACGAGGCGGTGGGAGATGACGGTGCGGCTCTGGCCGATCCGCCAGGCCCGGTCGCGCGCTTGGTCCTCCACCGCCGGGTTCCACCAGCGGTCGTAGAGCACCACGTGGTTGGCCGAGGTGAGGTTGAGCCCGGTGCCGCCGGCCTTCAGCGACAGGACCAGAGCGCCGGGCCCTTCGCCGTTCTGGAACTCGCTGACCATGCGGTCGCGGGCTGTCCTGGTGAGGTCGCCGTCGTAGCAGTGGATGTCGAGCCCGGTGACCTCGCTGAGGTGGACCGCGAGCCGGCGGCCCCACTGGGCGAAGTGGGTGAAGATCAGCACCCGCTCGCCGGCCGCGAACACCGATTCGACGATCTCCTCCAGCCGGGCCAGCTTGCCGGAGCGACCAGCCAGAGGCTGCCCGTCGTCGCTGTAGGCGGCCGGGTGGTTGCAGATCTGCTTGAGGGCGGTGATCGCGGCGAGGATCGCTCCCTGGCCCGGCTTGGCGACGGGGTCGGCCGCCTTGGCGACCAGGTCGTCGAGCACGGCTTGGTAGAGACCGATCTGCTCGGCGGTCATCGTGCAGTGGTCGAGCTCGTCGATCTTGTCGGGCAGCTCGGCGGCGACTTCTGGCTCGGTCTTCGTGCGGCGGAACAGGAGGATGCCGTTCAGCGCCCGCAGCGCGGCCTCACCGTCGCCGGACATCTGGGCGATGAACGCCGGCCGGGAGCCGACCAGCCCGGGGTTGGTGAAGTCGAGGATCGCCCACAGGTCGCCGAGGCCGTTCTCGATCGGCGTACCGGTGAGCGCCAGGCGGGTGCGAGCTTCTAGGCGGCGCAACTGTTGGGCGGTGTCGCTCGCCGGGTTCTTGATCGCCTGCGCCTCGTCGAGCACGAGCGTTGTCCAACGGGTGTCCGACAGAGCCTCGATGTCGCGAACGGCCGTGGCGTAGGTGGTGATGACGAGGTTGGCGCCGGCGATCTCATCGGGGAACTCGTCGGCGGAGGCGCGATCCGCACCATGGTGGACGACGACCTTCAACCCTGGTGTGAAGCGGGCCGCTTCGGCTGCCCAGTTGCCGACCACCGCGGCCGGGGCGATCACCAGCGCGACGCCCTCGCCGGCGGTGCGGGCGAGGTGGGCGAGCACGGTGGGGGTCTTGCCCAGTCCCATGTCGAGGGCCAGGCATCCGCCGAGCTCGCTCGCGGCGAGGAATCCGATCCAGGCGAGTGCCTCGGCCTGGTAGGAACGCAGAGACCCGGCGAAGCCCTCGGGCGAGGTGTCGAGGATGGTGGTGGACTCGTGGGCGCGGTTGACGATGTCTTTCGCCCAGCTGTCGCCGTGGACGACGACGCCGCCGGCGAGGCCGGCGCCATCGAGGCCGACGCTGTGCCGCAGGATCTCGGCACCGGTCAGCTGGGTGATCTTCTCCCTCTCGGCCAGCGCGGCCGCCGCCTGCTCGAGGTCGACACGATCGATCGCCACCCACCGGCCACGCGACTCCACCAGCGGCCGGGCCTGCGCGGCGAGGCGGGCGATGTCTGCCGCCGTCAGCTCGATGTCGTCGAACAGGACGCTCCACGAGACATTGCTCAGCTGGTGTGCCCCCACCTTGGACCCGGCACGGGCCTCGGTGAGCAGGTGGAGGGTGGGCCTGGCAGAACGACGGGAAAGCTCGGGGGCTCTCACTTCGAAGCCGATCGAGGCGAGCATCGGACCTGTCTCGGTCATGAACTCCCACGCCTCGGCCTGGCTGAGGACCACCTGACCGCGGCGCTGCATGCTTGCCCGACCCAATGCGGGGAAGGATCGTTCGAGTCTCGCCCACTCAGGAGCGATCACGCTGCGAGCCTCGCCCGTCTTCAGCGCGGTGTCGATCGGAACGAGCTTGCCCGGCCCGACTCTCGTGTACACCGACGCCATCCACAGCCCTTGCGCGCCGGGCGCTTCGAGCTTGACGACGAGAGGGCTTCGAGCCTTGGTGACGGTGCGCGTCCACTGGTCCAGCCGGCGCGAAGTGTCGCGCGCGAGGTCGCGATCGGCAGGGAAGACTTCGCCGTCCATCCGGGCCACAATCGTGTCGGCGAGGTCTCTCGGTGAGCCCGCACTCGGAGGCTGGGCGGGCACCTCCATCCGTTCGACGCCGGCCTTGACGATGGCCTCGACGACTCCGCCCACCACATCGATCGTCGTCGCCCGGCTGCTGCCCCCGCCGATGGCTACCACCGCACCTGGCATCGCCTGCGGCTAGCCCATCGATCAAGGCGCCGTCGAGGAGTGCCGGCAGCCACCTCAAGCGAGCATCGACCGACCTACCGGTGACCCGGGTGAGGACGTGAAGGCTCGGTACCACCGCACCTCGGGCTACGAGGCGGACACCTTCGAGCGCGACGCGACCGAGCCACACGAGGCTGGCGCCCACCTGGGCGTCGTGCTGACCGGCACCAAGCGCGGCCAGCCAGCCGAGGGCACCCTCCACCGAGATCGACAGGGCATCGACCCGCCCACTGGCGGGGAGACGGAAACCGGGGTGCAGTTCCCACCCGTGGGGTGGTGCACCACACGCTTCCAATCGGGTGGCCAGCTCGTCGTTCGACTCCGGTGCGGCACCGCGCGCTGCCGCCCACACCACGACCTGACCCTGTGCCCACGAGCCGTGAAGCTTGACCTCGTCGGGTTCGAGCAACTCGAAGGTGGGCACCTCCTGCTCCATCGTCGCCGGTGACGGGGGCCTCAGGATGGCGGCCGTCTCGCGCAGGCTGTGGATCGTCTCGAGGAAGTCGGCGATCACCTGTTCGCGTTCCTCGCCGTCGAGGTTGCGCACCGCCTGGAGATCCGTTTCGGTGTCGACGATCAACCGGTCGAGCAGGGTCAGCGAAACCGCCCCGCCTTCGCGCAACAGGGCGTGGTCAGCGGCCGACGCGCGGCCATCAGCGATCGACCAGATCGCCGCTTCGAGTTGTCTCACCTCGACCATCGAACTCCAAAGGGTGGCGCTGGGCGCGCCACGGACGTCTGCCCCGGTGCGTCGCACCGAAGGGTGCGCGGCTCCTGGTCCGGGGCCTATCTGCGCCGTCGCACTGCCGTCGAGCCATGGCGCAGATCTAGTCTACGGCCCGATCTCGGTTCCCGTTGCGAATCTCGGTCGCGCTGGGTCGCCGACCTGTCGCCGGCGTCGCCTCAGCGGCTGAAGGTGCCCACCACGCGAGCCTGCTCGATGATGTGGGCATCGATCCGCTCGAGCAGCTCTTCGCGTGTGAGGCCGGCGCCGGCGCCGATCTCGGCGTCGAGCGCGTAGAGGTGGAAGAAGTAGTGGTGGGTTCCGTGGCTCGGGGGCGGTGCCGGACCGCCATAGCCCTCGCTCCCGAAATCGCTCACGCCCTGGACGTACCCGGAGCCGCCACCCTCGGCGATCCCGTCCGCGTCGGGGCTGATCCCGTACACGACCCAGTGGGTGAAGCCGTGGGTCAGGGGGGCGTCGGGGTCGTGGCATACGAGGGCCAGTTCCCGGGTGCCGGCCGGGATGTTGCGCCACTCGAGGGCGGGCGACACGTCGGCGCCTTCCGTGGTGTGCTCTGTGGGGATGGCGCCACCGTGCTCGAACGCGGGAGAGCTCACCGTCAGGGCCCCAAGATGTAGTCGGATCATCGTCACTCCGATCTCTGTTCCGACGTCACCGTAGCCGCGCACTCCGAACGCGGAGGCAGCTGACGAGGCAGGGGCGAGCACTTCGGTACGGTACGCACCATGGATGGAGTTCTCGAAGAAGTTGACCGCGCTCCGAACTGGCGCCACCGTGCAGCACCGGTGGTTCGCCTCGAGCTCTTCGAGGCGAAGGTGCCCTTGTCGTCGATCGCCCGGGGGGCGATGGCCGAGAGCGACAACGGCCTCGGCATGGCGATCGCCGCCGAGGAGCCTTGGCTCGAAGCCGACTTCCTTTTCTGTCGTCTCCTCGACGAGGACGGCAACGAGGGCTGGGGCGAGTCCTACCTCTGGCTCCCCGAGACGGGTGTGTCGCAGAGGGAGATGGCCATGGCCATCCGCGACCACCTGTCCCGATATGTGCTCGGCGCCCGGCCAACCGACGTGCAGGCGATCGGCGCCCGAATGGACCGCAATGTCGCCCGCAACGAGATGGCCAAGGGTCTCCTCGACATCGCCTGCTACGAACTTGCCGCGCGCCAGATCGGCCGGCCCGTGCACGATCTGCTCGGCGGCGCTGTGGTCGACCGCATCCCCCTGTGCGGGCTCGTGCCCCTCGGTTCTCCCGACTTCGTCGCCGACATCTGCGCCGGTTACCAGAGCTCGGGCTATCGGTCGTTGAGGATCAAGCTCGGCACCAGCCCCCACGCCGACCGCGATGTCATCGCTGCCGTGCGCGAGCGTTGCGGCGAAAGCATCAGGATCAGGGTCGACTACAACCAGGTCTACACGGCACCCGTGGCAGCCCGGGCGCTGGCGCTCATAGAACCCTTCGCCATCGATGCCGCCGAACAACCCCTACTGAGCGGCGACGTGCTGGGCATGGTCGAGCTGCAGAAGCGCACCCCCGTGCCCCTGTTCCTCCATGAGGGTTTCTTCACCATGGCCGACGCCGTCAGCCTGCTCGAGATGGGGGGCATCGGTGCCGTCGGCATCAACGCCGAAAGGCCGGGCGGCATCACGAACGCGCTGAGGATCATCGACTATGCGGCCGCCCGGGGAGTGGGCACGATCCTGCACAACCAGCCTCTGGGCATCGGCACGGCGGTCCAGGCCCACATCGCTGCCGCCCGCTACGACCGGCTCGGTCACGACCCAGAGCTCGCCGGCGACGTGATGTTCGACCAGCACCTGACCACCGAGCGCTACAGGGTGGAGAATGGCAGCATCGTGCTGCCCGGCGGGGCCGGGTGGGGTATCACCGTGGACCGCGATGCTCTCGACGACCACCTCGTCGCCCCGCCGACCTCATGCTCGGTGTGAGGGGTCCGAACTGGCTACTTCGGCGCTGAGCCGGACGTGGACCCCGTGCCAGCGCCGAAGCTGTCGGGGGAGGGGCCGGGATCGGTGAACATCCACTGATCGAGGAACAGGTACTTGCTCACCCAGAGCACACCGAAGGCGGCGATGTTCGTCACCGAGGCCGCCGTCGCCGAGTGCCAGTGTCGATCCGCCACGGCCACGGCCCCAGTGCTCAGGCCCAGCCCAAGGAGGGTGTACGCCCAGAACGGGACGATCTCCCTGGTGATGCTGTGGCTGCCGTGCTTGCCCCAGACCCATCGCCGCATGACGAGGTAGGCGGGGATGGCCGAGACGGTCACGGCAAACACGTTGGACCCTGCGGCGCCCAAGGGTGACCATCGGTAGGCGCCCTGGAGAAGGGCCTGGGTGATCACGATGTTCATCACCGACACGGCGCTGAACCGCCACAGCCGCCGAAGTTTGTCGCCCAAGGGCCGGCCGTCGGAGGTCACGCCATCGGACGGTACTTCTACTCGAGCCTGGCGCCGGCCTTTTGCAGAGCATCCTGAAGCTCCGCCACGTCGACCTCGGCGATCCGCCCACCCGAATCGCGTGAGGCAATTGACGCCGCATTCCCAGCCGCCTCGCCCATCACCAGGCAGGGGGCCATCACCCTCACCGAAGCCAGGGCGTGATGATCGGCCGAGATGCACCTTCCGGCGACGAGGAGGTTGGCGACCCCCTGGGGGCGCAGGCTGCGGAACGGGATCTGGTAGGTGGTGCCCGGGGGCAGGAACCGGTACTGGGTGGATCTGCCGGTGACGTGGTACTCCTGGGGCCACGCGCAGGCGCCGATCGCGTCGTCGAAACGTGCCCCGGTGCTCACGTCGTCGCCGGTAAGGGTGTACTCGCCGAGCACGTGACGCGTCTCGCGCACACCCAACTGGACGGCTGTGTCGGAGAGGAACGACGACTCGAAACCCTGAACGTGGGTGCGGAGGAACTCGGCGGCCTCCTCGGCAAGCCGGCGGCCCTCGAGTTCACCCCATGTGGCCTGGCGGAGGTCGGTTGTGTCGATCGGGGAACCGTCCGGGTTGCGCACCCGGGTCATCGCCCCCCAGAACTCTCCGGGGTGGAATGTGGGGACCACCGCTCCACCGTCGCGCGACAGGTGGGCGCCATGCTCGGCGATCACGCTTGCCAGGACCGCGTTGGCCGTGAAGGCCGCGCTGTCGTCGACGCGCTGCATGAGGAACTGCATCGATGCGTACTGTCGCGCTCCCTGGGGCCCGATCTCGGTGGGGACACCCGCGTACACCGAGACGTCGGCGTCGCCGGTGGCGTCGATGAAGACCTTGCCGGTGATCGCCTTCAGCCCCCTCTTGGTGGCGACGACGAGGGCAGTCATCGTCCCGTCGTCCACTATCGCGTCGGCGACGGTGGCGTGGAGCAGCAGCTCGATTCGGTCCTCGTTGGTCACGAGGTGGTCGAACAGCCTCTTGGCCGCCCAGGCCTGGTAGATGAAGACGGCGGTGTGGTCCTTGAACGGGATCGGGCCCATCCCTGCACCCCGGGCGCTGAGGGTGGAGGTGATCTCCTCCGCAATCCCGCCGACAGCCAGCTCGAAGGCCGGCGCGTCGTCGGTGCCGCGGTTGGCGTACAGGCCGCAAACGGTGCCGACAACGGCTGTGGTGAAGTTGCCGCCAAGAAAGCCGTAGCGCTCGCACAGCACGACGCGCGCCCTGACCGTGCCGCGGCCAACGCTGCGCCCAGCCCGCCCGGCCCGCCACCGGCAACCACTACGTCGGCGTCGGCTATGACCTCGATGTCCCTGCCCCCCATATGCATGCCGGAACCATAGTCATGTGGCCCAGAGGGCTCATCCGCCGGGGAACCGGTGAGGAGCGCGCCCCACATAGGCTGCCCGGCGATGACCCTGACCGAGACCCTCGCCGCTTGGGGGAGCGCGCTCACCTTCGACGATGTGCCTGATCGTGTTGTTGCATATGCACGTAGTCAGGTGCTCTCCCAGCTCGCTGCCGCTCGGGCGAGCCTGGACCATCCCTTGGGTCGCAAGATCGTGGCTGCGTTCGGCCCGCCCACCCAGGCCGATCCCCGCCGGGCTGCTTCGGTGCTGGCCTCGCTCACGATGGCACTCGACTACGACGACACCGTCTACGCCGGTCACGTCACCCACTCCACGGTCAACGTACCCGTGGCCTACGCCGCCCATCTCCGGCTCGACGGCCCCTCACTCCTCGCCGCAGTTGTCTCCGCAGGGGAGTGCGCGGCGCGTGTCACCGCCGCGGCCACGCTCGGACCGCACCGCGGCCAGACCGCCGCCCACGCCCACCTCGTGGGTGCACCCGCCGCCCGGCTCCACGCCGAAGGGGCCCCGGCGGACCGATGGGTGAACGCCTGGGGGCTGGCCCTCGCCGCTCCACCCTGGTCTTTGCACCGGGCCTTCCTCGGCAGCGACGCCAAGCTGTTCACCGCTTCGGTACCGATCCGTACCGGGCTCGACGCCTGCGACGCCGCTGCCGTGGGTCTGCGCGGGGCCGCCGACATCCTCGAGCACCCAGAGGGTTTTCTGGCCCGCTTCGCCACCGAGCCCCTGCCCGACGCGGTTGTCGCCGGTCTCGGTGAGCGGTGGCACACGGAGACCACCTCGTTCAAGGTTCACCCCGGCTGCGCCTACCTCGACCCTGCGATCGACTGTGCGATCGCCCTGCACCGCCGCCTCCCGGGCATTCGAGCGGCCGACGTGAGCGAGATCGTCGTCCACGCCGGCATCCTCACCGTGGCGGTGGACCTGCGCGCCGCTCCCCACGTGAACGGCCCCGACTCCACCGTCGCCGCGCTCAACTTCTCCGTCGGCTACAGCGTGGCCGTACCCCTACTTTCGGGCTCGCTGACCCACCACGATTTCCATTCACCCCTGCTCGACGACGCCGAGCGTTGGCAACTCGCTGCCAAGGTGCGCGTCGAGCACGACGAGGCGATCACCCGGCGCTCCCTGCTGGCCACAGCGCCCCTCGGCGAGGCCCTCCGCCAGGCTGGGCCGCAACGTGCCGCCGCCTGGCTCGTATCCCAGGGTGGCGATCTCGCCGCCTCGCTGGCCGCCGAGTTGACTCCCCCGGCAGCGAGCTTCGAACACGCAGAGAAGGCCATCGGCTCGCGCGTCGAGGTGCACCTCGTGGACGGGAGAGTGATCGAGGAGACGTGCGACATTCCCATCGGTGCAGCAGGGCCGGCGACGCGCCGCGACCATCCCCGATTGATGACCGAGAAGTTCCTCGCCTGTGGTGGGTCCCAGGCAGTCGCCGACTCGCTCGGCGAGCTAAACGAGCTGGCGGCACCCGAGGTTGCCAGGGTCCTCGCCGCTGCCCTGGGTTGAGGCCGGTTGCGGATCAGCCGGCAACAGGTATCAGCGGGGCGAAGGTCGGCACCGCAGCGGGAAGCACTTCCACGGTGAGCCTCGTCTCCTCGTCGTGCCTCACGTCGCCATCGTTCTCGACGCAAAGGGGGGCACGGTCGGTGCGTTCGATCGTCACCGAAATGCCCTGGGCGTAAGCCACCTCGGGCCGGCCGATGTGTTCGCCGGCGGTCACCACTCCGGCGAGCCCGATGAACTCCGAGGCATCGACGCCGCGGATCACGCACACGTCGAGCAGCCCGTCGTCGAGTACCGATCGGGGGAGGAGCTGGAATGTGCCCGAGCGGTGGCGCGCCCCACCGATGGCGACGAGGGAGGTCGGCCCTTCGTGGAGCACCTCACCGTCGACCGTGACGAAAGCCGGGAACGGAACGTGCTGCCCGAGCGCGGTGATTATCGCCGCCGAGTACAGATCGCGTCCCGACGTGCCGACGAGCCCCTCGGAGACCCTCACGGTCTCGGCGATGAGGCCGGCAGTGACGCCGAGCATGGCGACGGTACCGGTGCCGATGATGTGCAACAGGTCCAGGTCGCGGACCCGGGCACGACCCGTCAGTGCCTCGGCTAGCACCTCCGGCCAGGGGCGGTCCTCCCACAGGGCGCGGTAAACGGAGTTACCAGTTCCGCCAGGGACCACGAGCAGGGCCGGCCCGGTGCCACCAGCGTCGCCGGTGCTGCTGCCTACCGTCGGTCCAGCCGGTCCAGCCGGCAGGCGGCCGAGCCCCCGGGCGATGCCTTCGGCGACGGTGCGCACGGTGCCATCACCACCGACGGCCACGATGGCGGCCCACCGCCCAGCGGCCACTTCGGCGGATATCTCCGCCACCGCCCTTTCCTTACCTTGAGGCGACAGGAGCATGGGCTCGCAACCGAGGTCACGACATACCTTGGCGACCTCGTCGCCGAGCTCGGCTGCTCCTCCGTGGGCGGCCCGATTGCACACCACCAGCACCCGTTGAGCACCCACGATGTCGATCGCCATCGGTCAGCTCAGGGTGTCGGCGAGACGGGCTGCACAGCGTGCAGCGAGGGCCATGATCGTGATTTGGGGGTTGACGTGGGTCGACGAGGGCAGGATCGAAGCATCGAGCACCCAAAGACCTGGAACGTCCCAGACCCTTCCCCACGGATCGACCACTGAGGTGGCCGGATCGGAACCCATACGAGCGCTGCCCATCGGGTGGTAGGCGGAGACATGCAGTTCGGAGCGCTTCCACCTGCCGTGGCGGATGCGCTCGACGTCCTTCGGCGAGGAGATCGACGCCAGCCCGGGCAGCATCGGGTACACCGTTTTCGCCCCGGCGGCAAAGAACAGTTCGGCCGAGCGGGCGATGCCGTCCACCACCCGGTAGGCGTCGCGTTCCGACAACGAATATCGGATGAAAGCGCCGTTCTTGCCCATCGGCCTCACCCGCCCATTGCCGGCATCGCTGCAGATCGACCCCATCGATGCGACCCGCGGGTAGATGCCGAGGAGGTCCTTGTCGTGGCCCCAGCCGGGCAGCGAACCAGCCGAGTAGCCGAGGCCGGGGGGTGGGAAGGTGGCTTCGAGCAGCACCCCGTCGTCGAGGTGCTCGTCGACGTAGTAGCTCTGCATCGTGCCCCGCCAGGCGGAGAGCTCTTCGTCGAACAGGGCGCTGGTGCCCGCGCCGGGGTGGACCACGAGGTTGCGGCCCAACTGGCCCGACGACCGCCCGAGCTTCTGGCGCATCATCAGCGCGGGCGTGTACACCGCTCCGGCGGCGAGCACGGTGACGCGTGCCCTCACCTTCAACCGGGCCTGCGGCTGGTCGGTCTCCGCGTCGAGAAGATCGGCGATCACCCCGACTGCCCGGCCACCTTCCATCCAGATCTCGGTTACCCGGGCGTAGGCCACCACCTCGGCCCCGGCGGCGACGGCGCGGGCAGGTACGACACGTGCATCGCCTGCTTGGCGTCGATCGGGCACCCGAAGCCGCATGTGCCGTGGCCGTGGCAGCCGCGGATGTTGCGGCGGATCGGTCCGCCGGACCAACCGAGCGCCTCGGCGCCGCGACGGGCAACCGAGCCGTTGGTGCCGAGCACGTTCTCGGGCACCGGCTGCACGCCGAGCACGTCTTCGACCTCGTCGAAGATCGGTGCCATGTCGTCGGGGGTGACGCCACTGACACCGCCACGGGACCAGTCGGCGAGCACACCGTCGGGGGTGCGAAAGCATGTGCCGGAGTTGACGACGGTGGTGCCGCCGACCGCCCTTCCCATCGGCAGCGAGATCACCGGCGAACCGATGGCGAAGGTGAGGCCGTTGTCGCGGAACAGGCGGAGCATCTTGTCGATCGGGCGGCTCTCGGTTTCCTCCTCCACCCGGTAGGCGCCCCCCTCTTCGAGTACGACGACCCGGAGCCCGGCCCGGGCGAGGATGTCGGCGGCCACCGCCCCACCGGCGCCACTGCCGACGATGACAACGTCGACCTCGATCGACGTCTCGACGTCTGGCCACGAGCGAACCGGGAGAGACGACGGTGCGGGGCGCTCAGTGAGAGGGAGCAGGGGAGCGCCGTCGTAGCCGATGGCCTGAGCGATGCGAGGGTGCGATGCGTAGGCGATCTGCACCAGGGTCTGCAGTCCGGAGAACGCCTCGCGCCGGGCGCGGAACCCACGGTTCCCGCTGGCGTCGACCCATGCCGCCGCGATCCGACGGGGACAGCCGGGTGAAGGGCCTCACGTGGCGTGAGAACAGGGGCGAGAAGTTGTAGCCGATGAGCATCGCCCTCACCGCCTGGCGGGAGGAAGGGCTGAAAGAGGCGATCCACCTCTCGATTTCGGCGGGCACCCCTAGCTCTACGGCACCCTCGCCCAACCCGGTGTCGCTACTCCCGGTGGAGGGGACCATCGCGTCACAGATTGCTTCGAGGGCCCGCCTCTCGATGCCGCTCAGGCCGCCTTTGATGCCGTCAAGTCGGTGTCCGGAGGGTGGTCTGCCCGTGTGATCCATCGCCGGGGCACGCTACATCTCCCCGGTGGCACCGTTCTGCCGCTGCGACTGCGGGTCGTGGGTGAGATGATGCGGCCATGACGCTCTCCGGTGGACGTACTCGCTCCTGGTGGGGCTGGGGGTGGGCCGAGCTGGCCATGCCCGATGC
Source organism: uncultured Acidimicrobiales bacterium (assembly GCA_963707925.1). GTDB lineage: Bacteria > Actinomycetota > Acidimicrobiia > Acidimicrobiales > Ilumatobacteraceae > UBA668. The sequence goes on from CAVPRT010000005.1 coordinate 65,640, forward strand.
TGAGTGTGCTGGGTACGCGGCGATGCTGCCCGGGCTGGAGCAAGCCCCTCTGTCTGTGCCAGCGCTGGCCGACGTCGTCCTGCCCGCCCCGCGCATCGTTCCTCCGGCGGCGTTGGCCGGGGTGATGACCTCGGCTCGGCCCGACCGCGCCGGGCACACCTACGGCAAGGCCTACCGCGACGTCGGTACGCGCCCTGAGCGGCCGTCTGGACGCCGCCCCCGACCTCGTCGCCTACCCGACCCATGAGACAGACGTGGTCGACATCATCGACTGGGCCGGCGAAGCCAACATCGCGGTCATCCCTTACGGTGGAGGGAGCTCGGTGGTCGGTGGCGTCGAGTACCGCGGCGACACCCACGCCGGCGTGGTGTCGCTCGACATGACCCGCATGGACCGGGTTCTCGAGATCGACCCCACAAGCCTTGCTGCGCGCATCCAGGCCGGTGCCTTGGGGCCGGTGCTGGAAGACCAGTTGCAGGCCCGACGGCTACACCTTGCGCCACTTCCCGCAGAGCTTCGAGTTCTCCACTCTCGGCGGCTGGCTGGCCACCCGCGCCGGCGGGCACTACGCCACCCTGCACACCCACATCGACGACTTCGTCGAGTCGCTTCGTGTCGTCACCCCGGTCGGTGTCAGCGAGTCGTGGCGCCTGCCGGGGTCGGGCGCCGGCCCGTCACCCGATCGCCTGTTCCTCGGCTCGGAGGGCATCCTCGGCGTGATCACCGAGGCCTGGATGCGCATCCAGCGACGTCCCGAACACCTCCGGTCGGTCTCGATCTCATACACCGATTTCAGCCAGGCGATGGGGGCCGTGAGGGCAATCGCCCAGTCGGGCATCTACCCGGCCAACTGCCGGCTCCTCGACCCGGGCGAGGCCGCACTCTCGCTCGGTGGGCCGGCGGGTCGCTCGGTGCTCGTGCTCGGAGTCGAGTCGGCTCACCATCCGGTCGACCACCAACTCGCCCAACTGGTCGAGATCGCCTGCGACCACGGCGGCACTCCATCCGGGGCCGAACCGGCAACGGACACGCCGGCAAAGGGCCGCGACGGTGACGCCGAGGCATGGAGGTCCTCCTTCCTGCGGATGCCGTACATGCGCGACGGCCTGGCCCGCATGAGCGCCATCGTCGAGACCTTCGAGACGGCGACCACCTGGGACCGGGTCGAGGCGCTCTACCACGACGTGATCGGCGAGATGGGTGAGGCGATTCGGGCCGTCACCGGTTCCCCGGGGCTGGTCAACTGCCGTTTCACCCATGTGTATCCCGACGGTGCCGCCCCCTACTTCACCGTCATCGCTGCCGCCCGGCGAGGTTCCGAGCTGGCGATGTGGGACGAGCTGAAGGCCGCATCGATGGAGATCCTCACCCGCCACAGGGCCACCGTCACCCACCACCACGCCGTCGGTCGCGACCACCGACCGGGATACGATCGGCAGCGACCCGACCCGTTCGCGGCAGCGTTGGGCGCGGCGAAGCGGGCTCTGGACCCTGCGGGGGTCCTCAATCCGGGGGCTCTCATCCCTTGAGCAAGACCCCCGATTTTCGAGATTGGGTGGATCGGTGCCCGCGATGGCGTAACGTCATGGCGTGAGCACGCCAAAAGGGTCTGCTCGAAATGAGAGCAGATACCAATGCAAGGCACCGTAAAATTCTTCAACAGCGAGAAGGGCTTCGGCTTCATCTCACGCGAGGGTGGAGAGGACGTCTTCGTCCATCACTCCAACATCGCGGGTACTGGTTACAAGTCCCTCGACGAGGGCCAGAAGGTCGAGTTCGACGTCGGCCCCGGCCGCAAGGGCGATGAAGCCCAAAACGTCCGAGTGATCTGATATCAAGTTCGAGTGCGCCGCCGGTCCTCAGGGATCGGCGGCGTTCGACTTTTTCGGCCCGGTCAGCCGGCCCTTGTTGATGGCCCACGAACCCGGAATGGGAGAACCTCGCTGATGGCATTCGGTCAACAATCGGGCCCACCGGCCTCTGCCAAGCAGGTCCGCGACCTGCTCGAACTGCTCGAAGCTGCGGGTCACACGGACTTCCGGGATGCCCGCGGCCCGATGGGGTTCACCCAACGCCAAGCCGGTGGCAAGTTCACCCGCGACGAGGCGCAGGCCTTCATCGACCAGCTCGAGCAAGCCGAGTCGGAGAACCCGGTGCCGGAAGCGGTGCCCGCACCCACGCGACGAACGACACCGGCGGCTCGCCCGTCGGCGGTCGAGCGAGCCGTGCGAGAGGCATCCAACGAGATGCTCGCCGCCGAACTGCAACAGCGCGGGTGGATCGTCATCGAACCCTGATCGCGGCTCGCCTACGGGGCGAGTGCGCCGATGGGGATGACACTAATGCCATCGTCTCGTACGTAGCCGTAGCCGGTTCCGGAGATGACCGCGAGGACGGCCGGTGCTCCAGTTCGTTCCGTGTCGATGATGGAGGCGAACTTTCTGAGGGTCGCCGCACCATCCTCGATGAGGCCGGCACCGAGCTTGACCTCGAATGCCGCCCAGCGGCCATCGGCCAGTTGCACGATCGAGTCCACTTCAAGGCCGTTGTTGTCCCGGTAGTGGTAGACGTGACCATCGAGAGGCTGGGCGAAGACCCGAAGGTCGCGCACCACGAGCGATTCGAACAGCAAGCCGAGAAGGTTCAGATCACGGAGAAGGCGCGCGGGCTTCCTCCCATCGCAGCCACAGCCAGGGAGGGGTCGACGAAGTGGCGTTTGGCCGAGGAACGCAAAGTGGCCTTCGATCGCATGTGCGGCGCCCATGCAGGTTGATCCTCGATGATCATCAGGCGCTCGAGGGTGTTCAAGTAGTCGGCGACGGTGTTCCAAGCGAGGGGCCCGTCGAAGCCACCGACATCCGCGGCCAACACGGTGATGGCTGCTTCGGTTGCTACGTTGCGCGCCAGCGACGTCAAGAGACGGCCGACCTTGACCGGGTCGCGCCAATGTCCCGCAAGGCGACCGATGTCGACCTGGCGAATCTGCTCGAGGTAGTCGTGGGCCGCCTGACTGGCGTCGACGATGGGTCGACCCTGTTGTGCCGGCCACCCGCCGACCGTGATGCGATCAGCAAGGTCCGCAACGGTCAACCCAGGATCGGGGCTGCGCGCCGGCTGCCCATTCATCAGCGCCGCCAGTGAGACGGACCCGTTGGTGTGCCCAGTCTCGAACAGGGTCATCGGGCGCATCCGCAGGAAGGAAAAGCGCCCCGCACCCGCATGCCGATTGGCGTCGTCGCGGGGGACAGAGGACCCGGTGAGGATGAACTGGCCCGGCATGCGACGATCGTCGACCAGCCGTCTGACGTGGTTCCACACCTGTGGCTCGACCTGCCATTCGTCGACCAGGCGCGGTGTCGGCCCGTCGAGGATCAGCGAGGGTTCGACCTTGAACGCCTGCTGGGCGGAGACATCGGTATCGAGAAATACCGCGCTGACCGCCTGTTGGCGCGCCGTCTCGGTCTTGCCGCACGCCTTTGGTCCCTCTATCACGACAGCGCCTGCCGCGTTCAGGCGACGGCGGAGTTCGACGTCGACAACTCGTGGAAGATACTGCATTCTGACCTCGAGGGTTTCAGAGGAATAATCAGAGTGTAGTACGTCTGTTGATCAAAAGCGAGAAGAGAAATAATCAGATTGTGGCGGATGGGTTGATCAGGTCGCGGAATTTCTAAACTGCAGATGCTTGCCGGTTCAGGGGCAAACGGCGATCGCCGGGCTCACCTGCACTCGTCGGACAGAAGGGGTGGTGGGGTGCCCCCGACCTCGGCACCAGGGGTGAGCACGCCGAGCACGTAGGAGCGCACCTCGGCTGCGTCCCAGACGACGGGGTCGACGAGAGGTGGGGCGAGGTGCAGGGTGCGCACCGCGGTGAGTCCGCCTGCCTGTGAGTAGAGGTCCATCAACTGGGCCAGCTCACCGAGACGGTCGCGGGGGATGTCGGAACGAACGGCGTCGCCGAACGCCCCGACGAGATCGGTGAGCCCGGTGGCGATCGCGCGCGGCGTGGCAGCTTCGGCGATCCCGGCGAGCACACAGCGTTGGCGGGCCATGCGGCTGTAGTCGCTGTCGACCCGGCGTGAACGCGCGTATCCGAGGGCGAGGGTGCCGTCCATGTGCTGCTCGCCGACCTCGTACCAGTCCGGGACGGGATGTTTCGAACCGGGTGGGTTGAGCGCCGAGGGCACCCTCTTGGCGACATAGATGTCGATGCCCCCGATGGCGTCCACCACGTCGACGAACCCCGCCATGTCGACGAGCACGTAGTAGTGGATCGGTATGCCGAGGAGTTGGGCGATACCCAACTTGATGGCCTGAGCACCGGCATTGCCGCCACCGCCGGCGAGCTCGCGGTGTCCGTCGACATAGGTGTAGACGGCGTTGGCGATGTCGGTGAAGCCCTCGGGGAAGGCGTCCGCCAGAGCGGTGCCGGTCGGGAAGGGCAATCGACGAAGGTTGCGGGGCACCGAGATCATCGCGGTGTAGCCGGTGACGGGGTCGACGGACACGACGATCATCGAGTCGGTCCGCAGGCTCCACCTGTCGGCGCCGGCGTCGCCGCCGAGAAGCAGCACGTTCACACGTTCGGTGCCTTCAAAGGGCGGTGGTGTCGTGGTGGGTGGAGAAGTCGAGGTGGGTGGGATGGTGTCGTCGACGAGCATCGACGTAGTGGTCGACGACGCGTGTGGTGGTCGTGGTAGTGGTCAGAGGCGTTGGTTCGGCGGTTGTCGCCTCGTGGTCGGAGAACACCTCCTCCACGGCGCGGTCGGTCTCCCACACATAGATCGAGGAGATCGCCAGCGGGGCGACTCCCCCGATCGTCACCAGTGAGGCAAGGAAGATGGCACCGGCCTGCAGGGAGTCGTCCTCGGGCCTTGCCTGCCATGCGGCATCCATGGCCGTCCACAGGCGGGTGGCGGCCATGGTCGCGAACCCGACGGCGATACCGACGAACACGGCGCGGTCAGCGATGATGTCGACCAGGTCGGAGCGGCTGCGCACCCGGGCAAGGATCACGATCAGGCCGGCGGCGGCGATCGCGTCGACCACGGCGGCAATCACGACGGGCCGGCGGAGGCGGGCGCGGATGGCGAGGTGGCCGACACCGGGAAACACCACCGAGCCCAAAGCCCCGGATACGCATGCGAGCACACCGCGACGAGGGGTGCCGGATGCATTCACCCGCCAATTGTGCGCATGTGCGCCGGGTCATTTGCCGTCGGGTGGTGTGCTAGCTGTCTCCGGGGCGCACGGCGATCATCGGGTCGGCGGCCGACACGGTGACGGTGGCGGTCGAGTTGGCGATCTCGTCGTGGAGGCCGCCGACGGTGCCGTTGAACGATGCCGAGCTACCGGGCTCGATCTCGAGGTACTCGGTGGGCAGCCCCATGACGTCGAGCAACTCGATGAACGGGTCGGGGTCGAGTTCCTCGACATTCACCATCCTGGCGATGTCCCAGTCCCCTCGCGCCACCAAGAGGGCGGCCGCCACCGGAGGCACGCCGGCGGTGTAGCTGATGGCCTGCGACTCCACCTCTGCGTACGCCTCGGCGTGGTCGGACACCTGGTAGATGAACAGCTCCCGCGGCACTCCCTGCTTGGTGCCCTTGACGACGCAGCCGATGCAGGTCTTGCCGGTGTAGTCGGGGGCGAGGGTCTGGGGGTCAGGGAGAAGGGCCTTGACCAGCTTCAGGGGTACTACCTCGCGCCCATCGTCGAGGGTGACCGGCAGGTGACCGAGGAAACCGAGGGTGCGCAGCAGGGTGAAGACGTTGATGTAGTGGTCGCCGAAACCCATCCAGAAGCGGATGCTGTTGGCGTCGATGTTCGCGGCCAGCGAATGCAGTTCGTCGTGCCCGTTCAGGTACACGGGCTGGTCGCCAACGACAGGGAAGTGGAACATCCTCTTCACCGTGTGGGTGGGGTACTCGCGCCATTGGCGGTCGATCCACGTCCAGACCTTGACGAACTCGCGAAAGTTGATCTCGGGGTCGAAGTTGGTGGCGAAGTAGCGACCATGGCGCCCGGCGTTGACGTCGAGGATGTCGATTGTGTCGATGGTGTCGAAGTGGTGCTTGGCGGCGAGAGCGCAGTAAGCGTTGACCACGCCGGGGTCGAAGCCGGCGCCGAGGATCGCCGTCACGCCGCGCTCGGCGCACCGATCCCTGCGCTTCCACTCATGGTTCGCGTACCAGGGTGGGTCCTCGCAAACGGTGTCGGGGTCCTCGTGGATGGCCGTGTCGATGTAGGCGGCGCCGGTTTCGAGACACGCCTCGAGCACCGACATGTTGAGGAAGGCGGAACCGAGGTTGAGCACGATCCGGGAGCCGGTTTCACGGATGAGCGCCACCGTGGCCGCCACGTCGAGGGCGTCGAGTTGGCGGGCGTGCAGCTTCGGCGTGGGGTCGCCCACATGACCGCGCCTCTTCACGCTCTCGATGATTGCCTCGGCCTTGGACAGGGTGCGTGAGGCGATACAGATGTCGCCGAACTCGTCGTTGTGCAGCGCTGCCTTGTGAGCAGCGACGTGGGCGACGCCACCGGCGCCGATGATGAGGAGATTGGGTTTCACGGTGACATCCCTTCGATTTCGGTGGGGGTGCTCACGAGAGGCTGCGTTCGAAGTCTTCGTACGCGAACTCGCGGATGGTCTCGATGGTGCCATCGAGCCGGCGGACCGCGATCGACGGCATGCGGACGCCGTTGAACCAGGAGGTCTTGACCATCGTGTAGCCGGCAGCATCGGCGAATCGGACCTCGTCGCCGACGCTCAGCGGCGCCGCCAGGCGGTAATCGCCGAACACGTCGCCGGCCAGGCAGGTGCAGCCGGCGACCATCACCCGATGCCGGCCGGCAGCTGGCGTCGCTCACCCGTGGGTTGGTGCCATAGATCAGGTGGTCCAGCATGTGGGCCTCTAACGAAGCGTCGACCACGGCGACGTCGATCTCGTTGTGCACCACATCGAGCACGGTGGTGACCAGTTCGGCGGCACCGGTGACAGCCGCTTCGCCGGGCTCGAGGTAAACCTGCACCCGGTGGAGGTCGGCGAAGGCGGCGAGGGAGTCGCAGAACGGGTCGAGGGGATAGTCCGGTGAGGTGAAGGAGATGCCGCCACCGAGGCTCACCCAGTCCACGCCCCGCAGCACCGAGCCGTAGCGTTCGCCGATCAGGTGGAGGGAGCGGGAGATGCTCTCAACATCGGTGTTCTCGCAGTTGAAGTGGAACAGGAGCCCGTTCAGCATGGGCGCCACCCGCGCCAGCTCGTCGTCGCCGACCACACCGAGCCGCGAGAACCGGCGGGCGGGATCGGCGAGATCGAAGCCCGAGGTGCTGAAGCCTGGGTTGACCCTCAACCCCACCGAAACCCCGGCGACGAGGTCGCGGTAGGCCTCGAGCTGAGACACCGAGTTGAAGATCACCTTGTCGGCGAAGGAAGCGACCTCGATCACCTCGCCTCGGTCGAAGGCGACGCTGTAGGCGTGGGTCTCGCCGCCGAAGTGCTCGTGGCCGAGCCTGGCCTCGTAAACCGAGCTGGAGGTGGTGCCATCCAGGTACCGCCGCATGAGGGGGAAGACACCCCAGGTGGAAAAGCACTTGAGGGCGAGCACGGCCTTCGCTCCGGAGCGGGAGCGAACGTGATCGATCACCTGGAGGTTCTGCTCCAGGCGCCGTTCGTCGACGAGGTAGTAGGGCGTGGGTGGTGTGGTCATGGCGTGATCAGCCACCTCTGCAGAGCTCGATCAGGCTGCAGGAGTGAACCTGACATCGTATCGACCAGTCGATCCGAACAAGCCGGCCCGGCCCGCGGGGGTCAACGGCCTGATGATGCGCCAGACTGGGGTCATGGCGCTCCGTCCGTCCCACCTCGACCGACTCCGCGGGGGAACCTTCGATGTCCTGGTCGTGGGTGGCGGGATCAACGGCGCGGTCACTGCGGCTGCCCTGGCCGGCCGGGGTGCCTCTGTCGCCCTGATCGATCGTGGCGACTTCGGCCACTTCACCAGCCAGGAATCTTCGAACCTGGTGTGGGGTGGCTTCAAGTACCTCGAGCACTATGAACTGCTGCTCGTGTTCAAGCTGTGCCGGTCCCGCAACCGGCTGATGAAGGCCTACCCGGACAACATAAAGGAGATCAGCTTCCTCGCCAGCCTCGACCAGTCATCGCCCTATCCGCCCTGGTTCGCCGCCCTCGGGGCTTTCGGCTACTGGGGGATAGGGCTGTTCGGTACGCGTCACCCGCGCCTGCTCAGCGCTGCGGAGATTGATGACGAAGAGCCGGTGATCGACACCACCGAGGTGCGTGGCGGCATCGAATACCGCGACGCCTACCTGATCGACAACGACTCCCGGTTCGTCTTCTCCTTCGTCCGCTCAGCGCTCGAGGCCGGTGCCACCGCGGCCAACTATGTCGAGCTGGTCACCGCCGATCGTGAGGGTGGCCGCTGGGTAGCCCGGCTGCGCGACGTCGAGACCGGCGAGGAGCTGACGACTACGGCGAAGGTTCTGGTGAACGCCACCGGCCCGTTCGTCGACGAGCTCAACCGGTCGTGGGGGGTGAGCACAGACCACCGAATCGTGTACTCGAAGGGCATCCATCTCGTGGTGCCGCGCCTCACCACCGACAACCACCAGAGGGTGCTCGCCTTCTTCGACGACACCCAGAGGTTGTTCTACGTGCTGCCGATGGGCAACCGCTCGGTGATCGGTACCACCGACACCCGCGTCGACGAACCGTTCACCCGAGTCGAGCCCGACGATCGCGAATTCCTGCTCGATCAGATCAATCGGCGCCTCTCCCTTCGCCAGCCCCTCACAACCGACGACGTGATCGCCGAGCGCTCCGGGGTGAGGCCGCTGGTGGTCAAGGCCTCCGGGGGCGACCAGCGCGAAGTCGACTGGACCTCGCTGAGCCGGAAGCACTCCATCGAGACCGATCGACGGATGAAGCTGGTCACCATCTTCGGCGGCAAGCTCACCGATTGCCTCAACGTCGGCGAGGAGGTGGCAGACCAGGTCCAGTCACTCGGTGTGCCTCTGGAGAAGGACCTACAGAACTGGTTCGGTGAGCCGGCGGCGGCTACCCGCTCCGAGTTCTACCGCCAGGCCAGGCTGATGAAGCTCGACTCCTTGCGCACAAGGCCCGATACCGAACCGCTCACGGACAGGCTGTGGCGCCGCTACGGCCGTCGCGCCTTCTCGATGCTCGAGGCCATCGGCGACGACCCGCGCATGGGTGAAGACATCATGGAGAACGCGGACTACCTGCGTGTCGAGCTCTACCTGGCCGCGAACACCGAGATGATCACCCGCCTGGAGGACTTCATGCGCCGCCGGTCGAAGATCGAGCAAGTGGTGACCGACGCGGATATTCGAACCTCGGCCGGTCTCGACGAAGTGGCTCGGATCCTCTTCGGCGACGACGCCGAACGCCGGCTGAGGGAATACCTCAACCGCTAGTGATCGACCCGGTCTCACCTTTAGGCTGTGCCGAGTTGCGGGGAGCCGGCAACTGGACCTGAGGGGGATACATGAGGATCGGCAGTTTCACCGGCGACGTCATCAACCGCGGCGGCCTGGAAGGGATCCGCACCGAGGGTCGGCACGCGGTGGAGGACGGCTGTTCCTCCTTCTGGCTGCCCAGCATCTTCGGCGTCGATCCCCTCACCACCTTGGCGATCATCGCCCCCGACGTTCCCGGCGTCGACCTCGGAATCGCGGTGGTGCCGATGACCCCCCGTCACCCCCTGGTGCTGGCCCAACAGGCGCTTACCGTCCAGGCTGCCACGGGCGGTCGGTTGAAGCTGGGTGTCGGTCTCTCCCATCAGATCGTGATCGAGTCGATGCTCGGCCTGCCCTGGGACCGGCCGGTGCTGCGCACCCGCGAGTACCTGACTGTGCTGTGTGCCCTGGTGCGCGAGCGCAGCGTCGCCTTCACCGGTGAAACGGTGAGCTGCAACGCGTCCCTGACGGTGGCGGAGGCGGCACCCTTCCCCATCATCTTGGCCGCTCTCGGCAGCCAGATGCTGAAGGTCGCCGGCACCATCGCCGACGGCACCACCACGTGGATGTGCGGGCCGAAGACGATCTCCGAGCACATCGTGCCCGAGATCACCGCCGCCGCCGAGAAGGCCGGCCGTGATCGGGCGCCCGAAGTTCTGGCTAGCGCACCGGTGTGCGTCACCGCCGACGTCGACGGGGCCAAGGCTCGCGCCGGCGAGATGCTGGCGATGTACGGCTACCTCCCGTCTTACCGGGCGATGCTCGACCGGGAGGGTGCCGGCGGTCCCGCCGACGTCGCCATCGTCGGTACCGAAGAGGAAGTGGTCGAGGCGATCAGGGGTTACGCCGCTGCGGGGGCAACCGAATTCATTGCTGTCAACTACTCCTCCGATCCCGGCGAGTACGAGCGCACCCGCGCCGCGCTGAGGGTTCTCACCAGCGAGTAGTCGTCGCGACTCTCGTCAGAGCCTGTCGGCGGCGGCCAGGGCGAGCACGTGATTGCATCCGTCCTCGATCATCGAGGCCCTGGCGTCGCGCAGGAGCTTCTCGATCGGGTACTCGCGGCTGAGCCCATTGCCACCGAAGATCTGCATTGCATCGCTGGCCACTTCGAACGCTGTCTGGGTGGAGGTGACCTTGGAGGCAACCGCCAGTTCGGGTCGTGGCACGCTCGCCATCGAGTTGATCTGGATGCAGCGCCGGTTGAGCGCTCGCGCCGCTTCGACCTTGCGGTACATCTCGAACAAGCGCGCCTTCACGCTCTGGTGGCGCATGATCGGGCCTCCACCCTGCTGGCGCTCCTTGGCGTAGTCGAGGGCGAGGTCCAGGGCGGCCTGCGCCACCCCCACGAAGGTGGTGCCCATGCCTCCGTTGGCAGTGGTGAGCACCATGTCGTGTGAGATTTGGCTGAACTCGGGCGGTACGACCATGTATGAGGCCGGCACCCTCACCTCGTCGAAGAAGATCTCGCCCTGGTTGAGGGCCCTCTGGCCCATCTTGTCGAGGGGCTTACCGCGTCTCACCCCGTCGACGTCGAGGGGTACCAGGAAGGCGGCCAGGCCCTGGACCCGGCCGTCGCCCATGTCGACCCCACAGAACAGGGCGCCGGCGTTGGCGATGCTGCCGTTGGACACCCAGGCCGCCTTCTGGCCGGTGATCACGAAGTGGTCGCCATCTTTTCGGGCCACACAGTTGGGCCTGCCGGGCATGGAGGTGAGGTCGCCGCCGAAGAGAATCAGGTCGCTGCCATGGTCCGGTTCGGTGATCGGCCAACTTCCGATGATCGCCGGGCCGCCGAAGCGTTCGATCAGCTCGGGGTTGCCGCTCGCCTCGGCCATCATGCCGGGAAAGGTGGACACTCCGATGCTGATCGCCAGCCCGGCGTCGCCCCAGCCGATGGTTTCGCCGATCATGCACTGGAGGCGGGCCTGGCGCTCGGGCGACAACCCGGTGGACCCGGCCCTTACATCTCCGATGCCGAGCTCGCGATAGCGGGCGTAGACCTTCCACAGGGGAGAGTCGGCCGCTATCACCTCCTCGGGGGTCATCGTGTCGAGCTGGCGGCCGATCGGCCTCAGCACTTCGACGGCGAAACGGTGAACCGCCCCGACGATTTCGCTCTCCTCGGCGCTGAGGTCGACCTCACGATCGGCGATGCTCATTTCGCACTCCTTCCCTGGGCCTCACGGTCCCATGTGGCGGGGCCTACCCCCGCAGCCTTCAGCTCTGTCTTTTGCACTCGGTGGGTCTCGGTCTTTGGGAGGGAAGCGCGGACCTCGACCCAACGGGGGACCATGAACCCTGCCATCAGCTGTTCGCAATGGGCGACGATCTCTTCGGGGGTGACGGTGTGGCCCTCCTTGGGCACCACGACCGCCATCACATCGTCCTCGCCGAGCTCGGAGGGCACGCCGAAGACGGCGGACTCGAGCACGGCCGGGTGGCGGTTGATCTCCCTCTCCACCTCCCACGAGGAGATGTTCTCCCCCCGCCGGCGCAGGGAGTCGGTCTTGCGGTCGACGAAGTAGAGGTTCCCGCCCTCGTCGGCGCTGACCAGGTCGCCGGTGTAAAGCCATCCGTCGCGGATGCGGCCGTCCGAGGCGTCGGGGTTCTTGTAGTACTCGACCCTGCGTGCCTCGGGATCATCGACCTTGAACAACAGCTCCCCGGGCACACCCACGGGTACGTCGTTGCTGTCCTCGTCGACGATGCGGATCGGGTTGGTTGGCACGCCGATCGAGCCCTTGGGCGACTGGCCGAAGTTGATGATCATGAACCCGCCACCGTCTACAGCGGCGTAGCCCTCGATGATGTGTACGCCGAAGCGCTTCTCGAACTGCTCCCACACCGATGCCGGGCAGGCGGCGGAGAACACCGTCCTCACCGGGTTGTCGGCGTCGTCGGGCGCGCTCGGGCTGCTTGATGAGGATCGGCATCATCGCCCCCAGCCCGTTGAAGGTGGTGACCCCGTGCCGGCGGATCTCGTCCCAGAAGCCGCTTGCCGAGAAACGCCGGGAGAGCACCACCGGCCGGCCGACGACGAGGCCACGGATCGTGGTGAGCATCAGAGCGTTGGCGTGGAACAGGGGTAGGCAGGTGTACTGCACTTCGTCGGGGGCCAACATGCCGGCCAGCATGCGGATGCCGGCGATGCTGGTTCGGCGGTAGCGGCTGACCACCCCCTTGGGTGCACCGGTGGTGCCGGAGGTGTACATGATCGAGGCGATCGCGTCGGGATCGATGTAGGCCGAGGGCTCCTCGGCGGAGGAGTCGGTGACTGCGGCGAGGGTGAGCCAGCCCGCCGGCACCTGCCAGTCGGGTGCCGCCTCGGTGGTGTCGACCACCGTATGGCCTACTTGGGGGGTGCCCTCGGCGACGGCGAGAACCAAGGCACGGCGCGTTCCGGGTCGCACACAACGACCAGGGAGTCGGAGTGGTCGATGACATACCTCAGGCCCTCGCCCCTGAGCGCGGTGTTCACCGGCACTGCATAGGCGCCGAGCTTCTGGGTGGCGAAGTAGAGGTAGAGCCACTCCGGCGAGTTGCCCATCATGATGGCCACCCCGGTGCCGGCGCTCACCCCGAGCCGGGCCAGTCCGTTGGCCACCCGGTTGACCTCGCGGTTCAGGTCAGCGAAGGTCACCGTGCGGTCTGCGAAGTACAAGAACACGTCGTCCGGCCGCTCGGCCGCCTGAGCCACGAGGATCTCGGCAAGCGTGGTCGCCTCGCCGCTGCTTGCATGGCGCCGAGCGTCAGCGCCTGCGTCACCGTGTACGTCGCTCATGACTTCCCCTGACTAATCCCCATCGACCACCCCCGTGGTGCAAAATCATCGCTAATCTAGCCGGGATTACGACGAATTGGCGAGGGGGCCGATTAGTCACCAAGGGTCGATGACAGCGACCCCCTGGACTGGGAGGAAGTCGATGCTCAACACCGAGGAACCTTGGCTGGATCGCTACCGTCGCCGCACCGAGTTCGACGAGGTGAGGTGGGGCAGCCACTGTGTGGACTGCTACCCGGGCAACTGCAGCTATCGAGTGTTCCTGCGCGACGGCAAGATCGTGCGCGAGGAGGTGGCCGGCTCCACCACGCCCGTCGCGTGGACCGACTTCCCCGACGACCAGCCGGCGGGCTGCAACAAGGGGGCGGCGTGGAGCAAGCAACTCGACGCCGGCGACCGCGTCCGCTGGCCCCTGCGCCGGGTGGGCGAGCGGGGCTCGGGCGCCTGGGAGAGGATCAGCTGGGACGAGGCCCTCGACACCGTGGCCGATGCCCTGCTCGACACCATCGAGTCCTGCGGGCCCGAGGCCATCCTGCGCGAGGGCAGCCCGGAGGTCGGCCAAGGAATGGCTGCCGACCGGTTCTTGGGCCTACTGGGTGGTACCACCACGGACCTCAACGGCTCGATCAACGACTACGCGGCCGGCCTGCAGATCACCCTCGGCAAACCCAACCTGCTCTTCCGCCCGAGGGACATGTTCAGCTGCGACACGATGCTGATCTGGCACATGAACCCCGCCTACACCCTCATCCCGGTGTTCCATTACATCCCCGAGGCTCGCTACAACGGGGCGCGGGTGGTGCTGATCTCGCCCGATGTTTCCCCGAGTCACAGCCATGTGGACCTCCACGTGCCCGTGCAGTGGGGCAGCGACCCGGCCCTCGCCCTCGCCATGTGCCAGGTGATCATCGAGGAGGGTCTCGTCGACGAGGACTTCGTACGCACCCAGACGGACCTTTCCCTGCTGGTGCGCACCGACACGGGACGCTTCTTGAGGGCGAGCGACCTGTCCGCCGATGGGAGCGAGGAGCAGTTCTTCCACCTCATCGGTGGCGAGGTCACCGAGGCCGATCGCGCCGATCTGCTCCTTGGGATAGATGCGGCCCTCGACGGCTCCGCGGAGGTCACCCTGGCCGACGCCTCGACCGTCACGGTCCACCCCCTGTTCGTGCGTATGCGAGCACATCTCCAGGCATATACGCCGGAGGCCGTTGCTGAGACCGTGGGTGTATCTGCGGACACGGTGCGCGAGTTGGCCCGCATGGTCGGGTCGGGCCGCACGATGATCGCCATCGGCGGTTCGGCGTCGAAGACCTACCACGCCGATCTGTACCAGCGCAGCATCCTGCTGGTGCTCGCCCTCACCGGCAACTGGGGTCGCCTGGGTAGCGGTACGGCTTGGTGGAACGTCACCCACGGCGACTCGATGCTGATCGGTGCGGCCAAGCCTTCGGCCGGGCCGGAAGGTGCCGAAGCGGTGATCCGGATGCTGGAGATGGTGGAGGAGTCGCTGAAGGCGCAGGACCCGACTCTCACCGATGAGCTGGCTTCATTCGCGATGTACCGCAACGTGCTGGCCGGTCGACAGATGGTGCCCCCGTTCTTCTTCTGGTACTGGCACTGCGGGTTCCGGGAACGCTGGAACAACCTCTCGTGGGGCGACCCGACGATGCAGCGCACCTTCGACGAGTTCGTCGAGGAAGCCCTGGCCGCCGGCTGGTGGGACGGGCTGCAGAGGCCCGGTCCGGCGATGCCGCCGCGTGTGCTCATCGAGTGTGGTGGCAACATCTTGCGCCGCACCCGGGGCGGGGCGAGCCTCCTGCTCGAACAGCTCTGGCCCCAGCTCGACCTGATCGCGACCATCGACTTCCGTCTCTCGGCCACGGCGATGCAGGCCGACCTTGTGCTACCCGCCGCCCAGCACTACGAGAAGGTGACCACCCAGATGCCGTCGATGGAGCTCGTGCTCGGCGACCGGGTGGTGGAACCCATCGATGAGGCGTGGCCGGAGTGGGAGATCTTCACCGCCCTGTGCCGCTCGGTGGAACGACGCGCCGCGGAGCGCGGCCTCACCGAGTTCGTCACCCACGACGGGACAACCCGGCGTTACGACGAGCTGTGGAACGCCTTCACCTTCAAAGGCATGCTGCTGAGCACCGAGCAGGTTGTCGACGAGAACGTCCGCGATGGTGCCCATATGGGCATCCTCCCCGAGGGCTCGGACCTGTCCACCCTGAGGATTCGCGGTCGCCTGCCCTTCATCGACTGGGGCCACACCCCCATGGGGCGGGGCGAAGCCGCACCATGGCCAGAGGATGGGCGCAACTACTGCGCCCTCAGCAATCATGTGGAGAAGGGCCACCCCTACCCGACCCTCACCAGGCGGGCCCAGTTCCTCATCGAGCACCCCTGGTTCGTCGAGGCCGGTGAGGACCTGCCGGTGCACAAGGACTCCCCGCGCATGGGTGGAGACCTGCCCTACGTGCTCAGCACCGGGCACAACCGGTGGTCGATCCACGCGATGAACATGGCCAACCCGGTGCTGTTGCAGACCCACAGGGGCGAGCCCCACGCGGTGATCAACCCGCAAGACGCAGAGCGCGAGGGCATCGCCGACCATGGGTTCGTGGAGCTCGCCAACGAGGCCGGCAACTTCATGATCCGCGCCAAGCTGTCGCCCGGGCAGCGCCCGGGCAGTGTCACCGTCTACGCCGGGTGGGATGGCTACCAGTTCCGTAACTGGGCGGTGCCGAGCAACGTCGAACCCGGGCTGATCAAGCACCTCGGCCTGGCCGGCGGTTACGGCCACCTCAAGTACGCGCCCCTCGAGTGGCAACCGGTGCCCTGCGACCGCCCGATCACGGTCTCCTTGAGAGCAGTGGACTAAGGCCCGCCGGGCCGCCGGCGCCGCCGACACGAGGTCAGCGAGCTTGCAGTGCAGTTGTGTGCCGACCCGTTCGGGATCCTCCAGTGACAGATTTGTGTGAGCGCACAAACCGAACGTTGTGTTTGTGCGCTCACACAAAGCCTTGCCGGTAGTCGAGTATCGGCGGTGGATCCGACAGACCCGGTCGGGACTCAGCTGTAATCTTGACGATACGATATTACCGCTCTAGTGTCACCCCTCATGAATCGACCCCTGCTGGCCCAACCCTTGCGTTCGGGCCTCGATACATCGAGCGAGCAGTTCCGGCAGAACCGTGCCGACATGCTCGAGCAGCTCGAGGTGATCGACCAGTTGCTCGACGAGGCCGAGGCCGGTGGCGGGCCCAAGGCGATGGATCGCATGCGCTCGCGGGGCAAGCTCCCCGTGAGGGAACGGATCGCCAACGTCCTCGACCCCGACAGCCCCTGGTACGAGATCAGCCCCCTCGCCGCCTACGACTCCGACTATGTGATCGGTGGCGGAATGGTGGCGGGTATCGGCGTAGTCGCCGACACCGAGTGCGTGATCCTGGCCAACGACCCCTCGGTGTTGGGTGGGGCCCTCACCCCCTATGCGGCCAAGAAGTGGGCGAGGGCTCTCGAGATCTCCCGCGAGAACAACATCCCCTATGTCAGCTTCGTCGAGTCGGCCGGCGCGGACCTCCGGGTCGAGACCGGCGACAGTGGCCGCCGGCGGCTCCAGGTGGACCACTTCGCCGAGAGCGGTCGGTTCTTCTACGAGATGATCGAGCTGTCGAAGATGCGCATCCCCACCGTGTGCGTCGTGTTCGGGTCGTCCACCGCCGGTGGCGCCTACCAGCCGGGAATGTCGGACTACAACATCGTCGTCAAGGATCAGTCGAAGATCTTCCTCGCCGGTCCACCACTGGTGAAGATGGCCACCGGTGAGGAGTCCGACGACGAGATGCTCGGCGGCGCCCGCCTCCATGCCGAGGTCTCCGGGCTGGGCGACTACTTCGCCGAAGACGAGATGGACGCCATCCGCATGTGCCGCGAAGTGGTCTCCCACCTCAACTGGCGCAAGGCCGGGCCCCATCCGAGTCTGAGGAGCGATGATCCGATCCACGACCCCGAGGAGCTGTTAGGCATCGTCAGCCGCGACCTGCGCCAGCCCGTCGATGTGCGTGATGTCATCGCCCGGGTGGTCGACGGGTCCCGATTCGAAGAGTTCAAACCGAGGTACGGCACCACCATGGTGTGCGGGTGGGCGAGCATCCACGGCTACCCGGTGGGCGTGCTCGGCAACAATGGTGTGATCTACCCCCAGGCCGCGGAGAAGGCGGCCCACTTCATCCAGCTCTGCAACCAGATCGATGTTCCGCTCGTGTTCCTGCAGAACATCACCGGCTACATGGTGGGTCGCGACTTCGAGGCCGACGGGATCATCAAGAAGGGCTCGCAGATGATCAACGCCGTCTCCAACTCGACGGTGCCCCACCTGACGGTGATCATCGGCTCGTCCTATGGCGCGGGTACCTACGGCATGTCGGGGCGTGCCTTCGGCAACCGGTTCACCTTCTTGTGGCCGACAGCGAAGATCGCGGTGATGGGCCCGAAGCAGATCGCCGGCGTGATGTCGATCGTCCGGCGAGGTCAGGCGGCCCGCAAGGGACTCGAGTTCGACGAGGAGGAGGACCGCAAGATCGTGGAGATGGTCGAGCACATCCAGGAGAAGGGGTCGCTCGCTCTCGTCGCCACCGGCGCGATCAGCGACGATGGCATCATCGACCCCCGCGACACGAGGTCCGTGCTGGGGCTGTCCCTATCCGTCGTCGCCAACCGCAAGGTCGAGGGCGCCCCGAACTATGGAGTGTTCCGGCTATGAACTTCGCAACCCTGCTTGTCGCCAACCGTGGCGAGATCGCCCGGCGCATAATCCGCTCAGCGCACCTGATGGGCATTCGCTGTGTGGCCGTGTTCGTCGACGACGACGCTGCCGCCCCCCATGTCGGTGAGGCCGACGAAGCGGTGCGCCTGGCCACCGGATACTTGGACGGGGCCGGGATCATCGCCGCGGCTCTGGCCACAGGGGCTCAGGCCGTGCACCCCGGCTACGGCTTCCTCGCCGAGAACGCCAAGTTCGCCGCCGACGTGGCCGCTGCCGGTCTGGTGTGGGTCGGCCCCTCGCCAGAGGTGATCTCGGCGATGGGCGACAAGCTGGCCGCCAAGCACCTCGCTGTCGAAGCGGGTGTGCCCACCCTGCCCTCCAGCGACAACGCCGATGATCCCGAGGCCGCCCTTCGGGTCGGGTTCCCTCTCCTGGTGAAGGCCGCCGCGGGCGGAGGTGGCAAGGGAATGCGCGTGGTCGACGCCCCCGCCGATCTCGCCGACGCTGTCGCCTCGGCGCGCCGCGAAGCTGCAGGGGCCTTCGGCGACGACCGGGTGTTCCTCGAGCACTACGTCGCCTCTTCCCGCCACGTCGAGATCCAGATCCTCGGCGACAGCCACGGCAACGTCGTCCACCTCGGAGAGCGCGAGTGCTCTATCCAGCGACGCCACCAAAAGATCGTCGAGGAGTCGCCCTCACCGGTCGTAGACGACGAGCTTCGCGGAGCCATGGGCCACGCCGCGCTGAGCCTCGCCCGGGCCATCGGTTACCAGTCCGCAGGCACTGTCGAGTTCCTGGTCGACGACGCGACCAAGGCGTTCTTCTTCCTCGAGGTCAACACCCGGCTCCAGGTGGAGCACCCGGTGACCGAAGCGGTGACCGGCATCGACCTCGTTCGCGAGCAGCTCCGGGTCGCGGCGGGAGAGCACCTCGGTTACACCCAGGCCGATGTCTCCTTCACCGGCAGCGCGATCGAGGTGAGGCTCTACGCCGAGGATCCAGCGGCGGGTTTCCTCCCGGCCATCGGCACCCTCGCGGCCTTCGAACCGGCCACGTCCCCCGAAGTGCGATGGGACTCAGGTGTCGAGGCAGGTTCCGTCGTCGGGGTGAGCTTCGATCCGATGCTCGCCAAGGTCATCGCCCACGCCGCCACCCGGGCCGACGCTGCGGCACGTTTGGCGCTTGCGCTGGAGAAGCTGCATCTCGGTGGCGTGGTCACCAACCGCGACTTCCTCGCCGCCACCTTGCGCCACCCGGCCTTCATCGCCGGCGACACAACCACCGACTTCATCCAGCGCCACGCCCCCACTCCGCCGATCATCGGTGCCGACGAGCTGAACCGCCTCGCTACTGTCGCCGCTCTGTGGTCTCAGGGCGAGAACCGCGCCAAGGCCGGTATTCTCGCCAACCTGCCCAGCGGCTGGCGCAACGCCAGGTTGCCGGCGCAGAAGGCGGTCTTCACCCGTGGCGAGGAGACCATCGAGGTCTCCTACCAGTCCCGCCGCGATGGGTCGTTCGCCGTCGGCGAAGGCTCGACGGCCTGGGTCCACGGAATCACGGCCGAGGTGATCGACGTCGAGATCGACGGCCGCCGCGCCACCCATCGCGTCACCCGCGATGGAGAACGCCTCTACGTGCAGTCCACGACCACGACGGTTCGTTTCGACATCGTTCCCCGGTTCCACGTGCCGGGTGTGGCGCTCATCGGTGGCGGTCTCACGGCACCCATGCCCGGTGTGGTTCTCGAGGTCCGCGTCGCAGTCGGCGATCCTGTCGAACTCGGCCAGACCCTCGTGGTGCTCGAAGCGATGAAGATGGAGCATCACATCAAGGCGCCAGAGGCGGGTATCGTCACCGAGATCCGCGTGAAGGCCGGTGAGAGGGTAGACAACGGTGCCCTGCTTCTGCTGATCGAACCGCCCGAACCCGAGATCAGCGGAGCCTCCGAGACTCTCGCGGAAGGTGCATCATCATGAGCGATCCGATACGCATCGCCAACTGCTCCGGCTTCTACGGCGACCGCCTCTCGGCTGCCAAAGAGATGGTCGAAGGTGGGCCCATCGATGTACTCACCGGCGACTGGCTGGCCGAGCTGACGATGCTGATCCTGGCTCGCTCCCAGGCCAGCCGCCCCGGAGGTGGATACGCCCGCAGCTTCGTGACCCAGATGGAGCAGGTCATGGTGTCGTGCCTCGAGAAGGGGATCAGGGTCGTTTCCAACGCGGGCGGCCTGGACCCTGCCGGGTGCGCCGCTGCCGTTGCGGAGGTCGCTGACCGTTTGGGGTTGAAACCCACCATTGCCTACGTCGATGGCGACAACCTGCTCCCCCGTCTCGGAGAGCTCGTCGCCAGTGGTGTCGACCTGGCCCACTTCGAGACCGGCGAACCCATCGGCGATACGTCTCGCTTCATCAGCGCCAATGCGTACCTGGGCTGCTGGGGCATCGTCGATGCCCTCGACCGCGGCGCCGACATCGTCGTCACCGGGCGGGTAACCGATGCGGCCGTGGTATGCGGTCCCGCGGCTTGGCATCACGGTTGGGCACGCGACGACTGGGACCGTCTTGCCGGCGCCGTCGTAGCCGGACACATCATCGAATGCGGCACCCAGGCCACCGGAGGCAACTACTCCTTCTTCACCGAGGTTCCGGGCATGACCCGCGTCGGGTTCCCGTGGGCCGAAGTCGCCGCCGACGGCTCTTGCGTGATCGGTAAGCACGACGGCACCGGTGGTGAGGTCTCCATCGGCACGGTCACATCCCAGCTGCTGTACGAAATCGGTTCGCCCGCCTATCTCGGCCCCGACGTCACCGCTCGCTTCGACACGATCCACCTCGAGCAGGTGGCCCGCGACCGGGTGCTCGTTGCAGGCACCAAGGGCGAGCCGCCGCCGCCCACTCTGAAGGTGGCGATGAACGAGCTCGGCGGCTTCCGCAACGACATGGGCATCGCTCTCACCGGGCTCGACATCGAGGCCAAGGCCAAGCTGGTGGAGGACGCCTTCTGGGTGGCCTGCCCCTACAAGCCGGAAGACTTCGCCAGTGTCACCACGCGGGTGGTGCGCACCGACAAGACGGACCCGGCCACCAACGAGGAGGCCGTCGCTGTTTGGAGGCTCACCGTCAAGGACCCCGACGAGCGCAAGGTCGGCCGGGCTGTGTCCAACGCGGTGATCGAGCTCGGCCTGGCGACGATCCCCGGCCTGTTCGGTGTCAGCGGTGGGCCGTCAGCCGGTTCGCCCTACGGCGTGTATCGCCCGGCGATCGTGCCCGCGGAGCTGGTGCCCCAGCACGTGGTCGTGATGGGCGGGGCCGAAACCGTGATCGACTCGGTCGCGCCCAGCGCCGAAGTCGTGGTCGAACCCCTCCCCGAGGCGCCTGTCGTCGTACCCGGCGGGCCTACCGTCGCCTCACCGATCGGAAGGGTGCTCGGCGCCCGCAGCGGCGACAAGGGCGGTAACGCCAACCTCGGCGTGTTCGCCCGTAGCGACGCGGCTTGGGCATGGCTCGACGTCTTCCTCACCACCGAACGGCTTTGCGAGCTGCTGCCCGAGGTGGCACCGCTGAAGGTCGACCGCTACCGCCTGCCGGCTCTGCGTTCCCTCAACTTCGTCGTGCACGGCCTGTTGCAGGAGGGGGTGGCGGCATCCACCCGCCAGGACGGCCAAGCCAAGAGCCTCGGCGAGTGGCTTCGCGCCCGTGTCGTCGACATTCCGGTAGCTCTGCTGGAGTGAACGGCACGGACACCGACGTGGCCGACACCGTGGCCGGCAAGGTGGGGGGCAAGCTGGTGAGCGAGCCTCAGCGGCGGCTGCGTGGGGTGACTCCGCCTCGTCCGGTGCTGGACCGCGACCGGGAGGGCAGGCTCACGGAACGCCAGCGCGAGATCCTCGACCAGCTCGGACAGATCTTCGACAACGGTTTCGCCGACCTGACGATGGCCGAGATCGCTACCGCCTGCGGCTGCTCCTTGCGCACCCTGTACGGCTTGGCGCCGAGCCGCGACGAGCTGGTGATGATGGTCGTCGACCGCAACCTGTGGAGGGTTGGTCGCAGCGCAAGTGACTCGATCGCCACCGGCATGGCACCCCTCGACGCTGTGCGCGCCTACCTCGAAGCCGCCAGTGTTGCCGTTGCCGGCATCACCTCAGCCTTCGCTCGTGACCTAGTCGCCATCCCGGCGGCGCATCGTCTCTCCAAGCAGCATGCCGACTACCTCGTCGCCGTCACCCGCAGCCTTCTCGACCTCGCTGTGGAGCAGGGCGACATCGCCGACGTGGACACTTCGGCCGTGGCGGAGGTCATGGCCGGGCTCGCCCCTTACCTGTCGCGGCCCGAGGTCCTGCCCACCTTGCGTACCCCTCCCAAGGAGGCCGCCGACGCGGTACTTGCGATCATCCTGCGCGGTCTGAGCCTTTCGGCGCCGCAACAACAGAACAAGAGGAGAAACTGATGGACGTAAGCGACATTCGCGCCGAGCTGATCGCCGAGCAAGAAGCCCTCGACCCGATTCTGGCCGGGCTCACCGATGAGCAGTGGTCCCTGCCCACGCCGAGCCCCGGTTGGTCGGTGGCAGATCAGATCGGCCACCTCACCTACTTCGACGGAGCTGCCGCTCTGGCTATCACCGACCCCGATGGCTTCACCGCGATGCGCGACGCGCTGATCACCGTCGTTCTGGCCGGCGAGCCCGATGCCGCTGACGGCCTAACCCTCGGCGCGTACCGGGCGATGACCCCTGGCGAGCTGCTCGCGGCCTGGAGGGCGAACCGGGCTGTGCTCGCCGAGGCAGCCTCCACCCTGGCCGACGACACCCGGGTTGCCTGGTACGGGCCCTCGATGAGCGCCAAGTCCTTCCTCACTGCGAGGTTGATGGAGGCGTGGGCCCACGGCCAGGATGTGGTCGACACCGTGGGTGGTGTCCGCCCGCCCACGGATCGCCTGCGCCACATCGCCCAACTCGGCTTCATCACCAGGGGGTGGTCCTACGTCAATCGTGGCCAGGAAGTGCCTGCGGGAACTGTCCGCCTCGAGCTGACCTCACCTTCGGGCGAGTCGTGGACCTACGGCCCCGACGACGCCGACGATGTCGTGAGGGGTACGGCCGAGGACTTCTGCTTGGTCGTCACCCAACGCCGGCACGTCGACGACACCGGTTTGGGGGCCGGCGAGCTCGGACGTCACTGGCTGCTGAGGGCCCAGGTCTTCGCCGGTGGAGCCAGCGACGGCCCCTCCCCAGCCACGGCCTGACCCCGCGAAGGGCTTCAGACGAAGCGGAAGCTGGCGACGATGTGCATGAAGGCCTTCACATTGTCGTTGATTGCCTCGTCGCGGGGGCAGGTGCCGACGATCTGGAAGAAGTCGACCACCTTGCCGGCGTCGCTGACCGGGGCGAAGAACATCGCTTGCAGTTGAGCCAACGGCCGCCCGTCGGGGGCATCTAGCTCCACCCCACGGGTGTAGACGACGCGGTTGCCGAAACGAACCAGGCGCTCACCGTTGTCGCGAGCACTCGGGGTGCTGGCCTTCTGACTTGCCCACGTGGCTTTGGCTGCCGTCTCGAAGTCCACCGAGCGGGCGACCTTGCTATGGCTGAGCAGGGCATTGACCCAGAATCCGGTGGCATCGGCCTCGGGGTGGCGAACGACGCAAAGGGCTGCGGGGGCTTCGTCGATGACCCAACCCTTGGGCACGGAGAACACGAACGAAGGGATCCCGGGCACCATCGGGCTGGGGTGCACCGCCAGGTTCGCAGTTAGCGCTTGGGGGGGAAGGTCGTCCGTCATGGACGAATGGTAGCTCAGGCGGCGAGCACCGTCATCCGGTGATCGGAACCGGGAACTCTCCCGGTGACGCCTGGTCCCGACGGTCCCTACGATGCTGTCCGAAGTGACGTTCCGTGTCACAACCCAGATTGGAAGGACCCCTCGGATGGACTGGTTCACGCAGGCGATCCAAGATGTCGGCAATGCACTCGAGGACGGTGTCGAAGCCGTCGGAGAGTTCATCGAGGACGGTGTCGAAGCTGTGGTCGACTTCGTCGGGGACACCGCCGAGGTCGTGATCAACACCGTCGAAGCGGTAGTCGACTCCACGGTCGGATTCGTCGAGACCGTCGTCGATGTGGCCACAGGCGAGAGCGATGTCTCCGCCTTTGGCGACTGGGCGATGAACACGATGGACGACTTGGTGTTCGACCAGGTCGACTACATCACCGGGGGTGCCGTCGACCTCGACTACGACGACGGCCAGTTCAGCGCAGGCCTCGATTTCGGTATCGGCAGCGCAGGGGTGAGCTTCGGCGAGGAAGGCTTCAGCGCCGACGCCAGCTTCGACATCGGCATCGCCCAGGGCGACATGTCCTACAACAGCGCCCAGGGTTTCGCCGCAACCGGCTCGTTGGGCATCGACTGGGGAGGTCTGCCGACAATCGGAGGGCACCTGAGCATCTCCCCGGAGGGCGATGTGGTCATCGGCGGTGAGCTGCAGGCTTCGCTGCCTGGGTTGTCGCTCGACGCAGGGGGTGACTTCTATCACTACGCCGACGGCAGCTGGGGCACATCGGGTTCGCTCGGCGTCGACGTCGACCTAGGTGTTGTCCAGGGCGGCTTCCATGCAGATGGATCTCTCGATGCCACCTCCAATGGTTTTGCGGTGGCGGGCGACCTCGACGCTTCCTTCGATGGGCCCCTCGGCGCCCACGGTGACGTCGAACTCGGCGGTGCCGCTGCGGCCACCTTGGGCCCCGACGGTGTCTCGGCCGCTGCCTCAGCCTGGGGCAACGTTGACGTGAACGGGGCGCAGGCCGGCTTCAATGCAGATGGGTCCGTCGCTCTCGCCCCCGACGGCGATTTCGCGGTGGCGGGCAACCTCGACGCAAACTACTCAGATCCCTTCGGCACCCACGGGGAGGTGTCGAGCGGATTTCAGGTTGGTCGCGAGGACGGCCAGATCGGTGTCGCCGCCTACGGTGAGGCCAGTGGCGGTGCGCTTGGTGCGGAGGGCGTCATAGGTGGTGCCGTGGCCGCCAACGCCGGCGGTGGCCACCTCGAGGTCGACATCGACAACTGGAGTGACTCGAGCTTCCCTAACCTGCTCGACCCATCGGTGCTGGTCACCGACTCGGGCTTGGGTCAACCCCCGAGCATCGAGGATGCGTTCGGGGCGGCGGCCGGCGGCCTCGGTATGTCGGGTGGCGCTGCGGCTGCCCAGTTTGCAGAGTCGTCCGCCGATCCCGTAACGGGCTCCGCAGGTGTCGCCGATGGGCGTGGCCAGGGGAGTGGCTCGGGTGGCGCTGCCGCCGGCCAGGCGGGCGCGGACTCCGGTACGCCAGAGCAGTGGCCTGACCTCGGTGTTGGCTCGAGTGTGGAGATCGGCGCTGAGAGCGCCGAACCGATGGTCGAGATCCCGGAACCCCAGCCGATGGATGACTTCTCGGCCGATCTTGCTGCGGCCGACCAAGCGGGCGAGGCTGCCGACGACATCTGGGATGGCATGGGGACCAGCGAGGGCTGATCAGGCGTCGAGGATCGAGCGCAACGCCCCGGCGTCGGCGAACCACACCACCCCGTCGCGGTCGACCACCACGGCACCGAGGCGGGTGACCGAGGAATCGCGGGCGGGCACGCCGTCGGCAGGTGTCGCCGATGAGTTGAGGGCGATGACCACCTCGATGGCCCCGCCGGTGATGCGCACCATCACCCCGCTGGTGGTATCGGTGACGACGGCTGCACCCGTTGCATCGATGCTCATCCCGTCGATCCCGGCGAACGACACGGCGAGGGCCGCAGTGCCATCTGGAGCGATCGAACCGTCGGCTACCCGGAGTGGGGTGGAGCCGCCTCCGGCCAGGGTGCTCATCGTGCCGTCGGTGCCGACCTGGCGCAGAGCCGGAATGGCGTCGTCGGCGAACACAAGGTTGCCGGAGCGGTCGATGACCAGACTGGTAACCGTGCCCACGGCGACCAGTTCGCCACGCTGGCCATCGCCCTGGGGGGCACTCGCGGCGGGAACCGACCCATCACCGGCGATGAGGCTCAACGAGCCGTCGGTGCCGCGGCGAACGATCCGATGGTTGGCGTTGTCGGCCAGGTAGAGGTTGCCCACCCCGTCGAAACCCAGCGGTCCGGGGATCGAACCGAGTCCGCTGGCTGAGGCGTCGAGCAGAAGGCTGGGTGTCCCCTGTTCGTCAAGGGCCCACACACCGCTCGCGGCCGATACGACCACCGTGCCGTCGGGGCCGACGGCGATGCCCCCGGGGACGCCCTCCGCCGGGTCCAGCGACCCGACCGTAGAAACCACGTCGCCCTGCACCCTGAGCACCACCCCAGGCGGGGTGGCGACCAGCACGGAGCCGGCCGAGTCCACCGCCAGGGCGCCCGGCCCCGCCGCGCCTGCCTCGCCGAGGTTGACCGTCGTCACCAAGCCAGTGGATCCGCGGCCTCCCGTAACCCCTGCGCCAGTGGTGGGGGATGAGTCACCGGTCGGCGCGGTGGTTACGACCCCCGCGGGGGTCGTGGTGGCGGGTGAGCCATCGTCGCCACCACCGGTGAGGGTTGTAACGGCAACGACCACGCCGACACCGACCACGGCGCCGGCGGCTATCACCCCGAGCTTGCGCTTGCGCCGCCCCGACTGATTGGACGGTGGCTTCGGGACAGCCTGGCGCACGGGCGGCTTCCACTCGCCCTGTGGCACAGCCGCAGGAACGATGTCGGCAGCCCCGGTCGACGGCATGCTGCCTGCGCCGAACAAGGCGGCGCCGGTGGCGATGGCCAGCTTCGGGTGAGCGTCGAGGGCGACAGGTCGCCCGGTGGCGGCCTGCACCAGCTCACCCACGAGCGGCATGCGCGAGCTGCCGCCGACAAGGAGCACCCGGCTGATATCGGCCGGGGCGACGCCGGCCGAGCGGATGGCGCGCTCGAGGGCCTGCGCCGTCTCGTTGATCCGTGGCCGGACCATCGCCTCGAACTCGCTGCGAGTGAGGCGTACATCGGTCTGCAACCCGGGCACCGACACCGAGATTGTCGCATCGGTGTCGGTGGAGAGGGTCTCCTTGGCCCGCCGGCACTCCGTTCTCAGTCGGGCCTGGGCGGGCAGGGTCTGGGGGTCGGCGCGATCGGCACCCGACACTGCGCCCGCCAGCACGGTGTCGACGTGGGCCATCACGGCCTGGTCGAAGTCGATACCGCCGAGGCGCTCCATGCCCTCGGGGTCGCCGATCAGCTCGAAGCGTTCCTTGGTGCGCCTCACCAGGGCGGCGTCGAAGGTGCCTCCGCCGAGGTCGTAGACGGCCACGATCTCACCCGGTGCGATCTGCTGCTGGCGGGTATAGGAGATAGCGGCGGCCTCGGGTTCGGTCAGCAACTGCACTTGCGTTGGGTCGAGGCCCGCGAGGCGGGCAGCCTCGCGGAGCACCCCTGTCTTGTACTCCCCATAGTTGGCCGGGTGGGTGAGCACCACCACTGCGGGTGCCTCGCCTTCCTGCTCGGTGGCCTTCTGCACGATGTGGCGCAGGAGGTGTCCCATCATCGTCTCGATCGGGTAGGTGACCCCACCGATGACCATCGGAACCGGGTCGCCGAGGCGACGCTTGAACTCGCGAGCCACCCGGGTGGGTTCGCTGGCGGCCCTCCGTTCGGCGGCGTCACCGACCACCACCTCGCCGTCTTCGCGCACCACCACGACCGATGGGATCTGGGCAGCATCGGTGCCCAGCTGAAGGGGCTGGGCCGTCGCGCCGCGGGCGATCGACGCTGCCGAGAAGGTGGTGCCGAGGTCTACCCCGAGCGCGTAGGCGCTCACTTCGACAGCTCCCGGGTTGCGGGTGGCTGGTTCGGGTCATAGGCGGTGGGGTAGCCGTTGGCGTCGACCGGTACCCGATCGGACGTGCCCATCATGAGCATTCCCGCAGCGTCGATGCCGATGACGCCCTTCAGACTCGTCTGGTCGATGATGGTGAACGCCGGCAAGCCGTCGATCGTGGTGGTGCCGGTGACCTCGAAGCTAAATGCCCAGGACATCGGGTCGGTCGGCTCGTCGGAGCAGTCAGCTGTATTGAATTCGTATCCGAAGGCTGTCATCAACAGCTGGTTCGGGGCGGTGCGCTCGAAGGTCCACCCACCCCTGCTGGCGCCGTCAAGGGCGATGTAGGGGTCGCACTCGTCGTGCCAGGTGCCCAGAATTGAGCTGACGTCGATCTCTTCGATGCCGTCACCAGTCACGACGGGCCCGCCGGTTGTCACCGGTGAGTCGGTGCCGCCACCGGTCGGTGCCCGGCTGGAGCTGGTGTCGGCGACGGACACCGTGGTCGTCGGCGCCGGATCGTCCTTGGCGTTGGCGGCGATGGCGGCCACGCCGCCGATGACCACGATCGCAGAGGCGGTCGCGATGACGGCGGGCTTGGCCCAGAACTTGCGCGGGCGCAAAGGGGCGAGTGGTGTGCCGCCTGGTCCTGCTGGGGGTGTTATTGGTGCCCCCGTAGGCCCGGTCGGGGGTGTGATTGGTGCTCCCGTAGGCCCGGCTGGTGGTGTGAGTGGGACTCCTGTGGGTCCGGCAAGCGAGGCCGCAGATGCCGCAGTGGCGGTTCCGGTGAGCGCCTCCGCGCCGATCACTGCGGCTGCGCCGCCGGCGGCGCCGGCGACGGCAGCCGCGGTCATCGATCCGGCGGCCTGCGCAGGCGGCACCAGGGTCCAGCCGAGCTGGGCTGCCCCACCGGCCGCACTCGGTTCTCCTGTGCGCAGGGCGTCAGTGCGCGAGGTCAGGAAGATGGTGCCAAGCGGGATGCCTGCCAGGCGGGCTGCCTCGGTGAGCTGGCCGGCCCGGTATGGATCGAGACCGTCGTCGTGAACGACGACGACGGCTCCCGGTTCGGCACCCAGGGCGCCTCGGGCCTCTGACAGTACCGCCGCCACCACCCTGGCGGTGAGGGCCTCGGCTCCGTAGGGGGTGCCACCGATGATGATCGGAGCAGGCTCGCCGAGGTGTTCGACGAAGCCGGTGGCCACCTGCCTCACCGTTCCCGGCGCAAGAGCGGCGACATCGGCGCCGGCGACCAGTTGCCCGTCGGTGGTGAGGGCCACCACCGTGTCGAGTTCCCCGGCGACCACCTTCGGCGGCGAGGTGGTAAGTCCCGAGTGCGCCACCCATGTCGTGCGGTTGGCGCCGATGTCGATGCCGAGTCTGTAATCCACTGTGGCCTCACCCCTCTTCGGCCCCGAACCTAGTTGAGGCTGCGAGGGGTGCGCAGATCGCCAGGGCCTGGCGGCGTCGTGTAGAAGTTGGGTCCCCGAACGAGGAGGACCCCCAATGAGTCTCGAGCTGATCCCTCTTTGCACAGTCTCTGCCGAAATAGCGGAGATCATGTGGATCTCCCCCGAATTCGTGATCGGTGAGGTGATATCGGCACGTTGCGAGGGTGACCGCCTGAAGGCATCGATGAAGGGCAGGGCCTCCGCGGATTGGCTGACAGTCTCACCTCGCGGATACGGCACTCTCGATGTGAGACTGACGCTCGAGACCGACGACGGGGCGCTCATCTTCGCCTCCTACAAGGGACGCCTCCTCTTCGACACGATGACGGTCTACGCCACCCCCTTGTTCGAGACGGCAGACGAGAGGTACGCCTGGCTGACCCGCATCCAGGCCGTGTCCAAGGGGCAGTTCATCGAGTCCGGGATGCTCGTCTACGAGATGTTCGAGCTGAGCTGAACCCCGTCACCTGGCCCCAGCGGGTAGGGCCCGCCGGAGGGGTCGGAACTAGGGTGGGTCAATGACCGAAGCATGGATCGTCGACGCAGTCCGCTCTCCTCGTGGCAAGGGCAAGGAGACGGGTGGCTTTGCACAACGTCCACCCTCAGCGCATCCTCGCCCAGGTGCTCAATGCCCTGCACCAGCGCAACGGGTTCGACACCGCCGACGTCGACGATGTCGTGATGGGCTGCAACGGAGGCAGCGGGGATCACTCGATGGACATCGCCCGCATGGCCGTGCTCGATGCCGGCTGGTCCATTCACGCCCCGGGTGTCACCCTCAACCGCTTCTGCGGCTCCGGCCAGCAGGCCGTGACCTTCGGTGCGATGGGCATCCTCGCCGGGTTCCAGGACTTGGTGGTCGCCGGCGGGGTCGAGTCCATGTCGCGCCCGGCGCCGCTTCATGTCGATGGCTTCTCTGCCAACAACAACCACCTCCGCGACCAGTACGACATGGTGCCCCAGGGCATCTCCGCAGACCTCATCGCCACCCTCGAGGGTTTCAGCCGCACCGAGCTGGACCAGCTCGCGGTCGACAGCCAGGCCCGTGCTGCCGAGGCAATCGGTGAGGGCCGCTTCGACCGGTCGCTGGTGCCGATCCTCCACGACGACGGCACCCTCGCCCTCGATCGCGATGAGCACCCTCGTGCCGGCACGACGCTCGAGGACCTGGCCAAGTTGTCGCCAAGCTTTGCCCGCATGGGCGGCCACATCCCTGCGGACCGGGAGCTGTCCATCGACGACACGGCTCGCAAGGTCTACCCCCAGTTGAGCGAGATCCGCCACGTCCACCACGGTGGTAACTCCTCCGGTGTGGTCGACGGGGCGTCGGCCGTGCTGCTCGCCTCGCCCGACTGGGCGAAGGCTCACGGGATGAAGCCGCGGGCGAAGGTCACCATGGGCGCGGTGGCCGGAGACGAGCCGGTGATCATGCTCACCGCCCCCGGTCCGGCCGCCCAGCTCTGCGCCAAGAAGGCAGGGATGACTCTCGCCGACATCGACCTGTTCGAGGTCAACGAAGCGTTCGCCGCTGTGGTGCTGAAGTTCCTGCGCGACACGGGCGTGCCGTGGGACAAGGTCAATGTCAACGGTGGGGCAATGGCACTTGGCCACCCCATCGGAGCCACCGGCGGCATGCTCATCGGCACCCTGCTCGACGAGATGGAGCGTCGCGACCTCGCCACCGGTCTTGTGGCAATGTGCACCGGCGGTGGCATGGCGACGGCCACCATCATCGAACGGGTGTAGCCCGCAACGCTGTGCCCGTCGGGTAGTGCCCGTCAGGCTGTGCCGGCAGCGAACTTTTCGCTGTCGATGGTGATGAACGTGGCAGTGGAGCGGGCCAGAACCCGACCTTCAGCAGGTGAGTTCGCCGGCCATGAGAAGCTTGCGACCCTTCTGTTCCGTGAGGCGCACCCGGCACTCCAGCGGCACACCGATGGGCACCCCGGCCTCGTAGCGGATGGTGAGCTCGCCGGTGAACGCCGGCAGGGAGTGGAAGCCGAGGACGAAGCCGAAGACGTCGTCGAACAAGGCGGCGACGATGCCGCCGTGGCTGCGCATAGGTGCACCCTCGTGGGCGGCCCGCAGGGTGACAGCGGCAACTGCGTCGTCTCCGTCGCGCCACAGGCTGGACATCGAGCCCCCAGGGGCTGGCCCTGCCCGAAACCGGTCTTTCGTCGTAGGACTTGAGTACCTCGCCATCGTCGGCAGGTGCTGCCCAATCGCCTATGCGGCTGGCCTCGGAACGCATACGTGTGGGCCCCTGGGACAGTTCGGCGGTGAGTGAGTCGAGGGTCGAGGTGACGTGGTCGATCTGCTCCACGCGGAGCATGGTGGCCGATCAGGGCGTGCCCGATGTCGCGCACCGCCTTCCCCGCTCGTGCCCGCGCTTCGGCGAGTTCGTCGGGTTGATCCGGCTGGGCGACGTGAGCCAGAGGATCGAGATGGGCGTGTGGGTGATCACTCATCGCGACCGCGAAACTACACAGAGCGGGCCTGTATATCGTCATCGCCGGCTTGCGCCGGTGGACGACGGCTCAGTCCTCCCGCGCCACCAGGGCGCGGGTGAGTTCGCACAGGGTGTCGAACATCGCCAGCAGATGGGGTGTGCGTTCGGCGACGGCCTCACGTTGGCGAGCGACCGTGGCCTCGTCGCCGCGGGCGATGGGACCGGTTATCGCGGCTCTACCACCGAGGGCGGCCCAGTTCTCCAGCGACGCTCTCACCAGCGGTACCAGGATGCGGCGATCGGCGCCGGTGGTTGCCAGCAGGGTCTCCGCCGCATCCTGCAGGGTCACCAGGAAGTTGGACGCGATCGATGCGGCTGCGTGGTAGGCGCCGCGATCGGTATCGGTGATCTCCACCGGGAGCATGCCCAGTTCGACGGCGAGGTGGTGGGCGAAGGCCCTGGCTCGCGGAGTGGTGCCCGCTGTGGCCGCGCCGGCCCCTGTGAAGTCGGCCCCGGCGAGAGTGACCGTCATCAGGGGGTGAAGAGCGAAGGCCTCGTGGGGTGCCAACACGTCGAGTCCGAGGGCGCCAGCGCAATGGCCGACCAGAGGGCCGCCGACGATCGAGGCCGCAGCGCGGGCAACCTCACTATCGGGGACGGCCAGCAGGACAGCCGCGAACCCAGCCCCGTCGAACCCACGGCCGAAGGGGCCCTGGGCATCGGGAAGGGCGGCAACCAGGGCCCGGCCCATCCGGCCGTTGCCGACGATTGCCAGGCGACTGGTCATAGGTTCCTCGGATCGAGCCTTGGTCGCGTGGTCAGTTGATCAGGGGGTCGCGGGGCATGCCGAGGATGCGTTCGCCGATCTGGTTGCGCTTGATCTCCGACGTGCCGCCGGCGATCGACATCGCCCGGTTGGCCAGCACGAGTAGGCCTGCCATGGCGCCTGGCCCGTCGAGGAAGGCGGCGTCGGGGCCGGCCAAGTCGGCGAGGATCTCCGCCGCCTCGTGCCCCTGCTCGGAGAGCACCAGCTTGGCGACGTTGCCTTCCGGCCCTGGGCCCCCACCGGCCACCGCGCGGTGAGCCGTGCGCAGGTTCATCACGGTCATCGCCTGGCCGTTGGCGATGTAGCGGCCGATGCGGCCGGCGCCGCCACCGAGTCTCTCGGGGCTGGCGTCGAAGGGAGGGACGAGCATCTCACCGGGCAGGTTCATGCCACCCTGGCCGCCGCCGATGCTGACGCTCTCGTTGCCGAGTGTCGCCCGGGCCACGGTCCAGCCGCCATCGATCGGACCGACCACATCGTCGTCGGGCACGAAGACGTCGTTGAAGAAGACCTCGTTGAACTCCGAAGCGCCGGTGGGCATCTTCAGCGGCCGGACCTCGACACCCTTGGAGTGCATGTCGATCACCATCGTGGTGATTCCCTGGTGCTTGGGGGCGTCGGGATTGGTGCGCACGGTTGCGAAACCCATGCCTGCGATGTGGGCGCCGCTGGTCCAGACCTTCTGCCCGTTCACCAGCCAGCCCCCGTCGACCCTGGTGCCGCGGGTCTTGATCCCCGCTGCGTCGGAGCCGGCATCGGGCTCGCTGAACAGCTGGCACCAGATGAGATCCTGGTTGAGTGCCGGTCTCACCCAGCGAGCCACCTGGTCATCTGTGGCGTGCTGGACGAGGGTGAGGAGAACCCAGCCGGTGATGCCGTAGGCGGGGCGCTTGACGTCGGCGGCGGCGAACTCCTGCTCCACCACCAACTGTTCGATCGCACCTGCGGCGCGACCCCACGGCTTCGGCCAATGGGGCATGACGTAGCCGGAGTCGATCAGCGCTGTGCGCTGGGCGGCTTCGTCGAGCCCCTTGATGCTCTCGGCAAAGGCCCTCACGGTGTCGCGGATGGCCTCTGCCTCGGGCGGCAGGTCCACCGAGCGGGCCCTGCGGACCCCGGCGCGGGTTAGGTCGGTGGCTGCAATGGCGGCGGCTTCGGCGTCGAGGACGGCGCTGATGGCGGTGGCTCGCCTCAGGTAGAGGTGGGCGTCGTGCTCGAAGGTGTAGCCGATGCCGCCGTGGACCTGGATGTTGAGCTGGGCGTTGTGTGACGCGGCCGGGCCGGCCAGGGCGGCGGCCATGGCAGCGGTGAAGGAGAACTGGTCGCCTCCGTGCTCGGCGGCGCGGGCGGCGTCCCACACCAGGCTGGTGGCCAACTCGGTGGCGACGAGCATGTTGGCGCAGTGGTGCTTGACCGCCTGGTACATGGCGATCGGCCGACCGAACTGGATGCGCACTTTGGCGTACTCGCTGGCGAGCACGGTGCACTCGCGGGCCACACCGACGGCCTCGGCGGCCAGGATCGTGCGGGCCAGGTCGAGCATCAGCCGGCGCGCGCCGGGCAGCACCGTGGCCGGGGCCCCGTCGAACTCGATGCGAGCCGACCGGCGGGTCGGGTCCATGTTGTCGGGGATGGTGACGCTCACTCCACCGGCGGCGACATCGACGACCGCGACATCGTCGCCGACCGGGACCAGGACGATCCCGGCCAGTCCACCGCCGAGCACGACCCCTGCCGAACCGTGGACGGTGCCGTTGCTCAGCTCGGCCTTGCCGCCGAGGGCGACAGCACCGATCGTTGAACCGGCTGCGAGCCCGGGCAGGAGGCTTGCCTTGAGTTCGTCGGTGCCGGCGGCGGCGATCACCGCACTGGCGATGACCGTCGGCACGAACGGACCGGGGGCGACTGCTCGGCCCATCTCTTCCACCACGACGACGAGCTCGGACAAGCCGTAGCCCGATCCGCCGTGCTCCTCGGGGATGTGGAGTCCGAGCCAGCCGAGCCCGCAGAGCTCGCTCCAGAAGGGGGGCAGGGTTTCATCCGTGGCCTCGAGCAGGTCTCGCGCTGCCTTACGGGCGTCGTGCCGGCGCAGAAAGTCCGATGCTGTTTCGGCAAGGGTTCGGTGGTCTTCGGTGATCGCAATCGACATGCCCGAAAAGTATCCTCCAGGGCGGCCTGGCTCACCATGGAGCGTCACTGCCGACCCGTCTGCCGATCGGAAGGTGACCTCGTGCCCTTGTGCGCCGACCCGTGTCGCGCTCAACTTGGCCACAGGAGGACCACGACATGAACGAGCGTTTCGACAGTCGCATGAACCAGTCCGACACCACCTTGTGGCGCATCGAGCGTGATCCGAGCCTGCGCACCACGATCGTCGGCATTGCCATCCTCAGCGAGGCCCCGGACTGGGAGCGGTTGCGGACTCGAATCGAGGACGTCAGCTGGGAGATACCCCGCCTGCGCCAGAAGGTGGCAGAGCCGGCGTGGGGTCTCGGCACACCGCGCTGGGTTCAGGACCCCGGCTTCGATCTCGGCTACCACCTCCGCCGGACGGTGGCGCCACCGCCGGGTGACCTGCAGACCGTGCTCGACATCGCCGGCCCGATCGCGATGGCCGCCTTCGACCGTGCCCGTCCCTTGTGGGAGTTCACCCTCGTCGAGGGTCTCGCCGACGGTCGGGCGGCGCTGATCCAGAAGATCCACCACAGCGTCACCGACGGAGTTGGCGCGATCCGCATGGCCCGCATGGCCTTCGACGAGCATGCCCACGAAAAGCACGCCGCGGTGCCCCGTCCCCTTGCCGGTGGCGAGCGTCGGCCGAGCGGGCTGAGCGTTGCCGTCGACACGATGGCCGATCAGGTACTCGGTGCCGCCCACCTCGTTGGCCGCACCGCCAACGCCATGCCGGGCGTCATGGAAAAGGCGGCGCAGGCACCCGGTGAAGCTGGCCGAGACGCTCGTGGGCACCGCCGAATCGATCTTCAAGCTGGTCAGGCCGGCCAAAGAGCCTCTGTCGCCGGTGATGCGCAATCGCGGCATGGCGCGACGGCTGGCGGCGATCGAGATGTCGCTCGGCGAGTTGAAGGACGCCGGTCATGCGGCCGGCGGAACGATGAACGACGCCTATCTCGCCGGGGTAACGGGTGGAATGCGTCGCTACCACAAGCGCCACGGCGCCGTACCCGCCCAGTTGAGGGTGACGATGCCGATCAACCTGCGCACCGAGGGTGATGCGATCGGCAACAACCGCTTCACGCCGGCCCGCTTCGCCCTGCCGATCGACGTAGTGGACCCCCTGGAACGGATGCGGAACCTCGGTGAACTGTCCCGGTCGTGGCGCAAGGAGCCGGGGTTGAAGTTCACCGACATCGTCGCCGGGGCACTCAACGCGATGCCGCCGGTGGTGACCACCACCGTTCTCGGCTCGATGCTGAAGGCGATCGACTTCGTTGCCACCAACGTGCCCGGACTTGACCGGCCGGCCCACCTCGCCGGGGCCACCGTCGAGCAGCAGTTCGCGTTTGCGCCGCCATCGGGCGCTGCGTTCAGCGTCGCCCTGCTCTCCCACCTCGACCGCTGCACCCTGGGCATGGTCATCGACACCACCGCAGTCCGCGACCCCGATGTACTCGCCACCTGCATGGCCGAGGGCTTCGAGGAGGTCCTCGCCGCCGGCCGCAAGGCGAGCAAAGCGACCAAGGCGACCAAGGCGACCAAGGCGGCAGCAAAGAAGCCGGCTACCGCAAGGGTTCGAAGCGCGCGGTGAAGTGGCGCAGTGCGGGCGGCTCGTCGACGATTCGCATTCCGCCGAGTTCGTCGGCCCGTTCGGCCACCCAGCGCACCACCTCGATCACGTAGTCGATGTGGCTCTGGGTGTAGGTGCGCCGGGGAATGGCCAGTCGCACCAGGTCCATCGCCGCCGGTGACTCGCTGCCATCGGGGTGGCGGCCGAACATGACCGTACCGATCTCGCAGCCGCGGATGCCGCCCTCGCGGTAGAGGGCCACGGCAAGAGCGTGGCCGGGATACTGCAGGGGTGGGATGTGGGGCAGCAGGGCACGGGCGTCGATGTAGACGGCGTGACCGCCGGCCGGCTTCACCACCGGCACCCCCGCCGCATCGAGGGCGTCGGCGAGGTAGGCGGTGGACGTGATCCGGTAACGCAGGTAGTGCTCGTCGGTCACCTCGCTGAGGCCCTGGGCGATGGCCTCGAGGTCACGCCCTGCGAGGCCCCCGTAAGTGGGGAAGCCCTCGGTGAGGATCAGCAGGTTGCGGCACTCTGCGGCCCACTTGTCGTTGTTGAGGGCCAGCCAGCCGCCGATGTTGGCGAGCCCGTCCTTCTTCGCGCTCATCGTCATCCCGTCGGCGAGGCTCGCCATCTCGCGGACGATGTCGCGTATCGGTCGCCCGTGCTGGCCCTCCTCGCGTTCGTGGATGAACCACGCGTTCTCGGCGAAACGGCAGGCATCGAGGAACAAGGGGAGCCCGTGGCGATCGCACACCTCACGTACGGCCCGGAGGTTGGCGAGCGACACCGGCTGCCCCCCACCGGAGTTGTTGGTCACGGTGATGAACACGGCCGGCACGTTCTCGGCCCCGCGCTCGCGAATGAGGGCGTCGAGGGCGGCGATGTCCATGTTGCCCTTGAAGGGGTGGACGAGGCTCGGCTGGCGCCCCTCGGGGATCACCAGGTCCACCGCCTCGGCGCCGGTGAACTCGACGTTGGCCCGGGTGGTGTCGAAGTGGGTGTTGTTGGGCACCACCTTGCCGGGGCCGCCGATAACCGAGAAGAGGATCTTCTCCGCCGCCCGACCCTGATGCGTGGGGATGACGTGCTCGAAGGGGAACAGGGAGCGGACGGCGTCGAGGAACCGGAACCACGACGGTGACCCCGCGTAGCTCTCGTCGCCGTGCTGGATGGCCGCCCACTGGTCCCGCGACATCGCCCCGGTCCCCGAGTCGGTGAGCAGGTCGATGAGCACGTGCTCGGCCCTGAGATTGAACAGGTTGTACCCAGCTTCGGCGAGGTGTGCTGATCGCGATTCCACAGAGGTGAACCGGACAGGTTCGACGGAGTGGATGCGAAACGGCTCGACGATGGTCTTCCAGCGGTGCATGAGCAGAGTCTCGTCCACGGCGCGTGGGCGGTGTGACCGAGGCCGTGGTGACGCGCCCGCGCACCTGCGAAGATGGGTACAACACCGATCACAGCGAGGCGAACATGGGTCTTTACAGAGAGCGCATCCTTCCCCGCCTGGTCGACCGCGCCTGCGGCGGCAAGGACATGATGAGGTGGCGGGGAAGGGTCACCGACGGCCTGTTCGGCACCGTCGTCGAGATCGGATTCGGGTCCGGGCTGAACCTCTCCACCCTGCCGCCCGAGGTCGAGCTCGTCTACGCCGTCGAACCCGCGGCGCTCGCCCGCCGCCTGGCCCAGCAGCGCATCACCGACTCCCCGGTCCAGGTCGAACACATCGGGTTGAACGGCGAGTCGATCCCCCTCGACGAGGCCAGTTGCGACGGTGCCCTGTCGACGTTCACCCTGTGCACCATCCCTGGGGTCGAGCAGGCACTCGCCGAGCTGAGGCGGGTGCTGCGCCCCGGCGGCCGGTTCCACTTCCTCGAACACGGCCTCTCTCCCGACCCAACGGTTGCCAAGTGGCAGCGTCGCATCGAGCCGGTCAACAAACGCTTCACCGATGGCTGCCACCTCACCCGCTGTCCAGCGGACCTGGTGAGGGCCGCCGGCTTCGAGGTAGAAAAGGTCGAGTCGCGCTATGTGAAGGGTCCGCGGCCTTGGTCGTGGTTCACCGAAGGTGTCGCGGTCAAGCCCCTCTGACTCCTATTTCGTGTCGTCGTCAGCTTCTCGGCGCGATGCGCTCCTGATAGGACCTACGCTCAACCCAAGGAGGCCACCATGCCTGAGAAATCCCCACAGAAGCCCGCAGCGAAGAAGACGGGCAAGACACTGAAGGAAAAGCGCATCGCCAAGAAGGAGAAGAAGGACAAGCGCCCTAATCCTCTGACCTGAGCCACCATGCCGACCCAACGCCGTCACTCCTGGGCGGAGCCCTACAAGATCAAGATGGTCGAGCCCCTGCGCATGACCACGCGGCCCGAACGCGAGACGGCGCTCGTCGACGCCGGCTGGAACACCTTCCTGCTGCGCAGTCGCGATGTCTACATCGACCTGCTCACGGACAGCGGCACAAACGCGATGTCGCAGGAACAGTGGGCGGCGCTGATGGTGGGCGACGAGGCCTACGCCGGCAGCGAGAGCTTCTACCGTTTCGAAAAGGCCGTGCAAGACGTGTACGGCTTCCCCTACGTGGTGCCCACCCACCAGGGGCGTGGCGCCGAGCACATCATCAGCCAGGTGCTGATCGACGAGGGCGACGTGGTGCCGGGCAACATGTACTTCACCACCACCCGGCTCCACCAGGAGCTCGCCGGCGCCACCTTCGTCGACGTGATCATCGACGAGGCCCACGACCCCACCAGTGAGCACCCGTTCAAGGGC
Source organism: uncultured Acidimicrobiales bacterium (assembly GCA_963707925.1). Classification (GTDB taxonomy): domain Bacteria; phylum Actinomycetota; class Acidimicrobiia; order Acidimicrobiales; family Ilumatobacteraceae; genus UBA668. The sequence goes on from CAVPRT010000005.1 coordinate 104,744, forward strand.
GATGTCGACCTGGCCAAGCTGCAGACCGTCATCGACCAGTACGGTGCCGAGCGCATCCCCTACTTCAGCCTCGCCGTCACGGTGAACATGGCGGGTGGGCAGCCGGTGAGCTTGGCCAACATCGCTGCCGTTGGCGCGCTGTGTCACCACCACGGCATCCCGCTCTACTGCGACATCACCCGCATCGCCGAGAACGCCTGGTTCAACCAGCAGCGCGAGCCCGGTTACGCCGACGTGCCGGTGGCCGAGATCGTTCGGCGGATTTGCGACCTCACCGACGGTGCCTGGATGAGCGCGAAGAAGGATGCCCTGGTGAACATCGGTGGGTTCCTCGCTCTCCGCGACTCCGACGTGTTCGAAGAGGCCCGCAACCTGTGTGTGGTCTTCGAGGGTCTGCACACTTACGGCGGCCTCGCCGGACGCGACCTCGAGGCCATGGCCGTGGGCATCCACGAGTCGCTCAGCGAGTCCCATCTCGCTGCCCGCATCGGTCAGGTGGTCTACCTCGGCGAGCAGCTTCAGCGCGAAGGTGTTCCGATCATCACCCCGATCGGCGGCCACGCCGTGTTCGTCGACGCTGCACGCTTCTTGCCCCATCTGTCCCAGCTCGAGTTCCCCGCCCAACGCCTGTCGGGCGAGATCTACCTCGAGGCCGGCGTTCGCACCATGGAGCGCGGCATCGTGTCGGCCGGCCGCGACGCCGAGACGGGGGAGCACCGTCGACCGGACCTCGAGTTGGTGCGCATCACCCTCCCGCGACGCGTCTACACCCAGGCCCACATGGATGTCACCGCCGAGGCGGTGCTGGAGGTGTGGGACCGGCGTCACTCGGTGACCGGCCTGGAGATGACCTTCGAGCCCAAGTACCTGAGGTTCTTCCAGGCCCGCTTCCGCCCCCTGCCCTGACCTGACCGCGTCTGTGTCTGCGTCCGCGTCCGCGTCTGCGTCCGTTTGTCCGATCTGTTCGTGTAGCCCATCCGAGTGCCGGGCGCCCATCCGAGTGCCTGGCGCCCATCCGAGTGCGGGCGTGCCCCCCGGCGGGCCGCTGTCACTCCGGTGGGCCGCTGTCACTCGGATGGTCGCCAGGCACTCGGATGGGCTGGGACTGATCACCCAGAGGTCAGAACGCGTCTGGTACGCCAGGGTCGAGCTGGACTCGTGTCGCGTTGAGCAGCATCGACACGAGGTGGTAGTTGCCCACGGTGGCGATCACGTCGAGGACCTGTTCTGTCGTGTAGAGCTCGGTGAGGCCGGCCCAGGTCGGGTCGGTGAGGGTCGAGTCGTGGTGCAACTCGTCGGCGGCCACGAGCAGCAAACGGTCGGTGGTGCTCCAACCGGCATCGGGCCCGGCCTTGACCATCTCCATCTCCTCTTCGGTGATGCCACACTTCAGCCCGATCTGAACGTGCTGGCTGAACTCGTACCGGCTGGCGCAGTTCCAGCCGGTACGCAAGATGAGCAGTTCACGGTCGCGTGGTGGCAACGAGTTCTTCGACAGGACGTGGGCGGCGAAGACCATCCATCGCCTCAACAGGTCGGGGTGATTGCCGAGGGTGCCGAATATGTTCGAGCGCGTTGCCGTCGGGCCCCGTGAGCCCCTTGGCGTAGATCTCGGTGAGGCGTGGGTCTTCGGCCGCAGTGCGCGGTTGGAGGCGTGGTGCAGACATGACGGGCAAGGTAGCCGTGAATCGGCCCCGCTCATGATTTGGGCGGCGATGACCTTCGACCCTGAGGGCGAAGGTGGGGGAGAGCCACACTGGGTCGTGCAGGGAGTTTGAACACGAGGGAGGTTCCGATGTCGGAGCAGGACATGAAGCGCACGATCGTCGTCGGTGTCGACGGGTCGGACGACGGCAAGCGCGCCCTGGAGTGGGCGCTCGACATGGCCCGTGAGCGAGGCATGAAGCTGCTGTTGGTGAACGGCATCGATGTCGGTTTGTCGGCTGCCGATCCATACGGTGGCGGCTACGTGCTCGAACAACTGCAAAATGTCGGCCGGCTGGCCCTCGACTCGGCAGAGGCCCTAGCCGCCGAACAGGGCATCGAGACCGAGACTCGGCTCGAGATCGGTTCCGCCGCCTACGCCCTGGTCGACGCTTCGAAAGGTGCAGAGATGCTGGTGGTAGGCAGCCGCGGGCACGGAGGCTTCGCCGGTCTGCTCCTCGGTTCGGTGTCCACCGCCTGTGTGCACCACGCCCACTGCCCGGTCGTTGTAGTGCCGCCGCCGGAGCGTGCGCCAAAGGAGTGATCTCGGTCGCCCCGTTACGCTCAGAACATGAGCGAGCACAAGCACGGTGAACACCATAATCACGGTGGACACCACCATCATCACGGCGACGATTTCGACTGGGAACGCATGGCCGACGCGCTCGAACTCGACGCCGCGGTCATGGAGCCCTTGGTCCACTCGATCGCCTCGCGCCTCGACTGGTCAGGCGTGGAGCGTGTCCTCGACATCGGCTGTGGGCCCGGTGCCATCGCCTGCACCCTCGCCCGCATGACCCCCGACCTTGTGGTGCTCGCTCTCGACTCGTCCGAGCCCCTCCTCGCCCGGGTGCGCACCAGGGCCGCCACCGAGGGCCTCCCCGACCGGGTTGTCACCGTGTGCGCCGACCTCGACGAAGGCCTCGAAGGTCTCCACGAGGCTGCCGGCGCCGACGGCGTAGACCTGGTGTGGGCATCGATGGTCGTCCACCATGCCGCCGATCTCGCAGTCGGTGTGGCGACGGTGTTCAGCGCTCTCGCCCCCGGCGGGGTGGCCGTGATGGTCGAGTTCGGCCAGCCCCTTGAGGCTCTCCCAGAGGATGATCCTCTTGTGGCAGGGGGAGCTTGGCCTCGCTACCGGTCAGCTTCCGCCGACGCCCTGAGGGAGAGACTGCCCCACGACCCCGATTCCATCGAGTGGGTGAGGCTGTTGAGCGAGGCCGGGTTCGTGGACATCGATCACAGCAGTATGTGGGTGGATCATCCGGCGCCGCTGCACGACGTCGGCCGCCGATGGCTGGCCATGCACCTGAAGCGAGGGCTCGACTCGGTGACAGACCGACTCGACCCGGCCGACCTCGAAGCGATCACTTCGCTGCTCGGCGAGGTGCCCGAGCGCGACGACCTTTTCCTGAGGGCGAACCGCCAGGTGATGGTGGCCCAGCGGCCGCGCTGAGCGCGAGCAGCTCGCGCATACCCTCCTCGATGCCATCGGCGAGCACGTCGACGTCGGGCACGCTGTCCCAGTCGGCGGTCACGCCGAACCCGATCCTGCCGTTGTACGACAGGACCGCCACTCCGGTACGCAAGCCCTGTGAGACCGGCACGAACGGGAAGTACTCGAGCATCTCGCGACCGCACGCGTAGAGCGGAAGCTGGGGCCCGGGCACATTGGTGGTGACGGTGTTGACGCTGCGCTGGGGCAGGCGGCGCATCACGCTGAAGGCGGTGCGCAGACCCAGCGAGAGCAGAACAGGTGGGGCGAAGTCGGCCAGGTTCACCAGCACACTGCCGGCGACCGCCTGGTGCGAGTCCTTCAGGCCGGCCATCTGGGTGCGGATGCTGTGCAGCCTCTCGACCGGGTCATCGATGCCCACCGGCAGCTCGGCGATCATCGCCGACACCTGGTTGTTGTAGGAGTGGTCGTCGCCGGTGCGCACCGACACCGGGATGAGGGAGCGCAGCACCACCCCGTCGAGCTGCTCCCCGCGGCCCAGAAGAAGGTCGCGGAAGCCCTTGGTGATGGCCGCGAGGACGACATCGTTCACCGTGCCGCCCAAGGCCAACCTCACCTTCTTCACCTCGGGCAGGGTTGTGCGCGCCCACGCCCAGCGGCGGTGGGGGCCGATCGTGCCCTCGATGGGCAGGGACACGTTGGGGGTCAGCCTCTGACCGATCGCCTTCGCGCCCTGCAGGGCGGCGCCAACGGTGACGGCGACCTTTCGTGGCGTCCGCAGGCCGGATCTCACCCAGCGGGCCATCTCGGCGGGGCTCGCCACGGTGTCGGCCAAGGCCCCCTTCACCAGTTCGACATCAGTGGGCTCGGCCCTGGGCGACCAGTCGTCGGCGACAGCGGGTGAGCCCTCCCGTGAGGCATCGAGGATCACGGCCATGAGGTCCGTCCCGGAGATCCCGTCGACCATGCAGTGGTGCACCTTGGAGACCAGCGCCCACGTACCGTCGGCCAGGCCCTCCACCATCCACGTCTCCCAGAGGGGACGGTTGCGGTCCAGCTGCTGCGACATCAGTCGGCCCATCAAGTTGAGCAGGTGCTGCTCGTCGCCGGGCGGTGGTAAGGCGGTGTGCCTCAGGTGGTAGTCGATGCGGAAGTGGGGATCGTCGACCCACACCGGCCTACCCAATCCACCCGGTACGAAGCGCACCTTCTGCCGATACCGGGGCACGAGGGGCAGCTTGCCGCGGAAGAGCTCGACTACATCGGCATAGGCGGGTGCCGGGCCCTCGAAGGTCGCGCACGACGCGATGTGCATGTGGGAGATGCCATCTTCGATGTGTAGGAAAGTCGCGTCGAGCGGACTCATGCGGTCCACATTGCCCTCCTTGGTCGGCGTCATCCTCGCGCCGGGCGGCCCCCAGTGCGAGGGGCCTAGGTCACACCTTGCGACCGGCCTCGATCGCGTTGGCGGGGATGCGGTGCGGGTCGTCGAGCACGCCGAGAGAGTCGCGGAACAGGGTGATCGCAACCAGGGTGCCGTCCTCGTCGAGCCCGGCGTCCATGATGCGGTTGACCGAAGGTGTCAGGTCGCCGAACTCGCTGCGGATGGCATGGGCCACGGCTTCGCTGGGTGTGTGGTCATCGGGGAGGACAGGGCCTTGGCGGCCGGCGCGCTTGGCGGCGGCTGAGCGGGGCTTCGGAGTGGCCATGGTGATCCTTCGCGACAGTGAACGACCCTTGGCGAACAACGTGAAGGACCGGCACGGAGAGAAGCCCATCCTACCTGCGTATCGGCCTCCCCGTTCCCCAGCCCTTGCCCAGGGTGCAGAATCGCGGGGTGAACCGTTCCCTCGATCGTGATCTCACCGGCGCCCTGTTCGGTCGCAGCCTGCTGACCACCCATGAATGGTCGGTGACCGACCTCGAAACCCTGCTCGCCGTGGCGACCCGTTTCGAGCAGATCGACCGTGCCGGCGGGCGCGCCCACCTCCTGCCCGACGAGCTGGCCTATGCGATCTTCTTCGACAACTCCACTCGCACCAAGTCGGCGTGGGCCGGGGCGGCGGCGCGGCTGGGCATGCACCCCGTGATCGTCGACGGCTCGTCCACCCAGGTGTCTCACGGCGAGACGGCGGCGGAGACCGGGGCCATGCTTGGCATGAACGCCCACGCCCTGGGTGTGCGCCACGACCTGATCCTCGGCGAGGGCAACTCGTTCATGCGCGACGTGTTGCGCGGCATCACCGACCACCTCGCCTCGGTTGCGTCGCCCGGCGAGAACCCGAGGGTGGTGCCGGTGGTGAACCTGCAGTGCGACGTCGACCACCCCACCCAGTCTCTCGCCGACCTGTTGTGGCTGAACGAACACTTCGACGGCGATGTGGCCGGCCGGCGGATCACGATGAGCTGGGCCTACTCGCCGAGCTACGCCAAACCACTCTCGGTACCCCAGGGGGTCATCAGCCTGCTCACCCGCTTCGGGGCCCATGTCACCCTCGCCCACCCGCAGGGGTACGACCTACTGCCCGAGCCGATGGAGTGGGCCTCTGCCGGGGCCGCCGAGTCGGGAGGTTCGTTCCGCGTCACCGACGACATGGACGATGCGTTCACCGGGGCCGAAGCCGTCTATCCGAAGTCGTGGGGCCCCCATGAGCTGATGGCCGAAAGGGTGGCCGCCAACCGCGATGGCGACGCGGCCGCGATGAAGGCCATCGAGCATCGCTCCCTGGAGATGAACGCCCAGCACAGGGACTGGATCTGCGACGAGAGGCGGATGGCGCTGACAGGGCGTGATGGAGCGGGCGACGCCCTCTACCTGCACTGCCTGCCGGCCGACATCGGCGCCGAGGTGAGCGCGGGGGTGATGGACCGCTTCCGCGTCGCCGTGGCCCGGGAGGCGAACAAGAAGGTGTATGTGATCATGGCTCTACTCGCCGCGGCGAAGGTGCCCGACCTGGCCGAAGAGCTGAACAGCGCCGTCGATGTCCTGGCGGGAGATTGAGGAGGCCGACGTGACCAATACCGCATCACTGGACCGCCGGGTGGCAGAGCTGGCCGCGCTCTACCGCCCCCTCGCGGTGAGCATCTTGAAGGAGGCCATCCGCATCCCCGCCGACGAGGTTGGCCTTGCGGTCGACGCCGGAGGCGACCCGCAGAGCGGGTTGTCGAACCACGAGGGCCGCAGGCTGCGGTTCCTGCGCGACACCATCGTCGAAGTCGGCGCGGTGCGCAACGCCACCGACGTCGACTTCGACGCCTTCGGCAACCTGGTGTGGTTCGTCACCGACCCCTCCGACGACCTGCCGGCGCAGAACAAGAGGGTGATCTACTTCGACGGCCACAGCGACACCGTTCAGGCGCTCAGGGAGCAGTGGCGCGAAAAGCTCGGTGGCGCCATCGACCCCTACGACGGTCTGGTGGACGAGGCCGCGCTGGACCCCGAGGCGCTGACCGCCCAACTCGGCTACCTGCCGCCGGAGGACGAGTGGGGGCACCTGGTGTTCGGCAGGGGTTCGGCCGACCAGTTGGCGGGGGTGGTGGCCCAGGTCGTGGCCACCAAGATCCTCCTCGAGCTGAGCGACGAGGGGGCACTGCGCGGCTGCATCGTGCGCGCCTACGCAACCGCCGCCGAGGAGGACAACGACGGCGGCGGCCCCCGCCACCTGGTTCGCGACGTCCTGCCCGGCGCCGCCGCCGACCTGGTGCCCGACGTTGTGATCCTCACCGAAGGCACCGGTGACGCTGTGAAGGGCGCGCTGGGCATCTACCGCGGCCAGCGCGGCCGGATGCAGATCGAGGTGGTCGTCACGGGGCGGTCGTGTCACGGGTCGATGCCGGCCCTGGGCCTCAACCCCCTCGAGCACGGGGGCGCCATCCTGGCCGAGGCGGCCCAGCGGCACGCCCACGGCGAGGGCATGGGCGACCACCCGGTTCTCGGGCGGGGCACCCGCACCGCTTCGTGGGCCGTGCTCGACACGCCGAGCGACTGTGCTGTGCCCGATCGGTTCACCTTCCGCTTCGACCGTCGGCTCACGGTGGGCGAGACGCCCGACGAAGCCGTGCAGCAGATCGACTCGCTCGACTCGGTCGCCGCGGCACGGGCCGCGGGGCTCACGGTGGACGTGGGGGTGCCCCGCTACACCAAGCCCACCTGGCGTGGGTACCCGGTCGACAACGCGGCGATCTACCCGGGGTGGATAACACCCGACGACCACCCCGCTCTTGTGGCCGCGGTCGAGACCTACCGGCGCGTGGTCACCCCCTTCGTCGTCGAACCTCCGGGTGGCGCTACCCGTGGCGCTCTGAGGGCCGAGCCGAGGGTGGACACCTGGGTCTTCTCCACCGACGGCGTCGGCTTCCCGATCGGCGTCGACGACACGACCATCCACGTGCCCGCGGCGAAGCGCTGGGTGGTCTCGGGAGCGGTGCGTCACCCGGCGATGTTCGGCATCGGCGCCGGGATCGAGCAGAACACCCATCGCATCGGCGAGTACGTCGACGCCCGCGAACTGGAGCACGCGATCGCCGTGCTCGCCCTGTTCCCCCAGGTCTTCGCGGCGATGGACTGAGGGGTGGGGCGGGGTCAGCCGCCGGCGTGCTGGGTGATGTAGAGGTAGGTCTTGATGCCGCGACGGCCAGGACTTGGGCGGCATCCCGGCCTTGCGCCACAGGGCGGCGACGAAGTCTGCGGGCTGGGGCAACTCGTCCCACACCGACGGCAGGAAGGTGGCCCGGTAGGGGGCGGCCTCCACCAACAAACCGTCCCTGCCGGGGTGCAGGGTGTGCACCAGGGAGTCGTAGCCGTCGACGGTGAAGGGCTCCATCGGTGAGAGCACCGAGACATCGATGTCGAGGTCGGCCAGTTCGTCGGGCCGCACCGGGTCGAAGCGCGGATCGTCGAACGCTGCGGCGCGGGCACGGTCGGCGACGCACTCGACGAGAGGCCGGCCGCCCACCATCGTGCCGATGCAACCGCGCAACCTGCCGTCGCGCTTCAAGGTGACGAACGCCGCCCTTGGCTCGCGCAGGATCGGCGCGTAGTCGGTCGGTTCCGGCCACCAGGTGACCCTGTCGCGCACGGCGAGGGTGATCGACCGCTCGGCGACCTCGACCAGGGTGGCGAGGTCGGCCGGCGACAGCTCGTTGGGAGACTCGGTAGGCATGGTCTCGTTCATCGGATCGCGAAGCTCCCGTAGCCGACGACGCGGTCGGCGGGACCGGCCGTGTCGCCCGAGTTGCGTAGATCGAGCAGATCGACCTGCTCGTGCTTGCGGCGCACCATCTCCAGCGCGCCGCGCACACCGGCAGCGCCGCACGCGCCGTCGCTGTCGAGGTCTTCCCAGCGGGCACCGACGATGGCGTCGGCCGTGGCCCGGTCCATCCGGCGGGCGGTGAGGATGTCGTGGTAGTGGCTGAGGTCGGTGGAGATCACCACGATGGTGTTCGGCGCGCCCCAAACCGGTTCGAGGGCATCGGCCAGGGTTTCGGGGTCGATGCCGCCGGCGAGGGCAGGCACGAGCAGCCAACCGGTGCCGAGCACCCTCTGCAGGAAGGGCAGGTGCACCTCGATGCTGTGCTCGGGAGCGTGGGCGCGGTCGTCGACGTCCACCCCGGGCCACTGCAGCATCGAGTCGCGTGTGGCGGTATCGAGGGGGATGTCGCCGAGAGGGGTGGCGAAGATGTCGGCGCTCGACAGGGCCAGGCCGCGCACCGGCACCCGGTGGGGAGGGCCGATGACGACCACCCTTTCGATCGTCGCCCTCCACGGGGCGAGGCGGGAGTAGGCCGTGGCCGCCACGGGCCCGGAGTACACGTACCCGGCGTGGGGCACCACCAGCGCCACAGGCGGCCCTGGTTCACCAGCGGCCGGTGCAGCAGAAGGCACGGCGGCGAGCATCGAATCGATCATCGCTGCCAGCTCGGCGGGATCATCGGGGTAGAAGGTCCCGGCCACTGCGGCCGGTCGCACGCGTGTCACGGTTGCTCCTCCGGCTCGGCCCCTTCTTCCATCGTGGCCAGGTGCACCGGGCGCCGCCGCCGGCCCCACTCACCTGGTGGGCCCTCGAAAACCCCGGCGATCGCCGTCCCGCAAGCCGAGCAGTGCCCGTCGCCTGTGAGCCGGTAGCCGGTGATGCGGTACCAGTCGCGCTCGATCACCGCGGCGCCACACCCGGGGCACAGGGTGGTGTCGCCCTCCAGGTCGTGCACGTTGCCGGTGTAGACGTAGCGCAACCCGTTGGCCATCGCGATGTGGCGGGCGCGGGTGAGTGTGGAAAGTGGCGTGGGGGGCACGTCGAGCATCTTGTAGTCGGGGTGGAAGGCGCTGAAGTGCAGGGGCACGTGGGGGCCGAGGTGCTCGACCATCCAGGTGCTGAGCTGGTTCAGTTCGTCGTCGCTGTCGTTGTGACCGGGGATCAACAGGGTGGTCACCTCCACCCACACATCGTTGGCCACCAGCCACTCGAGGGTGTCGAGCACGGGTTGCAGCCGGCCACCGCACAGATGTCGGTAGAAGTCGTCGGTGAACGCCTTGAGGTCGATGTTGGCTGCATCCATCCGGGAGAAGAGTTCGCGTCGCGGGCCTTCGTGCACGTACCCGGCGCTGACTGCCACGGTGCGGATGCCTGCCGCGTGGCAGGCGTCGGCGACATCGGCCGCGTACTCGAGGAAGATGACCGGGTCGTTGTAGGTGAACGCCACACTGGCGCACCCCTGCTCGGCAGCAGCGCGGGCGATGGTCTCCGGGCTCGCCGAGTCGGCCAGGGTGTCGGTCTCGCGGCTCTTGGAGATGTCCCAGTTCTGGCAGAACCGGCAGGTGAGGTTGCATCCCGCGGTACCGAACGACAGCACCGACGTGCCCGGCAGGAAGTGGTTGAGGGGCTTCTTCTCGATGGGGTCGACGCAGAAGCCGCTCGACCGGCCGTAGGTGGTGAGCACGATCTCGCCGCCCTCGCAGGCTCTGACGAAGCAAAGCCCCCGCTGGCCGTCGTGCATCTTGCACTCGCGGGGCACACATCGCACCTCACTCGACCGTCGTCGAGCCGGGTCCACCAGGTGGTGGGGAAGGTGTCCACAGGTCCACTCATCAACACCACCATGCACCCCGAACAGCTCATCGTCCAGCGACCTTGGTCCCTTCCGAGGGCGCCTCGTGCCGTGCCGGAGCCGCCCGGGAGTCGGGGCATCGCTACGGTGCCTCTGTGGAGGACGATCAGCCCAAGGGTCGCGCGGCATGGATGACGCGGAACCTGCGGATCATGTCGCTGGTGAGCCTGTGCCAGGACACGGCTTCGGAGCTGCTCTACCCGGTGCTGCCCATCTTCCTGGTGGGCGTGCTCGGTGCGCCCGTCGCGGTGGTCGGCGTGGTGGAAGGGCTCGCCGACGGCGCGGCGTCGATCACCAAGCTCGCCTCCGGCAAGATCTCTGATCGCCGCCCCCGTCGCCCACTGGTCGCCCTCGGCTATGGGATCGCGGCTGTGGCCAAGCTGGTGGTGGCCATCGCTGTCGTGTGGCCGATGGTGCTCGTCGCCCGGGTGGCCGACCGAATCGGCAAGGGCATCCGTGGGGTGCCGCGCGATGCCCTGATCGCCGATGGCACCCCGGCCGAGTTCCGCGGTCGGGCCTTCGGGTTCCACCGCAGCGTCGACACTTGGGGTGCGGTGATCGGCCCCCTGCTCGGGCTGGGCCTTTACCACCTCTTCGGTGGGAATGTGCGGCCCCTCCTGCTCATCGCGGTGATACCCGCGTTTGCCAGTGCGGCGCTGGTGTTCCTCGTGCGCGAAGTGCCACGGCCGGCGCCCATCGAAAGCGATGAATCAACCGCCCACCCGACCACCCACCCGTCGTTGCCGCCCACCTTCTGGAGGGCGATGGTGCCCCTCGGAATCTTCGCGATGGTGAACTTCTCCGACGCCTTGCTCCTGTTGAGAGCCCAGCACCTCGGGCTCGGGGTGGGTGAGGTGATCGGCGTCTACTGCCTGTTCAACCTCACCTACGCCCTGGGCAGCTACCCGGCGGGCGCCCTGTCGGATCGCCTCTCGCGGCCCTTGGTGGTCGGTGTCGGTCTGCTCGTTTTCGCTGTCGCCTATATCGCTCTCGGGCTGGCACCTTCGGCAGGATGGGTGTGGATCATCTTCCCCGTGTACGGGCTGTACGGCGCATTCACCGATGGGGTCGGCAAGGCCTGGATCGTCGACCTCGTTCCCGCAACGGCCAGAGGCTGGGCGATCGGGGTGCACGGTGCTGTATCTGGGGTCGGTGCGATCGTGGCCGGACTGTGGGCCGGGTTGGCGTGGTCGGGCGGAGGTAGCGGCCCCCTGGTCCTCGCTGGGTCGGTGGCCTCAGTGGTCGGTGTGTTCGTGATCGCCAATCGTCGTCAACTGGGTGGCAGAGTTGTCGGGTGAGGTCCTCGACACGGGTCGCCCGGTCAGCCCTCGATCATCGCCCGCCACCAGGCCCACGCCTCGGCAGCGTGATGCCCCGGAACGACGACCAGATGGTTGCCGAGAGGGTGGTCGAGGAGCTCTCCGACGCGGCTGGGTCGACCTGCACGTCGAGCTGGGTGCGGCAGCGTCCGGCTCTCGGTGTCGTGGGTAGGGCCGTACCGTCGACGCACCACAGCTTCTCCAACTCGGCACCGCCGAGCCTGACGAGCGTCACCGGTCCTGCGGGGAGGTGGCCGGCGATGCCCACGCCGAGCCCGCTCTCGAAGTGGGTGTGCAGCTCGTAGCTGTCCACCAGGTCGAGGGGCACGGTGCAGTGGGCGAGCTCGATGATGCCGGTCTCGCGGTCGGCCATCGCCGGGTTGGCCATCCAACCGATACGGCCGAATAGCTGGCGGAACCACAGCAGAGCCATGGTTGCCGCGACGTCGCCCTCGCAGCCGGCCACGACGCCCCTGTCGTTCAGAGCCGACAGAGCAAGACACCCTGATGTGTGGGCATTGGTGACGAGGTCGAAGCAGCGCACCGTGACGGCGTCGAGGTGGTGCTCGGCGGCAACCTCGCCCAGCACGGGTTCGAACCGGGCGGCGGTCTCGATGTCCGCAGGGTGGGGTTCCGCTTGATGGTGGCGTGCCCTCACCCGCACCGGCTCGGCCAGTGGTGCATCGATGTTGTCGGCAAACCGATCGAGTGCTGCCGACAGGTCGGCGTCGACGATCGTGGGCCCCCACCGCCGGGCGACCGCTGCACGATCTGGCACCGAGGCCACCAGCCAATCGCTCGGAGCACCCAGCAGGCCGATCCGAGAAACGTGCATGCGGTGCCACACCCTCACGTCGTGAACCGCTCCCGCCAATTCGTCGGGTTGGGAGGTGTCGGGGTGAAGGACGACAATACGGCCGCGTGCCCCGTCGCCCTGAAGACGGGCGAGGGTTTCCAACGCCGCAGGAAGCGAGTTGTGCCCAGGGTGGGTGAGAAGAAGGAGGGGCTCGCCCGGGACCATCTGTTGGCGCGCTCTCCATGCGGCGAGCGCCTCGTGCTCGGTGCCGCCGGTGAGCAGCAAGATGCCCAGGGGGATAGCTGTATCGGCAGCGTCGATGGAGTTGACCACCTCGGCGCGGGCGAGAGCCAAAGAGGGGTTCATCACAGCCATCAGCTCGGCCACTGCGCCGGGACCGTGCAGGCTCGCCGCCACGGGTAGCACGGTGCAAGTCGTCATAAGATCATCAGCCCACACCGGACAGTCAGCGGCTAGAGGAAGTGGTCCCGGCCGGGGGGGCAGAAGGGCAGCGCTGTAGGCTCGACCGATGGATCGGATCCAGTCGCGTTTACCCCGGGTGGGTCCCGTCAGGCGGGTGTGTCTGGTGGCGTTCGGCGTGATGACACTGGGAGCGATGGCGTCAGGCCTAACGGCATGCGGTGAGCCGACCACTACCACCCTCATACGTGGCGCCGACGACGTGAAGGTGATGGACCCTGAGGAGGTGGCCCGACTTCGCCTGCCGACGGTCACCACCCTTGCGCCAACGGGCACCACGGGCTCGGGTGCCCCAGACGGCGACCCCAGACGAATCGACGGCAGGAGACCATCCCGCTGAACGAGGACGACCGGCCGCCCGAGGTACGCCTGTTCGAGGCCTACGGCAACTTCCGCGAATGCCTCGAGGACAAGGGGTACGGGATCGACGGCAACCTCACCGACCCCAACAACCCCGCCTACCAGGACGCCGCCTACCGCGAGGCAGTCACCACATGTGCCGCGCGCACCGACATCGTGACGGTGCTGCAGGAGGTGCAGGCCACTCGGGCCAACCTCACCCCCGAGCAGGTGGAGCAGCGCAACGAGGTGTTCATCACCCTGCGCGACTGCCTGGTCGACAAGGGCTGGGAGGTAGAGACGACTACCAGCGAGATCGGTCTGCTGGAACCGAAGGTGTTCCAGAATGCCGACGGCGAACTCGACGAGCGCGAGATCAACCAATGCCTCTCGGAGCAGAACCTCGATGGGTGAAGCGGGCGGCCGGAGCGACCAAGGAGAAGCGGTGAGGAAGAGCTGGATCGCGGTCGCGCTCGTGGGCGTGGGTGGGCTCGTCGCCGCCGGCGTGGTGGTCGGCCGGATGACCTCCGACGACGAAACGGGCAAGCAGTTGCTCATCGTGCCTCGACCCGTGGAGCGACGCGACCTCGACGATGTGCTCACCATCTCCGGTGAGGTGAGGCGCGAGGAGATCCAGGAGATCAACCTGCCCGTCGACGGCAAGGTCAGCAGCGTGGCGGTCGACGACGGCGACACGATCGACGTCGGCGACCCCCTGTTCGCCCTCGATGGGCGCACGGCGGTCGCCGTGGCAGGTGATTTCGCCTTCTACCGCACCCTCGACGTCGGCTCAGACGGGCCCGACGTGGCCCAGCTGGAAGGCATCCTCGCCGGGGCCGGATATCCGATCTCGGCTGTCGACTCCCTGTTCACCGAGGAGACTCGCGCGGCGCTCACCAGGTGGCAGGTCGATCACGGCTATGGCGGGGCCACCCCCGAAGCTGCCGAGACGATCACCGTCGGCCTGGCGCAGAACCAGGCGGGCTACTCGGTGGGCCAGGCCAACACGGTGGCCTTCCGCATCGAGCCGTCAGCGCCCGACGCTGCGGGATCGGGCGGTGAGCGCTCCATCCACACCCGCAAGGGCACGGAGGAGAAGCCGGAGATCACCCTGACAGCCAGCTTGACCGACGTCGAAGAGGGTGGGCAGGTGAATGTCACGATCACCGCTGAGCCGGCGCCGGCCAACGCCCTCAGCATCGACCTGACCATCGATGGTGACGCCGTAGGCGGCGACGACCCCGACGACGGCGACGACTACCAGGAGTTCGACGACAGCTTCGTGATGGCGGCGGGGCAGACCACCTACACCTTCTCCATCCCGATCTTCGTCGACCAGGTGAAGGAGGGTCGCGAGGAGATCATCGTCTCGCTCACCGACCAGTTCGGCAACGACCCCACCTACTTCGTCGGGTCCGCAAACAAGGTTCGCATCCGGATCGCCGAGAACGGCGACGACCTGCTGCCGGTGATCACCGTCAAGTCCTCGACCGGTGTCGTCTCCGAGGGTGGCACTGTGACCTTCACCTTCACCACCACCATCGAGTCCAACGAGGATCTCGACCTGATCATCGCCCTCGGGGGTGGCGCGGTGAACGGTGACGACTATGTCGCCGTCGAGCCCGATGCCGTCACCATCCTCGCCGGTGAGACCACCGCCGATCTGCAGATCCAGATTCGCAGAGACGGTCACGTCGAGCGGGACGAGGAGCTGTTGGTGTCGGTGGCGCCTGCACCCGAACCCACCCCCTACCCGGAGCCGGATCCCGACGCCGACCTTCACCAGGACCCACTTCTCCCGGCCTATGTCGGGGGCAGCCCGTCTCAGGTCCTCGGTGATCATCGAGTCCGACGACCTCCCCGAGCTGACCCTGCGCGGCGGTGGCGCTGTGGCCGAGGGTGGCACGGCATCGTTCACGATCGTCGCCGATTCGCCCGTCACCGCCGACACCTCGATCAACTACCAGGTCGGTGGTACGGCTCAGGCCGGCAGCGATTACGAGACGCTTACCGGCACGGTCGTCATGCGCGCCGGTAACACCCAGGTCAGCGTCGACATAGCCACCATCGACGACGATGTCATCTTCCTACCCAGCGACATGGTGGTGGCCGACTGGCCGGCCCGCATCGGATCCGTCGACGTCGACGAGGGCGAGTTCGTGATGCAGGGCGCGGCGGTGCTGACCCTCACCGAGCCGGTGTTCACCATCACCCTCGCCGTCAGTGCCAGCGATCGTGCCGAGCTCGAGATCGGCCAGGCAGTGATGGTGAGCCTCGATTCCGCCGACCTCGACCTACCCGGCATCATCGCCACCCTCGACGAGACGGCAACCGTCAACGAGGCAGGGGAGGAATCCTACGAAGGCACCGTGCAGGTGCAGGGCGACGTGTCCGCCGTCGACGGCGCCCGCGTCACCATCGACGTCACCCTCGCCGAACGACTCGGCGTGCTGGCCGTTCCTGTGGCCTCGGTGTTGCGTTCGGCCGGCGGCGACGAGGTGAGGGTGATCAACGACGAAGGCACGATCACCAGGGTGGCGGTGACTATCGGCCTGGTCGACGGAGAGTGGGTCGAGATCACCAGTGGCCTCGTCGGTGACGAACTGGTGGTGATCGACGTCGATGCCGAGGCCGACGTAGAGGCCGACGGGGGCTGAGGTGACCCACGACCACCCACCGGGGAGCCTGGGTGAGGCCGTCCCGGTCGAAGCCGGTGGCGGTCCGAGCCCCTTGCTCGAGCTCGATTGCGTTTCGCGCATCTATGGCACCGGCGAGGCGATGGTCACGGCTCTCGACTCGGTGTCGCTGAGCATCATGCCCGGCGACTTCCTTTCGATCATGGGGCCGTCCGGGTCCGGGAAGTCCACCATGCTCGGGTTGCTCGGGTGCCTCGACCTGCCCACGACCGGCACGATCCGGGTGGGCGGTCACGAGGTGACTGCCATGGGCGACGCCGAGCGCAGTTGGGTTCGCGGCCGTGAGATCGGCTTCGTCTTCCAGCAGTTCCACCTCATCCCCCACCTCGATGCCCGTGGCAACGTCGAGACGGCGTTGTTGTATCGCGGGCTGAAGGTTCGTCAGCGGCGTGAGATGGCGCTGGCCGCACTCGACCGGGTTGGCCTCGCCCACCGCCACGACCACCGTCCGGTGCAACTGAGCGGTGGGGAGCAGCAGAGGGTGGCACTGGCCCGAGCCCTGGTGACGGAACCGAAGATCCTCCTCGGCGACGAACCCACCGGCGCCCTGGACTCCAAGAACGCCGAGAACGTGATGTCGATCTTCGCCTCCCTGCAGTCACCCGAGCGGGCTGTCGTGCTGGTGACCCACGACCCGACCGTGGGCGACGCGGCCTCTCGCCGGGTGCGCATGCGCGACGGCGCGATCGTGGCCGACGAAGTGGTCGAGAAGGAGATGGCTCGATGAAGCGGTTGCGCGAACTGGTCGGCGTGGCGCTCACCGGTCTCTTCGCCCGCAAGGTGCGCACTGCTCTGCTTCTGCTCGGTCCCACAATCGGGGTCGCTGCGATCATCGCCGCGGTCGGCCTCACCGACAGCGCCAAGGGTGACCTCAAGCGCAAGGTGGCCGAGCTGGGCACCAACCTCATCGAGGCGTCGGCGGCGAGCGCCTTCGGCTCGACAGGACCCGGTTCTGCCCGAGGACGCAGTCGACCGGGCCCGAACCGTGATAACCGTCGATTCCGTGTCGGCGGTGCTCGAGCTGTCGAACATCGTCGTCACCCCCTACGAGGAGGCGAGCGAGAAGTTCGAGACAGTGCCTGTACCGGTGCTCGCCGCCGACGTGTTGTTGCCTGGGGTGTTGGAGGTCCCGCTGGTGAGCGGGCGCTGGCTCAACGACTTCGACGAACAGGTCGGCACGCGTAGCGCCGTCATCGGTATCGGTTTGGCGCGTGAGTTCGAGTACCTGCCCGGCGAGGTGCGTTCGATCGTGCTCAACGGTCACGACTACGCCGTCGTCGGCGTCCTTTCCGCAGTGGAGCTCGAGCCGGCGTTCGACAATGCGGTGTTCATTTCCTTCCAGGCCGCCGACGAGGACTTCGTCGAAGCCGACGTGATGCCCAACAAGCTCTACGTGAGAGCTCAGGATGGAACCGAAGACGCGACGGCCGAGGCGCTCAAGGTGGCTGTCGGTCTTGGTGGGCCCACCGAGGTGCAGACCGAGCTCAAATCCGAGGCTCTGGAGCTCGCCGTCGCAGAGCGACCGTCAGCTCCAGCTGATCGTGGTTTCGATGGGCCTGTTGGCGATCATCGTCGGGGGCATCGGCATAGCCAACGTGATGTCCATCTCGGTCATCCAACGCTCGAGCGAGATCGGCATCCGGCGCGCCCTCGGCCACACGAGGGGAACGATCGCCCTCCAGTTCATCTTCGAGGCCGTCGTGGTAGGGGTTCTCGGTGGCATCCTCGGGGTCGGTGTGGGGGTTCTGGCGATCGGGGTCGGCGTGGGTATCGCCGGTTGGGTGTTCACCCTGCAACCCATTCTGGTGCCCGGCGGCATCGTGCTGGCCGTGGTCATCTCCGTGCTCGCCGGGATGTACCCGGCCGTGAGGGCGGCGCGGTTGGAGCCGCTCGAGACCCTGCGTCTCGGATGAGCCCTGGCGAGTGTCGCCGCCCCAAGTCAGGTCAAGGGGGTGAGCGACACCAGGTCGGCGCGAAACTCCTCGCGGTAGACCACGTCGCCGATCAGGCCTGAGTCGGAGTTCGACACCTTGTTCGCGCTCATCGCCACAGGGAGGCCGCTGTCGGCGAGCCACCAATCCACGACGGTGTGCTCGTAGTACTCGTCGTCGTCTTCGACCGTCATCCTCACGTGGGTGACGCTCACGGGGACCCCTTCGACCGAGAGCTCGGTGGGGTCGAGCACCTCCCACACCGGCAGCCACTCCTTGTCGTTGAGGGAGCAGCGCCAGAGAACCGGTGGCCGCGGCTTGCCATCGGCGGGCACCACCACCAAAGGACCGTTGCACAGCTGGGTCTCGAGGCGTCCGGTGCCGAAGAACTCGTGGTAGATGGCGCCCAGCGGGAGCAACTCGATGCCTTCGCTGCCGACGCACAGCCTCCACTCTTCGCGCCTCTCGACGAGGAGGTCCCACCTCAGCAGCACGCCACAACCCTCCTCCGTGACGGTGAGCGCCGTCTCGGCCGGGAAGGGATGGGTGGTGCCGCCGAGTACGTCGATCGATTCACCGCCCGAGGTGGTGTAGAGGTATACGCCCTCGGCCGGCAGGCTCGGTGGCGGGTCGACCGGCTCCGTCGTGGCCGGCGAGAGCATTGTCGTCGTCGTTTCGGGTGGCTCGGTGCTTTCCCGGTAACGCTCGACAGCTTCGTCGGTGTCCACGGCGCGGGCCGTGTCGCGGGGCCAGATCGTCCTGACGGCGAACACGATCCCGCCAACCAGAGCGATGACCCCAACGCCGATCACCATCTGGCGTCGGCGGCGACCCCCTCGCCTCGTCACGTCCTGATCCTACCCCGAAGGCCTCGGCCGGGGAGGGCCACCAGGGCCTCAGGCCAGCCGTTGGCGGATGGGTTCGATGACGTAGATGATCCTCTGATCGGTCGGCCCGAACGTGTACGGCCCACCCACGTACTTGCCGGCCAGCTTGTCGATGTGATCGGCGGCCGGCTGCTCGGCGACGGTGCTGATCACCCGTCCGCGCACTTCGGCGTAGTGGTAGGGGTTGGCGTTATCCCAGATGGTGACGGTGACACGCGGGTCGGCATCCATCGCGGCTGCCTTGGCGCGGCCGAGCTCGGTGTTGATGAGGATGTGGTCGTCGTCGGCATCGACCCACATGATGTGGGTCATCGGATGACCGTCTTTGGGGATCACCGTCAGCGCGGCGAAGTTCTTTGCCTGGGCGAGGTCTCGTATCTGGGGGTCGAGCATGCCGCCAGATTACCCAACGTCGCCCACGAGCAGCCTTTCGACATACTTGGCGAGAACGTCGACCTCGATGTTCACGGGGTCACCGGGCACCTTGGCGCCCAGGGTTGTGATGGCCGCGGTATGGGGGATGATCGCCACGGTGAAACCGTCGGGAAGGGGCTTCACGACGGTGAGGCTCACCCCGTCGACGGTGATCGAACCCTTCTCCACCACATAGCGAAGGAGGTGGCGGGGGAGGCGCACCCTGAGATCGGGCACGGGTTCGACGACCTCACCGACCCCGTCGACGTGGCCCTGCACCAGGTGCCCCCCGAGTCTGTCGGCGAGGCGCACCGAGCGCTCGAGGTTCAAGGCAGTGCCGACAGCGAGGTTGCCGAGGCTGGTGCGGGCGAGGGTCTCCTCGCTGACGTCGGCCTCCCACCAGCCTGCGCCGCCGGGCTCGGTGTGCATCGCGACGACGGTGAGGCAACAGCCGTTGACCGCGATCGAGTCGCCGAGGCCCACATCGTCGAGCACAAGGTTCGCCCCGATGCGCAGGCGGGCGCCCTCGCCATGTGTGTGGGTGAGGGCCTCGACCCTTCCCAGCTCTTCCACAATTCCCGTGAACATCGGTGCTGTCCGTTCTGTTGGGGGTTCAGCGGCGTGAGCCGCGTCGGACGATGGCTTCGAACTGGATCTCGGTGAGGGGGAGCACGGACAGGCGGTTGCCGCGGGCGAGCAGGTGGGACCCGGCAAGCTCGGGCATCGTGCGCATCTCACTGAGCGGGATGAAGTTGAGTCGCTTCGCAGGGGCGACAGTGACCATGTCCCAGCGCGGGTCCGCAGGGTCGGAGTCGAGATCGCGGTGTTCGCTCGTCGGGTCGAACTGGGTCGGGTCGGGTTCGGCCTCACCGACGATCTTGGCGACGCCGGCCACTCCGGGCGGGAAAGCGTTGGAGTGGTAGAAGATCGCCCGGTCCCCCTTGCGCATGGAGCGCATGAAGTTGCGCGCCTGGTAGTTGCGCACTCCGTCCCAAGCTTCACGCTTCACCCTCACCAGGTCGTCGTAGCTGAAGACCTGAGGCTCGCTCTTCATCAGCCAGTACGCCATCGGTGGCGAGACTACCGGCGCTCTTCAATCAGTCGCTCGTACAGGGCCACGTACTGACCGGCCGCAACGTCCCAACCCACGTCGCGGGTCATCGCCCTCTTCTGCAGTCCCTGCCAGGCGCGGGTGTCGGCGTAGAGGTCGCAGGCCCGGTCCAGCGCTGCCGCCAGCGCGCCGTCCTCGACCGGGCCGAACTGGAAGCCGGTGGCGACGCCGTCGCGCAGCCGCCGCCTCGTTGGCGTCGATGATCGTGTCGGCCAGGCCACCCACCCGGGCAACCACCGGCAAGGTGCCGTAGCGCAGACCGTAGAGCTGGGTAAGCCCGCAGGGTTCGAACCGTGATGGCACCACGATCGAGTCGGCGCCGGCCTGCAACCGGTGGGAGAGCGCCTCGTCGTAGCCGGCGGTGAACGCCACCTGCCCCGGGTGCAGGTCGGCTGCGCGACGGAACCCGTTCTCCAGTTCAGGGTCGCCGGCGCCGAGCACAGCGAGCTGGGCACCCCGTGCGAACAGGCGCGGCAGGTCGCCGAACAGGAGGTCGAGGCCCTTCTGCGCGGCAAGTCGGCTGACCACGCAGAAGAGGGGGGTGTCGACGCTTACGTGCGAGGCCGAGCTCGACCTGCAGGGCGGCTTTGCAGGCGGCCTTGGCCTCGAGACGGCCGGGGGAGAAGGTCGTGTACGGCTCGGCGAGGTGGCGGTCGGTGTCCGGGTTCCACACCTCGGTGTCGATCCCATTGACAATGCCGGTGAGGTGCGTCGGCCCGTGCCGGCCAGCAGGCCGTCGAAGCCCATGCCCTGGTCGGGGGTGACGATCTCGCGGGCGTAGGTGGGGCTGACCGGTGCTGAGGTGGTCGCACCACTGCAGCCCTGCCTTGAGGAAGCTGAGCGTTGCCCCAGTACTCGAGGCCGTCGTACCGAGCACCATTGCAGGCACTCAGCGGGGGCAACGTCGCGAGCGACACTCAGGTGGGTTGTGCCGGGAACAGCGCGCCGGTAGGCCGGAGCGGGCGTTGGTGGATGGTGAAGATGCGGGAGCAGCCGCAGGTGACGCCGCGGATCAGCCGGAGGTGGGAGTGGAGGTAGGCGGCAGTGAGGCGCCGCCTGCCAGTCGTGGAGGTGGACGACGTCGGGACGGCGGCTGATCCCCACCCGCCCGAGGGAGAGCTCCGCCGCAGCCCACGAGAGGGCGGCGAAACGCAGGTCGTTGTCGGGCCAGTCGTGACCGTCGGCGCCCTGGTAGGGGCCCCCTCCCTGATCGGGCGATAGAGGTGCGGCGCATCGACGAGCCAGACGTGGAGCCCTGCCGGGGTGATGCCTTGCCACCAGGGTGCCGTCGCCGCCGAACAGGCCGGGCAGTCGAGCCACCTCGCGGGCACCGAGTGAAGTGATCGCGCACGCCCGGATAGCCGGGCAGCAGCACCCGGCGCATCGATGCCCGACCGGCCGAGACGCAAGCGGGAGTGCCCCGGTGACGTCGGCCAGGCCCCCGGTCTTGATCAGCGGGTAGCACTCGGGGGCAACGAACAGCACCCTCACCGGAGCCCCCGGCACTGTCGACCCGGCGTCCGGCATCCATGACTACGACGGTAACCCATTGGTCCGTCAGACCCGGCGACGCGGTACATTCCGGTCATGGCCGATCCGAAGGTGCTCGTGATGGTGCTGGCTGGCGGCGAGGGCAAGCGCATGCTGCCCCTCACCAAGGATCGGGCCAAGCCTGCCGTCCCGTTCGGTGGTGCCTACCGCCTCATCGACTTCGCCCTGTCGAACTTCGCCAACGCCGGGTACCTGAAGATCGTCGTGCTCACCCAGTACATGAGCCACAGCCTCGACCGCCACATCAGCCAGACATGGCTGCTCAGCGGCCTGCTGGGGAACTACGTCACGCCTGTGCCGGCCCAGATGAGGCGCGGTCCTCATTGGTTCACGGGCTCGGCTGACGCCATCTACCAGAACCTCAACCTGATCACCGACGAGAACCCCGACATCGTGTGCGTGTTCGGCGCCGACCACATCTACCGCATGGATCCTCGCCAACTCGTCGACCATCACCTCGCCAAGGGTGCCGGCGTCACCGTGGCCGCCATCCCCGTCGGCTATGAGGACGCCAAGTCCTTCGGGGTCATCGAGAGCCGACGAGCAGGGTCGCATCGTCGCCTTCCACGAGAAGTCGTCCACTCCGCCGACCATGCCGGGCGACCCGACGCGTTGCCTGGCCAGCATGGGCAACTATGTGTTCGACACCCAGACTCTCATCGACATCGTCACCCCGACCGGCACACGACGGCGCGCCCACCGACGTCGGCGGGCACGTCATCCCCGCCCTCACCGAGCAGGGTGTGGCCTGCGTGTACGACTTCAGCAACAACGTCGTGCCGGGGCAGGACGACTCGCGAGAAGGGCTACTGGCGCGACGTCGGCACCATCGACTCCTACTACGACGCCAACATGGACCTTCTCGCGCCGGTGCCCGTGTTCAACCTCTACAACGACGACTGGCCGGTGTTCACCAGCCACCAGTCGTTGCCGCCGGCGAAGATCTCCACGCGGCGCCGAAGGCGAGCCGTCGTATGTCGACGACAGCCTGTTGTGCAGTGGTTCCATCGTGTCGGGTGGCCATGTCGAGAGGTCGATCGTTTCACCCGGTGTCGTCGTGCACCACGACGCCCACGTCACCGACAGCATCCTGTTCCCCGGTGTCGATGGTGGCGTCGGGCGCCCGCGTCAACCGGTGCATCATCGACAAGAACGTGATCATCCCCCGGGGTGTGAGCGTGGGTTTCGACCGCGACGCCGATGCCCAGAGGTTCACCATCAGTGACCGCGGCATCGCCGTCATCCCCAAGGGCTACCAGTTCTGAGGCGATGAGCGAGCCCGCCGCTCCCGGCTCACGGCCCACCCGTGTCGCCCTGGCTCTGGGTAGCGGAGGGGCGCGTGGCTACGCCCACATCGGCGTCATCGAGGTTCTCGTCGAGAGGGGCTACGAGATCGTCACCATCGCCGGCTCGTCGATGGGCGCCCTCGTGGGTGGCCTGCATGCCGCCGGCTCGCTGCCGGCCTACACCGAGTGGGCAATGGGGCTGACCCAGTTCGACGTCCTGCGCCTGCTGGACCCATCTCTGGCCTCACCAGGGGCGATCAAGGCCGAGAAGGTCTTCACCAAGGTGCGCGAACTGCTCGACGGAGTGCTCATCGAGGACCTTCCGATCCCCTTCACCGCTGTCGCCACAGACCTGTTCGCCGGTCGTGAGGTGTGGTTCCAGGACGGGCCGGCGGAACGGGCCATCCGGGCCTCGATCGCAATCCCCAGTGTCATCACCCCCGTCATGCACAACGGTCGCCTTCTCGCCGACGGGGGCCTGCTCAACCCGGTACCCATCGCCCCTCTGGCCGCCGTGCGCGCCGATGCCACCATCGCCGTGTCTCTCGGGGGTGAGCGCAGCGGCTTCTCGGGTCTACCGGATCACGAGTCGGCGGCCACGCGACCGGTGGAGGAGTGGGGGGAACGCTTCCGTCGCGTGGCATCGAACTGGCTCGACCGGGACTCGATCAAGGCGATCACCAGTCGATTCGACCGAGACAGGTCAAAGGCGGTCGACGAGGACTTCGAGGACCTGCCGGCCGGCCTGGGCAAGGTCGACATCCTCACCCAGTCGCTGGAGGTGATGCAGAGCGTTCTCACCCGTTACCGCCTCGCCAGCTACCCGCCCGACGTGTTCATCTCCATCTCGCGTGACGCCTGCCGCAGCCGGGATTTTCATCGCGCCGAGCAGATGATCGCCGTCGGTCGTGTCGCCGCAATCGAGGCCCTCGACCGCACGGCCCTGACACCCACGGTCTGACCGCTCGATCGCCGACGGGGGCCTGCTCAGTCGGCGTCGCGGCCCGTGGTGTCGATGATCCCGCGAAAGTCGGGAGGCCGGGTGTCCGTGCCGCGGGACATCTTCTCGCTCACCTGCTGGGCAAGGCCATGATCGTTGATGATGGCCCGTGCCACGGGCCTGGCGAGACGGCCACCGATGGGCAGCTGACCCGACGCGACCGCGGCGATGAGGGCGCTGGACACACGAGCCGCGCCGGCCTGCACCCTGGCCCAGTCGACGTCGGCTGCCATCGTCTTCATCGCTCTGGACATCTCCGCAGTGCGGTCGGCGGTGGCCGCCCTGACCTTCGTCCAGTCGACCCCACTAAGGGCATCGGCCACCTCGTCGGCGTCGGCAGCAGTCGCTTCGGCTGGGGCACGCTCGTCGCCCCTCTTGCCGGCCTGGTAGGCAGTCCTCAAGGTGTGGGCGAAGTCGGTCGCCCGGGCTCGTTCGGTGAGGGGCTTGACCTTGCGCGCCAGTTGCCCCGCCATCCGCCCGAGTTGACGTCCAACCATCACCGCCACGCTACCCGCCCCGGTTCTGGGCGGCGCGAGCAGGTCTCGTCCGATTCGCAGCTGAGTCCGCCGTCGGGCGAGACTGGCGGCCATGAGCGACATCCTCGACGAACTCGACACCTGGCTCGCTGCCAACTGGGACCCCGACCTGACCGTGGCCGAGTGGTGGCAGAGGCTCGGTACCAGTGGCTGGTCGGCGCCCTTGCTTCCCACCAACGCATACGGTAAGGGCCTCCCCCGCAACGAAGCCATCGCAGTCAGCCAGCGCATCCTCAAGCACGGCGCCCTGCCCGCACCCGGCGGCCTCAGCATGTTGCTGGCCGCACCCACCATCGCCACATGCGGTACCCAGGAGCAGATCGACCGTTACGTCCTGCCCATCGTCACCGGCCAGCAGGCGTGGTGTCAGCTGTTCAGCGAGCCCGGCGCCGGTAGCGACATGGCGGGTCTGGGCACGAGGGCCATCAAGGATGGCGAGGAGTGGATCGTCAACGGCCAGAAGGTGTGGACCAGCAGTGGCCACGTGGCCGACATGGGCATGCTCATCGCCCGTACCGACCCCGACGTTCCCAAGCATCAGGGCATCACATGGTTCGCCATCGACATGCATCAGCCGGGAGCTGTCGATGTACGCCCTCTCCGGGAGATGACGGGCCATGCCCTGTTCAACGAGGTGTTCCTCAGCGATGCGCGTGTGCGCGACGATGCGGTGATCGGGGAGGTCAACAAGGGCTGGGGCGTTGCCAACACCACCCTGATGTTCGAGCGCACCGGCCTCGGCGCCGGCGGAGGCATTGCTGCAGCTGCGGCACAGCCCGGAACGATCGCCGGCGACCTGCCCAAGCGTGCCGGCGACTTCGTCAATCCGAAGGGCAGTATGGGCGGCGGCGCGGGGATGATGACCGGCGGAGTGCAGAAGTTGCTCATCGGCATGGCCAAGGCGAACGGGATGGAGAAGGATCCCGTGTTCCGCCAGGACCTGATGAAGCTCCACAGTCTGCAGGAGGTGGGGCGTTACCTCACGATGAGGCTGAAGGCTGAAATGGCTGCCGGGCGCGAGATTCCCGGCGCAGCGAACATCGCCAAGCTGTCGATGAGCGAGATCTCCCGTCAGACCCGCGACCTGTCGATGCGGGTCGCCGGGGTGGCTGCCACCCTTCACGCCTACGACACCAAGAGCCGTCAGCGCCTCGACGCGGCCACGGGGAACCCGAATCTCGCTTTCGTCACCGAGGCCGCCCTGTTCGCCCAGGCGCCGCCCATCTACGGCGGCACGGACCAGATCCAGCGCAACATCATCGGTGAGCGTGCCCTCGGCCTGCCCAAGGAGCCGAGCGACGATCGCACCAAGAGCTGGGCCGAGCTCCCCAAGAACGGCTGAGCCAGGCTCCTGCCCGGCTGACCACGAAGTGGATCTCTGGGGCTATCTAGCCGCGGCCGTGGCGGCCGTTGTCGGAGGGGCGATGAACTCGCTCGTCGGCGGGGGCACGTTGGTGACCTTCCCCACCCTGGTTGCGCTCGGCATCCCGCCGGTGGCGGCGAACATGACCAACACCGTCGCCCTGTGCCCCGGTTACCTCGGTGGCGCCCATGCTCAGCGCGCCGGGTTGGCGGGGCAGGGTCATCGACTGAGGAACCTCGTCGTCGCCGGCTCCATCGGCGGGCTGGCAGGAGCCGTGCTGCTGAAGGTCACCAGCGACGACGCCCTGCGCACAGTCGTGCCGGTGCTGCTCGCCCTCGCCACCACCCTGCTCGCCCTCCAGCCGCGGATGCGCCTCTGGCTCGGCCGGTACGCCGCCGGCGAGAACTCGCCCGATTCCCCCTGGCTGGTGCCCGTGGTGGGCTTGGTGGCGGTGTACGGAGGGTTCTTCGGAGCCGGCGTCGGGGTGATGCTTCTCGCCGTACTCGGCCTGGGTGTTCACCAGAACCTCACCCGGTCCAACGCCTTGAAGCAGGTCCTGTCGTTGACGGTGAACCTCGTCGCCGCCCTGTTCTTCGTGTTCTCCGGGAAGGTGTGGTGGAGCGTCGTCGGCAGTGATGGCCGGGGGCAGTTGGATCGGTGGCGTGGCGGGTGGCCGGCTGGCCTCGCGAATCGACCCCGAGCGGTTCCGCCTCGTCGTGGTGATCGTCGGGGCGGTGGTCACGATCGTATACGCGGCCGAGGGTCTGGTGGTGATGCCACACCCGGGTGGTGGCCGACGGCGAGACTGACGACATGGAACAACGCCACTGGCCCCAAACCCAGGAGGAGCTCAAGCAGCCTCACATCCAGGTGGTGGTGGCCACGGTGGAGCACATCTTCAACCCGATGGACCCCACTCCGCTGGAGGAGCGCACCTTGAACAGCGAGGTCGCCGACTGGATCGAGGAGTGGGCGGAAGACCTCGACCGCGACCAGCCGATCACCGTCGAGTTCCATGTGGCCGATGGCGAGGTGCAGGGTCGCGAGTCGGCGATCAGTCGCCGGGCTGCACAGTCACTTCGAATACCGCGAGTGGCAGCTGAGCCGTCAGCTGAGCAAGCTGTGGCGCGAAGGCCGGATCAGCCTCTTCATCGGGTTGTTCGCCCTCACCGCCTTCAACTCCGCATCACGGGCAATCGGGTCGAGCGGCAGTGCTCCGGTGCAGATCCTCCACGACGGGTTGTCAGTGCTCGGCTGGGTCTCGATGTGGAAGCCGATGGAGATCTTTCTCTACGACTGGTGGCCGATCCGTCGCGAACGCCGCGCCTGCCGCCGTCTGGTCGAGGCCGAGGTCAGCTTTCCGGCGGTGGCCTCGTCGTGAGCCGGGAACTCAGCTCCTCGTACACATCGCCGCCCACGATCGCGACCAACTCCTCCGCCAGCGACTCGATCACGGGTCGGTCGCCCACGTAGGCCTCGGGCTCCTCCGTGCAGCACCACGCCATCGTCACCCCCTCGTCGCCCCAGTCGGCCCGCGACCAGCGCCTCACTGTGGCGTGCTCGACGCCGTCGGGTTGCATCGACCAGTCGACGCGGATGGGCAGTTGCCAGCACACCGAGGGCTTCCATTCGGTTGGCGACTCGCCGGCGGCGAGGGCGGCGAGGTGAAGGGCACACCCTGTTCTGCC
Organism: uncultured Acidimicrobiales bacterium; assembly: GCA_963707925.1. GTDB lineage: Bacteria > Actinomycetota > Acidimicrobiia > Acidimicrobiales > Ilumatobacteraceae > UBA668. The sequence goes on from CAVPRT010000005.1 coordinate 132,405, forward strand.
GGTGAACCCGGGGCGATTGAGGAAGATGCAAGCCCCGTCGACCACCTTGGTGTTGGTCCGCCGCGGCATCGCTGAACACGTCGTCGGTGTCGGCGCGATCGTGGAACTGCCAGAGCTCGCTGGGCATCGTCGCCGCATACGCCGAGATGGTCATCGCTTCGTCGATGTCGGTGAGTTCGGCACCCACCGAACAGCAACCCTGCTGCAGATCCTCGGCAGGTGTGTCGAGGATCCCTTTGCAGCCCCGACCCCAGATGCAGGTCCAGTTCGACGAAAGGAACGCGGGCTCGAACCGCCACACGGTCTCGCCGGCGGTGATCTCGAGGTGGTCTCCTTCGGGGCTGGCCCACTCGTTCACGAGGTGGGCGGTACCCCTCGGGCAGAGGCGAACCGGGCAGCGACGTCGGGCCAGTTGACGATGTTCCAGAAGGCCTTCACGAAGTCGGCCTTCACGTTCTTGTACTGGAGGTAGTAGGCGTGCTCCCACGAGTCGATGACAAGCAGCGGCACCGTGCCGACGCCGACATTGCCCTGATGGTCGTAGACCTGCTCCACCACCAGCCGGCTGCTCAGCGGCTCCCAGGCGAGCACGCCCCAACCGATCCCCTGCACATTGACCGTGGCCGCGGTGAGCTGGGCTTGCAGCGGCTCGAACCCGCCGAAGTACTCGTCGATCGCTCCGGCCAGCTCGCCGTCGGGGCGGCCTCCGCCATCGGGGCTCATGTTCGTCCAGAAGATGCTGTGGAGCAGATGTCCGCTGAGGTGGAAGGCGAAGCTGCGGCTGAGAGTGTTGATCGTGCTGAAGTCGCCGGCCTCGCGGGCTGCGGCGAGAGCCTCGAGGGTGTCGTTGGCGCCCTTCACGTAGGCGGCATGGTGCTTGCCGTGGTGGAGGGCGACGATCTCACCGCTGTAGTGAGGCTCGAGGGCTCCGGGGGAATAGGCGAGGTCGGGCAGGGTGTAGACGGACATGTGAACTCCTTTTCGCTCGCCGGCAACGGTACCGCCGTCACCCCTCGACGCCCCCGTGTCGCGCCCGTGACGTCATCACAGGTTGGTGGAGATGTGACATGAAGGGCCGACGCGGGCTGGTGGCGGGCACACTGGGTGGGTGAGCGGAACGCAGCAGTACGACCTGGTGATCGTCGGGGCCGGATCCGGTAACTCGATCATCGGCCCGGAGATGGATGGATGGAGGATCGCCATCGTCGAGCGCGGTCTCTTCGGGGGCACCTGCCTCAACCGCGGCTGCATACCGACGAAGATGCTCGTCTACCCGGCCGACCTCGCCGACGCTGCGCGCAACAGTGAGCGTTTCGGGGTGCACACCGAGTTCCACTCCGCCGACTGGCCGGCCATCGTGAAGCGGGTTTTCGGTCGGATAGACCCGATCGCCGAACGCGGTCGCAAGTTTCGCCAAGGGCTGCCCAACGTCGACGTCTACGAGGGCACGGCCCATTTCGTGGGTGAACGCGAGCTCGACGTATCGGGCACCATCATCCGCGGTGAGCAGGTGGTCATCGCTGCCGGCGCCCGTGCCTTCGTGCCCGACGTCCCCGGTATCGAAGATGTTCCCTTCCACACCAGCGACAGCATCATGCGCATCGCCCGCCAACCGAGCCACCTGATCATCATGGGTGGGGGGTTCATCGCCGCCGAACTCGGCCATGTGTTCCAGGCCCTCGGCTCGCAAGTCACGATCGTCAATCGCGGCCACCACCTTCTGTTGGCCGAGGACCATGATCTGTCGCATCGCTTCACCGAACTGGCAGCTCGCCGATTCGACCTGGCTCTCGGGGCACGAGTCGAGCGCGCCTACATGACCGACCGCGGCGTCGGCCTGCATGTGCATTCCGACGATGGCGAGCGGCTGATCGAGGGCGACGTGCTGCTGGTGGCGGCGGGGCGGATTGCCAACAGCGACCATCTCCGGGTGGATGCCGGCGGAATCGCCACCGATGAACGCGGCAACGTGGTTGTCGACAAACACGGCCTCACCAGCGTGCCAGGAGTGTGGGCCATCGGCGACATCAACGGCCGCCACCAGCTCAAGCACATGGCCAACGGTGAAGCGAGGGTGGTTCGCCACAACCTCACCCATCCGGACAGCTTGCGCGAACTCGACCAGCGTCCCGCGCCCCACGCCGTGTTCACCAGTCCCCAGCTCGGCGCTGTGGGCCTGACGGAGCATCAAGCTCAGGCCAATGGTGAGCCGTTCTGCGTCATCACCCATCCCTACGCAGATGCGGCTTATGGCTGGGCGCTCGAGGACGAGCACGGCTTCTGCAAGCTCATCGGTGACCCGCGCACGCGGCGGGTGATCGGGGCCCACATCATCGGGCACCAGGCGTCGATGCTGATTCAGTTGTTGGTGCAGGGGATCCACATGGGCATCACTGCCGACGAGATGGCGACGGGACAGGTGTGGATCCATCCGGCACTCACCGAGGTGGTCGAGCAGGCCCTGCTGAAGCTTGTCGGCGAGTTCGATGCATGGTCTGCGAAGGATCTCAGCTCCCTCTGAGGTCTCACCTTGTTCTCACCTTCTGTCGAGAGGTGCCTTACCTCGGGGTCGCATGCTGATGCTCACGAACCTCGACGAAGGGAAAATCAGATGAAGAAGAAGATTGCAGCGGTCGGTCTGGCCGCAGGGCTGATCGCCGGTGGCGCCGCAGGCCTGATCCTGGAACTGTCCGGCACAGCATCGGCATCGGACGATTCGACGTCCGTTACCGACACTACCGACGAAACGGCCATGCGGGAGAGCCGCCTGGAGGGGGTCCTCCAGCCCCTGGTAGACGAAGGGACGCTCACCCCGGATCAGGTCGAAGCAGTGATCACGGCCTTCGGTGACGTCGGAGGCGAAATGGGCCAAATGGGCCAAATGGGCCAAATGGGCCAAGGAGGTCACGGGATGGGCTCCCATGAGGCGGGTGCCCATGAGATGGGCTCCGATGGGCCGTGTGACCACATGGAATCCGACATTGACGACGGCAGCGACACCGATGCGGAGACATTGGAGTCCTGACCATCACGCCTACGATCAGCCGGGGTGGACCCTCCTCCGCCCCGGCTGATCGGGCAGCGACCACGACCAGAGTAGAAATCGGGCAGCGACATGAGTGGACGAATCCTTCTCGCCGACGATGATCGGGCGATTCGCGAGGCGCTGACCCGCGCCCTCACCCTCGAGGGTTACGAAGTAGTGCAGGCACCCGACGGTGCCCAGGCGCTGGCGCTGATCGAGAGCACCCAGCCCGACGTGGCGATCCTCGACGTGATGATGCCCAACGTCGACGGGCTGACGGTTTGCCGCGTCCTGCGTGCAGAGCGCAACCGCATCCCCATCTTGATGCTCACCGCCCGCACGGAGACTCCCGATCGGGTGGCCGGCCTCGATGCCGGCGCCGACGACTACCTACCCAAGCCGTTCGACCTCGATGAGCTTCTCGCCCGCCTACGCGCCTTGTTGCGCCGGGCCAGGCCCGATGATGGTTCCACGGATGCCGACCCGCTTCAGGTGGCCGACCTGCGCATCGACCCAACGGCGCGACGAGCGTGGCACGCCCAGCGCGAGATCGAGCTCAGCAAGACGGAGTTCGACCTCCTCGAACTGTTGGTGCGCAACCAGGGCATCGTGCTAGAGCACAGCACGATCTACGACCGGATCTGGGGCTACGACTTCGGCCCCGATTCGAAGAACCTCGCCGTCTACATCTCCTACTTGAGGCGCAAGCTGGAAGGCCCCGACGACGCCAAGCTCATCCACACCGTGCGCGGTGTCGGGTACACGGTGAGGGTCACATGAGCCTGAGGTGGAAGATCGTGATGCTGCTAGCCGTTCTCGCTGCGGCGGCAACGGTGGCCATCGGCGTCGCCTCTTACCGATCCACCTCACACGAGCTCGAGTCGACGATCGACCATTCTCTCTCCGAAGCAGCGCGACGGATGACCGAACACGGTGACGGGCCCCTCCCTGACTTCGCTGTCGACATGCACTCCCGCGACGGCGGAACCGATCGTGTTCCCACCTTCGAGCAGGTGTTGGTGCAGGTGATCGACACCAATGGCACGGTGCTGTGGGCGCCGGATTCAGGCGAGCTGCCCGTGAGCGAGAGCGACCTCGCTGTTGCCGCATCGACCGAACCCGCCGCCGAGGCCCGCCACGAGATCGGCCTCGACAGTGAGTCCTACCGGGTGCTCACCGTCAAATACGGCCCTGGCGCGGTGATCCTCGCCCGATCTTTGAGCGAGAGCGAGGAGGTGACCTCGCAGATCCTTCGCAGCACCCTGCTGGCCGTCGTCGTCGTCACGGTTCTCACCCTCTTGTTGGGCTGGTTGATGGCCCGCCAGATGACCCGTCGTCTCGAACGCCTCACGTCGGTCGCTGCCACGGTGGCTGCGACTGGCCGCCTCGATGTGGATGTGCCCGTGGATGGGGCAGACGAGACGGGCCAGCTGGGTCGCGCCTTCAGTGGCATGCTCGACGCCTTGCAGCGCAGCCGAAATGACCAGCAGCAGTTGGTGCAGGATGCGGGCCACGAGCTGCGTACCCCGCTGACCAGCCTGAGGACCAACATCTCGGTGCTGAGCCGTCGCTTCGACTCCCTGCCCGCCGAGGGTCGTGCCCGGTTGCTGGCCGACCTGGACAGCGAGACGCGCGAGCTCACCGATCTGGTCAACGAGCTGGTCGAGCTGGCCGTGTTCTCCCCGACCGGCGATCGGCGCGATGAGGAGCCGGTGCAACCGGTGAGGTTTGCCGATGTCGCCGAAAGGGCAGCGGCCCGCGCCCGCCGTCGCTTCGGGCGCGAAGTGCTGGTGCAAGCCGACGAGTCGTTGGTGGACGGCCGCCCGAATGCCCTCGAGCGTGCTGTCCAGAACCTGGTCGACAATGCCTGCAAGTTCGCCCCACAGGGCGCCATCGAGGTCTCGGTCGCCGACGGCACCGTGACCGTGCGCGATCACGGCCCCGGTCTCGTCGATGCCGACATCCCCCACCTCTTCGATCGCTTCTTCCGCTCGGTGGAGATGCGCAGCAGGCCAGGGTCGGGGCTCGGCCTGTCGATCGTCAAGTCCGTGGTCGACGGGCACGGCGGCACCGTCTTCGCCCTCAACTCGCCCGATGGCGGTGCCGAGATCGGCTTCACCATCCCCCATCCTTAGGATCTGCCAACCTGGGGAGGATGACGATCAACCCTGAAGCCGTCCTAGCGAGTCTGACCCTGGAGCAGAAAGTCTCCCTGCTCGCCGGTTACGACAACTGGCACACCGTGACCCTGCCCGGGGTGCCGCCTCTGAGATGCAGCGACGGGCCTGCGGGTGTGCGTGGCACTTCGTGGACCGGACCTTTCTCGGCGTCGTTCCCGTGCGGCACAGCGCTGGGTGCCACCTTCGACAGGGCCCTCGTGACAGAGGTGGGTGAGGCTCTCGGCCGCGAGGCGCGCAGCAAGGGGGCCCACGTTCTGCTCGCCCCGACGGTGAACCTGCACCGCACTCCCATCGGCGGCCGCAACTTCGAATGCATGAGCGAGGACCCGGTGTTGACGGCAGAGCTCGCTGTCGCCTACGTGCGCGGGGTGCAGTCGCGCGGTGTGATGTGCTGCATCAAGCACTTCGTGGCCAACGACACCGAACACGAACGGCACACGATCTCCAGCGAGGTGGACCCGGTGACGCTGAGAGAGGCCTATCTGGTGCCTTTCGAGCAAGCCGTCGGCCCGGTTGCTGCGGGCGGAGCCGATGTGGGTGCGCTGATGAGCTCCTACAACCGAGTCAACGGCGTGTACGCGAGCGAGCATCGTCAGTTGTTGCGCGAAGTGCTGCGCGACGAGTGGGGCTTCGACGGGGTTGTGTTCAGCGACTGGTTCGGCACCCACAGCGCCGCTGAGTCGCTCGAGGCGGGTCTCGACCTGGAGATGCCCGGACCGGCACGCGAGCGCGGCAACGCCCTGCTCAGGGCTGTGAAGGACGGCATCACCACCGAGGCCCGGGTCGACGAGAGTGTGCTGCGCCTCCTGCGCCTCTTCGAGAGGTCGGGTGTGGGACAGATCGACCAGGACGAGCACACCGATGACTCGCCCGCCACCCGCGACGTTATCCGTCGCGCGGCCATCGCCGGCACGGTGCTGCTGAAGAACGACGACGGCGTGCTGCCGTTGGGGCCGTCGGTGCGGCTCGCCCTGCTGGGCCCGAACTCGGATCGCGGACAGGTGCAGGGCGGGGGAGCGCGATGGTGCGCCCGAATCGGCCATCGATGCCGCCGGCGGCGCTGAGGGATCGCGGGGTCACCATCGTGCACGAACCGGGCTGCCGCATAGAGAAGCGCCTGCGCCCGATTCGTGGTGAGTTCCGTGTGCGCTACACAGGCGCCGACGGCGCCACGGCCGACTCGATCACAGACCGCCTCGAGCTCATCTGGACGGGCGACCCCGCGCCTGGCATCGACATCGCTGCCTTCGCCGCCAGCGTGAAGGGCAGCTTTGTCCCCGACGTGAGCGGGGACTGGTCGATCAGCCTCACCGCGGTGGGTTCAACCGTGCTGCGCGTCGACGGGGAGGTGGCCGTCGACCTCACCGAGCCGCAGACCGGCGGTGCGTTCTTCGGGCTCGGAAGCCCAGAGATTCGCACCGTGCTGCCGTGCACTGCCGGCGTGCCGGTCACCATCGAGGTGGATTCGGGGGTTCTGGAGGGGGCCTATCTGAGGGGTCTCAGTGTGGGCGCCGAGGCACCTTTCGGCGACGACGCGATGGATCGCGCGGTGGCCGCCGCAGCCGATGCCGACGTAGCCGTGGTGGTGGTGGGCACCAACGCCGACTGGGAGACCGAGGGCGAGGACCGCACGACGATGGACCTGCCCGGCAAGCAGGATGAACTGATCGCCAGGGTGGTCGCGGCGAACCCGCGTACCGTGGTGGTGATCAACGCCGGCTCGCCGGTGAACATGCCGTGGTTGGCCGACGTGGCCGCCGTGATGCAGGTGTGGTTCCCCGGCGCGGAGTTCGGCGAAGCCCTCGCCGATGTGCTGCTGGGCGTCGACGAGCCCGGTGGCCGCCTACCCCTCACAATCCCGGCTCGGCTGGCCGACACGCCCGCCTACCCCTACCACCCGGGTGAGGGTGGCCTCGCGGTTTACGGCGAGGGTCTGCTCATCGGGTACCGCTGGTACGACGCCAAGAACCTCGAGCCCCTGTTTGCCTTCGGCCACGGTCTCGGGTACACGACCTGGGAACTGGGCGAGGCGTTGGTGCGGTCCGGTGCGGGCCCGGGCGATGAGCCCGATGGCGCGGCGTTCAGCGGAGCCGTCGTCACCGTTGCGGTGCACAACAAGGGCAGTCGCGAGGGCAGCACCGTCGTGCAGTGCTACATCGAACCGCCGGAGGCCGCCGGAGATCGGCCACTACGCACCCTGCGTGGATTCGCCAAGGTCACCGCGTCACCCGGGGTCACGGCCACGGCAACTATCCACCTCAGCCGGCGTGCCTTCAGCCGATGGGACGTTGCCAGCGGCGGGTGGGTGGTCGACCCGGGCACTCACCGCATCCTGGTGGGTACTTCCTCGCGGGATCTCAAGCCTGGGGGCGTGTGTCGAGCACCCTGACTGGGGTGACGGGCACGAAGCGCAGGTTGCCACTGGTCGAGAAGGTGCCCAGCAAGTCGACGATCGCGTGCATCGAGCTCGACAGGTAGACGCAGAACATCCCGTCAGGGTCGACCTGCACCAGGGCGGTGTTGGCCACTGCCGCTCCGACCACGGCATTGACGTTCGACGTAGTGAGCGACGTGGCCTCAATGGTCGAGCAGGCGCCGGCTGTTGCGTAGCCGCTCGCCTTGGCGTCCACCGTGGTGAGGTTGATCATGACGGCGCTGGCACCTGCGGGCGCCTTGACTCGAACGATGCTGCGAGCGGCGTTGATCGAACCGCAGCGCTGCGCACCGGTGACCGGATCGGTCCAGCACTGGCGGGTGTCCACCAGGCGCGCGGGGGTCTGCAGATTGAAGCCCAGCCCTCCTTGCGCGGCGGGGTTGAAGAAGCCCTGCACGTCGATGACCTCGTGCAGACCGGCGGGTGAGTAAGTGCAGAACTGGGCACCCTGCTGGGCACTGCTCGCAGGCACGACGGCAAGGTTGCTCACCACGTCGCCGGCGGCGAAGTTGACGTTGCTGCGGGTCTGGGCGCCGGGCGTCAGACCGGCACACGAGTCGGCGGTCACGTACCCGGCGCTGGTGGGGCTGACGACGGTGATGTTCGCCACGGCGGCGGTGACCGTCACCGGTGTCGTAGCGGTGCTGGCGATCTCGGTCCCGGCGGGAACCGGGCCGGGTGAGCGACACCCTCCGGTGGGTAGGCAGTAGGACGTGGCGCGGGTATCGACAGTGCGCTGGGGGGTGGTGAGGGTGAGGAGGTTCCCGTTTGGCGCCGCAGCGGCAGGGGCATAGAACCCCTGGACGTCGACGATCGTGTGCAGGGACCCCGATTGGTAGATGCAGAACCTGCCCTCGGAATCGATAGGAACGATGGCCGATGCGGCGGTGTTGCGCCCGGGCCGGGTGTTCCCGTTCGACCACTGTCTGCTCCCGCTCATTGCCCCACATCCCTCGGCGGTGACGTAGGCGCTGATCGTTGCGCCGACGATGGTGATGTTCACCAGCGCTGCCGTGGCGCCGGCGGGGGCATCCGTATCGACCACCACGCGGGTGCCCGCCTGGGGCACCTCGTTGGCCTGGAGGCACTTGTTCGCTGATCAGGCCTGACGGCGTTGGCCACCTGGAAGCAGTCGCCGTCGAGGTTGAAGCGCAGGATCGCCTGGGCCTGCTCAGCGGTGCCGTTGAACTCGAAATGCATCGGGTCACGGCTCGCCGAGGTCTTCACCTGGGAGGGTGAGCTGCATCCGCTGCTCCACCCGTAGCCACCCCAGTACAAGCCCCATTTCTCGGCGACCTGCACGACCCATTGGGGCATGTCGGTCTGCATCGGGGTCTGGCATGCCGAGTTGCCGTTGGTCCCGTAGTAGGTCTTCATCGGGTTCTGGGTGGTGTTGATGTCAGCGGCCAGCCCGTAGGCATGGTTCGACAGGCTGTTTCGGCCGAGGCCGTTGCAGTCCTTGCGGCTGCTCGCGGTGCAGCGGAACACGTAGGCGCCGGCGCCACCGACGATCGAGTAGCCGCGGGCTTGGATCTCGTTGAGGAACCCCTCGAAGAGGGGAAGGGCATCGGGCATCGTGCGTAGTCCGCCGGCCTTCACCGAGCCGATGGCGTTGGCGTTGGCCGCCATCTGGGTTTCCCAGGTGGCGAGCGCGGCAGACCCGTTGTAACCCCAGCCGAGCCAGGTCCAGCCTGCGGGAGGGAAGGTCGAAAGTGGTGTTCTGCACGCCCAGGAGGCCGGCCATCGTCTGGTCCACTATCCCGGTCGCCGTGAGCGCGTTCCTGGTCTGGAACTCCTTCACGGCGGCTTCGGTGAGGGCTCCGAACTGGCCATCTACCTCGAGGGTGGCACCAGCGGCGTTCAACGACTCCTGGACCTGGACAACCACAGGTCCGCTGGAACCCTTTGCCAGGTCGACCCAGACAATGACCGTCCCAGGTGCGGCTTCAGGGAAGGGGGGTTCGGGCCAGCCGCGCTCTTCCGGGAGGCTGCTGCCGATGGCGATGACACACCCGGCGACATTGCCCGAATTCATTTGGGTGGTCGTGCACTTCGAGGGGACGGTAGGCAGTGTCCAGGCGACGTCGGCGGCGCTGACCGGCGACACGCCGCCGCCGACCACCATGACGCCGACCACCATGGTGGCGGTCGTGGCGCTGACGGCCATCGCCATGGCGACGCCGAGGCCGAGAAGTTTGTCGGTCACCTTCTGCATGAATGGGTTATCGGCCCGTCCGCCCGCTTGACCTTAGCCCACGGGGCGCATGTCACGCTGGGGGAATGTCGGTGGGCGCCGGGGCGTTGGAGCTTTCATGGTCGATCCGCCCTCCACTTCAAGCCCATCCGAGTCACGCGACGTCGCCACCGTCGAACGGTTCATTGCCGCCCCGGCGGCTGCCATCTTCGATCTCCTCGCCGACCCCAGCCGCCATCAGGAGATCGATGGATCAGGCACGGTGAGGACAGCGACGGAGGGTTCGCAAAGGCTGGTGCTCGGCTCGAAGTTCGGCATGTCGATGCACATGGGGCTCGGCTACTCGATGGCCAACACTGTGGTGGAGTTCGAGCCGGATCGGTTGATCGCCTGGCAGCCGCGACCGACGAAGTCGTTCCTGAGATGGCTTGCCGGCGGACGCATCTGGCGCTACGAACTGGTTCCCCAGGAGGGCGGCACGCTGGTAAGGGAGAGCTGGGACATCCGCCAGGAGGCTCACCCGTGTGCCGTACGCAGGATGAGGTCGAAGGTGGTGGATTCGATGACCAAGACTCTGGAGCGCATCGATCAGATCGTCAGCGGGGGCAAGAGCGGCACCGGAGCCGCCGGCTGAGTTGGCCGTCAGCCGGGCATCGCAGCCAGGTCGGTGCCGGCGAGGTCGTGACCGAGCACCACCAAAACGGTGGCATCGCCGAGTCCTGCGGTAGCACCCTTGATCCACGCCGGGATGGGCATGGCAAGCACCTCCAGCCCACCCATCAGTGCCGCGACTGACCGAGCGACGGCCTCGCTGCCCGGCATCACATAGACCTTGCTGACGTCGAGCGACTCGTCGGGGCCGGCTGTGTTCGTGGGCTCGCGGGTCTGGAAGCCGAGTGCGGCCAACTCGAGGGTGAGCTTGCCGGCCGCCCCGTCCATCCCGGAAGCGTTGGCCACCTTCAACACGCCGCCCTCGACGACCACTTCGATGGTGGTGGTCGTCGGTGGTGTCGTGGTGGTCGTGGTGGTCGTTGAGGTGGTGCTCGTCGTCGTGCTGGTAGTGCTCGTCGTGGAGGGTGAGGTGGTTGGTCCGACGTCTTCGCGACTGCTCTTGCACGCGACGGCAGAGCCGATGAGGAGCATTACGAGGGCGCAGTGGCGCGCGAACGACCGCGGAGCGTCGGGGGGTTCAGTCATGACACCTCCAGCCTGCCCATCTGTGACGCCTCAGTCCAGTCACCGCTAGATGATTGGCTCCACGGGGTGCTGGTGCGGCCCATCCGAGTGACAGCGGCCCGTCCGAGTGACAGCGGCCCGTCCGAGTGACAGCGGCCCATCCGAGTGACAGCGGCTCGCCGGGGGGCACGCCCGCACTCGGATGGTTGCCAGGCACTCGAACGGGAACTGGGTGGGCGGCGCTTGCATGTATACGAGCTGCAGGCGTTGTTCGGGTGTTGCTTAGGTGAGGGTGGCTGCGGCGATGTCGACACCGGTGACCGCGTGAACCCCTTGGAGCCAATCATCTAGGGGAGTGAGAAGCTGGTGGGGTGATCGAGCTCCACGATACCACTGTCGACGATGATGCCCGGCTGGCAGAGATCGCGGCAGAAGGGGACTCCGCCGACGTCGCTCCCGCCTACCTCGCGTTCGTGAGGTCCAGCGGAAGGGTGCTTGCAGCATCCGACGGAGGCGTGATTCTCGGCTTCGCCGGGATGGTGCCGGTGGGTGAGGTGGCGATGGTCACCGACCTGTTCGTCGCCGCCGACTCACGTGGGCACGGCATCGGCGGTCGGCTCCTCGGCACCCTGTTGGATGGCCAGCCGCAAAGGATGACCCTCAGTTCCAGTCACCCTCATGCGATGCCGGCCTATCGCCGCGCTGGCATGGAGCCGAAGTGGCGATTGCGCTACCTCAGTGGTCGAGCGGTGGGAGGCGGGCCGCCACTGGTGCCGGCGCCTTGGAATCACGACCGGGCCGACCTGGTGGAGCATTTCCGCGCCGAGGGCGCAATCGTCGGTCACCACACCGTGGTCCACGTCGGCTCCCGCGGCGCTGTCGTGCAACGTCTTGTGAACGACCGCGCCGAGTCCGAGATGGAGTGGTTGCTCGAAGCTTTGCCGTCGGGCACCACGGTGTGGTGCCGTGTGCCCGAGCACCGGCCCCTCGCCGGTTGGCTGGAGCAGCGCGGCTTCTGGGAGAACGAGCACGACCTGTTCTCGCTTCGCCCGATGTCGATCTCGACCCTGCGGTCAGCTGCGTACATGCCGGGCTTCTTTGAGCTTGTACGGTAGGCGTGTGCGGCGCTGGGGGGCTTCGCGCATCGATGTGTCGTCGGCCGCACCATGGGCTGCCATCGGTGGGCTGACACTTCTCCAACTAGGCGCGTTCGGGATGCCGTTCGGGTTGTGGGTGGAAGCGGTCGTGAAGGGTCTGCTGGCGGCGATGCTCGCCATCGGGATGGCGCTCGTGTACCGCGCCAACCGGGTGGTGAACTTCGCCCAGGCGGACCTCGGTACGGTGCCCACCGGGTTTGCCGCGTCCTTCGTGTTGTTCTGGGGGTGGCCCTACTTCCTCGGCCTCGGCGTCGGCCTGGTGATGGCTTTCGTGCTGGGAGCGGTGGTGGAGCTCGTCTTCATCCGTCGCTTCCGCCAGGCACCTCGGCTGGTGGTCACTGTCGCGACCCTGGGTATCACCCAGCTGCTCGTCGTTCTCGGCATCCTCATCCCGCGATGGTGGGGCAAGAACCTGGCCAGCGAGCGGCTGCCCGCCCCATTCGACTGGAAGTTCACTCCGACGTGGAGGTTGCGCTTTTGGGAGGGCGAGCCGACGAGCTACATCCTCAACGCTCACCACATGTTGGCGATGGTGATCGCCCCCCTCGCTATCGCCGCCGTCGCCTGGTTCTTGAACCGCAGCCGCCTCGGCACCGCAATTCGCGCCGCAGCCGAACGCAGCGAGAGGGCGGCGATGCTGGGCATCCCCGTGGCCCGGCTGAACACCGTCGTGTGGTCGATTGCTGCCGCTCTCGCCTTCCTCGCCCTGTTCCTCGAAGCGGGCATCCAGGGGGTGCCGCTGGGCATGGCGAGCGGCGCCGGCCGTCTCCTCGTGGCGCTGGCAGCCCTGGTGATCGGCCGCCTCGAGCACCTTCCCACGACTGCCTTCGCAGCGGTGGCGCTGACCGTGCTCGAGGCCGGGGCCAACTGGAACAACCCCCAGTCACCGGGTCTGGCATACCCGATCATGGCGGCGGCGATGTTCCTGGCCCTTCTGGCTCAGAGGCCGAGTGGCCTGAGGAGAGACAACGACGCCACGAGCAGCTGGCGGGGGGCCCAGGAGGTTAGGCCCTTGCCGGCCCATCTGGCGTCCTACGGGTGGGTGCCTACTCTGAAGGTCACCTTGGTCGCGCTCGGGGTGCTCGGTGTGGTGATGCTGCCCCGCCTGGTCGGTGTCGGCATCATCATCAAGGCCAGTGCGCTGGTGAGCTTCGCGATCATCGCGATGTCGCTGGTGGTGCTCACCGGGTGGGCCGGGCAGATCTCGTTCGGGCAGATGGCACTGGTGGGGATCGGCGCCGCGGTGGGCGCCACGGCCACTTCGCGGTGGCACGCCGACCTGACTCTCGCCCTCCTGCTGGGAGGTGTCGCCGGTGGTGCGGCGGCCTTCCTGGTCGGCTTGCCGGCGTTGAGGCTTCGCGGCCTTTACCTGGCCGTCACCACCTTCGCCCTCGCCCTGGCAAGTGAGCACTGGTTGCTCAACGACCGCTTCTTCGGGTGGTTCCCGCGGGCGTCGAAGAGGATCGAACGACCCCCCCTGTTCGGGCGCATCAGCATCGACTCGCCCACCCGCTACTACGCCTACTCGGTCGTTGTTCTCGCTCTCGTCTACATGGCACTGAGGGGCATCCGCCGTTCGCGGACGGGAAGGGTGATCATCGCCATTCGCGAGAATGAGCGTGCCGCTCAGAGCTTCTCGGTCGGCGTGGTTCGCGCCAAGCTCACCGCGTTCGTGATCTCCGGTGTCGTCGCCGGGATAGCCGGCGCCCTGTTCGTGCACATGAACCAGGCCTTCGTGGTCACCAGCTACGGCACGGGCGAGAGCTTCAACGTGTTCACCGCCGCGGTGATCGGCGGCCTCGGCTCATTGGGCGGTGCCCTCCTCGGTGCCCTCTACCTGATGGGCACCCGCTGGTTCATCAACGACGAGGCCTGGCAGCTCCTGTCCACGGGCTTCGGTGTTCTGCTGGTGCTGCTGGTGCTGCCGGGCGGGCTGGGAGGCCTGTGGGTGAAGTTGCGCGACACGATGGTGAGGCTGCTCACCGGCCGGAGGGTCGATTCCACATGACGCAGGGTGTCGTTAGTCGCTTTGCCGGTCATGTGGCTCACCCGATGGAATGGCTGCGCGGCTTGTGCGGCGGACAGTCTGCCTACCCACTGGTGGTGCTGTTCGGGTTGAACGCCGTCGACGAACTGGACCGCACCGCCTTCGGTGTCCTGCTGCCCAACATCCGCGATCACTTCAACCTCGACAACACCAAGGTGCTCGGGCTCGTCGCCTTGGCCTCGGTTGCGGCGCTGGCGCTGCAGGTGCCCATCGCCCAGTACGCCGACCGGTCCCGCCGTGTACCCCTGGCAATCGTCGGTGCCCTCGTGTGGGCGATGTTCAGCGGCCTCACCGGGTTGGCCACGGGGGTGGTGGTGCTCACCATCGCCCGCAGCGGTAGCAGTATCGGCAAGGCGGTCATCGATCCCACCCACAACTCCCTGCTCGCCGACTACTACCCGATCGAGAGCCGCAGCCGGGTGTTCAGCACCCACCGCGCGGCCAATGCCGTTGGTGCGTTCGTGGGCCCGATCACGGCCGGCCTGCTCGCCTACGCCTTCGACTGGCGAGTGCCGTTCCTGGTGTTCGTGGCGCCGACCCTCGTCTTCGCCGTCCTCGCTATCAAGCTCCACGAGCCGGTGCGCGGCAAGTGGGAGCGCGAGGCCATGGGTGTCAGTGAGGAGGTGGCCAACACCGAGGAGGTGGCACCGAGCTTCGCCGAGAGCTGGCGGACCGTGCAGAAGATCCCCACCCTGCAGCGCCTGTGGTGGAGCCTGCCCTTCCTGGCCACGGCGATGATCGGCTTCGTCATGTTGGCGTCCCTGCTCTACGAGCAGCAGTTCGGCCTCGACGAGCGTGGGCGGGGTATCGCTGCAGCCATTGCCGAGCCGTTCCAGTTGGTGGGTCTAGTGGTGGGTACCCGCATCATCACCAAACGGTTCATGTCAGACATGGCCGGGCTGATCCGCTTCCTGTCGCGCATCGCCGTCGGTACATCGGTGGCTTCCATCGGGTTCGCCCTCGCCCCCAACATGGTCGTGGCTGTGGCCGTCAACTGCGCCATCTCGGGCACCCTCGCCGTGCTCGGCCCGGGCATCTTGGTGGCCCTGTCGCTGGCCATCCCTGCCCGGGCAAGGGCCACGGGGTTCAGCGTCGCTTCCCTGTGGGTGATCCCCGGGCTTCTCGTCCTGCCCCTCATCGGCTGGATAAGCGATGAGGTGGGCATCCGCTGGGGGATGCTCACGATGATGCCCCTGTTCTTGATCGGCAGTCTCATCCTCGGCCGCGCCCAGTACACCATCGACGGCGACATTGCCCAGGTCTGGCGGGCGTCGGCGGCGCGTAGCGAGGCCCTTTACCAGAGGCGTCACGGCGAGACCGACCTCCTCTTGGTTCGCGGCGTGGACGCCGGCTATGGGGGAAGGCAGGTCCTCTTCGGTGTCGACATCGAGGTCAAAGAGGGAGAGATCGTCGCCCTCCTCGGCACCAACGGGGCCGGAAAGAGCACCCTGTTGAAAGCGATCAGCGGGGTGGTCGAGGCCGATCGGGGAGCGGTGGTGCTCGACGGACGCGACATCACCCACGCGCCCCCGAACGAGATCGCCGCCCTCGGCGTCAGCCAGATGCCCGGAGGGCAGGGAGTCTTCGGTGGTCTGTCCGTGGACGAGAACCTCCTTCTCGCCGGATGGACCCGGCGGGCCGACCGGGCCGGTTGCGACGCGTCGATCGCCGAGGTGATGGAGATGTTCCCGGTGCTGGTCGAGCGCCGTCACCAGGCGGCTGCTGATCTCAGCGGAGGCCAGCAGCAGATGCTCGCCCTGGGTATGGCCTTTGTGGCCAAGCCGCGTGTGCTGCTCATCGACGAGCTGTCGCTGGGGCTGGCCCCGGTGGTGGTTGGCCAGATGCTGCCGGTCGTGCAGAGGGTGGCCGCCCAGGGCACTGCGGTGATCCTGGTCGAGCAGAGCGTGAACCTGGCACTCACGATCGCCGAGCGTGCCTACTTCATGGAGCGTGGCCAGGTGCGCTTCAGCGGACCAACTGCGGACCTGCTCGGGCGCACCGATCTGCTGCGTTCGGTGTTCCTCGCCGGTGCCGCTGAACCAGCCGCAGAGCCGGCAGCAGAACCAACTGCTGAGCCAGCTGCTGCGACCGACGGCGTGCTGCTCGATGTGATCGACATCGCCCGCGCCTTCGGTGGCAACAGGGCTGTCAATGGTGCCACCTTCCAAGTCGGCCACCGCGAGATCGTCGGGATGATCGGCCCTAACGGAGCGGGTAAGACGACCATCTTCGATCTGATCAGCGGGTTCGTTCCCCTCGATGCGGGGCGGATACTGCTGGCCGGCCGCGACGTGGGTGAGCTGTCCGCCAGTGGCCGCGCCTCTGCGGGTCTGGGTCGCAGCTTTCAGGACGCCCTGCTGTTCCCCGACATGACCGTTTCCGAGACACTGGCCGTGGCGCTGGACCGGTGGGTGCAGAACCGCAGTGCACTGGCGGCCGCTGTTCGCTGGCCGGCAGTGTTCGACGACGAAGTGCGCACCACTGCTCGCGTCGCCGAGTTGATCGAACTGATGCACCTCGGCGACTATCGCAACTCGTTCGTGAACGAGCTCAGCACCGGCACACGGCGGATCCTGGACCTCGCCTGCATCGCCGCCCACCGCCCCGTCATGGTCCTGCTCGACGAACCGTCCAGCGGCATCGCCCAGCGTGAGGTCGAGGCCCTTGCCCCCGTGCTCATGCGCCTGCGCGACGAGATGGGTGCGAGCCTGCTGGTGATCGAACACGACATCCCTCTGATCTCGTCGATCAGCGATCGGCTGGTGGCGCTCGACCAGGGCGCGGTGCTGGCTTCCGGGCGGCCGAGCGAGGTGCTCGACGATCCGTCCGTGAGGGAGAGCTATCTAGGCAATAATCAAGCAGCGCGCGAGCGCAGCGGCACAAGGGGGTAAGCCATGCAAACGGCAAGCGCATCTGGAGCTTCAGGCGGCGGTGGTCGTTCGCTGAAGAAGTGGGGGCCGATCGCGGGTGTTGTCGCAGTCGCGGCCATCGGGATCGGTGTGATGGTGGCCACCGGCGGCGACGACGACGAGTCATCCGACACCACTGCGGCAACGGCGCCCGACACCACGGCACCGGCGGGCGGGGATTCCACCGTGCCCGGCACGGACACCACCGTTCCCACCACCGGTGGCGACCTCGAAGTCACCTATCCTCTCTCCTACGCCGATGCCGTGGACCAGGGCATCGCCGACCAGATCGACTGGGGCGACTCGTGCGACACGTCCACCGGGCGAGTGGCCGTTCCCGATTACTTCGCCCCCGAGTGTTTCGCCTTCATCGGTGACGACAACGGTGGGGCTACGGCAACCGGGGTCACGGCCGAGGAGATCACGCTCGTCTACTACGAGGGGATGGAGGGTGATCCGATCATCAACTACATCACCGACGCCATCGCGGTGGACGACACCAATGCCGACCAGTTCGAGACGATGGCCGGTTTCGTCGCCTACTACGAGGCCTACTACCAGCTCTACGGCCGCTCGGTGAACCTGGTGACGTTCGAAGGCACCGGCGGCGCGTCTGATGACGTTGCCGCTCGCGCCGACGCGGTGGCGATCGTTGAGGAGTACAAGCCCTTCGCGGTGCTCGGCGGTCCTGCCCTCACCAACGCCTTTGCCGACGAACTGGCCGCCCGCGAGGTCGTGTGCATCGGGTGTACCCCTGGGCAGCCGGCCGAGTTCTACGCCGACCGCGACCCCTATGTTTGGGGCCTCGACGGCAGCGCGCTGCAGAAACAGTCGCACGTGCTGGAGTTTCTCGAGAAGCAGGTCATCGGCAAGAACGCAGAATACGGCGGCGACGCGGTGAAGGACCAGCCGCGTCGCTTCGGCCTCGTCTACATCGAGAGCAGCGATGCCTCCACCGTTCTGGCCGAGAGCTTTGCTACCGGGATGGAAGATCTGGGGGCACCTTTCGCCGAGATGGTTGCCTACCAGCTCGATCCTGCCACCATCCAGCAGCAGGCCGCCCAGGTGATCACCAGGCTGAAGGCAGCCGGCGTAACCTCCATCGTCTTCACTGGCGACCCCGTGGCACCGCGCTCGTTCACCAAGGAGGCCACCGCCCAGGAGTACTACCCCGAGTGGATCGTGGCCGCCAGCGGCCTCGTGGATCTCACCGCCTTTGCCCGTGGCTACGACCAAGCCCAGTGGCAGCACGCCTTCGGCGTTACCCAGTTGGCGGCGCGCAGCGATCCGCTGACGACCGGCGCCTATGCCGATTATGTGTGGTTCACAGGTGAGGACCCGCCGGCCGACGGTACGGTCGGCAGTGTCCAGCCGAACGCGGCCCTGTTCTTCGCCGGGGTACAAGAGGCCGGTCCGATCCTCACCCCAGAGAACTTCCGCGAGGGTCTCGCCTCCGCGGCACGGAACCAGGCCGGGCATCGGCAAGCCCTACCTCAGCTATGGCGACAAGGGCTACTGGGGCAGCGAAGTCGACTACCTCGGTGTCGACGATGCCACTGCCTTCTGGTGGGATCCCGTCGCCACCGGTGTCGACGAGATCGGCAAGGAGGGCACAGGCATGTACCAGTACGTCGACGGTGGCCTGAGGTACCTGCCCGGGGCCTGGACGACCGACGAGAAGCTGTTCGACCCCGATGGCGCGGTGGCCATCTACACCACCCCGCCACCCGGCGAGGAACGCGGCGATTACCCCAGCCCGGCGGGCTGACAGCGTCAATACTGATCATCAAGCTGGTACCGGACTGAGCTCCGGTCAAGGCGGGACGGAGGAAAAGTGACCGCCCCCACACTCATCGGAAGCGCGCTCAAGGCCATCCGGCCGTGGCTGTTGATCGGCGGCGTCGGCGCGGTCGGCGCCGGACTCCTCGGCTGGGCAGGCGTGTTCGGTGGTGACGATGGCGCTGCCGATTCACTGTTTCGGTGTCGGGAGCGACATCGTCGGCGAACTACTACGACTGCCCGGACGGTGAAGTGCAAGGCATGTTCCACGCCGACGACCGTGTTCTCGCCGTAGCCCGCGCCGACGGTGGATGGGTGGGCGTGCGAGACCCGGAGAACCTGACGCTCACGGTTTGGCTCGCCGAGGGATCGCTCACCCCCGACTCCGGCCAGCCCCCGATCGATGACCTTCCCGAAGGCGGCTGCCCGGATGCCGACATCCTGCCCGCCGGCGAGGTGGCGATGTCCGCTCGAGTTCGCGACAGCCGTACCGGAGAACCCCTCGAGGGGGTGACGGTGCAGTTGACCGACGGGAGCGGGGTCGACTCGGCCGGGTTGTCCACACTCACCGATGCCGACGGCAGGTTCTCGATCCCCGGCGACCTGGGTGAGGAGATCGGTCTGCGGATCGACGGCAGCGACGTGGGCTATCAGCGCGGGTTCGTCGGCGGAGGGTTTCCCACCCGGTTCGGCTTCCGGGTGTTCTTCAGCTGGGGTGAGGCCAGTGTCTGGTCGCGCCAGGGACCTCGGCGACATCGCCCTCGATCCCGCCTTCCTCGAAGGTGTCGTCCGCGACTCCGTCACGGGTGCGCCGGTGGGCGGTGCATTGGTGAATGTCACCGATGTCCCCGAGATCACCGGCACCCCAACCCCGCTCCCCGGTCTGTCGGCGACAACTGGGGTGGATGGCTCGTTCCGGATCGATGGCATCTTCGGTCGTGAGGAACTGGGCGTGAGCATCGACGGTGCCCCTGTCGGTTATGAGACGGGGTTTCTCGGCGGGTCCGGAAGTAGCCCCTTCGGGCTCCCGGTTGCCAACACCTTCGCCGATTCAAGTACCTGGGCCACGGGCGATCTGGGCGATGTCGCCCTCGATCCGCTCGGTGCCACACCAACCACGACGACATCCCCGGCGACGACCGCAACGACCACTACATCCCCGCCGGCCACTACAACACCGGCAACCACAACCACAACACCGGCCACCACAGCGCCGCCCCAGAACCTGGCGCCTTCGATCAACAGCCTCTCTGCCAACCCCAGTTCGATCCTTGGCCCAGGGGGATGCTCGCCCGCCGCATCGGCGATCGCGGTGAGCGTCACCGACGCCTCCGGCATCGCCTCCGTGACCGTTGGATGGTCGATGCCCACGGAGGTCAGCGGCACCAAGACCGGCACCATCACTCTCACCGGCCCGTCTGGGGGCGGCACATGGACGGGCACCATCAGCGGACTTCCCAACCCACCACCTGCGGGTACCGCGGTCTCGCTGACCGTAACGGCACGTGACCCCCAGGGTCTCGTCACCACCCGAGTGTTCCCCCAGTCGTTAATCGCCCAGTACTGCCTCAGTTGACAAGGAGCCGATCATGAACCCTCGGGCCATGCCCTCCAAGCTCATCGGTATCGGCCTCGCCGCTGTGCTCACGGTGGCAGGTGCGTTTGTCGGCCGGGCCCTCGGCGGCGGCGACGACGGCGATGATGGCAGAGGTTCGACGGCGCGCCCCGGCGATCATCACCGAACTCGACGAGCCCACCGTGGGCGTGCCCGTGATCGAGCCGGTCCTACTCGGCGACGAACCCCCGGCCCCGGTCGACGAGACCGACGACACCTTCGGGCTCGGCATGATCGTCAGCTCTGCGGAAGTACCTGAGTCCGCCCTCGTACCCGCCGACACCGAGCCCCCGGCTGCACCGGAGCCTTCGCTGGTGGACCTCACCGCGCCCATCAGCCCACCGCCCGGTGGTTGGGCTGAGCCAGTGGTTCTCGACGACGGCGAAGGTGTGAGTGGGGTCATGCCCATCGAGGTCGCCGAGGCAATGGCCGAGGGTGCTGATACCGCCGGCGGCGAAGAAGGCGACTCGGGTGAGTTGGGTGACTCGGGTGACTCGGGTGACTCGGCTGACTCGGGCAGAGTGCATCTGCTGGACCCGTGCGCTCCACCCGAAGGCACCCCCGCCGATGAGGCCTGCCCCGAAGGTCGGCGCAGCACGGTGCTCGCACTGGTCACCCCTCCGGATCTCTGGTTGACAGCGCGACAGGTGGCTGTCGCCCCGGTGGCCAGCTTCAACTCGTGCAGCGCCGGCCCCGTGGCCGACGACCAGTTGATGGTGGAGCTCGCCACCAATGCGCCTGCAACCTTCACGGTCACGGTCTCTTCCGGTTTCGAGCGGGAACCGCTCGCGTCTCTCACCGTCACCACCCAGGACTCTGCCCGAGCAGGCTGGGAGGCCTTCCTCGCCGGCGCCTCGGGCGGCGAAGACTGGCGCGCTTTCGCGATCGCTCACTGTTTGGTCTTCGATGGCCTGCCCAGTGGCGTCCAGCTCCACGTGAGTGCGAACGTCGCAGACATCTTCGATCGCCTTATGACCCGAACGTTCTATGCCCAGATCGGTCCTGATCCTGTTCGGCCGCCCACGATCGTCCAGCCGGTGAGCACCTCCCAGGTGCTGGTGAGCGTCCCTCACCAGCCGGACCAATACGTGGACATTCGCGCCTGGCTCGACGACGGTTGGGGCAACTGCTCACAGACCGGGTTCGGGTTGGAGCAGACCGAATCGGTCACGGGTGAGGTCGACCCCGAGCGGCTCCGGCGTCCGCGGTTGGATCGACACTTACACCTCACGCACATGGACCCTGATCTCCATCCCGGAGAGCTCCACTGCCGTCATCTGTATGCGCACTTACGACTCGACTGGTCCCTCGTTTGAAACTGAACGGCCCTCGCTCACCGAGATCGTGCAGGTGCACTCCCCCGACCTGCTCGTGCCGATCGTGAGTGTGGAATCGGTGGATGTGCAGCCAAGGATCGGCGTTGCTCGCCTGACCGTGTTTATCAGCCATGTGCGCGGTGATTCGTGTGGTGGCTACTCGGGCGAAATCGACTCGGCCGGTGTGCTCAACGATGGTTGGAACGATCCGTGCGACCCCACAGCCCGCTGGGATCACGCCGATGAAGTCGCCAAGCCGGTCCTCGTCACGACATCGCTGTATAGGTCGGGCGTGGAACCGGTGCGAGCCTCCGCAGTCCTCGCCGTACGTGCCCCCGGCCGTGCACCGGGGGCGACCCCGTCACCGGTTTCGCCGCAGGCTGCGCGGTTCCCGAGTCCGAGTGGTACCGGGTTCCGTTCGGTACCGTCCCCCTGCCATCGGGAATCTGCTCGCCCGGCATCTTCGAGTCCACCTGCGAACCCCCGCGTCGCGACACCGTTGCCGGTGTGGCGACGATCAAGGTCGAGTGGCGTCAAGGGGCGACGTCAGGACGTAGCGGCTGGGTCGTCGACCCGATCGATACCAGCCCGCGACACGAGCCGCGACGAGCTCGCCCAGCTCGACACCGCGCCGGCGTTGAGCGTCGGAGGACCCGACACCGACCCCGTGGTCACCGGTACCCTCACCGCCGACCGGGCGGTGCAGTGGTCGGTAGAGGTTCCGGGTGAAGTGTGTATGCGCTCGGGGGCAACGCCCGTTCTCACCAGTTCGGCCCCCTCCACCACCTTCGCGGTGAGCATCGAGGGTCTGTGTCCCGGCCAGGAGGTGCAGCTGACGGCGACTCTCACCGATCCCGCGACCGGAGCATCATCCAACTGGGGACGCTTCGATCGGCCGGGAGGACGGGATTGGCACGGTGGCTACCTCATCGTGCCGGCACCGAGACGCAACGTCGCCATCATCCTCGGTGCAGCGCCCGATAGAGGGGACTACCCGGTCTGGACCCCCGTCGCAATGGAACTGCGCACCAGCTGGGACCCGGACTACGAGGGTTGGCGGTTTGCCTTCCCCAGCCCCTTGCCCACCGATCCCACCCTGAGGTGTCGGTCCACCGACTATCGCCGCTACGTCGACCTCTATGGGTTCTCCCGTGAGGCTTTCGTGGCGCTTTCCGTCCCTGATCGCACCTACATAGACGTCACGGTGGTACTGGCGCGTGGTGAGGGTTCGTGGGAGAGCTGCATCCCATTGGAAGAGCGCTACCGAGAGACCGTCAGGTTCAGGGCCGAGGTGACCTACGACGACATCACCCAACCCGGTGGGGTGCGCATCACCTCTCCCGAGGGTGCGGCCTCGAGTTGTGTGCGGAGCGAACTTCGCGGACGTTCAGTCCGGAAGCCGCCAGTCGATGGGTTCCAGACCGGCTTCCACGAGTGCGGCATTGGCGCGGCTGAACGGACGGCTGCCGAAGAAGCCATTGTGGGCACTCAGAGGTGAGGGGTGGGCAGACTCGATCACCTTGTGGCGGGGGAGGTCGACGAGCGATTTCTTCTTCCGTGCCGCCGCACCCCAAAGGAGGAACACCACCCGATGGGGTTTGGCAGCAACGGCGCGCAGCACCACGTCGGTGAAGATCTCCCACCCCTTGCCCTGGTGAGAGTTGGCCTGGCCCGCTCTGACTGTGAGGGTGGTGTTGAGCAGGAGCACACCTTGGCGTGCCCAGGCCTCGAGGTTGCCGTGGTTAGGGGTGGCGATCCCGAGGTCCGCCTTCAGCTCGGTGTAGATGTTGGCGAGCGAAGGTGGGATTGCCACCCCCGGCCTCACCGAGAAGCACAGACCGTGGGCCTGCTGTGGGCCGTGGTAGGGGTCCTGGCCGAGGATTACCACCCGGGTGGCGGCGAAGGGGGTGAGGTGCAGCGCATTGAACACCTCGGCCTCGGGGGGGAAGACGCTGCCGCGTCGGCGCTCATCGGCGACGAACCCTGTGAGCTGCTGCCAGTAGGGCTTGGTGAGTTCACCGCGCAGTACCGGGTTCCAGTCGGTGGTCGTCACTCGCCCAGTATGGACGAGGCGGGCTGGGTGATCGACCCCGGATCGGGGGCGACTTGTGACGCTACGGTGGTGGCATGACTGTCGCTGAGGGTGCAACAACTCCCCGCGGCGCTCCGAGGGCCGACGTGGTCGTGGCCGTCGATGTCGGTGGCACCAAGATGGCGGCCGGGTTGGTCACCATGCAGGGCGAGCTCATCGACCGCGACCGGTTCAACGTCGATCACGATCTGCAGGGGGAGGCCCTGTTTGCCTGCCTGCGCGAACTCGTCGACGGGCAGCTCGCCCGTGCCCGCGAGCACCACAATGTGCGCGTTGTGGCGGTGGGTGTCGGCAGCGCCGGCCCGATCACACCGAACACCGAGTCGGTGTCACCGCTCAACATCCACGCTTGGCGCGACTTTCCCCTGCGCGAACGTCTTGCCGACACCACCATGCTGCCCGTCTTCGGCGACCTCGACGCCAAGGCACTGGCCCTGGCCGAGGGTTGGCTCGGGGCGGCGAGGGGCAAGGAGAGCTTTCTGGCCATGGTCGTGAGCACCGGGGTGGGCGGTGGAATCGTGCTCAACGGGCAGCTGCTCGACGGCGCGGTGGGCAATGCCGGCCATGTCGGGCACATCATCGTCGAGCCCAATGGACGCCGATGCGTGTGCGGCGCCCGGGGTTGTCTCGAGGCCGAGGCATCGGGCACCGCGATCGAGGCGATCACCGGCCGTCCGCCCACCGAACCGACCTACGAGATCATGCAGCGCACCGGGCGGCTCGTCGGGCGCGCTGTGGCGTCGGTGTGCAACCTTCTCGACCTCGATCTGGCAGTGGTGGGCGGATCCGTGGCGCTCGGGTTCGGGGCGACCTTCTTCAACTCGGCTCAAGAGACTCTCGACGAGCACGCCCGCCTCTCGTTCTCCCGGGGCGCTCGCATCACGCCGGTGAGGCTGGGCGATCGGGGCCCGCTCATCGGCGCCGGCGCGGTGGCCATCCGTGGTGTGCACCGGGCGCGACGGCCATCCGCCGCGATTCGTGCAGAACCCACCTCGGCCTAGTCTCTGGTGATCAGCGAAGGGACAATTCGATGACCAAGATCCGCAGCACCGACAAGTCGCACATCGACGACCGCCGCGGTCGGAGCAGCTCCGGTAGCGGTGGCGGACTGGGTTTCCCGTTCCCCGGCATGAGTGGCGGCAGCGGTGGTGGGCTTCCCGGCGGTTTCCCCAGTGGCCTGAAGGCGGGCGGTGGGCTGCTCGGCATCATCGTCGTGCTTGCGGCGATGTTCCTGCCCAAGCTGCTCGGTGCCGGTACCGATACCACCAGCCAGGCCGCCGATGTCGCCGGCGGATCGAGCAGCCAGAGCGACACGTGCGTGACCGACCTCGAGCAGATCGTGTGCGGCGTTACCAACGATGTGCAGCTCTACTGGACCGACGCCTTGCCGAAGTACTTCGGCACCGAGTACCAGGTCACCGAGACCGTCTGGTTCACCGAGGGGGTCAGCACCGGGTGCGGCCAGGCCAGCTCCCAGACGGGGCCCTTCTACTGTCCCGCCGACTATCTCGTGTACATCGATCTCGGCTTCATGCAGCAGCTCGAGGAGCAGCTCATCGGCCAGACCAGTGATCTCGCCGAGCAGTACATCCTCGCTCACGAGTACGGCCACCACGTCCAGAACCTGCTCGGCACGAACGCCGAAGTGCAGAGGGCGCAGCAGAACGACCCCGGCCGCGCCAACCAGTACTCGGTGGCACTCGAATTGCAGGCCGACTGCTACGCCGGTGCCTGGGTCGGGGCCCGTGATGTGCTGGAAAGCGAGGCCGAACTGCAGGAGGCCATCGCCGCGGCCGAGGGCGTGGGCGACGACCGCATCCAGCAGACCACCCAGGGCCGTGTGGACCCCGAGAGCTGGACCCACGGTTCGGCTGAGCAGCGCCGCACCTGGTTCCTGAAGGGCTACTCCACCCAGGATCCCAGCCAGTGCGACACCTTCTCCGAGATCGTCTGACCCGAGCTGGCGAACGGTGCTCAGTCGCTGAAGCGGCGGTAGGCCCATTCCAGTGGGCCGAGAGGTCGCCAGAGCCTCCACGCATTGGCCGACAGGATGGCGAACAGCCAAAACACTGATGCGAACACCAGGGCCGCGGCCAGGCCGGAGCCTTCGTCGATCCAGCCCCACCAGTGGACGACGAGATTGAACACGACGATGTGGAGCACATAGATGCTGAGCGTCGTGCGCCCGGTGACTGCGAGCATTTCGGTGATCGGTGAACGGGAGGTGGCGCGGGCGATCGCCCCGATGAGGCTGACGGCGACGAGTGACGTACCGACGGTGGTGAGTGAGTAGAGCAGACCGCGGTCGTAGGGGAAGGTGGTCTGCAGATGGTCGTCCCACGGCAGGTTGCCGCTGAGCATGTAGCCGGTGGCAGTGCACAGCACTCCGCCGAAGGCGAGTTGAATGCGGAGCTCGACCTTCCACGGCACGAGCCGCCCTAGCACCATGCCGGCGCACAGGAACACAAGCCACGGCAGGAGCGGATGGGTGCCGCGCACCACCGTGTCGAACAGGAGGTCGCGAGGTGAGTGGGTGTACTCCGATTCGCCTTCGAACAGCCAGTAGGCATCGTGTTGCAAGGCCCAGCTCTGCAGGCCCGCCGCGGCGAGAGCGGCACCGGCACCGATGGCGAACAGCCAACGCGACCTGAGGGTGAACAAGAAGGCGGCGACGATGAAGAACGCGCCGTAGAAGAACAGGATCGTGCCCGGCCACACCCAGTCGAGGAAGTAGCCGAAGGCGAACAGCAGCACCCCGCGGCGGATGAGCTTCCAGCGATCGGCGCTGATCTCGACCCGGTCGCCGCCGGCCACGCTCCGCCGGGTGAGCAGGCTCACTCCCATGCCGGCGACGGTTACGAAGGTGGCGGCGAAGCGGGTGGACAGGGGGCCGGTCCACGGGTCGAAGATGTTGCCCCAGAAGCTCTCGTCGTCGGCCGCCGCGCCTCCATTGAGGTAGCCGTGGTAGTTCATCACGCACACACCGATGAGGGCTACGGCGCGCACCACGTCGAGGTCGATCACCCGGCCAGGCGTGTCCCTTATGGGTTCGCTCACTGGAGCCATTCGAGTTCGTCGGGGAGGATGCTGGTGAGGGGCTGCTGGACGTCGACCGCGTCGCCCGGCTCAGGGCATGGTTGACCGGCGGGAACGATGCACATGGAGGTGTGCATGTGAGGTGGTTCGAGCAGGGCCAGCCGTTGACGGGCGAAGTGGAACGGGCTGCGTCGCTGGGCGTCGACGTGGTCGAGGGGCCGGATGCCGTGGGTGGAGCCGGCGCCGATGCACAGCAGGGTCCCGTCGTGGGGGGCGGGTGTGCGCCGGTAGCCGGCCGGTTCGCCGGCACTCACCTGTCGGGCCTGCAGCACATCTGCCCCGAGGTGGAAGAACCCGCCGCGCGGCCGACCGAGCCACAGGGCGGTGCCGATGCGGATCTGCAGTTCGCGCCCGGGGTTCTGCCCGCGCAGGTGGTGGAACGACTCCGGCGTCAGCTGGCTCACCGAGAGGGGTAGCTCCGGCATATGGGTGAGGTGGAGGAGCCACTGCTCGATCTCGGCGACGCGGTCGTGATCCTCACCGGCGAGGGGTAGGTGCAAGGAGAACGAGTCGACCTGCAGGTCGGCACCGACGACCGCTCGTCAGCAGGGCCGGCAGGTCGGCGGGAGTGGTGCCGTAGCGGCGCATACTGCTGGCGAGCTTCACCGTCACCCTGCCGCGCCATCCGGCGAGAGCCCTCACGTGATCTTCGCTGCCCACCGTCAACACGGCATCGGGGTGCCCCTCGGGCGGGTGCAGGGTGGGTGTCAGCACCACGGCTTCGATCCCCGCGGGTACGTCGCCGAGTTCGTGGACCGTGCCGACACCGACTCGGCCGCCCATCGCCCCCGCCACCTCGTGCAGCACTGGCCGTCCGAAGCCGTAGCCGTTGCCCTTGACCACCGGCACGAGCCCCGGGCCATAGGCATCGACCGTGGCGCGCACGTGATCCATCCAGGCCGAGCGATGGACGGTGAGCCGGAGGGTCATGCGCCGCCCACGGTAGTCGTGGCGCATCCCGGGGTAATCCCGAGTTGTATGATCAGGATTATCGGTATATGGTTTAGGTTATGAGTTCGCGGCTGTTCGGCTTCCCCAATCCGGTCAACGAAACCTCCGCCCGGCTGGTCGCCGGCGGGGTCGTGCTGCAGGGCCTCACCTTTCTCGCCGTCCGCCAGTGGTGGTTGCTGATCCCCCTCGCCTACGGCTTCTTGGCCCGCGTGCTGAACGGCCCCCGGTTCAGCCCGCTGGGCCAGTTCGTCACCCGGGTGGTCACCCCTCGACTCGACGTCGAGCACCGCTTCGTGCCCGGCCCTCCGAAGAGGTTCGCCCAGGGCGTCGGCCTCGGGTTCAGCGGCGGCGCCCTCCTCGCCTGGGCGTTCGGGTCGCCGGTAATCGGCTACGCGCTGATCGCCGGCCTCGTGATGGCGGCGACACTTGAATCAGTGTTCGCCTTCTGCCTCGGGTGCGTGATGTTCAGCCGGCTGATGAAGTGGGGTGTCGTACCCGAGAGCGTGTGCCTGGAGTGCGGCGACATCAGCGACCGCCTCGTTGCGGCCACGTCGTGAACTCGGGCACGAGGGGCCCCGTCTCGCGCTCGGCAACCACCCCGGCCCACACACCTGCGCCGTAGGCCATCTCGTCGGCCAGCCTCGCCGGTGAGTCGGCCAGTGGGGTCAAAGAGCGGGAGCGCAATGCCTCGCCGAGACTTGGCGCGACAACTGCCACGGCGATCGGCAGGCGTGCGCGCCGGCTCACCAGCGCTAGCGCGGTTGCCACGGGCCACCACACCCTGGTGATCGCCCGGGCGAACTGCCCGCCGGCGGCGAGATGGCCGAGGCCGACAAGGCGAGCGGACTCCCGCGGCGGCACGTCGCCGAGCTTGCGCTGGAGGGCGACGAGGGTGCCTGCCGCCACGCCTATGGCGAGCCACGGCCGGCGCAGCGCTACCAACACCCACACCGCTGCGCTCCACCCGCTCATCCTCACCGGGGCCAACGCGCCTCGATGTCTCCGGGCCAGGGGTGCAGCCGAGCGTCCGTACCCGAACCTCTGCCGCCAGAGTTCGCCCCATGAACTCCGAGGAGCATGGAGCACCACCGAGGCGGGTTCGTAGCGGGCCCGGTATCCCGCTTCGGTGAGCCGCCACACGAGGTCCACGTCTTCGCCGAACCTCAGCCCTTCGTCGAACCCGCCGAGTTCGCGCAGGACGTCGGTGCGGCACACCAGCACGGCGGCGGGCACATAGCTCACCCGGGTGCCGGCGGCGATGCGGGCGGGTTGGTCGCCGAGGTCGAGGGGGCTGTGGCGGGTCTCATATTCTGCGAGCCGGCCGGGTCCTGGGGCGCTTGCGACACGCGGGGCGACGAGGGCGACCCGGTCGTCGGCGTAGTGGTCGAGCAGGGGCTCGAGCCATCCGGCTGGCAGGCCGACGTCGGTGTCGACGAAGGCCACGAGGGGGGTGGTGACGTGGGCGAGCCCTGTATTGCGGGCCGCGCCCGGCCCTCGGTTGGTGTCGTGGCGCAGCCAGGTGATGCTCTGCGTGGAAGCCGCATCCGGATGTGTCGCTGGGTCGGCCAAGGGGGAGGGGGAGGCGTCGTCGACAACGATGATGCCCATCCCTTGCGCCCAGAACCCGTTGAGGCCGGGGGGGAGGGAGGCGAAAGCGGGGATGACGACGGTGACATCGTCGGCGGTGAACGGGCTGTCGGCGGGCTCCGGCACCGGGTGCAGGGCGCCGGCTTCCACGAAGCGGTCGAGGAGTTGGCGCACAGCGGCCGTCGCCGGCGTTTCGCCGGCCTCGACCTGGGCGATCACATGGGCGCCCCCGGGCGACAGGCGGAAGAGTCTCAGCGGCGACCCGGCGATCACGAGCTGGCCGGCACCTGGCTGGCCGGCACCTGGCTGGCCGGAGTTGGGCCGTCGCCAGGTCTGGTCGAGCCGGTAGCGGGTCATTCCCACCACTCGTCGACAGCAGCGACGAGGTCGATCGACAGGCGGG
This sequence comes from uncultured Acidimicrobiales bacterium, assembly GCA_963707925.1. GTDB lineage: Bacteria > Actinomycetota > Acidimicrobiia > Acidimicrobiales > Ilumatobacteraceae > UBA668. The sequence continues at coordinate 162,366 of CAVPRT010000005.1, forward strand.
TGAGGATCGTCCGTCCGCGAGCGGCCGTCGCCCTACGCGGGTCGCCGAGCACCCCGTTGGGGCTAACCGCCCTCATCCCCCCGGACCTCATCTCGTCGATCAGGTCGGCGAGGGGGTCGGTGCGTCCCGCCTCGGCGTGGTCCATCCGAACCAGTTCGGGGGCGAGGGCGAGCATCATCGATGTCTCGGTGTCGCCGGCGTGGGCGTCGCCGTTCTCCACCATCGGCCACCAGGCGAACACCTTGCGCTGCTCGGTGTGCAGCAGCCTCACGGCTCGCTCGACGGCCGGCCGGTTGCCTCCATGGCCGTTGACCAGCACCACACCGGCGCTCCAATCGGCGCTTCGAACGAGCTCGATGATGACCTGCTCGAAGACCTCGGTGCCGATCGACAGGGTGCCGGGGAAGGAGGCGTGCTCGCCGCTGGCCGTGATCGTGAGCGGCGGGGTGACGAGAATCTCGCCCTCGTCGTATTTGTCGGCGAGACCGCGGGCGAGGGTGGTGGCGATGCGGATGTCGGTGTCCAGGGGAAGGTGAGGGCCGTGCTGCTCGCACGATCCGACCGGCACCGCCAGCAGGGGTCGCCGGGTGGGCTTCCAGTGGTCGGTCCACGTGGTGTGCCCGAGGAAGTGGGTCATAGCCCGTACCCCACGACGGTTCCGTTCACGAGGGCAGCCCCAGGCAGTAGACGTAGCCGGCGCGGGTGCCTACGTAGAGGCGGCCGTTCCACATCACGGGGGTGCTCTCGATGTTGGCGTCGAGGGTCAACGACCACAGTTCGGTGGGCAGGATGCGTGGCGACGACAGGTCGTAGGCATGCACCGTGCCTCCACCGTCACCTTGGATGAGCACCCCGTCGACGAGGATCGGCGAGCTGAGTATCGGGCCTCGCACGGACAGCTTCCACAGAATCTCACCGGTGGCCCGGTCGACGCCGTACACCTTGCCCGGCTTGGTGTTCCAGATGACCACATCGCCGACGACCATGGGGGTCGCCCAGGTGCCGCTGTCGATGCCGTTGTTCACGTCGATGCTCCACACCACAGGGTCGTCGGGGTTGCGGGGGTCGATCTTCAGTAGCTGGCCGACTTCTTCGCGCGCGTGAGTTGTTGCGGTCCACCTCGACGCCCACGAAGAGGTATCCCTCATCGTCGGGAACGACACTGGAGTCGCCGTCGTCGCCGACCCACCAGCGGAAGGTTCGGGTGACCTGACCCTGACCGGTGCGCAGGGAGGAGATGTCCCACCCTTGAAGCAGACCGCCCGACGAGTTGAGCCAGGCGGTGTCGCCGCTGACCGACACGGATGCCTCGAGGCTCACCCTGTTGGGATCCTTGGAACCGAGGTCGCTGATCAGCTGTTCGTCCCACCCGGGCACCCTGAACACGAGGGCCGGGTCCACAGTCACCTGGCCGTCGGCGCCGTAACCACGGTTGAGCTTGATCCCGTAGAACCAGCTGTTCTCCCCGCCCTCGATGAGGTAGTCGCCGAGCACCAGTGGGGCCGCGTCCCAGTCGTCGTTGTGCTTTCGGTCGTCGGTGTGGCCGTTGATCTTCCACAGACCTTGCGCTTCGGTGCCGTCGAAGGAGATCACGCGCAGGTAGTTGTCGCGCGACCCCGCGTAGATGAGGGGGTAGCCGTCGGGGTCGACGGTGACCGTGCCCTTGGCGAGGTCGCCGGTGGCGAACGGGGGGATGATGTCGAGCCCGGTGGCGGCGTCGACGAAGTGGATCTTGTAGTCGTACGCACCGAACACCACCCAGGTGCGACCCTCGCGCTCGAACACTGCGGGCTGGCCGGTCCAGCCCGTGCCGCACCAGGTGCGCACATCGCCGTACTCGCTGCTCTCCCCGCACATCCGGTTGCCGCCGGGGTACTTCCACAACACTTGCGGGGTGGTGCGCGGGGCCGGCCCACTGCCGTAGTAGCTGCGGGTCGGGTTGCCGCGGAAGGTGAGCACACCGGGCACGGTGGTGCCGTAGGGCCGGCCGAATGAGGCGGGGTCCACAAGCACGTCGGTGCGGGGCACGAACTCGCCGGTCGTGGTGGTAGTCGCGAGGCTGGTGTCGGTGGTGCCCGTGTCGCCCCTGGTGTCGCCGCCCGTGTCGCCGCCCGTGTCGCCGCCCGTGTCGTCCGTCGTGTCGCCGGACGTGTCGCCAACGATTGCGGTGGTCGATGACGAGGCCGTGGTCGCACCTTTCACCGAGTCACCGTCGTCGCGTGAGATCTCGTTGACGACCCCGACGGCGAGCCCTATCAACGCCACCGCGGCCACGAACGCTGTGCCCCGACGGGCGAACTGGGAGCTCATGACAGGTAGCCCCAGTCGCGCAGGGCGCTCACGATGCGAGCCGCAGCCGCAGCCGGTTCCAGCTCGACCGTCTCGCCCCGCACCGCCGACGCAGTCGATGAGTCGGTGAGGACACGGAGGCGGTCGAGGGCGCTTTCGCCCGTCGGGGAAGAGAGGGCTCGGGCACGCGGCCGGTAGGGACGCTCGACGGCGTGCTCCACGTTGATCGGTGTGGACGGCAACACCACCTCGACGGGGGTGCGGCCGGCTGCCCTCAGCGCGCCAAGGCCGGCGCGGCGCAAGTGGGCGGTTGCCCCTTCGACGCTCACCACGGCCGGGGCGGTGACATGCAGAATTTCGCGCCGGCCTCCGTCGAGGCGTCGGGTGGTGTTCACGGTGTCTCCTCCGAAAGTGATGTCGATCACGCCGAGAGCTTGCCGGGCGTGCAGATGGGCGGCGAGGAAGGCCGGCACGCTGCCCGTGCCGCGGTCGAGGGAGTAGTCGCCGCACCAAACCCACGTGGCATCGGGCAAGGTAGCCGCGATCGCTGCGGCGACGTCGGAGCTGATCACGTTGCGTGGGAGCGTCGACGCGTACGACACGCCGCGCCCCGGCGGCCAGGGCGTCGTGCAGCACCTTGTCGGCGCCGGGCGGGCCGACGGTGATCGCGGTGATGCCCGTTTCGTATGCCTCACCTTGCTGCAGGGCCAACTCCAGCGCGGCCTGGTCGGCCGGGCTCATCCCGGCGAAGCGTTCGTCGTGGGGTTCGCCGGGGTGGGCGACCCACTTCAGGCAGGCGACGATCCGGGGCGTCGGTGGGCTCATCGGTCAGGTCCTGCGGAAGACGACGCCATGGCCGCCCTCGGGGTAGTTCCAGCTGATCGCTCCTTCGCGGTTGCAGACCATGTAGCAGGTGCCGCACTCGAAACACTGCTCGTGGTTGAACACGATGCCGCCGTCGGCGGTGGGCACGAACAGGTTGGCCGGGCAGGCGATCACACACTCGCGGGTGCTGCAGTCGGCGCAGACACGCGCCGTCGACGACGATGTGCGCGGTCTGGTGGATGCGGAATTCGACCGTGGCCATGCGTTCCTGGAAGGACATGCCTCCCCACGCGTGGGGTTCGAGCATTCCCGAGTGGGCGGTGTCGGTCATCCGAAGCTCCTGAACCCGTTCCAGCCGTCGCGCATCAGGTCGCGCCGCTTCACGCCGGCACGCCTGCGCTCCTGGGCGAGGATGCGTCGTCAGGCCCGGCTTGGGGTGGGGGTTCTCGACGCGGAACATGCGCTCGACGACGTTGGCCACCATGCTCGGGTAGAGGTGCTGGACCCGGTCGCTGAGCACCAGAGCGGGAGCCCGGCGCAGCTTGCGGTGATCCTTGAGCACGAAGGTGTCGCTGAGCCGGCGTTGGTATCCGCTTAGACCCTCGGTGGTCACGTCGCCGGCCTTGATCGCCTCGGCGGCAGCCTCGCCCGCGTACATGCCGCTGGCCATCGCGAAGTTGACGCCCTCCAGCCAGATGCCGGCGGCCAGGCACAGGGCTGCGGCGTCGCCGGCGACCAGCATCCCGGGCATGGTCATGCGGGGCATCATCGCCAGGCCGGCCTCGGGGATGAGGTGGGCGCTGTACTCCTTCAGCTCGCCGCCCTGCACCAGAGGTGCGATGGCCGGGTGCTGCTTCAGGCCGGCGATGATCTCTTCCGGCCGGGCCTTCTGGGCTGCGAGCGCAGGCAGCTTCAGCACCACGCCGACGGCGATCGTGTCGAGGTTGGTGTAGAGGAACCCGCCCCCGTTCACCCCGCCGGTGGCACCGATGATCTCGATGTCGACACCGTGGCGGTCGCGCACGTTGAAGCGTTCGTCGATCACTTCCTTGGGCAGGGCGAGCGTCTCCTTCACCCCGAGGGTGTAGTGCTTGGCGTGGGTGTGCTCGTAGAGGCCGGCCTCTTTGGCGAGGAAGCTGTTCACCCCGTCGCACGCAATGACCACGCGTGCGGTGAGGTCGCCGTCGGGTCGGTCGGTGCGCACCCCGGTGACCGTGCCGTCGGCCGCGCGAATGAGGCTGGTGACGGTGGTACTGGTGATGATTTGGGCGCCGGCAGCTTCGGCGTGGCCGGCCAGCCAGTGATCCCAGTCGGGGCGGTAGGCGGTGGCGCCGTTGTAGGGCGGGGAACCCCATGCCTCGCTACGAAAGTCGACGGTGAGGGCTTGGGTGGGGGTGAGCAGCATCGTGCTGCGCCGGGTGACCCAACGCTGCACCGGTGCTTCCTCCCACCAGTTGGGGATCAGGTCGTCGAGGATGCGCGGGTAGACCACCCCGCCGTACATGTTCTTGCTGCCGGGAAAAGGGCCGCGCTCGATGAGCACCACGTCGAGGCCTGCACGCGCCGCAGTGATGGCCGCGCAGCTGCCCGCGGGGCCTCCGCCGACGACGATGACGTCGACGTCGGTCATGCCCGCTCCCCCAACAATCGCTCGAGGTGGTCGAGGGTGGAGTTGGCGTCGGCGACGATGGCCAGGTCGGCGAGCTTCATCATCGGGCAGTGGGCGTCGGTGTTGACGCTGATCGTGTGATCGGGGTTGCCGAGACCGCTGGTGTGCTGAACTGCGCCGCTGATGCCGAAGGCGATGTAGAGCTGGGGGTCCACGACCACGCCGGTGGTGCCGATCTGGCGGGCGTGGGGCACCCAACCTCGGTCGGTGACGACGCGGGTGGCGCCGGTGCTGGCCCCGATGGACGTGCCGATGGTGGTGAGCTGCACGATGCGCTCGGCGTGGTCGATGCCGGCTCCGGCGGCGACTATGCGGGTGGCCTCGGCGAGGTCGATCGACTCGGGGTCCGGTGGCAGGACGTCGACGACTGTGGCATCGGTTGCCATGGAGTGGCTCACCCGGGCGGGGTTCGGGATGACCCGCGGGGGAGCCGCGATGGGGTCGGCGACCACGCCGCGAACGCCGGGCATGAGGGTGGCGACGAACTCGGGGCCGGGGGAGACGAGGTGGAGTTCGGTGGTGCCCTTGCGGGCGAGATCGACTCCCTGGGGAGTCACGCTGATGGCCCCGGCGTAGAGGGGCCGGTGGAGCAGGGCCGCGAGGCGGGGGGCGAGGTCGCGCCCGTCGGGTGAGCCGGGCAACACGATGTGGGGTTCGCCGGCCAGCAGGGGGGCCAGCGCAGCGGCCCACGCCGCGGGGTGGAAGGGCCCGAGATCGACGACGGTCACCTCGGTGGCGATGCCCTGCAGGCCCATGGCGGCGGTATTGGTGCCGGTGCTCGTGCTCGTGCCGGTGCCAGTGCCTGCTAGCAGGGCGCGCCCGCCTGCTTCGGCGACGGCTTCTTCGCCGCCCGAGGGCAGCTGGCCCTCGCGCACCACCACCACTGCGATCATCGGACGCAGATTAGGGCCCTTGGCCATGGGGGTAGCCACCAGCGGTGTTCCGTGGCGGGCCGGCGAGCTGAGTAGATGATCTGATCTATGATTTCCGAAACGGCGGATCCGATGTGCCCAGTGTGGGTGGCACGCCAGACCCGTCGTGCACCCTGGGGAGGTCCGATGCGCTCAACTCGCACCACGATCCTGGTGTTCGCCGCCGCGTGTGTGGGGCTGGTGGGCTGCGACTCCGGCGGGTCGGCCGATCCGGCCACGATCGCCCCCGCCTCGTCTCAACCCTCGACCTTGCCCACCTCTGGCTCGTCGTCGACGTCGTCCACCACCGAGCCGTCTACCACCATGGTCGACGCCACCACTCTCGCCGGGTCTCTGCCCGAGGGCGAGATAGGTCTGTCGCCCGACGGCCCCTGGCGCCTCGTCGACTCCGCCCCCGGCATCACCACCCCAGGTCTGGTGTACGAGCTGATGCCCAAGTTGTGGGTCTACCTCCCCGTGGAGGAGGACATCGAGCAAGGCATCCTGTGGACCCTCAACGAAGAAGACCTCCCCATAATCGAGGCCTACCTACAGGCCCGCTTGGTGTTCTATCGAGCGATCACGGCACGATCCCGATCGACCTCGATAGACCCCGGCTGGGACCGAGCTGGTACACAGATGGCGGTGATGCCCTGATACCGCGTCTTCGAGCCACGTGGGACCGACGGGCACAGTATGCGGATCTCGATGCGGGTGTGGTACTCCGGCCGATCGTAGGTCTGGCGACGAACAGATCTGAGGATCAGGCGATTGTTCTGGATTGCACTCTCGATGGTGCTGTGCTTCGAAATGCCGATGGGACTCGCTAGCGGATGGCAGCACACCTGGACGTTGCAAGCATGGGAGTTGCAGATGATGGCTCTCGCGGGGGCCAGTGGAAGTTGAATCGAATCGACGATCGAGGTGAGCAGGCATACGCATCTGAAGAAGGTTCTCTCATCTCTGCTTCGTGGTGTTCCTTCGAACACGGCTTGCGGCATGTCGCTCGAGATCGACGCCGACGACCGTCTGCCGCCGATTGTGGTGCCGGGGGTTCGGGTGGTGGACTTTCGTAACTCAAGCGGGGGGTTGAGCCGCTTCACCACGATTCCGTCGGGGTCGGCGTTCTCCACCACGGGCGGGTCCGGGGCGCCGTGCCAGTTCTTCTCGCCAATCGGCGGCACCACTTCGTCGGGCGAGACGTACGCACCTCAGCAGATAGTGCAGAGCTACCAGTGGATCTTCATCGAGGGTTTGGCGGTCGCCATGGGTGAACCCAACGAGATCGACCCGAGCGACAACAGCCGGACCCCTGTCCCAGGCGGTGCGCTACTTCGTCGTCTTCTGCGACTCGGTCAACCACTCGATCGGGGCGATCACCGTCAGCGCCAGCGACCCGATGCTCGACCCTCGCCCTCGGATCGCCAACCTCTACAACGGTCTCCAGCTCGAGCAACCGATCGTCTACACCAACGAGGTCGTCGACATCTGGGGCGGGTTGATCACCCGCTACCCGGCCTGGCTGGCGATCCAGCCGTCGGCGTGGCGACCCCAGAGGTCGAACGCGGCCACCTGGCGGGGGTGGACGATGTATCTGCTCACCAACCCTCTTGCGCTCGAGTTCCTCGTCGACTTCACCCCCGACCCAGAGAAACCTTCGACCCCGTTCCACGGCACGGTGCCGTGTGTCGGCTCCGGCTCGGCCGCCATCGCCACCGCCGACGCAGTGGCCTTCCCGGCCCTGCCCGAGTTGCCCGAGCAAACCCGGCCCGGGGTGAACGGTCCGTGCATGTGGACCCCGGCTGGCCCGGGCAGCGTCACCATCCAGGCTCGCATCACCTACACCGTCACCTTCTGGGCCAACGGCTACACCGAGGCCCAGCCGGACTATGTGTGGACCAGCCCCGAGGCCACCTTCGACACCGGCGAACTGGCAGCAGTGAACACGAACGGCTGAACAAAGGGCCCTCAACTGCCTTGCCGCGCCGGGCGGGGCCGACTAGACCCAAGCCATGGCCAAGCCAGCCTCCCCGAACGAGCACCTCGTTGCGACCCGCGTCGTCAACACGGCATGCACCCTCGACTGCCCCGACGCCTGCTCCCTGGCGGTGACCGTCGACGTCGACGACGGGCGCATCGTCGACATCGACGCCGCCCCGGGCAACCCTCTTACCGACGGCTGGATCTGCGCCAAGGTGAAGCGCTACGCCGAGCGGGTTTATTCGGCGGAGAGGGTGCTCACCCCCTTGGTGCGTACCGGGCCGAAGGGCGCCGGCGAGTTCCGCCGAGCAACTTGGGATGAGGCCGCAACCCTGATCGCCGAGCGCATGAGGGCTGCCATCGACAGACGTGGGCCCGACGCCGTCGTCGCCTTCACCTACAACTCGTCGGCGGCGCAGGTCGAAAAACTCAGCCTCAGCGAGGCGCTCTTCGCTGCCATCGGGGCAACTGTCGTCGATCACACGATCTGTGCCGAGACGGCGGGCGCGGCATGGAGCAGTGTCTACGGCAACATGGCGTCGGCCGACCCTGGCGATGTGGTGAACAGCAAGCTCGTCGTCATCTGGGGGGCCAACCCGACGGTGAGCAACACCCACTTCCCGCCCCTGGTGCACAAGGCGGTCAGGGCCGGGGCGAAGGTGGTGGTGATCGACCCCCGTGCCACGGCGATGGCCAAGCGGGCTGATCTGCATCTGGCCATCGCCCCTGGCACCGATGTGGTTCTCGCCCACGCGATCGCCAACCTCTGGCAGATGGACGGCCACCTCGACGATGCCTTCGTCGCCCAACACTCGACGGGGGCCGACGAGTTCCTCGAGGCATCGGCGCAGTGGAGCCCAGAGCGCACTGCGGCGGTCACCGGGCTTGCCGTCGACGACATCGTCACCCTCGCCCGATGGTGGGGCACCACTCGTCCGGCGATGCTGCGCATCGGGTGGGGCTTGGAGCGCAACGCCAACGGTGGTGCAGGGTGCAGGGCCATCCTCGCCCTGCCTGTGCTCGGTGGGCACTTCGGGCAGCCGGGCAGCGGTGTGATCGGGTCCACCTCCATCGGCGCGGTTCAGCCCCGCCGCCGTTGGCCGAAGCCGGCGTTCACGGGGCCGCCGCGCCGCAACCTGCCGATGCATCAGGTCGGACGGTGGATGGCACCTGGGTCGTCTGATCCGTGTGAGGTCCTGTTCGTGCAGGGCGCGAATCCACTGGTGATGTGTCCCGATCAGACGTCGGTGGTGAGGGCATTCGAGCGCGATGACGTGTTCACCGTGGTGCATGAGCAGGTGCTCACCGACACCACTCGTTACGCCGATGTCGTGCTGCCGGCTACGACGAGCTTCGAGATCGACGACATTGCGAGCAGCTACGGCAGCCTGGTGTTGCTGCCGGTCGAGGCGGCCGTCCCGAGGGTGGGTGAAGCGCGCAGTAACGACGAGACCGGTCTCGCTCTGGCCCGGGCGATGGGCCTCGACTGGTCGGGGGCCCCACCCTCAGGTGCTGCTATCGACGACCCCGGCCCGAGGATTGTTGCTGTGCCGTCGGTTCAGTTCGTCGACACCTTCCCCGGGTCGCCCCACAGCGACCTCGCCCGTATGGTCGATCCGGTCGCCGGTGTGCCCCTCTACGTTCCGGTCGCCCACGATGAGGCGGGCTTCCCGCTCACCCTCATCTCCCCGGCCAGTTCGAAGCTGATCAACTCGATGTTCGGCGAGTTCCAGAGCCCGTCGCCAGCGGTGCTGCTCCACCCGTCCGACGCAGCGGAGCGTGGTCTCGTCGCCGGGCAGACGGTCACCGTCGCCAGCCCCACCGGCACCATCCGCGTACCCCTCGAGGTCCATGACGGCACCCGATCCGGTGTGGCGGTGATGAGCAAGGGCGTTTGGCTGCGCCACCACGGCGACAGTCGGGGGGTGAACACCCTCACCCCGGCGACGGGCGACCAGTTGGTCAACGGGGCCTGCTTCAACGACACCTTCGTCGAAGTCAGCGGCTGATCGGTCGCCCTCTCAATCGTCGGGGCGCCAGGAACGGTCCGACTTGCGCTCGCTGCGCAGCTTCTTGCCGGCGATGCGCCTCTCCACGGCTCCCTTGCCGGGTCGGGTGGGCCGGCGCTTGCGGGGCACCACGGCGGCGGCGGCGAGCTGTTCGCGCAACCTCTGCTCGGCGAGTTCCCGGTTGCGCAGCTGGGAGCGGGTGTCGGCGCAGGTGATCCTCACCACCGGGCCGAGCTTGGCGATCAGCCTCTCGGTGAGTTCTTCGGGGAAGCCGGCCAGGGTGAGGTCGCAGTCCAGCTCCACCCGGGTGCTGGTCTTGTTGACGTGCTGCCCACCGGGACCGCCGGCGCGGGTGAACCGCCAGGTGAGTGCCTCGGGGGCGATGGGAAGCATGGGAGGCACGGTAGTCGGGCATCGGCGATCGGGTGGCCGGGTAACTAACCTCGGCGGCGTGTCGAAGAGCAATCGCAAGAAGGGTGGCCGCACCACACCGAAGGGCACACAGCCCGGTGGGCGACCCCGGTTCCATCGCCCGACGGGCGAGCCGCCCCTGGTCGAGGATGCCCGGGCCCGGCTGGCCGAGCCCACCCCGTTCGGCCTGCTGTCGCTGGCGTCGAGCATCATCGAGGCGACCACGCCGCGTCCCGTCGACCTCTGGCGGCGGGATGCACGACCCCGCACCGACGGGGCCGAGCTGTTCCAGTCGTTCGTCCACAGCGGTCTGCCGTCGATGGAATCGCTGGCTCTTGCCGTGGCGACCATGCATCCCGACGAGGTGTTCGGCGCGCGGTTGCGTCGGCAGGTGGCCGAGCACAGCGACGGGCACGGGCGTCGCCCGGGTTGGCTGGCGACGATGGGCGAGATCACCATCACCGACACCGTCATCCAGACCGAGGCCTTGGGCGATGGCGACAACCTGATGATCTCGTGGCGCTGGCCCAGTGGCCACGCCTGCACGGCCATCGTCTATGTCGATCACAACATGGGCACCATCGTCAAGGACGCGTTCGTGATCCCCGAAAGCATGGCCACGCTGGTGCTCACCTTTGACGGGATGGACGATGGCCGGATGATCAGGTCAGCCATCGCGCCCGCCGACCTGAGGGCGCGCGTGGAAGAGGCGATCACATCGGGCGAGCGCGTCGTGCCCCCGCTAGAGACCGACTCGTGGCCCGCCTGCCGACCGATGGTCGAGTGGCTGTTGCGCCGCCTGCCTGCTGGTGGTATCGGCCATGTGCGACCCGAGTGGAGCGTGGCCGACCGTGATCGCCTGCTCGACGATTTCGCCGGCTCTGCCTTCGGCGCGGTGAAGGGGCTCACGCGCGCCACCGTGCGCGATCTGGCTGATCAGTTGGTGTTGTTCGTGTGCGACTTCGGGCCGGGCGACCCGCTGCGGTGGAGCTCGGTCTCGTGCGAGATCGTGCTCGACGACTGGTACCCGCGGAAGGTCTTCGGCACTCCGGTGGGTGTGATGCGCCGGCTGCCCGAGGTGCTGGCCGCGTTCGTGAAGTTCGCTCATGGCCGCAAGGGACTCAGCCCCGACATCACCGTCGAGACCCTCGAGTCCATCGAGAGGTGGACGCCCGCACTTCCTCGAAGCCATTGCCCGACCCGGTCGTTCGCCGAAGTCCAACGCCGTTCGCCTGGCCCGGATCGCCGCCGGCTTCGATGAGGACGACCTCTTGAGTGACGGTGCCGAATTGGCCGAGGTGCTCATGATCGATCTGGCCGGAGGGCGGGCGGCCTACGACCGGCTGACCGATGAACCCCTGCCCGACGTGCCGTTCGACTGGTCGCGGGTGCCCGAGGGCATACGGCTACCGACGGTGGAAGCCCTCGCCCTCCTCGACCAATGGACGATTGAGCTGTTCGACGAAGAGGTGCGCACCATCGCCCGCTGGCTGCTCGCCGAGGTTCTCGCCAGGGACCCGGGTGTGTTCAAACGGTCATCCCGCGCCGAAGTGTTCGCTGCCGCCCTGCTCGCCTTCCTGATGCGCTGGTTATCCGACCGGACCTCGCTCGAGGACCGTCGTCAGGCGGGGTGGAAGGCGCAGACCCAGAAGGAGCTCGGCGCGGCGACGGGGGTGCGGCCGGGGACGATCAGCACACGGCTGGCGACGGTGCGCGCCACGATCGAGTACGGCCACCTCGACTGGTCGAAGATGCTGCACTCCGCCCAGCGCCGCGAAATGTTGCGCACGAAGGCCCTGCTAGCCGAGTTCCGGGATTCGCAAGTCGAGGACTGACGCGGTGCGGGCCGTCCATCGCTGGCTGGCCGAGCAGGGCAGGGCAGATTTGTGTGAGCGCACAGACCGAACGTTGTGTTTGTGCGCTCACACAAACCGTGCCGGGCATGGACTGGCGGCCCGAAACCTTGCAACACCCCTTCCCTAGCGTTCGATCATGGACGCAACCACACTCACCGAGATCCCTCTCGAACACCTCGAGGCTGCCCTCTGCCAGGGTGCCGCCAACCTCACCGCCGCCGAACACACCTGGCTGTTGCAGGTCGCCGAGTTCGATCGCCGAAGGGGGTGGGAGGTGTGGGGCTGCCACTCTTGCGCCTTCTGGTTGTGCTGGCAGGTGGGCCTCGACAACCGCACGGCCAACGAGAAGGTCAGGGTGGCGAATGCGCTTGTTCGCTTCCCTCTCATCTCCGAAGCCATGAGCACCGGCCAGCTGTCGTACTCCAAGGTGAGGGCGATCACCCGCATCGCCAAGCCCGAAACCGAACTCGATCTGGTTCAGCTGGCCATCGCCGGCACCACCAACCATGTGGAGCGCATCGTCTCCGCCTACAGGCGGGCGGAGCCGATCGAGGCGATGCGCGAGCAGAGGCAGTTCGAGGGACGGGAGCTGCACAACCGGGTCGACGACGACGGGTCGGTCGTCATCACCATGCGCCTGCCGGCCGAGGCGGGTAGGGCCTTCCTCGCCGCCGTGGCCCACTTCACCGCCCCTGCCACCATCGAGGCCGACGGCAGTCGGGTGCCGCTTCCGGCTCGCCGGGCCGATGGCGCGGTGGCGATGGCCGAGGTTGCGATGGCCGGAGGCGAGGTGACCGTCACTACTGCTGGCCCTCGTTACTTGGTCACCCTGCACGCCAGCACGGATGGGATGCGCGAGATCGAAGGGCCTGGTGACCTGAGCGATCATCCGACCGGCGTGTGCGATGCCACCGCGGCACGCATGTGCTGCGATGCCGACGTCGAGACGGTCACCACCGACGCCGACGGCAACCTGTTGCACATGTCGGATCGTTCCAGCGTGATCAAGGGTCGGCTGAGGCGAGCGGTGGTCGCCCGCGATCGCTGCTGCACCGTGCCCGGCTGCTCCCGCAAGGGCCGCTACGAGATCCATCACCTCCAGGAGCGTGGTCTGGGTGGCTGCAACGAGCCGGCCAACCTCACCCTTGTCTGCCGATTCCATCACCATCGGCTCCACGAGGGCGAGTGGTTCGCGGTGCGGACTCCCCAGGGAGTCGAGTTCCACCTCCCCGGCGGCCGGGTGGTGCGCAACTGGGTGGATACCCCGATGGGCGATGCCGATGCCGTAGCGGCCATGGGTCGCAGCGCCGCCGACGGTCGCTGCCAGTGGATCGGCGACCGCCTCGACCTCGACATGGCGCTCACCTCGCTGTTTTCGATGACCGACTCCCTGGGGAGTCGGCGAGCGGGTTGATCATCTCTTGCCGGCGAGAATAGAATCAGATAATCTGAGTGAGTGCCGGAAGTGACTGCTACTGAAGCCTCTCGTCGGTTCGCCGATCTGCTCGACGGAGTCGAGCATCGCGGCGAGCGTTACACGATCGTCCGCCGTGGTCGCGTGGTGGCTCAGCTCGAACCGGCCCACATCCTTTCCGGAGCCGAGACCAAGGCCCTGCTTCGTCGCCACCGTGTCGACCGCGACTGGGCCACAGAGGTTGCTGAACTGCGCAACGAACTGGTTGTCGAGGAGAGATTCTGACTGCCCTCTTGCTCGACACCAACGTCTTGATCGTCGCGGAACGGTCGGCGTTCGACCTCGACAGCCTGATCACCGATGACGACGAACCGGCGGTCGCCGCAATCACGATTGCCGAGCTCGGCGTAGGGGTTGAGATCGCCACCGGCAAGCGACGGCAGGCGAGGCGAGCCTTCCTCGACGACGTTGTGTCCAGCCTGCCGATATTGGGATACGACCTCGAAGTGGCGCGGGTACACACTGGGCTGCTCCTGGCCGTTCGCAAGAGCGGTCGCCCGCGGGGCGCCCATGACCTGATCATCGCGGCGACTGCCAAGGCGACTGGGCGTGTTGTCGTCACTGCAGATCGAAGCGGCTTCGATGACCTTCCCGGGGTGGACGTCAGACGACCCAAGTGAGTGTGTTCCACCTCGGCGATGGGCGCGATCGCCGGGCTTCCCCGACTCCCCAGGGAGTCTGCGTGCGTTCAGCACTCGGGAGACACTCGACTTCTCACAACCTGAGAGGTATCATCCAGGTTGTGGACAAATCGCCGACACCTTCACTCCTGCCGATCTTCCGGTCGCAACAGCAGGCTGAGTTGCTGGCGCTCATACTCGGCGACCCGTCGACCGAGCACAGCTTGGCTCAGCTCGCCGATAGAACGGACATCCCATATGCGTCTGTCCACCGCGAGGTTGAACGGGCCGTGGCCGCGGGTCTGGTGACGAGTCGGCTCGTCGGAAGGACACGGCTCATCCGCGCCGACCGGGCCAGCCCGTACTTCAGCGGGCTATCGGACGTGCTGGTCAAGGCGTTCGGTGTCCCGTGGGTACTCGGCGAGGCGCTCGCCGGCGTCGGTGGAATCGACGCCGCGTACGTCTATGGCTCCTGGGCGGCGCATTACTGCGGCGAGGGGAGCGATCGACCAGTGGGCGACATCGACCTGCTCGTACTCGGAGGACCGGACCGCGATGAGGTGTACGCCGCCATCAGCTCTGCCGAGCGTCGGCTCGGGCGAGATGTCCAGGTGACCATCCGATCGACCGACTGGCTGACCGGAGGTAGCGGCACGTTCCACGACACCGTCGCCGGACGCCCGATGGTGCCGGTGCCGCTGGGTGCTACGCGAACAGATCCGGGGGATCGGCCGCCAACAGTCGCCCGTCGGCGGTGAGCAGGCCCGCTGTCTTTCAGGGTGATGTGAAACATCTGCGTTAGTCCAACATCCCTTCGAGGGTGGAGGCAGGAGCATGTAGGCGCGATGGCCCTCCCCGACTCCCCAGGGAGTCTGTGGGTCGGGATTTCATGTGTATGCTGATTTGCATGCAAAGCACGAGTGTCCGCATTGACACGTCGACGCACGACGACCTCAAGAGGTTGGCGGCGGCGCTGAACACGACAGTGGGGAACACCGTTACCTTGGCTGTGCGCGCTCTTCGCCAGGAGCGGATCGGGGCAGATCTGCAGGAGCCGTTGCGCGACGACGAGGAGTCCTGGCTCGATGCCGAGCTCGGGTGACATCGTCGATCTCGATCTCGGCAAACCCGTAGGGCGCGAGGCCGGCTTTCGTCATCCTGCCGTGCTCGTCACAGCGCAGAGGATCCTCGATGCGTCGCCGTCGGTCGTGCATGTGGTGCCGTTGACGTCGACCATCAGGTCGTTCAACTCGGAGGTACTCATCGAGCCCGATGAGCACAACGGGCTCAACGTTACTTCGACTGCTCAGTGCCAGCATCTCCGAGCGATTTCGCCTCGACGACTCCTTGCTGTCCGCGGCAACGTCGGCACGGTGCACCTCGCGCAGATCCGCGAGACGATCGCCGTGCTCCTCGACATCCCGTGACGGGGATTGGTCCTGCCGACTCCCTGGGGAGTCCGCGTGCCCGAGTCGGATCGCCTGACGAGGTGGCTCCTGCGATGGCCGCCGGGCAGCGACGTCAGGAGCGGTCAGGGTGAAGGGCGAGGCCTGGTACGTCGTGGAAGATATTGTCTGCTGACACGAGCGCGGCCCCTATGTAAAGCGCCGTCGAGGCGATCCACATGTCGTTCGTGTGTGCCGGGTCCGCGATCGGATGGGCGAGGCGCCGGCAGGTCGCGCGGGTCTCTGCCAGAACGGTGATCAGCTCATCGGACACCGGGACTACCGTCGTGGTCGCTATCGCGGCTTCGAGTCGTTCCCGTCGTGACGCCCCATTCGGCAACGAGCGATCCGTAGCGCAGTTCGGCCACCGTGGCGACCGACAGGAACAGTTGATGACCACGAAGCGCGGTGACGTGGGAATCGAGGGCTGGCCGCCGTCGCTTGCTCAAGGCAGCGCTGAACACGCCGGTGTCGACGACGAGCCTCACGATTCGAGTGCTGCAGCGAACGCGTCGTCTTCGTCGTCGGACAGGTCGTCGATCAGCAGAGCCTCCACCGACTCCAACACCGGAGCGTTGTCGAGCTCATCAGAGGTCATCGCACGCGGCAACAAGGTGAGCCCGTGTGGGGTCTCGCCTCGGTCGCGTGCGGCATCACTCATGGGTTGAGCCTACCCGACGAGTCGGGCGCCACCAGGAGACAAACCCGCTCTGCACGGTCGGACCGAACAGCGGAGAGGCCGCCGACACTTGTGCCAGGGATCCGGTCTCGCCGACTCCCCAGGGAGTTTGCGGACCTGAGTCGGAAGGGTCAGGCCTCGGTGGTGGATACAGCCATGCCCATAGCCCTCGCCGCCGCGGCGAGATCCATATCGCCGGTGCGTCCTAGACGTCGAACACTTGCATCACTTCGTCGCCGTAGTCGTTGATCACCTTCACCGCGATCTTGCCGGTGTCGGGTCGGGCGAAGGGGCGGCTGACCGGTGGAGTACAGCGAGGCCCAGGCGTCTTCGTCGATGTCGGCCTTCAGCGCTCGCTTCAGCCGGGCGTAGGGGTCGTTGCCGCCGGTGAAGTAGCAGTGGCGGACGAAGAAGCTCTCCCCGTTGTAGTTGGTGTCGATCATCCACAGCGCGATCTGCTCGGTCTGCTGGCTGCGCACGATGCCGGTGGTCGGGTCGTACACGTCGACGCCCAGCACCTCGACGATCGCCTGGTCGCCGTCGACCCTCACGTCGATGTCGGGCTCGCCGAACACGGTGAACAGGTTGCCGGCGCCGGTCTTCTTCAGGTCGGCGCCCATCACCAGATCGTTGTTCATCCTCACCAGCAGCACAGGCAGCTTGCCGAGCGACCTCTCGGCCTGGACCGTGCCGAGCTCTTCGGGGGCGAACCCGGCGTCGGTGCTCACGTAGCCGGCACCGTCCACCGCGCCGCTGCCCAACGCCTGGGGGTCGAAGGCGAACGCCAGCACCACCAGCAGATCGATGGCCTGGTCGCCGGTGGCCTTCACCGCCTCCTTGGCTGCATCCATGATCTGGCGCGACCCGACCGTGCCGTACTGGGGGCCGACGACGATGCCCACCCGTGTGGGTGATGCGCCATCCTCCACCTCGCGCTCGCCGATTGCGTGCACGTGGGTGCCGGGGTAGGGCTCGACGCTGGTGAAGGTGAGGCGCTCGTTGCGTCGCCCGTTCTGGATGCCGGCCTTGCGCAGGTTGTCGAGGATCATCTGCTCGAACCCGCCCGTCGCCGACTCGCTGCCCGCCGCCTCACTGCGGGTCGCTCGCTGGGTCGGGGGCTTGGCCGGCGAAGGCGATCGAACGGTGGGGCGACAGGCTCTCCACGGTGAACGGCCCGGCGACCCTCACCTTGCGCTTGTCTTCGAAGGGCTTGTCGTAGAGCAACTCGAACTCGGCATGACGCTTGATCGCCGCGTCGATCTCGTCGCGGCTCATGCCTTCACGGATGTCGGGGTTGTTGGCGATCGACTTGAGGGTGATGTGCTGAACGCGCTCGTAGACGAACCCCTGGCGGATGTCGCCCCGGCTCTCGCTGATCGGCAACGGGGTGCCGGTGAGGGACTGCTCCTTCGAGCGACCCTCGGGCGAATCGGCGAGGAAGAAGTAGGGGAACTTCGACGCCATCAACCGTTGACGGGCGAGAGCGAGGGCGACGCGCGAGGTGTCGACGGTGATCCAACGCCGTCCCCACTGCTCGGCGACGTAGGCCGTGGTGCCCGACCCGCACGTGGGGTCGAGCACGAGATCGCCCGGGTCCGTGCACATGAGGAGGCATCGCTCGATGACCTTGCTGTTCGTCTGGACGACGTAGATCTTTGGGTCGACCGGACCCGGATGTGCCACTGTGTCAGCCCAGACGTTCGAAAATGGATAGGCAGCGAAGTCATCCAGATAGCGCACGTACCGAAGGTTCTTGCCGCACGGCGATGAAGACGACGCGGCTCGAGCGAGCTGGAGCATGCCGTCACGGTTGGTCTTCCAACCACCTGTACTCGGCACGAAGGTGCGGCCGTCGAAGTCGACTGGGAAGACTGTCGTCTGCCCGGCGCGGTTGTGACTGCGAGGTCGACGATCTGTGAGAAGAGTCGTCACCCTGCTGGAACATCTTCAATTTCCGAATTTGAGCTCGGCGTCGGATTCCATCTCGCTCATCGACCAGTGTGTATTGACCCGTCGGCGGTGAGGCCAGCGCCCTTTGACCTGTAGAGCTGCCTGTAGCGCACGTTGTCGGCGGACCTCGCATACCAGAGCACGAAGTTGCAGACGAAGCGAGCACGTTGTGCCACCTGCGAAACTCCCGGCCCCAGTCGTCGTCTTGAACGTGATCTGGCTGCACGAAGTTCTCGCTGCCGAAGACCTCGTCCATCACGCTCGCACGAGGTGGACGTTTTCGTCGCCTATCTGGACGAAGATCGAACCCGACTCGGTGAGCAGGTCCCTCGCCACCATGAGGCGGTCGCGTAGGTAGCCGAGGTAGCTGTGGATGCCCAGTTCCCAGGTGTCGCGGAAGGCCTTGATCTGCTCGACCTCGAAGGTGGCGTCTTCGTACTTGCCGTCCTTCACGTCGCGCTTGCGGGTGCTGACTTGCCAGTTGCTGCCGAACTTGATGCCGTAGGGCGGGTCGAGGTAGATCATCTGCACCTTGCCGCGCAGGCCCTCGCGCTCGGCGAGGGAGCCCATCACCTGAAGGCTGTCGCCGAGGATCATCCGGTTCGACCAGTTCGCCTGGTGGCGGTAGAACTCGACCATGTCGAGCTCGTTGAGGCCGTCGAAGCCGTCGAACAGGGTCATCTCCGGCTCGGACTCGCCGCGGCGGGCGGTGTCGCGCAGGTTCTCGATCAGCACCCGCGGGTCGATCTTCTCCTGGATGTAGATCGGCGGGGCATCGGCCACCAGTTCGTCGGCGTCGACGTCCTTGCCCCTCCACACCAGTTGGGGGTCCAGGCTCGGGTCGCGCGGCCAGCGCAGCTGCTGCACCGTCTCCACCTCGGCGCCGACGAAGTCCTGGGAGTCGGCGGTGGGGATGTTGCTGCGCTTCTCTCTGTGCACGATCGCCTCTACCGGCGTCGGGCCGCTCTGCTTCTTCTTCGCTGCCATCAGCAACCTCTCTCGGTCATGTCCAACACTTCGGCGATGTTGGTGAGATCGATCAGGGCTCGAAGGGGACGTGGGTTGAACTCGTACGGAGCCTCGGTCTTGGCGGCGGCCATGCCGCGCCTTGCCAAGGTGTTGATCGCCTCGCTACGGCCGAGTCCCTCCTGGCGGTGCATCCGGTCGACCTCGGCAGCGATGTCCGGGTCGAGGGAGATGGTGGTCCTCACGTTCTCATCCTTTCGCACTCCCTGGTGCCCGAACTGGCGCGTTCGACTGTCGCTCGACGACGAGTAGCCGTTCACAGGTCGCTCCCGCCGGTGGTGACCCCGTTGGCGTAGAGGTCCTCGATCGCCTGACCCAGCTCGAACGCGGCGTGGGTCATGTCGTCGATCTCGGCGAAGCCCCACACCCCACAACCGCCGTGGTTGTTCACCGCCACACACCACTGGTACCGCGCGGTCTGGGCCTTGACCTCCCGCTTGGCCTGGTCCTTCTGGCCCCCGCTGACCTCCACGATCAGGGTGCGCACCACCGGGTCGTCGTCGGCGCGGCGCCAGGCGCACCAGGAAGTCGGGCACGAAGTCGCACGGCACGCCGTCGAACAGGTACGGGATCTTGAAGTCGAGATGATCGTTCTTCACATAGGCGGCCACCCGCGGGTCGGTCTCGCAGAACCCGGCCACGGCCTCCTCCCACGTGTTGCCGTCCTTGCCGTCGAGCACCACCGTGCTCACATGGCTCTTGGTCACCGCGAACGGAACCACCGGCTTGCGGGTGAGGAAGTCCACCCGGTCGGTGGAGCCGAAGGGTTCGAAGGCGCTGAAGCGCGGGCCTCAGCACTTCGGGGCGGGCACCCTCCTGGCGCACGATGGCGTCGAAGATGCGCTCGGCGGCGCGGGCCTTCACCTGGGCGAGCAAGCAGCAGACCGAGCTCGGGGTGCGGCTGAAGGGGTGACGTAGCCGTCCAGCCACTGGCGGGCGATCTGCGCCATCTGGGGGAACAGCCACGGCTTCAGCGCGTCGTCGTGGCCGCGGTAGAAGCGGCTCACCACATCGGCGGCGATCTCGTAGGCCACCTTCTGGGGGCGTTCGGCCATGAACCCGTCGAGGTCGATGCTCGGTGGTCTCGCCCGCCTGGCCGGCGAGTTCGACCCAGGTGGCCACAGTGGTGCGGTCCACATGGAGGTGCGACTCCTTGGTGAACGTCGGCATGCAACGGCTCGTCGCCCAACTCCACCCGGTAGCCGTCGAGGCGCGGGAAACTCGATCCGCAGGTGGTCCCGCTCGGGCAAGGCCCTCACGTGCAGCATCGCCGGCTTGGGTGTCGGGCCGGGCAACACCTTGTCGCTCGGGATGAAGTCGAACGGCACGCCGTACACCTCGGCGTACTCGGGGTCGAAGCGGCCCTCCTCGTTGACCGTGTAGTTGCGCCGCCTCAACGCCCTGCCGACCACCTGCTCGCACAACAGCCGGCTGTTGAAGGCGCGGATGCCGAGGATGTGGGTGACCGTGTTGGCGTCCCAGCCCTCGGTGAGCATGCTCACGCTCACCACGCAACGCACCCCCTCACCCAGCCGGCCCGGCTTGCCGACCGTGTTCATCACCTCGCGCAGCAGGTCCTCATCGGTCAGGTTCTCGACGTCGACCGAAGGGTTGCGGTGACGCAGCTCGAGCTTGAACTGCTCGATCTCGTGACCCACCGCCTGCTTGAACTCGTCCTTCATCGCCTCGCCGCGTCTCGAGCTGGGCGGAGTCGATGAGGATGGTGCGCGGCCTGGCCAGCCAGCGACCGTCGTCGTCCACGTTGGAGAGCAGGGCGAGGAAGCCCGCGCCGGGCCACCGGCGTGCCGTCGGACTGGCTCGACGTCGACGCCCGCGATCCACTCGAACACCAGCTTCGACACGGTGGTGTTGGGGCAGACGACGATGAACACCGGCGGGGTCTCGTAGCCGCCCTTGCGGAGCTCGCTGTCCCAATGGCGGTAGGCCTGCTCGTAGCTGCCGTAGAGGCTGCGCAGGGCGCCCTCCAGGGTGGGCGGGATCACCCAGTTGGCCGACCTTCTTCGCGTTCGCCCTCATCGGCAGGTCCTTGCCGACCTGGCTCCACAGGTTGCGGTACACCAGCACTTCGGCGCGAGCGTTGTCGTCCACCGGCAGGCGGGGCACCTTCACGATCCCGCTCTCGATCGCGTCCATGAGGGAGAAGTCGCTCACCACCCAGGGGAAGATGAACCCCTCCTGATGGCCCGAGCCCGCCAGGTAGAAGGGTGTCGCCGACAGGTCGTAGACGGTCTTGATGCCGAGCTTGCGCTTCACCGCCTGCAGGCCACGGAACCACACCCGGGCATCCTCGTTGCGCTCGGCGGCCTCCTTGTCGAGCTTCGTCGCCCTCGTCGAGGGCCTTGTTCTGGTAGCAGTGGTGGGCCTCGTCGTTGAACACGACGATCTCTCTGCCGGCAGCGCCCTTGCCCCCCGACCGGCGAAGTCGCGCAGCACCCGCGACACCATCTCGTCGGGGGTCTCCTTGAAGTGGTCGACGTCCTTGCCGTAGGTGAGGATCTTGCGGGTGTTGGCCGCGACGCCCTGGATCTCCTTGCGGTCCTTGGGGATCAGCTGGTGGTAGTTGGCGATCACGATCTGCGCCTCGCCGAGCCCACCCCACAGGTCGGCCGGCACGAGATCGCGCTCGCGGTAGTAGTTGCCGGGGTCGCTCGGCAGCAGCACCCGCAACCGGTCGCGGATGGTGATGCCGGGGGTGACGCACCAGGAACCGCTTGGTGAAGCGGGCGTCTTGCGGGGTGTGCACCTTGTTGAGCGTCTGCCAGGCGATGAGCATCGCCATCACGACCGTCTTGCCGGTGCCGGTGGCCATCTTCAACGCCACCCGGGGCAGACCCGCGTTGTGGTCGCGGTTGAGCGGGATCGAGCCGGGTGCGGTAGTCGGCCGTGCCATGACGACCCGCCACCTCGGCGAGGAAGATGGCCGTCTCGGCCGCCTCGCGTTGGCAGTACAGCACCCGGTTCTCGCGGGCGGTGTCGGCCCAGTGGAGCATCAGCTTGCGGCTGATCGCGGTCGCCCCCGGGTAGTTGCGCGCCCGCCACAGGGCGACCTCGCGACGGATGTCGTTGATCAGGGTGTTGGACTCGATGCGCTCACCCGTCTCGTCGAAGTCGAGTGCGGCCTGGGCCTTGGCGCCCTTCTTGCTCACCGGGACCGGGATGAACGACTGGCTCGGCCGTCGACCCGCCACCAGGGTGCCCGTAGGCGTGCCGTCGGGCCCGAGCTGGAAGTGCTGGGCGGGCGGGTCGTAGGGCGCGTTGATGACCGGATTCGCCAGGTTGCCGAGGTCTGTGTCAGATCCGCTCATGCCGAGCCGACCCTAATGCGGACGACGCATCCGGCCGTGTGGTGACGTGGCGGGGCACCGCGGCGCGCATGGTTTGCGGTGCAGACTCCCCAGGGAGTCGAGTTCCACCTCCCCGGCGGTCGCTGCCAGTGGATCGGCGACCGCCTCGACACCGAGAGGGTGATGCTCACCAAAGAAACACCCGAACAACGCGTGCAGCTCGTATACATGCCAGGCGTCGCCCACCCAGTTCCCGTTCGAGTGCCTGGCAACCATCCGAGTGCGGGCGTGCCCCCCGGCGGGCCGCTGTCACTCGGATGGGCCGCTGTCACTCGGACCCAGAACTCGCGGGCGACGTCCGCCCTGAGCGCTTCGGTCAGCCCGACCGAGCACGGACCCATCATGTTGCTCATCAGCCACACCGGGATGTACGAAGCATGGTCAAGCTCTGCGTGACTGCGCCCTGACCGCGGCATACCGCCAGCCCCCGGTCGCTGATGCGACGTGGAGTCGTGCAAGTTGCAGTGTCGCGATCAGATGAGTTCGACCGAAACGTCCGGTGCGTGAGCAGCGAGCGCTTCGATGTCAGCTTTGTCTCCGGTGAGCACGGTGCCACCCGGCTCGGCGAGCGGACCGACGAGGGCGTCGACAGCTGAGCCGGTTCGGGCGCGCCGCCTGAGTTCTGCGGCTCGACGTGCGACTGCGGGCGTGACCTCCGGCTGGATGATGCAGGTCTTGAGAAAGCGGTTCGCGTTGGCGTCGCGCTGGATCGCCGTGGAGCGACTCGACGAGGACCATCGTCGGGACGATCGGAGGCCAGAGGCCCTCGTCGACGAGGGATCGGATGAGCGCGACGGCGCAGGTTTGGTGCGCGATGACAGCCGGGTCACGCCGCCGCTGTCGAGGACGAGCATGTCAGCCCGCCTGGCCGAGGCTCCGCTCGCGAACGCGCCGAGCGATGGCGTCAGAATGCGTGCGTTGGCGGGACGTGGGCTCGCCGACCTCCGCGGCGAGTTCCGCGAGATAGGCCGACGTCTCGTCGAGCGCGTCCCTGACGCTCGAGCTCCGCACGAAGGGCGATCTGCAGGAGCTCAGATGCCGGGAGGCCGCGTCGCTTCAGCTCATCGTGTAGATCGTCGGGCAGGTACACCTGGAGGCGCGGCATACGCCTAACTGTACGCCTATCCACACTGCATGGCAACAAAGCACCGATTCACTGGCCCCTGCCCCCTGCCCCCTACCGCCGGATGCGCCGCGAGCTTCGGGGTAGTTGGATCTAGCAGGTCCACCACGCCGTGCGTATCGTCGCGAATCCGTTGGCCATCGTGGGCTTCCCCCGAGCACTTCCTTGAACGAGAGGAGTAGGTTCATGGTCATGTCTGCGGTTCACAACCCGACGCTCGACCAGGTGGTCTACCCGGAGAGCGATGGTGAGCCGATGGCCGAGAGCTGGTTGCAGGCCGAGGTCATCCGCATGCTGGTAACCGGGTTCATCCGGCTCTTTGCCGGTCGCCAGGGTGTCGTGGTGGGTGGTGACAACTTCTGGTACCCGGTGAAGGGCGATCCGCGCACGCGTCGTCGCGCCCGACGTGTTCGTCATCGTCGGCATGCCCGCAGTTCCGCCCCTGAGGGAGATGGGCAGCTACCGCCAATGGGAGCACGGGGGTCACCCAACGTTCGTGGTCGAAGTTCTGTCGCCGAGTAACACCTATCGCGAGATGCTGCGCAAGCGCGACTTCTACGAGCGCTTCGGCGTCGACGAGTACTGGGTGTTCGATCCCGAGGACGGCACCCTGGAGGTGTGGTTGCGTGATGACGCCGTGCTGGCTCAAGTGCCTATGGCCGAGGGTGGTCACGTGAGCCCCACCACCGGGGTCCAGGTATCGGTCGTCGACCGCGAGCTGGTGGTGCACGACCCGGGTGGCGGCCGGCGGTGGCTCTACCTGAGCGACGAGGTGCTGAGGGGCGAGCGCGATGCGGAGCGTGCTGATACGGAAGCGGCGCGCGCCCAGGCCGCCGAACAACGTGTGGCCGAACTCGAAGCACGCCTCGCCGCGCTTGGCGACACATCCACCGGGTGACGGATCTCGCGAGGGCGGTTTCCTACGCGACGTCGGTGGCGGCGGCGGCGAACTGGGCGTTGTACAGCCTGTAGTAGGCGCCGTGGTTCGTGAGCAGTTCCTGATGCGAACCCTGTTCGACGATGCGGCCGGACTCCATCACCAAGATGGTGTCGGCGTCGCGGATGGTGCTCAGGCGGTGGGCGATCACGAAGCTGGTGCGTCCGCCGCGCAGCTTGGCCATCGCCTTCTGGATGAGCACCTCTGTGCGGGTGTCGACCGAACTGGTCGCCTCGTCGAGGATGAGGATCGACGGGTTGCCGAGGAAGGCCCGGGCGATGGTGATCAGCTGCTTCTCGCCGGCGCTCACCGCCGTGCCCTCGTCGTCGAGGACTGTGTCGTAGCCGTGGGGCAAGGAGTGCACGAAGCGGTCCACGTAGCACGTCTTCGCTGCGGCCAGCACCTCCTCGTCGGTGGCTTCGAGGTTGCCGTAGCGCAGGTTGTCGCGAATGGTCCCGGTGAACAGCCAGGTGTCCTGCAGCACCATGCCCATCTGGGAGCGCAGCTCGTCGCGGCGAATGGTGGCGATGTCTGCACCGTCGAGGGTGATGCAGCCTTCGTCGAGTTCGTAGAAGCGCATGATCAGGTTCACCAGGGTGGTCTTGCCAGCGCCGGTGGGGCCGACGATCGCCACCGTCTGGCCGGGCTCGACGGTGAGCGAGAGGTGCTCGATGAGCGGGCGTGTCCTCGCGGTAGCGGAACGAGACGTCGTGGAACTCGACCCGGCCGCGGGCGACGGGGGCGGCCTCGGTGAGCATCGCCGCCGCCGGGTCGGCGCTCTGCTCGGGGGCATCGAGAAGGTCGAACACCCTCTCGGCCGAAGCGATACCCGACTGCATCACGTTCATCATCGAGGCCACCTGGCTGAGCGGCATGCTGAACTGGCGCGAGTACTGGATGAACGCCTGCACGTCGCCGAGGCCGAGCGACCCGTTGGCCACCTTCAGACCGCCGAAGACGGCGATGGCCACATAGTTGAGGTTGCCCAGCGAGCACGGTGGCCGGCTGCACGCACCCGCTGAGGAACTGGGCGGAGAAGGCGGCCTCATAGAGCTGCTCGTTGGTCTCGTCGAAGCGCTCCCGCGCTTCCGCCTGGCGCCCGAACGCCTTGACGATCGCATGCCCGGTGAAGGTCTCTTCGACCTGGGAGTTGAGGGCGCCCGTGTGCCCCCACTGGGCGATGAACTTGCCTCGCGACTTGCCGGCGATGAACCTCATCATCCCGGCCGAGACCGGGATCGTGACGATGGCCACGATGGCCAACTGCCACGAGATGGTGAGCATCATGATCAGCACGCCGATGATGGTGAGCAGGCCGGTGAGCAGCTGGCTGATCGACTGCTGCATGCTCTGGGAGACATTGTCGATGTCGTTGGTCACCCGGCTGAGCAGGTCGCCGCGTGGCTGACTGTCCACATAGGTGAGCGGCATCGTGTGCATCTTGGCCTCGGCGTCTTCGCGCAGCCGGAACATGGTGCGCTGCACGACGCCGGCCACCAGGTATGCCTGGGTGAAGGCGAGCCAGGAACCGACGATGTAGAGGCCGACGGCCAACCACAGGGTGCGATGAAGGGCACCGAAGTCGACTCCGGGGCCTCCCTGGGCGCGGCGCACCAAACCCTCGAACAGCAGGTTGGTGGCGTGGCCGAGCACTTTCGGCCCGATCACCAGCAAGGCGACGCTGGCGACGGCGAGGAACACCACCAGCAGTACCTTCATCCGTTCGGGCCGCAGGCGGGCGAGAAGGCGTGCACTCGACGCAGCGAAGTCGCGCGACTTCTCGGTGGGGACTCCGACGGTGCTCATCCGCCCAGTCCTCATCTCGACTGCGCTGGTGGGCGGGCGCGCCGGCTGGTTGCGATCGTCTTCGCTCACGACGCGTTCCCCCGGCACTTTGGCGTTCGGCCTCTTCGGCGGTGAGCTGGGAGCTGACGATCTCCTGATACGTGGCGCAGGTGGCCATCAGTTCGTCGTGGGTACCGAGCCCCACCGGCTCACCGTCCTCGAGCACCAGGATCTGGTCGGCGTTGCGGATGCTGCTGACCCTCTGGGCGACGACGATCACCGCGGCATCGCGGGTGTGAGGCGCAAGCGCGGCGCGCAGGCGGGCGTCGGTGGCCATGTCGAGGGCCGAGAAGGAGTCGTCGAACGCGTAGACATCGGCGCGGCGCACCAGAGCCCTGGCGATTGCCAAGCGCTGGCGCTGGCCGCCGGAGACGTTCGAGCCCCCCTGGGCAATGGTGGATTCGAGGCCGCCCATGGCCTTCACGAAGTCGGCCGCCTGTGCCACCTGGAGGGCCTCCCACATCTCGGCTTCGGTGGCGTCGGGCTTGCCGTAGCGAAGGTTGCTGGCCACGGTGCCGCCGAACAGATAGGGGCGCTGGGGTACGAGGCCGATGCGCTGCCACATCACATCGGGTGACAGATCGCGGACGTCTATGCCGTTGATGCGCACGGCCCCCTCGGACACGTCGATCAACCGCGACAGGAGGTTCACCATGGTGGTCTTGCCTGAACCGGTGGAACCGATGACGGCGAGGGTTCGGCCCGCCGCGCAGTGGAACGAGACACCCGAAAGCACCGCGTGTTCTGCCCCCGGGTAGCTGAACCCAACGTCGTCGAACTCGACCGAGGCCGGACGAGGTAACTCGGTGACCGGGTCGGCAGCGATCTTGATGCTGCTCGGGGTGTCGAGGGCCTCGTTGATGCGCTCACTGCTGACCGCAGCCCGAGGCACGAGGGCGGCCATGAACGTGGCGAGCATGATCGACATCAGTACCTGGGTGATGTAGGTGAGGAAGGCGATCAGTGCCCCCACCTTCAACTCGCCGCTGCTGACCCGACTGGCACCGATCCACACGACGGCGACGCTACTGAGGCTGATGAACACGTTGGCGGTGGGGAACATCAGACCCATCAGCCGGCCGCCGATGAGGGCCTTGCTGGTGAGCCGATCGTTCACCCTGGAGTAACGCTGGGCCTCGAACACCTCGCGCACGAATGCCCTGACCACGCGGATTCCGCTGATCTGCTCGCGCAGCACCTGGTTGAGCTCGTCGATGTGCTCCTGCATCCGCCTGTAGGTGGGCACCATCCTGGACACCACGAGCGACACGAAGAGCGCCAGGAGAGGAACGGAAACCACGATCACCCAGGTCAGTTGGACGTCTTCGCGCAGGGCCATGAAGACGCCGCCCGCCGCCATGAGAGGGGCGGCGATCAGCAGGGTGCAGGTCATGTAGACGAGCATCTGCACCTGTTGCACATCGTTGGTGACGCGGGTGATCAGGCTCGGCGCCCCGAGTTCGGCCACCTCCTTGGCGGAGTACTCGGTGACCTGGTGGAACAGCGCGGTGCGCACGTCGCGCCCGAAAGCCATCGAAGCTCTGGAACCGAACCACACTGCGCCGATTGCGAATGCAACCTGGGCTGCGCTGACCGCCAGCATCCAGCCTCCGTGGCGCCAGATGTAGGCGGTGTCGCCCGTCATCACCCCCTTGTCGATGATGTCGGCATTGAGGCTCGGCAGGTAGAGCGAAGCCGCCGCCTGGGCGGCCTGTAATGCCACGACGGCCCACAGCAGATGTCGGTAGGGGCGCATGTATGTGCGCAGCAGGCGGATGAGCATGTGGTCAGAATCATGCCCGCACCGCACCGCCCCGAACGAACCGAGTTCTTCGAAGTGAAGCCGGAGGGCTCAGCCGATCAGGGCGGAGGCCATGGTGAGGGCATCATCGATCGCGATCGCGAACCCGATGTTGGATGCGGTCACCGAGCCGTAGCTGGTGGCGACGGCGGTGTTGATGCCCACCACCTCGCCGGCAGAGTTCACCAGGGCGCCACCCGAGTTGCCCGAGCTGATCGCGGCGTCGGTCTGCACCAGGCCGGTGAGGGTGCCCGTCTCGGTCTCGATGGTGCGATCCAGGGCCGACACGATGCCCTGGGTCACGCTCATCCCGCCTTCCAGGGCGAGGGCGTTGCCGATGGCCAGTACAACGTCGCCCACGGCCAAGGTGGCCGATGAGCCGAACGGCGCCGGTACCAGGCCGCTGGTGTCGGCGACCTTCAAGACGGCGATGTCGTGGGCGGCATCGGAGGCCACGAGGGTGGCAGAGCGCGCCGTCGTCTCACCGTTGATCGTGATCGTGATCGATGTCGCGCCCTCCACGACATGGGCGTTGGTGAGGATGTGACCCTCGGTGTCGAGAATCACTCCGGTGCCGGCTCCGGCGCCGTTCTGGGTGAACCGTCCGCGCCGGACCTGGGTGACGGTGTCGACGGAAACGATCGATGACTCGACCGCGGCGATTGCCGAGCTGACGTCGAGGGTTCCACCGGCGAAGGACACCGTGTTCACCTGGGCGGACACGCCACTGCCGTCGGTGCCGTCAGCGCTGGCCAGCTGGCCACCGAGAAAGCCGGCACCTGCTCCGGCCGCGACTACGGCCAGGATTGCCAAGGGCGTCGGAGGCCTGCGCCGGGCCTGGCCAAGGGGGTGTGGGGGAGATCATTGGTGAAGGGTGCCGGCTATTGGTAGTTGAAGATCAGGTGCAATGCGTCGCCGACGGTCGACTCGGCGCGGCCCGGTCGAAGCCGTTCGTGTGCCTCAGCAGCAACCAGGTTTCGAAGCTGGTGGCGATGTCGCCGGCAGCGACACGCACGGGTACGAGGGCCGTCGGCATGGCGGCCAGCTCGGGAGCGAAAAGGGTGGTGATCTGGAGTCTCAGCAGTTCGCGGACGCTGGTCAGCAGATCGTCGATCACGGGCTGGAAGGGTGCCCTCAGTCGGGTGATGATGGCGATCGGGGCGCATGTCTCGAACAGTTCGCTGCGCTGGGTCACGACAGCCTGGACCTTGTCGTCGAGGTTGCTGTCAGGCGTGCAGTCGATGGGTATCAGGTGAGCCGCCTCGTATAGGTGCAGGGTGATGGCGGCACGGCGGAGGTCGTCGACATCGTCGAAGTAGCGAAAGATCGAGCGGGTCGACACCCCTGACCTGGAGGCGATGTCCTCGGCCGAGGGTTCGAAGTTGTACTCGTGGTAGAGGTCCAGCAGGGCCCGCACCACAGCTTCGCGGTTGCGGTCGCGGCGGAGGTTGCGCCCATCGGTGTAGGAAGGCGAAGTCCCCCGTGGTACAGCAACCGCAACCATGTTTCGACGCTAGCATTGCTCCTCGTGCCTGCGGCCGGTTCGGCTGTTGCGCGCCCCCGGTCGCACCCAACGCAGCCGGCACCACGAGTTCGAGAGAGAGACGAAGAGATGGCCAAGCGCGAATTCCCCCTTGAGCGCACCCGCAACATCGGCATCATGGCCCACATCGACGCGGGCAAGACCACCACGACCGAGCGCATCCTCTACTACACGGGCAAGAGCTACAAGATCGGTGAGGTGCACGACGGCGCCGCGACCATGGACCACATGGCGCAGGAGCAGGAGCGCGGCATCACCATCACCTCGGCCGCCACCACGTGCATCTGGAACAACCACCGCATCAACATCATCGACACCCCCGGCCACGTCGACTTCACGATCGAGGTCGAGCGCTCGCTGCGCGTGCTCGACGGTGCGGTCACGGTGTTCGACTCGGTGGCCGGCGTCGAGCCCCAGACCGAGACCGTGTGGCGTCAGGCCAACAAGTACAAGGTCCCGCGCATGTGCTTCGTCAACAAGATGGACCGCATCGGCGCCGACTTCTACCGCACGGTCGACATGGTCAAGAACCGGCTGCAGGCCACCCCGGCCGTGCTGCACCTGCCCGTCGGGGCCGGTGGCCCGGAGAGCAACAAGCCCTTCGTCGGGCTGATCGACCTGGTGAAGATGAAGGCCCTCATCTGGCACGACGAGGAACTCGGCGCCAAGTGGGACGAGGTCGACATCCCCGCCGACCAGGTCGACGAGGCCAACCAGTACCGCGAGGAGCTGCTCGAGACCATCGCCACCAGCGACGACGAGGTGATGGAGAAGTACCTCGCCGGCGAGGACGCTCACCGAGGCCGAGATCAAGCGGGCCATCCGCAAGGGCACCCTGGCGTTCGACTTCGTGCCCATCCTGTGCGGTTCGGCGTTCAAGAACAAGGGCGTCCAGCCGATGCTCGACGCGGTCATCGACTTCCTGCCGAGCCCGCTCGACATCCCGCCCACGGAGGGCACCCGCCCGAACCACGAGGAAGAGATCCTCGTCCGCAAGCCCGACGAGAAGGAGCCGTTCGCCGCGCTGGCGTTCAAGATCGTGGCCGACCCGTTCGGCAAGCTCACCTACTTCCGCGTCTACTCCGGCCCGATCAACAAGGGCGACGAGGTCTACAACTCCACCAAGGAAAAGCGTGAGCGTCTCGGCCGCATCCTGCTCATGCACGCCAACCAGCGCGAGGACCTCGACGTGGCGATGGCGGGCGACATCGTCGCCGGCCTCGGCTTCAAGGACGTCACCACCGGCGACACCCTGTGCGACCGCTCCCACCCGATCATCCTCGAGAGGATGATCTTCCCCGAGCCCGTCATCCATGTGGCCATCGAGCCCAAGACCAAGGACGACCAGGACAAGCTCGGCAAGGCCCTCAAGTCGCTCAGCGACGAGGACCCCACCTTCCGGGTGCGCACCGACGAGGAGACCGGCCAGACCGTCATCAGCGGCATGGGCGAGCTCCACCTCGAGATCCTCGTCGACCGCATGCAGCGCGAGTTCAACGTCGTCGCCACCGTCGGCAAGCCCCAGGTCGCCTACCGCGAGACGATCACCAAGAAGGTCGAGACGGTCGAGTACCGCCACGTCAAGCAGACCGGTGGTTCCGGCCAGTTCGCAGTGGTGAAGATCGACCTCGAGCCGAACCCCGGCAAGGGCTACGAGTTCGTCGACAAGATCAGTGGCGGGAAAATCCCGCGTGAGTACATCCAGCCCACCAACCAGGGCATCCAGAGCTCCCTCGACTCGGGTGTGCTCGCCGGCTACCCGACGGTCGACGTCAAGGCCACCCTGGTCGATGGCCAGTATCACGACGTCGACTCCTCGGAGATGGCGTTCAAGATCGCCGGTCAGATGGTGTTCAAGAAGGCCGCCGAGATGGCCAAGCCGGTCATCCTCGAGCCGATCATGCAGGTCGAGGTGGTCACGCCCGAGGAGTACATGGGCTCGGTCGTCGGCGACCTCAACAGCCGCCGTGGCCGCATCGAGGGCATGGAGGCCAGGGGCAACACCCAGGTCGTACGGGCCCAGGTGCCGCTGAGCGAGATGTTCGGCTACTCCACCGACCTGCGCAGCGCCACCCAGGGTCGCGCCACCTACACGATGCAGTTCGCCCAGTACATCGAGGTGCCGAACAACATCGCCACCGACATCATCAAGCGGGTGCGCGGCGAGTAACCGCGCATCGTGTCGGCCGTGCAAGGTGTGAGCGTCGCGGCCCAGGCCGAAGCTCGTGCCCGGCTCGCGGCCGGCGACGCGGCCGGCGCAGTGGCCCTGTTGGAAGGGGCCGGAGACCCCGGCTCGCAGAGAGCCAGCGTGGTCCACGACCTGGTCGGCGCATACCACCGGGTCGGACGAACAGATGAGGCGATCACGCTGCTGCGCCGCTTGGTGGTTGCGGTGCCGGATCGGCCGGCCCTGTTCGAACAGTTGGCCGCGATGGCCCGTGGGGCCGGTCAGTGGTCGGTGGTGGAGGGGGCCGAGTGCCGCCTCACCGAGCTACGCCCCGGCGACCCGGGGGCGTGGCGGCGGCTCAGCGTGGCGCGCCGCCGTCTCGGCGATCGCATTGGAATGGCAGAGGCGATCCTCGGCTGGGCGCGCTCTGCCCCCGAGGAGCCGAGCGCGGCGCACATGGCAGCGGCCCTCACCGGCCAGACCCTGGATCGGGCGAGCGACGAATACGTGCGCGCACTCTTCGACACTTACGCCCCCCGGTTCGATGAACACATCGCCGGATTGGACTACCGGGCGCCCGAGCTCGTCGCCGGAGAAGTCGATCGACTGCTTGCCGCGCCGGTCGAATGTCTCGCTGACCTCGGCTGCGGCACTGGTCTGCTCGGCCCCTTGCTCCGTGACCGGGCGATTCGGCTGGTCGGCGTCGACCTTTCGCCGGGAATGCTCGCCCGAGCTGAGGCGCGTGGGTCATACGACGAGCTCGTCGAGGAGGAGTTGACCGACTACCTGCGGCAACGGCCGGCGAGTTTCGATGTGCTCGTGTCGGCCGACACCCTCAACTACACCGGCGACCTGAGGCCGGTGTTCGCCGCGGCACATGCGGCCCTGCGCCCTCGGGGCCGGTTCGTGTTCACCCTCGAGCACAGCGACGAGGCGGCCACCTACCGGCTGGAGAGGTCTGGTCGCTTCAGTCACAACACGGGGTGGGTGCGCGACGAGCTGGAGGTGGCCGGATTCGAAGCGCCCACCATCACACCCTGCGTTCTGCGCCGCGAGGAGGTGCCGAAGTGGCCGGCATCGTGGTGGCCTCTGCCCGTGCGGAGGGGTGAACCGGGAACATCCCCGGTGTGCGAGGGGTGGTCGCGAGATCACACTCGGTTGATCCGAGTCCGCGCAGAGACCCGAGCCAAAGGGGAGCGACCATGAGCAGGGGCAAGCAACGAGAGCCTTTCGAGGGCGCTCGCCGGTCCGGCGAGGTGGACGAGACCCTGAAGTTGACCCACAAGCTCACGGCAGTCGACGAGGGTGATGTGATCCAGGGTGATGCGATCGAGACGGCCAAGGGTTTCCCGGCCGTCGACTGGAGCATCGACGACGACCTGGTGATCGAACTACCGGGTGCGGCCGCGCCGACGCTGGCCGTGACCCCCGAGATCGAGCTCGACGACAAGGACCTGGTCGACTACAAGGTCGAACTCGACGACAAGGGCGTGATCGGCCTCGACGACGTTGGGATCATCGGTCCGATCGACGATGTCGGGATCAAGTTCGACGGCGTCGACGGCGAATCAACCCTCTTCGACCACAAGTTCGACCTCGACCTCGACATCACGCCCGTCTTCGAGGAGTTCGATGCCCAGTGGTCGGCCGGTGCCGAGAGTGCCCTGCGCGACATGAGCCCCGAGCTCGACGAGCTGGTCGAACTGGCAGACCCGATCGACCTGCAGGGCTTCGACGGCTGACCTCGGCCGGTCCTCGACGTCGGGCGACAACTTTGTGCTGTCTCCCCTGGTGGAAGAGGCGTTCGGTCCGCTAGGATCACTACGTTCTTTGACAACCCACTTGATCCCCTTCGACGGAGACGACCATGAGCAAGGCAAAGTTTGAGCGTACGAAGCCGCATGTGAATATTGGCACGATGGGTCATATTGACCATGGTAAGACCACTTTGACGGCTGCGATTTCTAAGACGTTGGCGGAGCGTGGGTTGGCGAAGTATACGCCGTTTGATCAGATCGATAAGGCGCCGGAGGAGAAGGCGCGTGGTATTACGATCTCGATTGCTCATATCGAGTATGAGACCGCGAATCGTCATTATGCGCATGTTGATATGCCGGGTCATGCCGATTACATCAAGAACATGATTACTGGTGCGGCTCAGGTTGATGGGGCGATTCTGGTGGTGGCGGCTACTGATGGTCCGATGCCTCAGACGCGTGAGCATGTGTTGTTGGCCCGTCAGGTGGGTGTTCCTTACATTGTGGTGGCTTTGAACAAGGCTGACATGGTGGATGATGAGGAGTTGTTGGAGTTGGTGGAGCTCGAGGTTCGTGAGCTGTTGAACGAGTACGAGTTCCCTGGTGATGATTGTCCTGTGGTTCGGGTGTAGCGCGTTGAAGGCGTTGGAGGGCGACGTCGAGTGGCAGGCGAAGATCATGGAGTTGATGGACGCTTGTGACAGTGCGGTTCCGGAGCCGGTGCGCGAGTTGGACAAGCCGTTCTTGATGCCGATCGAGGATGTGTTCACGATCACGGGTCGTGGGACTGTGGTGACCGGCAAGGTCGAGCAGGGCAAGGTTCATACTGGTGACGAGATCGAGATTGTCGGTTTGAGGGCTACTCAGAAGACTGTGTGTACTGGTGTGGAGATGTTCCGCAAGTTGCTCGATGAGGGTCAGGCGGGCGACAATATTGGTGCTTTGTTGAGGGGTACGAAGAAGGAAGATGTTGAGCGTGGGCAGGTGTTGTGTAAGCCGGGGAGTATCACGCCGCACACCAATTTTGAGGGGCAGGTGTATGTGTTGACTGCTTCTGAGGGTGGTCGCCATAAGCCGTTCTTCAACAATTACCGGCCCCAGTTCTTCTTTAGGACGACGGATGTGACGGGGACTATCCAGTTGCCTGAGGGTACGGAGATGGTTATGCCTGGTGACAACATTGCGATCCAGGTCGAGTTGGGTAAGCCGATCGCTATGGATGAGGGTTTGCGTTTTGCCATCCGTGAGGGTGGTCGTACCGTGGGCGCCGGCCGCGTCACCAAGATCACCAAGTGACCTGAGAAAGAGACACGACTCCCCATGGCACAGAGCATCCGCATCCGCTTGAAGGCATTCGATCACGAGATCATCGACCAATCGACACGCAAGATCGTCGAGACGGTCACCCGCACGAACGCCACGGTGCGCGGCCCCATCCCGCTGCCCACCGACAAGCACCGCTACACCGTCATCCGTGGCCCTCACATCGACAAGGACTCCCGCGAGCACTTCGAGATGCGAGTCCACAAGCGCCTGATCGACATCGTCGACCCCAACGCCAAGACCATCGACAGCCTTCAGCGCATCGAACTGCCCGCCGGTGTCGACATCGAGATCAAGATCCAGAGCAGCTGATCCCCCGGTCGGGTGGCGTTGCTCGCGACGCTCGACCTGACCTGGGTGTAGAAGACTGGGCAAGATGTCGTTGAACAGCACAGAGCTGATCGGCTACGTGGGCTCTGCCCTGGTGGTGGCATCGCTGGCGATGACGTCGGTGGTGAAACTGCGCGCGATCTCCCTTGCGGGGTCGGTCGCCTTTATCGCTTACGGGATACTCCTCGAGTCGCCGCCACTCGTTGTCACCAATGTGGCCATCGCCGGAATCAACGTCTGGTTCCTGCGCCAGGAGCTCGGGGGCAGGCGCGCCCTCCGTGCCACCGTGGTGCCGGTGGACGATCCGTTCCTCATCGACTTCCTCGGCTACCGCCTTGCCGACATCCACCGCTTCCAGCCGGGCTTCGCACTTCCCAGCAACCAGGGTGGCAACTCGGTGGCGCTGTTGCTGATGCGCGACGGCCTACCCGCCGGCGCCCTTCTCGGTCGCCAGGAAGGTACGGATCTCCACGTCACCTTGGACTATGTCACCAAGCCCTTCCGTGACTCCCAGATCTCGCAATGGTTGTACGGCAAGGGATCCGGCGTGTTCCGCCGCCTGGGCGTCGAGAGGGTGATCAGCGCCCCGGGTGAAGACGAGCACAGCACCTACCTGGCCAAGGCCGGTTTCACCAGGGTCGGCGACCACTTCGAACTCCTTCTCGGCCGCCGCCAGACCACCGGCTGACCTCGGGTCCAGCTTTTGGCGGCCTTTGGCCCAGGTAGAAGGCGCAGGGGGTTGGCGCGCGCTGGCCGGCGCCGGTAGAGTCCACTCCTCGTGTTCACCACCGGTGGGCCGCAATCGAAGTCCGGAGCAGTCCCACCAGGGGAAACTTCCCGGCGACAACCCAATCCGGTGCTCCGCCGGCCGTATGGCCTGCGGAGCATCTGCGTGTAATCCAGATGCCCGGTTCGCCGGGTCCGACCGGAAAAGGCTGCCGACATGGCACTCAAAGCGATCGTTGGCGAGAAAGTCGCCATGAGCCAGGTGTGGGTGAACGACAAGGTCGTTCCCGTCACCGTGCTCCGCGTCGAGCCTCTGCGCATCGTCCAAGTGAAGACCACCGAACGCGACGGCTACTGCCGCGTTGCAGGTCACCTATGGCCACAAAGACGCGAAGAAGCTCAACAAGCCCGAGGCCGGCCACTTCGCCAAGGCGGGTGTGGACCCCGGTCGCCGCGTGGTCGAACTGCGCCTCGACAGTGTCGACGGCTTCGAGGTGGGCCAGGAGATCAAGGTCGACACCTTGCTCCAGGGCGAGCTGGTCGATGTCACCGCCGTCAGTCGGGGCAAGGGCTTCGCCGGCACGATGAAGCGTCACAACTTCAGCGGCCAGGGCGCCAGCCACGGTAACCACAAGCATCACCGGTGCTCCCGGCGCGATCGGTTCGTGCAGCTTCCCGGGCCGCGTGTTCAAGGGCCTGAAGATGGCCGGCCACATGGGCAACGAGCAGGTCACCACCTTGAACCTCGAGGTCGTCGAAGCCGATGCCGAGCGCAACCTGCTGCTGGTGAAGGGCTCGGTGCCGGGTCCCAACGGCGGCGTCGTCATCGTTCGCAACGCAGTGAAGGGTAAGTGACCGACATGGCGACCATCACCTTGAAGACCGCCAGCGGCACCGACGCCGGCCCGCTCGAGCTCGACGCCGACACTTTCGGCATCCAGCCCAACGTGCCCGTCATGCACCAGGTCGTCACCGCCCAACTCGCCGCCCGGCGCAGTGGCACCCAGAGCACCAAGACCCGCGCCGAGGTCCGTGGCGGCGGTCGCAAGCCGTTCAAGCAGAAGGGCACCGGCAACGCCCGCCAGGGCTCCATCCGTGCCCCTCACTACAGCGGTGGTGGCGTGGCCCACGGGCCCAAGCCCCGCAAGTACGACCAGAAGACCCCGAAGAAGATGATCAAGCTCGCCCTGCGCTCGGCCCTCAGCGACCGCGCCGCCGAGGGCAAGATCATCGTCGTCGACGAGTGGGGCTTCGAAGCCCCCAAGACCAAGCAGGCCAAGTCGATCCTCGCCGCCCTCGGCGTCGACGGCAGGGTGCTGGTGGTGGTCGACACCAACGACGTCCACGCCATCCGCAGCTTCCTCAACATCCCCGAGGTGCAGCTCATCGAGCTCGCCGAACTGAACGCCTACGACGTGCTGTGCAACGACTGGTTGGTTTTCACCAAAGCCACCTTGCCCGGGACCGCCAAGCCCACCGCCATTGCCGCCCCGGCAGGAGACGAGTCATGAAGGACCCCCGCGACATCATCCTGGCACCCGTCGTGTCCGAGAAGAGCTACGGCCTCATCGAGCAGGGTGTGTACACCTTCAAGGTCCACCCCAGCGCCAGCAAGCCCGAGATCAGCGATGCGGTCGAGGCCATCTGGGGCGTGAAGGTGATGAAGGTCAACACCCTCAATCGCAAGGGCAAGGTCAGCCGAGCCCGCAAGTCGAACCGGACCGGTAGCAAGCCCGACACCAAGCGGGCCATCGTCACCCTGGCAGCGGGCAACGAAATCCCGCTGTTCGAGAGCTGAGGCACATCATCATGGCCATTCGTTCCCGCAAACCCACGAGTCCCGGTCGCCGGTTCCAGACCAGCTCGGTGTTCAACGAGATCACCAAGTCGTCACCGGAGAAGTCGCTCGTCACCCCGCTCACCAAGAGCGGTGGTCGCAACGTGTACGGCCGCAAGACGGCACGCCACCGCGGTGGCGGCCACAAGCGCCAGTACCGCGTGGTCGACTTCAAGCGCATCAAGGACGGTGTAACCGCCAAGGTCGCCGCCATCGAGTACGACCCCAACCGCACCTGCCGCATCGCCCTGTTGCACTACGCCGACGGCGAAAAGGCCTACATCCTGGCGCCCAAGGGCCTCGACGTGGGCGACCATGTGCAGAGCGGCCACGGCTCCGACATCAAGCCGGGCAATGCCCTGGCCGCTGCGCTACATCCCCGTGGGTACCACGGTGCACAATGTCGAGCTGCGCCCCGGTGGCGGCGGCAAGATGGCCCGTTCGGCCGGCACAGCGGTGCAGTTGGTGGCCAAGGAAGGCGATTTCGCCACCTTGCGCATGCCCAGCACCGAGATGCGCCGAGTGCTGATCGACTGCCGGGCAACGGTTGGCGAGGTGGGCAACAGCGAGCACGAGCTGATCACCATCGGCAAGGCCGGCCGCAACCGCTGGAAGGGCGTCCGCCCCCAGACCCGTGGTGTGGCGATGAACCCCGTCGACCACCCCCTCGGTGGTGGCGAAGGGCGCACCAGTGGTGGTCGCCCTCCCGTGTCTCCCTGGGGCAAGCCCGAGGGTGTGCGTACCCGCAACACCAAGAAGCCGTCGCAGAAGCTCATCGTGCGCCGTCGCCGCACTTCGAAGGGCCGGAGGTAATCGCCCATGTCACGTAGCCTGAAGAAGGGCCCGTTCGTCGACGACCACCTGTTGAAGAAGGTCGACGTCCAGAACGCCGCCGGTGAGCGCAAGGTCATCAAGACCTGGAGCCGCCGCAGCACGATCATCCCCGACATGGTCGGGCACACCATCGCCGTCCACGACGGTCGCAAGCACGTGCCGGTGTACGTCACCGAGAGCATGGTCGGTCACAAGTTGGGCGAGTTCAGCCCCACCCGAACCTTCAAGTACCACGCCGGCCAGGAAAAGAACACGAAGGGTCGCCGCTGATGACCGGTCCCAAGCTCAACGAGAAGTCGTTCGTCGCCGGCGAGCGCAGCGGCACCAAGGCGAGCGCCAAGTACATCCGCTCGTCGGCACGCAAGATCCGCGTGGTGCTCAACCTCATCCGCGGCCTGCCGGTACGCAACGCCGACGAGGTGCTGCAGTTCACCGACCGCGAGGCTGCCACCATCGTGCGCAAGGTTCTCGCCAGCGCTGTCGCCAACGCCCAGCACAACGACGAGCAGGATCCTGAGGAGCTCTACGTCAAGGCGTGCTACGCCGACGAAGGCCCCACCCTGAAGCGCTTCACCCCCCGTGCCCGTGGCCGCGCCGGTCGGATCAACAAGCGCACCGCCCACATCACCGTGGTGGTCGCCCGTCT
This sequence comes from uncultured Acidimicrobiales bacterium, assembly GCA_963707925.1. GTDB lineage: Bacteria > Actinomycetota > Acidimicrobiia > Acidimicrobiales > Ilumatobacteraceae > UBA668. The sequence continues at coordinate 201,744 of CAVPRT010000005.1, forward strand.
CGACGACGACTCGCCTCGAAGTGGTGCAGGCCCGCGAGGCCAAGCGCACCGCCGCCGGTCGTCGCCGTGGCGCAGCCTCCACCGGAGCCGCCGGCCGCCGCGCCCGAGTAGAGCGCAGCCGCGAACGAGCCCAAGGCCTGAAAGCCAGGCGACTCCGCCGACGACGAGTAGCCGACGAGTGGCCGAAGTGGTCGAAGACGCTGCGAGACGCCGAAGGAGTCGAGACAGCTGGTCGAGGCGTCCACGCAGACGGCGAGCCCGCAGCAGACCCAACTCGCGACGAGCCGCAGCCGACGATGCGAAGCGAAGCTGGACGACGAGGGAGGCCATCTAATGGGTCAGAAGATCAACCCCTACGGGTTCCGCCTCGGCATCACCACCGACTGGAAGAGCCGCTGGTTCAGCGAGCGGGACTACAAGGCCTACCTCACCGAGGACTGGAAGATCCGCCGTGCTCTGATGCAGAAGCTCGAGTCGGCGGCCGTCAGCCGGATCGAGATCGAGCGCACCCGCGACAAGGTGAGGGTCGACATCCACACCGCTCGTCCGGGCATCGTGATCGGTCGCCGCGGCGCCCAGGCCGACGAGTTGCGCGCCCTGCTCACCAAGATCACGGGCAACCCCAAGGTGCAGCTGAACATCGTCGAGATCAAGAGCCCCGAGCTCGATGCGGCCCTCATCGCCCAGGGCGTGGCCGACCAGCTGATCAACCGCATCGCCTTCCGCCGGGCGATGAAGCGTGCCGTGCAGAATGCCCAGAAGGCCGGCGCCCTCGGCATCCGGGTGCAGTGCTCGGGCCGTCTCGGTGGCGCCGAGATGAGCCGCACCGAGTGGTACCGCGAAGGCCGTGTGCCGCTGCACACCCTGCGCGCCGACATCGACTACGGCATGCGCGAGGCCCGCACCTCGAGCGGCCGCGTGGGCGTGAAGGTGTGGATCTACAAGGGCGACATCGTGCCCTACAAGGCTCAGACCGAAGACAAGATCGCACGCGAAGCGGCAATGGCCGTCGGCGAGGCCACCGGTCCTGGTGGCGCACGCAAGGTCGTGTCGTCGGGTGCTCGCCGCAAGGCCGACGAGGTCGAGACCGATGCCACCCCGCTGGTCAAAGAAGCCGACCCCGAGCTCGAGAAGTTGCTCGACGAGGAAGAGGAAATCGCCCGCCGTACACACGGCGCGGCACACGAGGCCCCGCACTTCCGTGGGGAGGAATGATCCATCATGTTGATGCCCCGTAAAGTCGCACACCGCAAGCACCACCGTGGCCGCACCTTCGGCATGTCCAAGGGCGGCAACGAGCTGGCCTTCGGCGAGTACGGCATCCAGGCTCTCGAGCCGGGCTGGCTCTCCGCCCGCCAGATCGAGGCTGCCCGTATTGCCATGACCCGCGCCATCAAGCGTGGTGGCAAGGTCTGGATCAACATCTTCCCCGACAAGCCAGTCACCAAGAAGCCGGCCGAGACCCGCATGGGTTCGGGCAAGGGCAACCCCGAGTTCTGGGTCGCCGTCGTGCGCCCCGGTCGTGTCCTGTTCGAGCTCTCGTTCCCCGACGAAGCGACCGCCAGGATCGCTCTCGGCAAGGCAATCCAAAAGCTCCCCATCAAGGCCCGCATCATCACCCGTGAGGAGACGTTCTGATGGCCAAGAGCAACCCAGAACTCAAGGAGATGGACCTCGCCGACCTCGTCGAGGAACTCCGCGCCACGAAGCACGAGGCACTCAACCTCCGCTTCCGCAACGCCACAGGCCAGCTCGACAACAACGCCGAGATCAGCAAGGTGCGTCGGCAGATCGCCCGCATCAACACCCACATCCGTGCCCGCGAAATCGTGCTGGCAGAGGCAGGCAAGTGATGTCAGACAACACCGAAACCGCCGCTGCACGCAGCAACCGCAAGGTCCGCGAGGGGCTCGTCGTGTCCAACAAGATGGACAAGACGGCCGTCGTCGCGGTGATCGAGCGCGTGCGCCACCCGAAGTACGCCAAGTTCGTGATGCGTACCAAGAAGCTCTACGCCCACGACGAGGCCAACGACGTGAACATCGGCGACAGGGTCCGCGTCATGGAGACCCGTCCTCTCAGCAAGAACAAGCGCTGGCGGATCGTCGAAGTACTGGAAAGGGCGAAGTGACATGATCCAGCAGGAATCGCGTCTACGCGTCGCCGACAACAGCGGTGCCAAAGAAGTGCTCTGCATCAAGGTGCTCGGCGGTACCCGTCGGCGCTATGCAGGCATCGGCGACATCTTCGTCGCCACAGTCAAGGATGCCATCCCCGGTGCCGCAGTCAAGAAGGGCGACGTCGTCAAGTGCGTCGTCGTGCGCACCAAGAAAGAGCGCCGTCGCCCCGACGGCAGCTACATCCGTTTCGACGAGAACGCAGCCGTCATCATCAAGGACGACCTGACTCCTCGCGGCACGCGCATCTTCGGGCCGGTCGGCCGTGAACTGCGCGACAAGAAGTTCATGCGCATCGTGTCGCTGGCCCCGGAGGTGCTGTGACCATGAAGCTCCGAAAAGGGCGACACCGTGGTTGTCATCGCCGGCAAAGACAAGGGCCAGGAAGGTGAAGTCGTGCAGGTGATGCCTCGCGACAACAAGGTCATCGTCAACGGCATCAACACCGCGAAGAAGCACCAGAAGGCCCGCAAGACCAACCAGCAGGGCGGCATCATCGACCGCGACATGCCGGTCGACGCCAGCAACGTGATGCTGGTGCACAAGGGCAAGCCCACGCGGGTCGGCTACCAGATCCAGTCCGACGGCACCAAGGTGCGTGTCGCCAAGCGCACCGGTGAGGTGATCTCGTGAGCACAGACACTGCAACTGCTCCGCGACTGAAGCAGAAGTATCTCGACGATATCCGTGGTGCTCTCAAGGAGCAGCTCGAGCTCGGCAACCCGATGCAGGTGCCGCGCCTCGAGAAGATCGTCATCAACATGGGCGTCGGTCGGGCCACCCAGCAGCCTTCGCTGCTCGAGGGCGCTGTTGCCGACCTGGTGAAGATCAGTGGTCAGAAGCCGGTGATCACCAAGGCCAAGGACAGCATCGCCGCCTTCAAGCTGCGCGAAGGCCAGTCGATCGGCTGCAAGGTCACCCTCAGGGGCGACCGCATGTGGGAGTTCTTCGACCGCCTCATTTCGGTGGCCATCCCCCGCATCCGCGACTTCCGCGGCCTGCCGGCCCAGAGCTGGGATGGCAGGGGCAACTACACCTTCGGTCTCACCGACCAGACGGTGTTCCCCGAGATCGACTACGACAAGATCGATGCCCCTCGCGGCATGGACATCATCATCGTGACGACGGCTACCACCAACGAGCAGGGCAGGGCTCTGCTCGATGCGTTCGGGTTCCCCTTCAAGCGGGGTACCGACGAAGTGACCGTGACCAAGAAGCAAAGCCGTGGCCCGGTGCGGGGTGGCAAGGGTTCCTCCGCCAGGCCGGCCGCGAAGAAGAAGAAGTAAGGGAAGGGCACCGAAATGGCAAAGAAGTCGTTGATCAACAAGGCGAATGCGACGCCCAAGTTCAAGGTGCGCGGCTACACCCGTTGCCGCCGCTGTGGAAGGGCGCGATCGGTGTTCCGTAAGTTCGGCCTGTGCCGGATATGCCTCCGCGAGATGGTCCACGCCGGAGAAATCCCTGGCGTGACCAAGGCGAGCTGGTGAGGAGAGAACATGCTCACTGACCCCATCGCCGACATGCTCACCCGTATCCGCAACGCCAACACGGCGATGCACGACGAGGTGCGCATGCCCTCTTCCAAGCAGAAGGTCGCGCTGGCCCTGATCCTCGAGAAGGAGGGCTACATCTCCGGGTTCGCGGTGGCACCGTCCACCACTGGCCCCGGCGACGTGCTCACCATCTCGATGAAGTACTCGTCGGAGCGCAAGCGCACCATCAGCGGCCTGCGCCGCATCTCCACCCCCGGCTTGCGGATCTACCGCAAGAGCGCCGAAGTACCTCGCGTGCTCGGTGGCCTGGGTGTGGCCGTCCTGTCCACCAGCCAGGGGCTGATGACCGACCGCGAAGCGCGCAAGCGCAAGGTGGGCGGCGAAGTCCTTTGCTACGTGTGGTGAGAAAGAAGATCCGTCATGTCTCGTATCGGTAAAGCACCAATCACCGTCCCCGGCGGGGTCGATGTCATCATCGACGGCGCCCGCGGTCACGGTGAAGGGGCCCAAGGGCACCCTGTCGCGCAGCGTTCCCGGCGCGATCACGGTCCGCCAGGATGAAACCCAACTGGTGGTCGAGCGCCCCGACGACGAGCGCCAGAACCGCGCCCTGCACGGCCTCACCCGCACTCTCGTGAACAACATGGTCGTGGGCGTCACCGACGGCTTCAGCAAGGAGCTCGAGATCATCGGCGTCGGCTACCGCGCCGAAGCTCTCAGCCCCACGAATCTGCGCCTCGCCCTGGGCTTCAGCCATCCGGTGCTGATGGACGCACCGGAGGGCATCACCTTCGAAGTGCCCACCCAAACGCGCATCATCGTGCGCGGGATCGACAAGGAGATGGTCGGCCAGGTTGCCGCCAACATCCGCGCCGTACGCAAGCCCGAGCCCTACAAGGGCAAGGGTGTGCGCTACCTCGGCGAGAAGGTCCTGCGCAAGGCCGGCAAGACGGGCAAGAAGTGAGCCGGGACGTGGACCAGGAAGAGACACACTCATGAGCAAAGTCGCACATCAGCGCCGCAAGGGCCGCCTCACCCGTCACCGCCGGGTACGCAAGAAGATCCATGGCACCGCGGCCCGCCCGCGTCTGGCCGTTTATCGCACCAACAAGCACCTGTCGGTGCAGGTGATCGACGACGACGCGGCCGCACCCTGGCGGCTGCCAGCACCACCGAGGCCGCACTACGCGGCGAGGGCAGTGGTGCCACAGTCGACGCCGCCACCCGGCTCGGCCAGGTGATCGCCGAGCGGGCCAAGGCCGTCGGTGTCGAGAAGGTCGTGTTCGATCGTGGTGGATACCTCTACCACGGACGCATCGCCGCAGTCGCCGCTGCGGCCCGTGAAGCAGGTTTGGAGTTCTGATGGCCGCACCCTCGAATTACGGCAACCGCTATGAAGAGCGCGCCCCCGACCCCAGCGGGCTGCGCGAGTCGCGCGTCATCACCATCAACCGTGTCGCCAAGGTCGTCAAGGGCGGTCGTCGGTTCTCCTTCACCGCTCTCGTTGTGGTCGGCGACGGCAATGGCCGCGTCGGCCTCGGCTACGGCAAGGCCAAAGAAGTGCCGCTGGCAATCCAGAAGGGCACCGAGGAGGCCAAGAAGAACCTCTTCGACGTGCCGCTCGCCGGTAGCACCATCACCCACCCGGTCATTGGGCATCAACTCCGCCGGTCGCGTGCTGATGAAGCCCGCCGCCCCCGGTACCGGCGTCATCGCCGGTGGTGCCGCTCGCATCATCCTCGAAGAAGCCGGCGTTCACGACGTGCTGTGCAAGTCACTCGGCTCGTCTAACTCGATCAACGTCGCTCGGGCGACCATCAACGGGCTCCGTTCGCTGCAACGACCCGACGAGGTCGCCGCCCGTCGCGGCTTGGCCGCCGAGGACTTCGTTCCCAAGGGTGTGCTGCGCGCCTACAACGAGCGCCAGAAGCAGATCGCCTCGAGGGAGACTCACTGACATGGCCCGCGACAAGAACTACGACTGCCCCACCATCACCGTGCGCCAGGTGCGTTCGGCGATCGCCAACAAGCCCAAGAACCGCGGCACCCTGCGTGCGCTGGGCCTGCGCAAGATCGGCGACACCAACGTCCTGCCCGACCGTCCCGAGATTCGCGGGATGATCGCTCGCATCCCTCACCTCATCGAGGTGCAGGAAAACCCCACAATCGAAGAAGGGTCGGCCTGACATGCGCGTCGACGAGCTCTCCCCCTCACCGGGGTCAACGAAGTCCAAGAAGAGGGTCGGTCGCGGCATCGGCGGCAAGGGCGGCAAGACCGCCGGCGCCGGCACCAAGGGCCAAAAGGCTCGCGGTCGGGGCAAGGTCGGCCGCGGCTTCGAAGGTGGCCAGACCGGCCTCAAGCAGCGCGTGCCGAAGTTGAAGGGATTCAACAACCCCTTCCGCGTCGAGTACAGCCCGGTCAACCTCGACCAGTTGGTCGAGACCGGTGAGACCACCATCACCCCCGAGGTGCTCGTGGCCAACGGCCTCGTGCGCAAGGGCACCCTGGTGAAGGTGCTCGCCCGTGGCGAGATCACCACCGCGATCAATGTGTCGGTCCATGGAATCTCGCAGGCCGCCGACTCAGCCATCACCGCCGCCGGCGGTAGCGTCACCCTCATTCCCCTGCCGTTCAAGCAGGGGCGACCGCCGGTCAAGGGCAACCAGTTCACCAATCGCTAGATTCGGTCGATAATTTCCGGCCGCTCACCGGCGGCCGGGCCACCCGACGAACAGACCCCTCCAGGGAGCCTCACCCGTGATCTCCAATCTGAAGAACGTCTTCAAGGTGCCCGACCTGAGGAACAAGATCCTGTTCGTCATGGCCATGATCCTGCTCTACCGAGTGGGTGTCGCCATCCGGGTGCCGGGCATCGACCCCGATGCCGTGAAGCAGTTCAAGGCGGCAGCCAACACCCAGGGCGCCCTCGGCTTCTTGAACCTGTTCAGCGGTGGCGCGTTCGCCAGCTTCAGCATCTTCGCCCTGGGCATCATGCCCTACATCACTGCCAGCATCATCATGCAGGTGTTGGGTGTGGTGATCCCCAAGCTCGAGAAGCTCCAACAAGAGGGTGCCGTCGGGCAACGCAAGATCACCCAGTACACCCGCTACCTGGCCATCGGCATCTCCTTGATGCAGGCGACGGCACTGACCTTCATCTTCGGCAACGGCAACGGCAACGCCTTCTTCGGTGCCGCCCAGAGCTACCCCCAGAACCTGCGTCTGCTCACCGACGGGATGTGGCCGCGCGGGTACCTCGTCATCGTCACCCTGGTGGGCGGTACGGCGGTGCTGATGTGGCTCGGCGAGCTGATCAGCCAGCGTGGCATCGGTAACGGGATGAGCATGGTGATCTTCGCCAGCGTGGTCAGTGACCTGCCGGTGAACTTCTACCGGGTGTGGCAGGAGAAGAACTGGTTCGTGTTCTCCCTCCTGCTCGCCCTGTGCATCGGCATCGTGATCGCCGTCGTTCGTGTCGAGCTGGGTCAACGACGCATCCCGGTGCAGTTCGCCAAACGGGTCGTCGGCCGGCGGATGTACGGCGGCCAGAGCACTTACATCCCGCTGAAGGTCAACCAGAGCGGAGTGGTGCCGATCATCTTCGCCAGCTCCATCCTGCTCCTGCCGGTGCTGCTCACCAACCTGCTCGGCGGTGCTCAGGAGGGCTCATGGCGGGCCGACATCCAGAGCTGGGTGGACCAGTACCTGGTGAACAGCCAGAACTGGGTGTACATCATCCTCTTCTCGCTGATGATCGTCGCCTTCGCCTACTTCTACAACTCGATCGCCTTCGACCCCATCCGCCAGGCCGACCAGATCCGTCGCCAGGGCGGCTTCATCCCCGGGGTGCGCCCCGGACCCCAGACCGAGCGTTACCTGGCCAAGGCCGTGAACCGCATCACTCTTCCGGGCGCGGTGTTCGTGGCCATGATCGCCATCATGCCGTACCTGTTGCTGTGGGCCTTCGACGTGCGCAACTTCCCGTTCGCCGGCACCACCGTGCTCATCGCCGTCGGCGTCGCCCTCGAGTTGATGCGCCAGATCGACAGCCAGTTGATGTTGCGCAACTACGAGGGATTCCTGAAGTGATTCCGGGCGCCCGGCTGATCTTGCTCGGGCGCCAAGGCGCCGGCAAGGGAACCCAGTGCGTGCGCCTGTCGCGCCACTTCGTGGTGCCCCACATCAGCACCGGCGACATGCTGAGAGCTGCTGTGCGCGAGGGCACCGATCTGGGCGTGCTGGCCAAGCTGGTCATGGACGAAGGCCGTCTCGTAGGCGACGAGATCATGATCGGCATCGTCCGTGAGCGCCTCGCCGAGCCCGACGCGGTCGGACGCGGCTACGTGCTGGATGGCTTCCCGCGCACGGTGGGTCAGGCGGCGGCGCTCGACGGAATCACCGCCCAGCTGCCCATCGATGCCGTGCTGGACCTCGACGTGCCGCGCGAACTGGTCATCCAGCGCCTCTCGGCGCGGCGGGTGTGCCTGGACTGCGGCACCAACTATGTCGCCGACGGGCACGAGAGGCCGACCTGGATCTGTGAGGTCTGTGGCGGAGATGTGCAGCACCGCGACGACGACACGCCTGCGGCCATCAACCGCCGCCTCGACCTCTACGAAGAGCAGACGTCGCCGCTCATCGAGTACTACGAGAAGCAGGGACGTCTGTTGGTCGTCGATGGTGTTGGTACACCCGATGAGGTTTTCGACCGGCTCATCGCGGCCGTCGAAATCGCTCGCCGCAGCTGACCCTGCCGTTGGCTCGGGGCGCAGTGCCTCTCAGCGCTGGGCGATGCTGTCGATCACAACGGGGTCGCCGCGGAACACGGTGTGACGCACCTTCCCCTTGACGGTTAGACCCCCGTAGGGGGTGTTGCGGCTCCGGCTGGCCATGTGGGCGGGGACGACCGTCCATTCGTGGGTGGGGTCGAACACGGTGAGGTTGGCGGGTTCCCCCACCTCGATCGGCCGGCCGTGACGGTCGGCGACGCCGGCGATGGCAGCCGGATTCCAGCTGAGTGCGGCAACGATGTCGCCCAGCGGCATGTCGAGCTCGGTGATAGCCAGAGCGAGCGCGGTCTCGAGGCCGAGCATGCCGGGAGGCGCCTGGTCCAGGGGCACTTCCTTGGTGTGGGGCGCGTGGGGGGCGTGGTCGGTGGCGATGGCGTCGATCGTGCCGTCGGCGAGGCCTGCCTTGAGGGCATCTATGTCTGCCCGGGTGCGCAGAGGCGGATTGACCTTGAACAGGGGGTCGAAGCCGGTGAGCACTTCATCGGTGAGGGTGAAGTGGTGGGGTGTGGCCTCGGCCGTGATGGGCAGGCCCTCGGCCTTTGCCTGGCGCACCAGCTGTACCGAGCGAGCTGTGCTGAGGTGGAGGAAGTGCATCGGCGCACCGGTGAGCCTCACCAGTTCGATGTCGCGAAACACCATCAGCTCCTCGGCGAGTGCCGGCCACCCAGGCAGGCCGAGACGGCTACAGCAGGAGCCCTCGTGCATGACGGCACCCTTGGTGAGCGAGGCGACCTCACAGTGCTGAGCCAGCACCACGCCGAGGGGCTTGGCGTACTCCAGGGCACGGCGCATCAGGAGGGGATCCTGTACCCCGTTGCCGTCGTCGGTGAACAGGTGCACGCCGGCGTTCGCCAGTTCGCCGTACGGCGCCAGCATCTCGCCCGCCCGCCCGACGGTGATGCACCCCGAAGGCAGTACCTCGCACAGACCGGCACGTTCGCCCTGGGCGCGTACGAAATCCACCACGGACACACAGTCCTGGGCCGGGTCGGTGTTGGGCATCGCCACCACCGCGGTGAAACCGCCAAGGGCCGCGCCGCGGCTGCCGGTCTCGATGGTCTCGGCTTCCTCCCTGCCGGGCTCGCGCAGGTGAACATGAAGGTCGACGAAACCCGGCGACACGACGCAACCGCGGGCATCGAGGACCATCTCACCGTCACCTGGCTGGAGGTCGCTGCCGACCTCGACGATGCGTCCATCCTCGATGGCGACGTCGCCGGGCCTCTCGCCGCCCTGGTCGAGCAGGGTTCCGCCGGTGATCAAGAGGCGGGTCATGAGGGGTTGCCTTTCGGGTCCGGGTGGGGCAGGTCGGCGCCCGACCCGAGGAGGGTGAACAGGACGGCCATGCGCACGGCCACCCCGTTGGTGACCTGGTCGAGGATCACTGATCCGGGGAGTTCACCGGGATCGACCACCATCTCCACGCCCCGGTTCATCGGCCCCGGGTGCATCACCAGGGCGTGGGGGGCGAGGCGAGCGGCGCGTGCCGGGGTGAGCCCATACATCGCCGAGTACTCGTGGAGCGAGGGCAGCAGGGCCTCGTCCATACGCTCGCGCTGCACCCTCAGCAGGTACAGCACGTCGAGGTGGGGGAGGAGGGAGTCGAGGTCGTGGCTGATCTCGACCGGCCAGCCGTGGTCGGCCGAGTCGGCCAGGGCCGGGGGCAACAGGGTGGGCGGTGCCACCAGGGTGACGTGGGCCCCGAGGGCGGCGAACGCCTGCACGTCGCTGCGGGCCACACGGCTGTGCCTGATGTCGCCGACGATGGCGATGCGCAGCCCGGCGAACCCGGCTTGCGGGTCTCGGCCGGCGCGACCCATGTGTTGGCGGATCGTGTAGCAGTCGAGCAGGGCCTGGGTGGGGTGCTGGTGCCAACCGTCGCCGGCGTTGATCACCGAGGCTGTCGTCCAGCGGGTGATCATCTGGGGTGCCCCACTGCTCTTGTGGCGGATGACGAAGGCATCGACACCCATTGCGGCGATCGTTTCGATCGTGTCGCGCAGGCTCTCACCCTTGTTGACGCTGCTGGAGGACACGGCGAAGTTCATCGTGTCGGCGCTGAGCCGCTTGGCAGCGGTGTCGAAGCTGGTGCGGGTGCGGGTGGAGTCCTCGAAGAACAGGCTGACCACGTTCTTGCCTCGCAGCGCCGGGACCTTTGGGATCGGGCGGCCGCTGATCTCGACCATGTGGTCGGTGAGCTCCAGCAGGGAGTGGATGTCGGCGGCCGACAGGTCCTCGATCGACAGGAGGTGCTTCATCGGCCGGTTCATCGGATCGCGACCCCCTGCGCAGTGGCCATCACCTGTTCGTCGCGGCTGGTGGGCAGGTTCTTGCCCACATAGTCGGGGCGGATCGGCAGCTCACGGTGGCCCCGATCGACGAGGACGGCGAGCTGAACGGCGTGGGGTCGGCCGTACTCGTTGAGCGCCTCGAGAGCAGCCCGCACCGTACGACCGGTGAACAACACGTCGTCGGTGAGCACCACCGTGGTGCCGTCGAGCGGTTTGGGGATGTCGGTGACGCTGCCAGGCACGATCGGTCTCAGGCCGACGTCGTCGCGGTGAAAGCTGACGTCGAGAGTGCCGACCGGAACGGGGTGAGCCGGATCGATGGCGTTCAGCACGGCGGCGAGGGCCTCGGCAATCCACACCCCACCGCGCTGGAGGCCGACGAGTACGACCCCGTCGAGGCCGTGGTTGCGCTCGGCGATCTCGTGGGCGATGCGGGTGAGTGCCCGGCGGACGTCGTCGCCACTGAGCACCGTGCGGCCCTCGGCCGGTTGCTTGTGGGGTGGCGCCATGGCGGTGTTCCCTTCACGTATGGGCCTCACGGGACCCATTTCACGTTCGGGAGTGATCGTAGCCGCCCAGTCGCCGGTCGCGGAATGCCACGGTGAATAGGGCAAAGAGGGACTTGGCGTTGCCTTTCTCGGGCGGTAGCATTGCACCTCGGCCCTTGGAGCCTTGGCGTGCCCCGGCACCCCTCGACTCGGCGGGCTCCATGTCCCCACCGATCGAGGAGGCCCCTCTGCCCAAGCCGAAAGACGACGCCATCGTGTTGGAAGGCACGATCCTCGAGTCCCTCCCGAACGCAATGTTCCGGGTCGAGCTCGAAAATGGACACAAGGTGTTGGCGCACATCTCCGGGAAGATGAGGATGCATTACATCCGCATCCTGCCCGGCGACAAGGTTCAGGTAGAGCTCACCCCCTACGACCTCACCCGGGGTCGCATCACGTATCGCTACAAGTAATCAGGTCTCGAGAAAGCACGTCACGATGAAGGTCCGCCCGAGCGTCAAGAAAATCTGCGAGAAGTGCAAGGTCATCCGACGCCACGGGCGCGTCAGGGTGATCTGCGACAACCCCCGTCACAAGCAGCGCCAGGGCTGAAGGAAGAACTCACGATGGCACGTATCTCCGGCGTCGACATCCCCCGCGAAAAGCGGTTGGAGATCTCGCTCACCTACATCTTCGGTATCGGCAAGCCCACTGCTCAGCGAATCTGCGCCGAGACCGGGCTGAACGCCAATGAGAGGGTCCGCAACTTGACCGAGGACGAGATCAACAAGATCCGCGTCTGGGTCGATGCCAACCTCACTGTCGAGGGCGACCTGCGACGCGACGTGGCCCAAGACATCAAGCGCAAGATCGAGATCGGGTGCCTCCAGGGCGTGCGCCACCGCAAGGGGCTGCCCGTGCGTGGCCAGCGCACCCACACGAACGCCCGTACCCGTAAGGGACCGAAGCGGACCGTCGCCAACAAGAAGAAGGCTGTGAGGAAGTAATGGCCAAGCCGAAGCCGGGCGGTCGTCGCCCCCGCAAGCGCGAGCGCAAGAACGTCACCAACGGTGTCGTCCACATCAAGAGCTCGTTCAACAACACGATCGTTTCGATCACCGACACCGAAGGCAACGTCATCTCGTGGGCGTCTTCTGGTGCAGTTGGTTTCAAGGGCTCGCGCAAGAGCACCCCGTTCGCCGCTCAGCAGGCCGCCGAGAAGGCTGCCCGGGCGGCGATGGAGCACGGCCTGCGTCGAGTCGAAGTGCAGGTTAAGGGTCCCGGTTCCGGCCGCGACACCGCCGTGCGCAGCATCCAGAACACCGGCATCGAGGTCACCTCGATCAAGGATGTCACCCCCGTTCCCCACAATGGCTGCCGTCAGCCCAAGCGCCGCAGGACCTGATCCCAAATGGCTCGTTACACCGGCCCCAAGGTACGCGTCTCGCGCCGCCTGGGCACCAACATCTTCGAGAACGAGAAGGGTCGCAAGGCCCTCGAGCGTCGCCCCTTCCCTCCCGGCGTCCACGGTCGCACCCGTCGCCGCAACGCCGGTAGCGAGTACCTCGCCCAACTCCAGGAGAAGCAGAAGGCGAAGTACATCTACGGTGTCCTAGAGCGCCAGTTCCGCAACACTTACGAAGAGGCCGTGCGCCAGCAGGGCCCAACGGGCGAGATCCTCCTGCGCCTCCTCGAGCAGCGCCTCGACAATGTCGTCTACCGGGCCGGCTGGGCCAGCACCCGCCCGCAGGCCCGCCAGTTCGTCAGCCACGGCCTGATCCAGATCAACGGCAAGCGGGTCAACATCCCCAGCTACCGCGTCCGCAAGGGCGAGATCATCAGCCTGGCACCCAAGACCCGCGAGATGATCGTCGTCCAGCACAACATCGATGTCCTCGACCGCACGGTGGTCGGCTGGCTCGAGACCGGCGACGGCGGCAAGCAGGTGACGGTGCGCGATCTTCCCCAGCGTGAGCACATCGACATCCCCGTCCGCGAGTCGCTCATCGTCGAGCTCTACTCGAAGTAATTCCGCAATCGTCCCCGCGGACCTTCACCGCACAGAGGCAACACGCATGCTCGTCATCCAGCGCCCCACAATCGAAGCCATCGGCGACGATCATCCGTCGCGTCAGAGGTTCGCCATCGGCCCGCTCGAGCCCGGCTTCGGCCACACGATCGGTAACTCGCTGCGCCGCACCCTGCTCTCCAGCATCCCCGGTGCGGCAGTCATGGCTGTCCGCTTCGACGACGCGCTGCACGAGTTCGACACCATCCACGGAGTGGCTGAGGACGTCACCGACATCATCCTCAACCTCAAAGACGTCGTGCTCACCAGCACATCCGACGAGGAAGTCACCCTGCGCCTCGATGTGCGCGGCCCGGCCGAGATCAAGGCCGGCGACATCAAGTGCCCGAGTGAGATCGAGATCCTCAACAAGGACCTGCACATCGCCAGCCTCAACGGCAAGGCTCGCCTGGCCGTGGACCTCACGGTCGGTAGGGGCCGCGGCTACCTGTCCAGCGACCGCGATGCCCAGAACCGCACCATCGGTGTCGTGCCGATCGACGCCATCTTCTCGCCCGTCAGGCGGGTGATGTTCGAGATCGAGCCCACCCGCGTCGAGCAGAGCACCAACTTCGAGCGCCTTGTTCTCGACATCCAGACCGACGGCAGCATCACCCCCCGCGAGGCCCTGGCCTCGGCTGGCGCCACCCTGAGGTCCCTGGTGGACCTCGTGGCAAGCCTCAGCGACGAGCCCCAAGGCCTGGAGCTGGGTGAGGTGGCAAGCACCGCTGCCGTGTCGCCCGATCTCGACCTTCCCATCGAGGACCTCGACCTTTCGGAGCGCCCGCGTAACTGCCTGAAGCGGGCCCAGATCAACACCATCGGTGAACTGCTCACCAAAACCACCGACGACCTTCTCAACATCACCAACTTCGGGCAGAAGAGCCTCGACGAAGTGACCCAGAAGCTCGACGAGCGCGGCCTGACGCTGCGCGGCTGAGCAGAGAAGTTCGAAGAGGAGACACGAAATGCCCGCCACCCCCCGTCGAGCCCGCAACTTTGGCGGCAGCTCGCAACACCAGAAGCTGATGATGGCCAATCTCACCGCGTCATTGATCGCGGCCGAGGCCATAGTCACCACCGAGGCCAAGGCCAAGGCCTTGCGTCCGATCGCCGAGAAGCTGATCACGAAGGCCAAGAAGGCCCAGGACGAAGGCCCGATGCGTGTCCATCGCATCCGCCAGATCCAGGGCTACCTGGGCGACAAAGAAATGACCCACAAGCTGGTCAACGAAGTTGCCCCCCGCTACACCGAGCGCAACGGTGGTTACCTTCGGATCTTGAAGCTGGGCCCGCGCCAGGGCGACAACGCCCCTATGGCGCGCGTCGAACTGGTCTGACCGGTTCGTTCCTTTGCTGCGGGTCGTTGCGGCGTAGAGTGCGGCCGACCTGACACATCCTCCGAGGAGCCATGCGTTTTCGACTGATCCCACGCGACGAGAGCTTCTTCCCCTTGTTCGAGGAGCAGGCCGAGCGCATCGCAACCACGGCTGCGGCACTGCAGAAACTGGTGGGCACCCTGCCCGTATCGCCCGAAGGGGTGAGGGCGATCGTCGATGCCGAGCGCGCCGGCGACGAGGTCACCGTCAAGATCCGCCGGCAGCTCGAAACCAGCATCGTCACCCCATTCGACCGCGAAGATATCCAGTCGCTGGCCAACAATCTCGACGATGTACTCGACGAGATGCGCGCTGTCGCCGACCACCTCCTGTTGCACAACATCTCCAGCAGCATCCCGGGTGTCGCCGACCAACTCCAGTTGCTCACCAAGGCGGGCGAGACCAACGCCGTGCTGGTGCGCAAGCTGCGCAACCTGAAGGGTGTGCAGCAGGTGGCCGACGAGATCGAGCGCCTCGAGAGCGAGGCCGACGGTGTGTATCGCAGGGTCACCGCCGAACTGTTCAACGGTAAGCACGAAGCCCTCGAGATCCTGAAGTGGAAAGACATCGTCGAGGCCATCGAGAGCGCCATCGATGCCATCGAAGATGCCAGCGATGTCGTCCAGTTCATCGCGGTGAAGCACTCCTAGGTGCCAGTCCACACATGACTCCGATCGTGCTCGTCGTAATGGTCGTGGCCATCGCCCTGGTCTTCGACTTCGTCAACGGCTTCCACGACGCGGCCAACTCGATCGCCACGATCGTCGCCACGCGGGTGCTCAAGCCGTGGCAGGCGGTGATCTGGGCGGCCTTCTTCAACTTCGTCTCCTTCCTCCTGTTACCCCTCGAGGTCGCCAATGCGATCGCCAAGATCGTGTCCTCCGACGTCATCTCCATCGGGCTGGTGTTCGCCGGGTTGATGGGTGCGATCTTCTGGAATGTGCTCACTGCCTGGCTCGGGCTGCCCTCATCGTCCTCCCACGCCCTGATCGGCGGCATGATCGGCGCTGGCCTAGCCAAGGACGGAGGCCATGTGGTGACCCTGAAGACCCTGCAGAAGACGGCGGTGTTCATCATCTACTCACCCCTGATCGGGCTGCTGCTGGCCTTCTCGGCGTTCGTGCTGGTGTCGTGGCTGGTCCACAAGATCAAGGCCAAGAGGACGGTCAACAGAACCTTCCGTGGCCTTCAGCTGCTCTCGGCTGCTGCCTTCAGCATCGGCCACGGTGCCAACGACGCGCAGAAGACGATGGGCATCATCGCCGCCCTCCTGATCGGTGCCGGTCGGCTCGACAAGGGGGTGCTCGACAACCCCGAGTCGCTGCCAATGTGGATCGTCCTGTCGTGTCACGCGGCCATCGCCCTCGGCACGATGTTCGGCGGCTGGAGGATCGTCAGGACGATGGGCACCAAGCTCACCAGGCTCGAGCCGATGGGTGGTGTGTGCGCCGAATCGGCTGCCGCCGTCACCTTGTTCTTCGCCTCTCACAACGGCATCCCCGTCAGCACCACCCACACCATCACCGGTGCCATCGTGGGTGTCGGCTCGGCCAACCGCCTCTCGGCGGTGAGGTGGAACGTGGCTCGCCGAGTGGTCTGGGCCTGGGTCCTCACAATCCCTGGTTCGGCCGCTGTGGCTGTTCTCACCTACTGGTTGGTGGAGGTGTTCAACTGATGGACCGCCGGGCAGTGTTCTTCCTGGTCGCCGCCGTGATGAGTGCGGCGCTCATCCCCCTGATCCCCCACGAGAAGGGCAAACCCGACATCAGTTGGGTGGGCTACACGATGGTCGTGGCGTTCGTAGTGCTGGCGGCTCTTTCCGCGCTGGATGCCTGGTCGCGCAGCCGGTCCCACTGAGCGGCACCAATGAGCAGCCGTCGTAGGCTTTCCCCATGATGCGCCGCACCCGGGTCATCGTCGCCTATGACGGCGTGGGCTTCCACGGCTCCGCCGAGCAGGATGGCACGCGCACCGTGATCGGCGAGCTGAGGGCGGCGATCGAGAAGGTCGTCCGCCGGCCGGTGGAGCTGGTGGGCGCCGGGCGCACCGACGCAGGGGTTCACGCATGGGGACAGGTGGTGAGCGCAGATCTACCCGCCGACACGGACCTCGCCGACCTCCAGCGTCGGGTCAACAGCATGTGCGGTCCGGCCATCACCGTGCGCGACTGGCTGTTCACCGCCGATCCCGAGTTCGATGCCCGCGTCAGCGCCACTCATCGCCACTACCGCTACGACGTGCTGAACTCGCCCGTGCCCCACCCATTGCTCGCCTCCACCACCTGGCACGTCCCCCAGCACCTCCAACTGTGGGTCATGAAGCTCGCCTGCGATCCCCTGATCGGCGTACACGACTTCTCGTCGTTCTGCCGGCGGCCCAAGGTGGCCGAGGGTCGGACGCCTGTCTCACTGGTGCGCCGGGTGATCAGCGCAGATTGGAAGGAGGTGCCCGGCGACGTACCTGGCCTGCTGCGATTCGAGATCCGCGGCAACGCGTTCTGCCACCAGATGGTGCGCTCCATCGTGGGCACACTCGTGGATGTGGGCCTGGGCAAGCTCCACGCGGGCGATGTGAGGGCCCTCATGTTGAGCCGAACCCGCCGGGCCGCGAGCTATGTCGCCCCACCCCATGGCCTGGTGCTGTGGGAGGTCGGGTACCCCGACGGCTCGATCCATGAAGCGTGAGTGGAGCGTAAATGGACCATGAATGGAGCCTGAGTGGAGGATTTCCCGGCCCACTGATTGTGGACACCCTGTTCTGACCCGTATCATTGCACGGTTCCTCGGCGCCGCCTCGGCGGTGCCTGCATGTTCGAAGGTTCGCAGATGAGCACCACGTACTCACCGAAAGCAAGCGAGATCACCCGCGCCTGGCACGTCATCGACGCCGAGGGCTTGGTGCTCGGCCGACTCTGCACCGAGGCGGCCCGCATCCTGCGTGGCAAGCACAAGCCGATCTTCGCCCCCCACATCGACACCGGCGACCATGTGGTCATCATCAACGCCGACAAGGTGGTGCTCACCAAGGGCAAGGCCGGCGCCAAGAACGTCTACCGCTACAGCGGCTATCCGGGCGGCCTGAAGACCGAGCGCTACAGCGACCTGCTCGGGCGCAACGCCCCCGACGCAATCCGCCGCAGCGTCAAGGGGATGCTGCCCCACGGTCCACTCGGCCGCCAGCAGATCAAGAAGCTCAAGGTCTACGCCGGCCCCGAGCATCCCCACAGCGCCCAGAACCCCGTCGCTCTCGAGATCCCCGCGGCCAAGGCCCGCTG
This sequence comes from uncultured Acidimicrobiales bacterium, assembly GCA_963707925.1. Lineage (GTDB taxonomy): Bacteria > Actinomycetota > Acidimicrobiia > Acidimicrobiales > Ilumatobacteraceae > UBA668. Next base: position 219,705 of record CAVPRT010000005.1, read on the forward strand.
AGCCCAGAAGCCGAACTCAAGGAACAGATGCACATGGCCACCAAGCCGCTCACCCAGACCACCGGTCGCCGCAAGGAGGCCGTCGCCCGTGCCCGCCTGCGCACCGGCAATGGCACCCACACGATCAACGGCAAGGCTTTCGACGCCTACTTCCCCACGGCCATGCAGCGCATGATCGTCACCGAGGCCCTGCGCGTGGTCGATGCCGAGGAGGGCTACGACGTCGATGCAACCCTCCACGGCGGCGGCATCAGCGGCCAGGCCGGCGCCCTGCGCATGGCCATCGCCCGTGCCCTCATCGAACTCGACCCCGAGGCCCGTCCGGCTCTCAAGAAGGCCGGTCTGCTCACCCGCGATCCGCGCAAGAAGGAGAGCAAGAAGTACGGCCTGGTCAAGGCTCGCAAGGCCAAGCAGTACACCAAGCGCTGATCTGCGCCCGCGTTGGTGAGCAGCCGTGACGCTGAAGTTCGGCACAGACGGGGTGCGCGGGGTGGCGCTCACCGAACTCACCCCCTCGCTCTCTGCCCGGTTGGGGTGCGCGGCGGCCCAGGTGCTGGGCAGTGGGCGCTGGCTCGTGGGGCGCGACACGCGAGTCGGGGCCGGTGTCTGGCGGCGGCGGTCGAGGCCGGGCTGGCCGCGGGCGGCGCCGAGCCGTTGTCGGTGGGCGTTGTGCCCACCCCCGCGTTGGCGTGGCTGTCGGCCATGCTCGGTGTGCCGGCTGCCATGATCACGGCCTCCCACAACCCGTGGCAGGACAACGGGGTGAAGCTCTTCGCTGCCGGTGGATCGAAGCTGAGCGACGACGCCGAGAGGTCCATCGAATCTGTCCTCCACGACCTCACCCTTGAAATATCACCCGAGCCCCCATCGATGCCGCCGCTGGTTGCAGGGGCAGACGACTATGTGCGCCACTTGGTCGACAACGCCGAAGTGCTCGACGGGTTGAAGGTGGTGCTCGACTGCGCCAATGGGGCGATGAGCGTGGTGGCGCCCGAGGTCTTTCGCGCCCTCGGTGCCGTTGTGACGATCATCCACGCCTCACCCGACGGCCGCAACATCAATGATCACTGCGGTGCCACCCACACCGACTCCCTCGCAATTGCTGTGGTGCAGCACGGTGCCGCTCTCGGCCTTGCCTTCGACGGCGACGGCGACCGGGTGATCGCCGTCGATCACCTCGGACGAGTGGTCGACGGAGACCGCCTGATCGCCCTCGCCGCACTCCAGTTGAAGGAGCAGGGCGCCCTGCGCCACGACACGGTCGTGGTCACGGTGATGAGCAACCTCGGGTTTCACAAGGCGATGGCCGCGGCAGGCATCCGGCGTGGTCACCACGGCCGTGGGCGATCGCTATGTGCTGGAGGCACTCGATGGGGGCGGTTTCAGCGTCGGCGGCGAGCAGAGCGGCCACATCATCTACCGCGACCTGGCAACCACCGGAGACGGGTTGCTGGCAGGGCTACACCTGGCGGCCTTCGTCCGTGGCCACCATCGCCCTCTGGCCGAGCTGGCGGCCGAGGTGATGGAGAGCTATCCCCAGGTGCTGGTCAATGTGAAGGTCGCCCATCGGCACCCCCACGTGGCCGAGGAGTTGGCCGCGGAGGTCGCCGCTGCCGAGGCCGAGCTGGGTGGTGAGGGTCGGGTGCTGCTGAGAGCCAGCGGTACCGAACCTCTGGTGAGGGTGATGGTCGAGGCGGCCACCGACGAAACCGCCCGTCGTGTTGCCGACTCCCTGGCTCGGGTGGTGCGCGACCGCTGGGCGTGACCCGCGGACCCGGTGAACCAGGGCCTGGGTAGCCTGTTCGCCATGTGCGGGATCGTTGCCATCGTCGCCAGACGGCCGACACGGCCGGTTCCGGCCGCAGCCGACCTTCTCGGTCTTCTCGACGCGGCGGTGGCCGCACCGAGTGTCGACGAGGCAGCAGTTGCCGTGCTGGAGGTCGACCGGCTCCTTCACGGGGTGCCGGGCATGAACGGCACTGTTCGCACGCCATGAGCTGATCGCCGGCATCACCGCCCGGCTGGACCAGCTCGACGCCGTCATCGCTGAGCGCGAGCTCCAACTCGAAGGTGGTGCTGGGTTCTCGCCCGATGAGCTCGAGAGCGCCAGCGCGGAACTGCTCGCCCTGCGCGACGCGGTGTGGGCCGTGAGCCGCGATCGCCTCCGCACCGCCGTCGCTGTCCTCGACCTCGCAGGTCGCGACGCCGGCGACGCCTCCGTGGCCGGGTACCTGGCCGTGCAGCAGGCGCTCAGCGCGATCGACCGCATGGAGGTGCGCGGCCGCGACAGTGCCGGCATCCATGTCTTCGTATGGGACCACGGGCTCGACCCGGCCGACCCGGCGGTGGCCTCTGCCCTGGCCGCTCGCGGTCGCGACCCCCTGTTCCAGAACGGGTCGGTGCGCCTTGCTGGTCGCTGCCTCGGCTTCGTCTACAAGGCTGCCGCCGAGATCGGCGAGCTCGGCGACAATGTGGCTGCGCTCAGGGCAGCGGTGAAGGCCGACGACTTGCTGAGGCTCGCGCTCACCAACCCGGCAACCCAGGTGACCGTGCTCGGCCACACCCGTTGGGCCAGCGTGGGGATCATCAGCGAACCCAACTGCCATCCGGTGAACGGTGAGCAGATGGAGCTTCCCGGGGAACAACAGGGCGACAATCGCCCCGCCTACACCGTGGCAGTGCTCAACGGCGACGTCGACAACCACGCCGACATCAAGATCAATCACGGACTGCGCATCGCCGGACCGATCACCACCGATGCCAAGGTCATCCCTGCGGTGATGGCCGCGCATGTCGGCCAGGGGGCCGATCTCACCGAAGCCTTCCGCCGCACCGTCGCAGAATTCGAAGGCAGCGTGGCCATTGCCGCCCAGGCGGCCGACCGGCCGAACCATGTGTACCTTGCCCTGCGCGGCAGCGGTCAGGCCCTGTACGTGGGTCTTGGCGACGACATGTTCATCGTTGCCAGCGAGCCATACGGCGTGGTCGAGGAAGCGATGTGCTACCTGAGGATGGACGGCGAGACGCCGTCGCCGTCGGGCAGCCGTGGCCAGGTGTTCGTTCTCGACGGGGAGAACGCCGGTCAGTTGGCCGGGGTGAGGCGCATCGCCTACGACGGCAGCGACCTGCCCATCTCGGCTGGCGAGGTCGTCACCGCCCGAGGTCACCACCCGCGACATCGACCGGGGCGACTTCCCCCACTTCCTGCTCAAGGAGATCAGCGAGTCGCCGGTGAGCTTCCGCAAGACCCTGAGGGGCAAGTTGGTCGACACTCCCTTCGGTCTGCGGGCCGAGGTTGGTGATCGTGCCATGCCTCCCGACGTCGCCGCCCGTCTCGCCAGTGGCGAGATCCGCAAGGTGCGTGTGATCGGCCAGGGCACCGCCGCTGTGGCCGGTCGCAGCATGGCCGACGTGCTCGACGACCTTTGCGACGGCACCCTCGACGTCGATGCCCTGCCGGCCACCGAGCTGTCGGGCTTCGGTCTGCGCCTCGACATGAGCGACACTCTCATCGTCGCCGTCAGCCAGAGCGGCACCACCACCGACACGAATCGCACGGTGGACCTTGCTCGCGGACGCGGTGCAGCGGTGCTGGCCATCGTCAACCGGCGCAACAGCGACCTCACCGACAAGGCCGACGGTGTGATGTACACCAGCGACGGCCGCGACGTCGAGATGAGCGTCGCCAGCACCAAGGCGTTCTACGCCCAGGTGGCCGCCGGGGCGTTGTTGGCCTGTGCCATCGCCGAGGCAGCGGGCCGGGGCACGGCCCAGCGTCGCCATGCCCTGCTCACCTCGCTGCTCGCCCTGCCCGCGGCGATGGAAGCCGTGATCGCCAACCGACCGGCCATCGCCGAGGTGGCTCGCCGTTTCGCCCCACCGAAGCGCTACTGGGCGATTGTGGGCAGCGGTCCCAACCATGTGGCCGCAGCCGAGCTGAGGATCAAGCTCAGCGAGCTCTGCTACAAGAGCATCGCCTGCGATTACACCGAAGACAAGAAGCACATCGATCTCTCCAGCGAGCCCCTGATCCTCGTCTGCGCGGCCGGACTGGTGGGCAGCACGGCCGACGACGTTGCCAAGGAAGTGGCCATCTACAAGGCCCACAAGGCCACACCGATCGTGGTGGCCACCGAGTCCGATGGACGCTTCGCCGCCGCCTCGGCTGTGCTCACAGTGCCGGCGGTAGATCCCGCCTTGGCCTTTGTGCTGGCGGCGATGACCGGCCACCTTTTCGGTTACGAGGCGGCTCTGTCCATCGATGCTTCGGCTCTTCCCCTGCGCGCAGCGCGTGAGGTCATCGAGGATGCCCTCGCCGCTCACGCCGATGGCGACGCCGTGCTGCACGAGGTGCAGGCCGGCATCGTCGCCCACGCGGAGAGGTTCCTCGACGGGTTGAGGACCGGGTACTACGACGGCCACCTCGAGGCCAGCACGGCCGTTTCGCTCGTCGGCCTGCTGCGCGACCTCGCCGCCGACGCCCCCCTAGAGGCGTACCAGAGGGCGACGGGAAGGATCGCCACGCCGAGCGTGATCATCGACGATCTGACCGCCGCTCTCACCCGGGCCATCGAGGAGCTCACTAGGCCCGTCGACGCGATCAAGCACCAGGCCAAGACTGTTACTGTCGGCATCAGCCGCAGCGATGAGGGCATCCTCGACCGGGCCCTGGTGCAGCAGGTGCTCGGCGCCGGGCCCGGCCGGGACCGGCTGAGCTACGGCACCCTGAAGGTCCTTGCCGACCTTGATCCGGCTGTTGAGGCCGTGGTCGGATACACCCGCTACGCGATCGAGGGCGACCCACGCCTCGGCCGTGAGGGGGCGGGGGCCACGATCTCCATCGTTGACCGGGGTGGGCTGTCGCGCGACGTGCCCAGCCGGGTCGAACTCAATCCCCAGCTGTTGGGCACCAAGCGGCGGGTGGCCAGCGAGAAGGAAGTGTTGGTTGCCCGTGGTCGCAGCGACGGCCGTACCGTGATCCTCGTACCCGAGGTGAAGGGCGGACAGTGCACAGGGATCACCCTGCTCCACGTCCGCTTCCACGACCGGCTGCCGGTGTCGGTCATGCGTGGCGTGCTGCAGGGCTACGACCACCGCTACGACCGTCTGGTGGACTGGGTCACGGAGACCGAGGGCACCTTCCGCGACGATCTGTTGGGTGATCTGGCGGTGGCGGACCTGCTCATCCTGCCGATCTCCGAGACCGCAGACCACTGGCGGAGTTGAGACATGGCGGGTGGAGTCAAGGGCATCGGCGTCGACGCTGTCGACATCGAACGCTTCCGCACCTCGCTGGCCCGCACACCCACGATGCGCGAGCGCTTGTTCACCCCCGAGGAGCTCGCCTACGTGGCGCCGAAGGTGGATCCTGTGCCCTCTCTCGCCGCCCGCTTCGCCGCCCGCGAAGCAGTGATGAAGGCGATGGGGCTTGGCCTCGGGGCGTTCGGGTTCCACGAGGTGTGGGTAACCCGGGCCGAGTCTGGTCAACCGGCACTCATGGTCACCGGCCGGGCTCTCGAACTGGCCGTCGACCGCGGTATCACCGTGTGGCACCTCACCATCACCCACACCGATCTCGTCGCCATCGCCCAAGTCATCGCCGAATAGCTTCGGGCCGAGCAAGTTTTGGGCTGACGGTAGGAAACCCTCGGAGAGGTGGGCGCGTAGGCTCGGGTTGATGTTGCCGATCGTTACGCCCGAGGAGATGAGCGCTGTCGATGCCGGCGCGATCGACCCGGCCGACGTGCTCATCGCCCGCGCCGGTGCAGCGGTGGCCCGGGTGGCCGTGAGGATGATGGGTGGCACCTACGGCCGGGTGGTGAACGTCATCGCCGGGAAGGGCAACAACGGCGCCGACGGACGAGTAGCCGCCGCCCTGTTGGTGGACAGGGGCGTGAAGGTGAGGGTGTTCGACGCAGCCGACTGCCCGGCGGTGCTGCCGTCTGCAGACCTGGTCATCGACGCGGCCTACGGCACCGGCTTTAGCGGCTCCTGGAGCCCGCCCGAGATCGGCGACTCACAGGTGCTGGCCGTGGACATTCCGAGCGGAGTCGATGCCCTCACCGGTTCGGCTGACGGGGCCGGTGCTGGCCGCCACCCGCACTGTCACGTTCGCGGCCCTGAAGCCGGGGCTGCTCGTGCCACCCGGAAGTGAGTTGGCCGGAGCGGTGGAAGTCGCCGACATCGGACTCGGCGAAGGTGTCAATGTCCACGCCCGCGCCCACCTCGTTCAATCCGCCGACATCGCCGATTGGATACCGGCGAGAGACGCGACCCTCCACAAGTGGCGCGCTGCCGTGCGGGTGGTGGCGGGCAGCTTGGGCATGACCGGCGCGGCCCGGCTGACGGCCCATGCTGCGCATGCGCGCCGGCTCCGGCATGGTCCACCTGTCGTCGCCGGGCACGATGGTCGCCGATGCTCCGGCCGAGGTGGTGCAGAGGCCGGTGCCGATGGTCGGCTGGGCTGCCGCCGTGCTCGATTCGCTCGATCGCTTCCACTGCCTCGTGGTCGGCCCGGGCCTCGGCCGCGACGACTCCACCGCTGCCGAGGCCCGCCGACTGGTGGTGGAGTCACCGGTGCCGGTGGTCGTCGACGGCGACGGGCTGTTCGCTATGGCCTGGAACGCCCAGGGCGCGGCGGTCCTTGCTGCGCAACCGCACGTCACCTACCGTGCTCACCCCCCACGACGGCGAGTACCTGCTGCTCACCGGTGGGCCGCCGCCCGCCGATCGCCTGCGTGGCAGCGCGCCGACTCGCCGCCGACACGGGCTGCGTCGTGCTGTTGAAGGGTCCGGCCACCGTTGTCGCCGACTGCGACGGCAACACCCTGGTGATCGCCACCGGCGACCAGCGTCTCGCCACAGCGGGAACAGGCGACGTGCTCGCCGGGATCATCGCGGCCCTGCTCGCCCAGGGCGTCGATGCCCTTCACGCCGCGGCGGCGGGTGCCTGGCTCCACGGACGCGCCGCCCGCCTGGCGCCGGAGCGCGGCATGGTGGCAGGCGACATCGCCGACCACCTCCCCGAGGTGTTCGAGGCGCTGGGGTGAGCCGCTGGGCCTGGGCCGAGGTGTCGGCCGACGCCATTGAACACAATGTGAGGGCGATCGTCGGCCATGTTCGCCCCGCCCAGGTGTGGGCGGTGGTGAAGGCAGACGGCTACGGCCATGGCGCGGTCACCGCGGCCCGGGCTGCGCTAGCCGGTGGGGCCGGTGGGCTGTGCGTGGCGCTGGTGCAAGAGGGCGTGGAGCTGCGCCAGGCCGGCATCGACGTGCCCATCCTGGTGCTCAGCGAGCAGCCGGCCGACTCGGTGCCCGACGCCCTGCACCACCAACTCCAGCTCACCGTCTACAGCGCGAACCAGCTCGACGTGCTGGCAGCGGCCGGCGCCTACGGTCACCCGGTCCACCTCAAGGTCGACACGGGCATGCGCCGAGTCGGGGCGGCGCAGAGCGACGCGGTGGCCCTGGCCGATTCAATCGGGGCCTCGGCGGCGGTCGAGCTGGTGGGAGTGTTCACCCACCTTGCCGTGGCCGACGAACCCGACGACCCGTTCACCGATCACCAACTCGACTGCTTCGACGACGTGCTCGCTGCGCTCAAGGCGGCCGGCCACCAACCACGCCTGGTCCACGCCGCCAACTCGGCCGGGGCCCTCGCCCATCCCCGGGCGCGTTACGACCTGGTGAGGGTCGGCATCGCCGTGTACGGCATCTCGCCCGGCCCGGCGTAGACACCATCGCGGCGCAGCTTCACCTGACGCCGGCGATGGCGCTGAAGTCGAGGGTGTCCTACGTCAAGCGAATGGTGGCGGGGGAGCGAATCTCCTACGGGCTGCGCCACACCTTCGCCGCCGACACCACCGTGGCCACCCTCCCCATCGGCTATGCGGATGGTGTGCCGCGCCGGCTCCACGCCGTGGGTGGCTCCGTGCTGATCGGTGGCGCGCGAAGGCGGATCGTCGGCGTCGTCACGATGGATCAGCTGATGGTGGACTGCGACGACGACCCGGTGGAAGTCGGCGACGAGGCCGTGCTCCTCGGTACCCAGGGGGGCGAGACAATCACCGCCGCCGACTGGGCCGAGGCGCTCGACACGATCGCCTACGAGATCGTGTGCGGCATCTCGACGCGCATCGAACGGCGTCACGGGTGATCGCCGGGCTCTAACATCCTCGCGGTCATGTTGCACTTGCGCGCCTCCTCGGTCGACGACACCCATGCCATCGCTGCGGAGCTCGCAGGCGTGGCTTCGACCGGCGACCTGATCGTCCTCGGCGGTGAGATGGGCGCGGGCAAGACGGCGTTCGCCCAGGGGTTCGGCGCGGCGCTCGGTGTAACCGAACCGATCACCTCACCCACCTACACCCTGGTCCACAGCTACGACACTCCGGGTAAGGCGACTCTGCACCACGCCGACATCTACCGCCTCAGCACCCACCACGAGGTTGCCGACCTAGCTCTCGCCGAACTCCTCGACTACGACGGCATCGTGCTGCTCGAGTGGGGCGAAGTCCTGGCCCAGTCCCTCGGTGCCCACCTGCTGGTTCACCTCGACCCCGACCCCGACGACGAAGGGGCCCGTCTGATCACGATCAGCGCCACCGGCCGCTCCTGGGCCGTCCGGTGGGATCGCATCCGAGACGCGACGGTGAGGTTCGCATGCTGATACTTTGCCACTAGGGCCTTTGGTCTCTTACCCCGACTTCGTCTCGGGGGGAGCCTTGAATCGTAAACTCGGGTGAGGGCGTCCCAACTGGGGTTGGGCAGCCCCCGGGCGGGAGGTAGCTCTGCGATGGGTGGCGGCAAACCTTTGGATCGTCGATATTGGCTGCTGCGTGGAGGTGAGCGGTTTGGGCCGTACACCTGGGCACATCTGACCTGGTTCGAGCAGTCTGGCTTGATCGGCGGTGATGACCTTGTTGAGACGGTCGGTGAGACGGAGTCTCATCCGGCCCGCGATTTCCTTTCGCGGCTCGCAGCGGAGCCTGCGCCAGCCCCTGAAGTCAGACAGCCCGGTGCACGTCCCGCCAAGCGGCCAGTCGCGGCGTTGGTCGCCCTGTTTGCCTTGGTCGTCGTGACAATTGTGCTCGTCGTTCGCGACGACGCCCCGGGATTCCTTGATGTAGGCAGAGTGTCCGATGAGGTGGACGTTGGTGTTGCCGATGTCGTTGCGCCGTCGGAGGCCGCAATGATCGTCGACGCGAATGGTGCTCCTGTCGCCGGCGATCAGGTACTCGTCGTACTTCGCGATGGCGCCGATCGGACGGTCGCGAATCGAGTCGCCGCGACAGTCAACGGTGAGGTCGTCGGTCAGATCGAGTTGGCCGGGCTGTGGCAGATCGCGATCGAGCCGACGGACTTGGCTGGCCTCACGGCGATTGTCAACACCTTGGCCGCCAACCCCGATGTCGACTTAGCCGCTCCAAACGCCACCGCCGCTCCAGACGACGAGATTTGGGGCACCCCGATCAGCCCGATGAACGATCCGCTGTACACCGGCGCGCTTGGTGATGGCTATCGCATGATCGGCCTCGAGCGTGCGTGGCAATACTTGGCCGGTAGCGGAATTCCGACCCAGGACGTCAAGGTCGGCATCGTCGACTCGGGGATCTATCGCAAGGGTGATCCGCGTCTGAGTGAGTTCCCTGAGGGTCCCGGAGATGTCAACCTTGAGTTCTCCGACCCGACCGTTGACGAACGCGTCGCGCCCGAAATGTACAGGGACGCCAACGGAAATTCGGTCTGTTGTGTGTCCAATGAAGAGGGCGGCCACGGAACGGGCACGGCCACTACGTTTTTCGGCGACGCCGACAACGGCGGACCGTTCGGTGTCGCCAGCGTGCTCGGGCCCAACCTCACTGCAGTGGTCACCAACATTTTTCCCGATAATGCCGGCGGTGGTCGCTGGTTCCCGACACCGTCAACGCAACCTGGCGACCCACCTCCGGAGGAGTGGGTCCAAGTATCACCGGGGCTTTCCTACACCACCGAAAGCCTGAAGGCCATTGCCGACCAGGTTCGCCAAGGAGCCCGAGTGATCAACATGTCGTGGGGATGCATTGAGCCGTGCCAGCAATCGCAGGCACTCCTGTATCGCCGCTTCTTCGAACAGATGGCGCAACGTCACCCTGATGTGCTCTTCGTCGCCTCAGCCGGCAACAACGGGCACACTCCGACCAATCGCTGGCCTAGCGGTCACGCGCTACCGAACATGATCACCGTTGGCAACGTGAACAACGACGGCAGCACAAACTGGTCGAGCAACCTCGCAGGACCCGGCATGGAAGTCACTTTGGCAGCACCGGGCGACCAGGCGGTCCGTGGTGTGGAAGCCGATGGCACCCCGATCGCAAGCAATGGAGGTACGAGCAACGCCGCGCCGCAGGTCGCGGGAGCAGCGGCGCTGCTGCTGTCAATCAAACCCGACCTGACCGCGGAGCAGCTAAAGAAGTACCTCACCGAAAGCGCCCGCACCACCGTCGAACGGCCTGACGGCACCACGGCCGCCATCGATACCGGCGTCGGTGGCCGGGTGCTGGCCGTCGATCAGGCCGTATTGAACCTGATCAAGGACGAGCGCATTCGTCTCGGGCTCGACCCGCCCAGGATCGTCGATGGCACGCCCGAAAACGCCTCAGAGAACGCAGCCAAGGACGCAACTCTCGCTGAGACGCTCACCGGTACTGGGGTCCTCAAAGCACTGGCAGTGTCCGATGGCGCTGTTAGTGCACCCGACCCCAGTTCTTGGAGCGTCACGGCCTACGTCGGTGCCTGCGCGACAGGCTGCACTTCGGTAACGATGGCTGCTTCAGCCGGAGTCGGGTTCGCCAACTCCAGCCAGCAACTCGACGCCGCCGGACAGTTGACCTGGTCAAACGTCACTGTCACTCAATACCCGGCTTCGCTCACCTTGTACCGTACCGACAACGGCGCGGGTAGTCGCATCGTGATCCCTGGCCCCGTCGAAGAGCCCGTGGGACCTACATCGACCGTGCCGCCGGATCTTGAGCTCGGTACCGGTGACGTGCAAGCGACCCTGATCTGGTCGGGTGACTCCGACATGGACCTGCACGTGGTCGAGCCCAACGGTGAGGAGATCTCGTACACGTCCAAGTTGTCTTCAACCGGAGGGACGCTTGACCACGACGACATACCGTCGTGTGGCAGCGGCGCAGGTGACCACGTCGAGAACATCTTCTGGCCAACGGGCGAAGCACCCCCCGGCAGCTACAACGTATTCGTGCGCTTCTACAATGCCTGCGCCGACGGGTCGAGCCAATCGGTTCAACTCACCGTACGCGTGAACGGGCAGGTCGTGATCAGCCAGGCGATCACACTCACCGAACTCGCTGATTCCGACATGTTCCCCTTCACCACGACATGACCTCCGAGGAGAATAGGTGCTGATACTCGGGATCGAGACCGCCACCCAGCAGGTGAGCGTCGCCATCGGCGGACACGAGGGCGTGTTGGCGATGTTCGAGGTTTGCCGCGGTCGTCGCCATGCCGAGACCCTCGTGCCGGCGATCGAGTTCGTCTGCCGGCAGGCCGACGTGGACATCGACGAGTTCGGTGCCATCGCGGTCGACATCGGCCCCGGCCTGTTCACAGGTATGAGGGTGGGGCTGGCCGCGGGCAAGGCGATGGCCCAAGCGCTGAGGGTGCCGATGATCGGCATCACCTCGCTGGACCTGCTCGCCTTCCCCCTGCGCCACGCCGACCGCACCGTGGCCGCAGTGATCGATGCCCGCAAGGGCGAGCTGTTCTACGCCTTCTACCGGCCGGTGCCGGGCGGGGTGCAGAGGGTCACCGAGCCGGCGGTCGGCAAGGTCGACGACCTGGTGGGCGAGCTGATGGCCAGGGGACAGAACGTGGTCTGCGTCGGCGACGGTGCCCTGCGTTATCGCGACGAAATCGTCGGCGGGGCCAACTGCGACTTCGCCGAACAGTTCGTCTCGTACCCTTCGGCGGCGCCCCTGGTGCAACTGGCCCACGCCCGTGCACTGCGCGAGGACTGGGTCAACCCGTGGGAGATCCAGCCCCTCTACCTGAGGGCGCCCGACGCCCAGATCAACTGGACGACACGAGCCTCGGGAGAGGCCAGGGGGGCACGATGAGCGTGCTGACCCGCTTGCTCAACCGGTCGGGCGCCGGTCGCCTGGTGGTGGAACCGATGCATCGCCGAAATCTCACCGCGGTTATGGCGGTCGAGTCGGTGTCTTACCCGAAGCCATGGACGTTCGGTGTTTTCCGCAGCGAACTGCAGCAGATGGCCGAGGGCAACCGCCACTACCTGGTGGCTCGCGAGGGTCACGAGGTGGTGGCCTACGGGGGGATGCTGTTTGCCCTCGACGAGGCCCACATCACCAACATCGCCGTAGATGCGCGACACCTGAGGAAGGGGCTCGCCACCCGGCTGCTGGCCGAACTGGCTTGGGTGGCCATCGAGCGCCGCTGCACGGCCCTGAGCCTCGAAGTGAGGGAGGGCAACACCCCCGCCATCGCCCTCTATGAGAAGTTCGGCTTCACCGCTGCTGGGGTGCGCAAGCAGTACTACGAAAACGCCGACGATGCGATCGTGATGTGGCGCCACGGCATCCTCGAGCCGGAGTTCGCGTCCCTCCTGAGGGTGCTCAGCCCGGAGACAGCCCGATGATCGTCGACGAGACCACCCTGGTGCTTGGCATCGAGACCAGTTGCGACGAGACGGCCGCCGCCCTCGTGATGGGCGGCAACGACGTGGTGTCGAGCGCGGTCAGCACCCAGGTGGACCTCCACGCCCGGTTCGGTGGGGTTGTGCCCGAGGTTGCCAGCCGCGCCCACCTCGACATGCTCAACCCCATGATCGCCCGGGCAATCGTCGAAGCCGGCGTAGACGAGGGTCGCATCGACGCCGTCGCCTGCACGGTAGGGCCAGGTCTCATCGGGGCTCTGCTGGTGGGTGTGTCAGCCGCAAAGGCGCTGGCCCTCACCTGGGATGTGCCGTTCGTGGGCGTCAACCACATGGAGGCTCATCTCTACTCCGCCTTCCTCGAGGACCCGACCCTCGAGTTCCCCCTCGTGGTGTTGTTGGTGTCGGGTGGGCACACGATGCTCATCGAGATGCAGGACCACGGCCGCTATCGGCTCTTGGGTCAGACCATCGATGACGCCGCCGGTGAGGCCTTCGACAAGGTGGCCCGCTTCCTCGGACTCGGATACCCGGGCGGACCGGCGATCGACCGCGAGTCGGCCAACGGCGATCCGGAGGCGATCCGCTTCCCGCGGGCGATGATGAACGAAGGGCTCGACTTCAGCTTCAGCGGGCTGAAGACCTCAGTGATCAACCATGTGCGCAAGCATCCCGACGTGTCCGCCGCCGACGTCTCCGCCTCGTTCCAGGTGGCTGTGGTCGACGTGTTGGTGGCCAAGGCGAGGAGGGCTGCCGAGCAGGTGGGTGCCCGGGGCCTCGTGCTCGGTGGCGGGGTGGCCGCTAACTCGCTGCTGCGCGAGCGCTTCCTCGGCGAGTGCGCAGAGGCCGGCATTCGGGGCTTCCTGCCCAGTCGGGCGATGTGTACCGACAACGCGGCGATGATCGCCGCCGTGGGGTGGTACCGGCTGAAGTCCGACGGGCCCTCCACGCTGGACACTGGCGCCTACCCCAACATGCGCTTGCCCCTGCTGCCCTAGGCCGCCCTGTCCGGGCTCCCCTGGCACGGCTTTGTGTGAGCGCACAAACACAACGTTCGGTTTGTGCGCTCACACAAATCGGCCACTGACGCCTTCGTCCCTGACAACGGCGGGTCGCCGCTACCGTGATCGTCGATGCATCTCGGGCCGTTCACCCCCGTCGCGCCGGTGGTCCTGGCGCCGATGGCCGGTGTCACCAACGCGCCCTTCCGGGCCCTCTGCCGCGAGTTCGCACCCGGCCTGGTCTATGTCAACGAGATGGTGATGGCGGCGGCGGTCGTCCACGGCAACCCCAAGACGGAGAGGATGATGACCTTCGCCGCCGATGAGGCACCGCGCAGCCTCCAGCTCTACGGCAGCGATCCGCGGCTGGTGGGCGAGGCGGTACGCAAGCTGTGCGGCGAGGGGCGCATCGACCACCTCGACATGAACTTCGGCTGCCCGGCCGCAAAGGTCACCCGCAAGGGTGGGGGTGCCGCGGTGCCGGCCAAACCGAACCTGCTGAGGGCCATCCTGAGCGCCGCAGTGGCCGCTGCCGGCCCTTACGGCGTGCCAGTGACGATCAAGTTCCGCAAGGGCATCGACGACAACCTGCTCACCTTCGTGACTACCGGCCGGATTGCCGCCGAAGAAGGTGTGGCCGCCATCGCCCTGCACGCTCGCACCGCCGAGCAGCACTACGCAGGCAAGGCCGACTGGGCGGCGATCGGTGAGCTCAAGATGGCGGTGCCGGAGATCCCCGTGCTGGGCAACGGCGATATCTGGGAGGCCGCCGATGCGGTGAGGATGATGGCCGAGACCGGTTGCGACGGGGTCGTCGTCGGGCGGGGCTGCCTGGGGCGGCCTTGGCTGTTCCGCGATCTGGTCGACGCCCTGCAGGGTCGCCCGGTGCGCCCGGCGCCCCTCCTCGGCGAGGCCACGGCGGTGATGTGCCGGCATGCTGCCATGCTCGCCGGTCACCTCGGCGAAAACCTGGCCTTGCGCGATTTCCGCAAACACACCGCCTGGTACCTCACCGGTTACCCGGTCGGGGGCGAGGCGAGGGCCCGGTTCTCGATGGTCAGCACCCTCGCCGAACTCGAAGACCTCGTCGCCCAGCTCGACCCGGCCACAGCCCTTGTACCGGGAGGTGAGCGCATCCGTCGGGGCCACACCAACGGGCCGATCCGCGTCGCTCTGCCTGAGGGCTATCTAGACCACCTCGGCGACCTCACCGTGCCCGACGACGAGGCCGAGATGGCGGTGTCGGGAGGATGACCGAGCGTCCTCCCGTCGTGCTCGCCTCGGCCTCGCCACGCCGGCGCGAGCTATTGGCCCAACTGGGTGTGGTGTTCACCATGGCGTCGCCCGACGTCGACGAAACCCCGCTTCCTGGCGAGGGCCCCGTCGACTACGTCCAACGGCTGGCGATCGCCAAGGCCTTCGCTGTTGATGCCCCTCCCGGAGCTCTGGTGGTGGCCGCCGACACGACCGTCGATCTGGGCGGGGAGATCCTCGGCAAGCCGGTCGACGCCGATGATGCCCGATCCATGCTGGGTCGCCTGTCGGCCCGCACCCACCGCGTTCACACCGGCGTCGCTCTTCGACGCGGCGAGCAACTGGTTACCGAGGTGATCACCACCCTGGTCACGTTCACCCCGCTCACACCGGCGCTGATCGAATGGTATGTCTCCACCGGTGAGCCCCTCGACAAGGCCGGCGCCTATGCCGTGCAGGGCGCCGGCGGGGTGCTGGTGCAGAGGGTGCGCGGCAGCGTCAGCAATGTGGTGGGCCTGCCCCTGCACTCGGTGGCCCGGCTGGCGGAGCAGCTCGGCGCACCCCTGGTGGGCTGACCCGTGGTTAGCACTCTCGGCTCCCGGTTGCTAACGGGTACCTCGCGAGCGTAGCCTTGGCACTCAGACCGGGCGAGTGCTAACCCGACCGGTTCCGATCCAATCCGAGTGCTCTTGCCAACGGAGGCCTGCACCCATGAACCTGAAGCCCCTCGATGACCGCATCGTCGTCAAGCCCAATGAGGCCGAGCAGACCACTGCTTCGGGCCTCGTGATCCCCGACACCGCGAAGGAAAAGCCCCAGCAGGGCGAAGTCCTCGCTGTCGGCCCCGGCCGCTGGAGTGACGACAAGGGCACCCACACCCCCCTCGAAGTGAAGGTCGGCGACACCGTTCTGTACAGCAAGTACGGCGGCACCGAGATCACCATCGACGGCAAGGACCTACTCATCCTCACCAGCCGCGACGTGCTCGCCATCGTCCAGAAGTGAGCCGCTGAACCAATGGCTAAGCAACTCAAGTTCCACGACGAGGCTCGCCGAGCCCTGGAGGCCGGCGTCAACAAGCTGGCCGACACGGTCAAGGTCACCCTCGGGCCCAAGGGCCGCAACGTAGTCCTCGACAAGAGGTTCGGCGCCCCCACCATCACCAACGACGGCGTGTCCATCGCCAAGGACGTCGAGCTCGACGATCCCTTCGAGAACATGGGCGCCCAGCTGGTGAAGGAAGTCGCCACCAAGACCAACGACGTCGCCGGTGACGGAACCACCACCGCCACCGTGCTGGCCCAGGCCCTCGTGCACCACGGGCTGCGCAACGTGACGGCCGGTGCCAACCCGATGGGTCTGAAGAAGGGCATCGAGAAGGCCGTTGCTGCGGCCGTCGAGAGCATCAAGAGCCAGTCCACCAATGTGGAGGACAAGGAGCAGATCGCTGCTGTCGCCACCATCTCGGCCGCCGATGCCAGCATCGGTTCGGTCATCGCCGACGCGATCGACAAGGTGGGCAAGGACGGAGTGGTAACCGTCGAGGAGAGCAACACCTTCGGCACCGAGCTCGAGTTCACCGAGGGGATGCAGTTCGACAAGGGCTACCTGTCGCCCTACTTCGTTACCGATCCCGAGCGCCAGGAATCTGTGCTCGAAGAGCCCTACATCCTTCTGCACTCGTCGAAGGTCGCCACCGTGCAGTCTCTTCTGCCGGCGCTCGAAGCCGTGATGAAGACGGGCAAGCCCCTGCTCATCATCGCCGAAGACATCGAAGGCGAGGCCCTGGCCACGCTCGTGGTCAACAAGATCCGCGGCACCTTCAACTCGGTTGCCGTCAAGGCACCCGGGTTCGGCGACCGCCGTAAGGCGATGCTCCAGGACATGGCCGTCCTCACCGGCGGTCAGGTCATCAGCGAAGAGGTCGGCCTCAAGCTCGAGACCGTCACCCTCGACATGCTGGGCAGCGCCAAGCGAGTCATCATCACCAAGGACAACACCACCATCGTCGATGGAGCCGGTGAATCCGAAGACGTGAAGGGCCGGATCAATCAGATCAAGGCCGAGATCGAAAACACCGACAGCGACTGGGATCGCGAGAAGCTCCAGGAGCGTCTGGCGAAGCTGGCCGGCGGTGTGGCCGTGATCAAGGTCGGCGCCGCCACCGAGGTGGAGCTGAAAGAGAAGAAGCACCGAATCGAAGACGCCGTGTCGGCAACCCGCGCGGCCATCGAAGAGGGTGTGGTCGCCGGTGGCGGCACCGCTCTCGTTCGTGCCCGCGCTGCCGTGCTCGCCGTGGTCAAGTCGCTGGAAGGCGACGAGGCCACCGGAGCCCGCACTGTGTGGGAGTCGCTCACCGCGCCCTGCCGGCTGATCGCCGACAATGCCGGTTTCGAGGGTGCCGTTACCACTCAGCAGGTCGAGGCCGCCAAAGGAAACATGGGCCTCAACGCTGCCACCGGGGAGATGGTCGACCTGATGAAGGCCGGCATCATCGACCCCGCCAAGGTCACCCGCGCCGCACTGCAGAACGCAGCGTCGATCGCGGCTCTGGTGCTCACCACCGAGTGCCTCGTTGCCGACAAGCCGGAGAAGGCGTCGGCTATGGGCGGCGGCGGCGGCATGGGCGGCGGCGGCATGGGCGGCATGGGCGGCGGTATGGGCGGTATGGGAATGATGTGAGGTTTGCCGGGGTTATCCCTGGTATCCCCCCGAACGACCCCGGTGGCCTAGCGCCCCGGGGTCGTTGTCGTTCCCGGCACTAGGCTCGTGGCTGTGGGCGACGGTGTGGGCAAACGGCCTTTTTGGATGCATCAGCTCGTCGAGTACATCCTCGGTGTGGTGCTGGTCGGCAGTGGCACCCAGAGCCCTGAGCCCCTCGTGCCGGCGGTGCTGGGTGGGGTGATCCTCCTCTACGCGGCGAGCACGAAGAGTTCGGTGTCGGCGTTCCGCCTTCTACCTCGCAGTTTCCACCGGGTCGGTGACCCTGTGGTGGTGGCGCTAGAACTGGGCTGCGCCGTCCAACCCTGGGTCGAGGCCGACTTCGGCAGCCGGATGATCATCGCTGCCATCGCCATGGTCCACCTCTTCGTCTGGTGGCAGAGCAGCTACACCGAGAAGGTGAAGAAGCCCACGTCTGCCTCCGCCCCGTCGGGTGATCGGGCCACGGACATCGGGCGCACCGCAGGACGGCTGGTAGGCGGCGGGGTGAAGGCAGTACGTCGGGCCAAGGCCAAGCGCGACACCTGATCAGAGCGTGCCCAGATAGCGTGGGGGTATGGCGTTCGAAGCACCCGCACCAGACCTCGCCAAACTCTTCGCCGCATGGGACGAGTGGGAGCGCGGTGGTGAGGCGCCCGGCAAGATCCTGGCCAAGATGAAGACCGCGGGTCTCGGCCGAGTGCTGCAGCAACTCACCGACAGCGGCTGGGTGCCCTCTGACCAGTAGTCCGTCGCCACGCGGTGGCCGCCAGCAGATCGAGCGACCCGATGGCTGGCGCCCTGGTGGACCCCCTCCGTGGCCGGTACCGGCGCCTGTTCTCGCCTCCGATTCTGTTGCTTCTACGGTCAGCCGGTGGGTGCCCGAGCATGTTCGCGAGCCACCCGGTTCGCGTCCATCGGCGGTGCTCGCCCTCTTGGCCGACGGGCCCGACGGGGTGGAGTTGTTGCTCACCCGACGGTCGCTGCAACTGCGCAACCACGGTGGTGAGATCAGTTTCCCCGGCGGGCGCCTGGACCCCGGCGAGACCTATGAAACCGCCGCGCTGCGCGAGGCCGAGGAGGAAGTCGGCCTGCCCCGCGGTGACGTCGAGTTGGTCGGCCGACTGCAACCCCTGGTGACCATGGTGAGCAACAGCTGGATCGTGCCGATCGTCGGCCGGATCGAATCGCCCCGGGAGCTCCACGGTCACGCGGCCGAGGTAGACCGGGTTCTATGGGTTCCCCTCTCCGAGTTCACCTCACCAGACACCTTCCGCGAGGAGTGGTGGCTCACCCCTTACGGCGAGTGGACCGTGTTCTTCTTCGAGTTGGCCGACGAGACCGTTTGGGGCGCCACAGCGCGCATGGTGCACCAGCTCTTGAGGGTGGCCCACGGCATCGAAGGCCCCGAGCCACCCTCCTTCTAGCGGCGTCAGTCAGACGGTGCCGGTCAGGGGCCGCCGGCGATGCGCACAGCGGCGTAGAACGTCAGCGCCCAGTTGATGCAGGAGGGCCGCAGGTACGGCACTCGTGTGCGACAGTGAGCCTGCATGTCTGCCAGCAACTGCTTGTCGGCCTGGAGCCGGCTGGAGCTGTTCCAGTAGGTGTAGCCGGTGCCGTAACGCCTTTCGAGCAGTTTCAGGTTGCGGTAGCCGAAGTCGTGACGCCGGCAGGGGCTGCGAAAGTCGAACGACATACCGGTGCTTCCCACCATCGGCGCCGAGCAGTAGTCGGTGCTCCAGTCGAACCAGCTGTCGCCGTACGAGGCGTTGAACAAGAAGTCGCCGAGCGACAACCCGAACACCATCCTTTGCACGTAGGCACTGTCGGTGGCGGCGGTGTGGGTTGCCGTTGGACGAGGGGCGGCGTGGGCCGGCGATAGGACGGTCAGGAAGCTCGTGACCGCGACGAGCACAGCGAAGCGAAATCGCATTGTGTGCTCCTTGGGTTGCGCCCGAGGGGGCGTGATCGCCGATTCAATCGTTTGCGAGTGCCTGCAACAACTCCCATGCCGATCTCACGTGTCGCTCCTCGGTGGTGCGACCGCCCACCGACACCCTGCATGCCACCTGGCCGTCGAGCACGGTGCGGGTGAAGAGGGCATCGCCTGTGTTGTTGGCGCGCTCGATGAGGGCATCGGTTGCGGCATCACCGCCAACCAGCCGGAGGCACACCAGGTTCAGGGGGTGGGGGGCAACGACCTCGAACCGGGGATCGGCGGCGACCCATTCGACGAGCTGTTGGGTGAGGGCGACGTGGCGGCGGATCATCGCCACCGCTTCGGCAGCGCCACCGGCGCGGATCGTGAACCACAGCTTGAGGGCGCGGAAGCGTCGGCCGAGGGGGATCTGCCAGTCGCGGTAGTCGATCACCGCGCCGGCCTCGGCCGCCTTCGAGCGCAGGTACTCGGGCAGGATGCTGAGCGCACCGAGGAGGGCTGCACGGTCGGACGTGTAGAACAGGTCGCAGTCGAAGTTGACGCCCATCCACTTGTGGGGGTTGGTGCAGTAGCTGTCTGCCCACTCCAGCCCATCGTTGATCCAGCGGAACTCGGGTGCCAGTGCACCGATGCCGCTCATCGCCGCATCGACGTGAAGCCACATGCCTTCGCGGGTGGCGATCGCACCGATCTCGGCCACCGAGTCGAATGCCATCGAGCTGGTGGTGCCGCGGGTGCAGCACACCCAGAACGGGGTGAGGCCGGCGGCGCGGTCGGCGGCGATCAGCTTCTCCAGCTCGGCGGGTCGCATAGCGAATGACTCATCGTGGGGGACCGTCCTCAGCGAGTTGGTGCCGATGCCGGCGATCCGCAACCCCTTCTCGATGCTGCTGTGGGCCTGTGAGGTGGCATAGGCAACGAGATGGGTGGTGTCGCCGCTGGTGTTGATCTCGCCGCCCGTGGCGCGCCACCGAGCGGCGAGCACCGATGCCAGCGTCGCCTCGCTGGCCGACCCGTGGATGACACCGCCACCGGTGGCGCTGGTGCTGCGGAAGCGATCTGGCAGGCCGAGCATCTCCTGCATCCAGTCGAGCATCAGGGTCTCGACCTCGGTGCAGGCGGGGCTGGTGACCCAGCTCATCCCCTGGACTCCGAGGCCCGCTGCAGCCAACTCGCCGAGGATGGCGGGGTAGCTGGTGTTGCCAGGGAAGTAGGCGAAGAAGTTCGGGTGCTGCCAGTGGGTGATGCCGGGCATGATCACTCGGTCGAGGTCGGCCAGCACATCGGCGAAGGGCTCCGGTGACGGCTGGTCGATGGGGGGTGGGTGCTCGGGCAGCATCGCCCGAATGGCTCCCGGATGCACCGTGCTGGCAACCGGGTACTGCTCGATATTCTCGAGGTACTCGGCGATCCAGTCGATCAGGGCGTGGCCATGTGAGCGGAACTCGTCGGGGGTCACAGAGGTCAGGCCTCACCCACGGGGATGTCGTCGCTCTGTAGCGCCATCCAGGTCGTCGGGCCGACGATACCGTCGACGGTGAGTCCGCTGTCGGTCTGGAACTCCCTGACCGCAGCGTCGGTGGCCGGGCCGAACCGACCGTCCATCGCCAGCGTGAAGCCCTTGGAAATGAGGTAGCTCTGGATCTGCTCGACCGCCGACCCGCAGTCGCCGAGCCGCACCCCGCCGGCGGGGTCCGTCATGTTCCGACAAGCGGCGGTGGTGGTGGACGGAGCCAGGGTGGTCGCCGGAGGTGCCGATGTGGTGGCGGCCGCGCTCGTAGGGGGCGCGCTGGTGGGTGGTGCAGTCGTCGCCCCCACCTCGGTGGTGGTCGGTCCGGTGGTGCTCGATTCGTCAACCTCTACGGAGGTGGTGGTGTCGGCTCCGGAGGAGCCGCCGCTCGATTCGCTGCTGCAAGCCGCCGCGCCGATCAGCAGAGCCGCCACCGTGAGGAGTATCCGTCGTTTCATGGCACTACTGAACCACATCTCAGCAGTGCCGGCCGCGATTGAAGGAGGATGAGTGTCAGCGGGTGCCGACGTCGTTCATTACGGCATCGCGTTGGCGGATGCCCTTGGCGATACGCCAGCCGATGAAGCCGAGGCCGGCGGCGAGAACCGCGAGGGTGAGGTACTGGCGCCATCCTCCCTTGGCCTTGCTGCCACAGTTGGGACGGTCGAGGGTGCCGACACAGTCGGTGACGTTCGCATCCTCGGGCAAGAAGACGTTGGGCTCCGCCGTGGCGCTGCCTTCGTCGGTGGTGACATCTGAGGCGAGGGTGGTGGCGGCATCGGCTGCGTCGTAAGGGTTGTCGTCCCCGCACCCCACGGTCACCGACCCGACGAGGCCGACGACGAAGACCAACCTCATCCAGCGCGCCATGGGCCCCATCGTCGCAGCGGAGCAGACGATTCGCACCTTGGCGACCATGGTTTCGGCCACCGATGTGACCATTGCCCGCGTAAGTCGTGGGCAATGTCGCCCAGCCCCTACCATCGAACCGATGGTGCAGCGCGACGAGACGGTTCTGGTGGTCGACTTCGGGGCCCAGTACGCCCAACTGATCGCCCGCAGGGTGCGCGAGCTCAGGGTCTACAGCGAGATCGTTCCCCACCGCATCACCGCCGCCGAGGTCGTGGCCCGCAAGCCGGCGGCGATCATCCTCTCCGGCGGCCCGAAGAGCGTCCACGTCGACGGGGCGCCTGCCCTCGATCCGGCGATCTACGACCTCGGCATTCCCATCCTCGGCATCTGCTACGGGGTGCAGCTCATCGCCCAGCAGTTGGGCGGCGTCGTTGGCCGTGGGCTGCGTGGTGAGTACGGCCGGGCGAAGGTCACTCGCTTCAGCGGTGTGTCCAGCACCTTGCTCGACGGCACCCCGGTGGAGCAGGACGTGTGGATGAGCCACTTCGATGCGGTCACCGAGGTGCCCGCCGGGTTCGTGGCCACCGCGAGCACCCCCGATGCGCCGGTCGCGGCGATGGAGTGCCCCGAGCGCAGGATCTGGGGCGTGCAGTGGCACCCCGAGGTCGTGCACACCCCCTACGGCATGGCCGTGCTGGAACGATTCCTGCACGACCTCGCCGGGTGCAGTGGGGGCTGGACGATGCTCTCGGTCATCGACGAGCAGGTGGCCTCGGTGAGGGCAAAGGTGGGCAAGGGCAAGGTCATCTGCGCTCTCAGCGGTGGCGTCGACTCGGCTGTGGCCGCTGCACTGGTGCACCGTGCGATCGGCCATCAGCTGGTGTGCATCTATGTCGATACGGGCCTGATGAGGCTCGACGAGAGCGACCAGGTCGTAGAGACGTTCAAACGCAACATGGGCATCGAGCTGATCCATGTGTCCGCCGGGCCGCGCTACTTCGAGAAGCTGGCTGGGGTGGTGGACCCGGAGCACAAGCGCAAGATCATCGGCGAGCTGTTCGTGCGCATCTTCGAGGAGCACACCGGTGGCCTCAGCGATGCCGAATGGCTGGTGCAGGGCACCCTGTACCCCGATGTCATCGAGAGTGGCGGCAGCGACGGCACGGCATCGGTGATCAAGAGCCATCACAATGTCGGCGGCCTGCCCGAGGACATGACCTTGAAGCTGGTCGAGCCGCTGCGTGACCTGTTCAAGGACGAGGTTCGTCGCGCTGGGCAGTGAGCTCGGCCTGCCCGACGAGATCGTCCTGCGCCAGCCTTTCCCCGGCCCCGGGCTGGGAGTGCGCATCCTCGGCGAGGTGACCCCGGAGAGGGTGGCCACCCTGCAGCATGCCGACGCCATCGTGCGCGACGAGATCCACAAGGCGGGCCTCGAGCGCCAGCTGTGGCAGAGCTTCGCCGTACTGGCCGCCGACGTTCGTTCGGTGGGCGTGATGGGCGACGAGCGCACCTATGCCCACCCGGTGATCATCCGTGCCGTCACCAGCGACGACGCGATGACTGCGGACTGGGCTCGCCTGCCCTACGACCTGTTGGAAACGATGTCGAATCGCATCATCAACGAGGTCAAAGGGGTCAACCGGGTGGTCTACGACATCACCTCCAAGCCCCCGGGCACCATTGAGTGGGAGTAGACGGCGAGGGGGAGAGGCGGTTGCGACGGCACACCGGTCGCAACCTATTCGTAACATTGGTAACCTGATTGCCTCCATGCCGACTGCCCGCCGCCTTCGTTCGACCCTGCTCAGCGTCGCCCTCGTAGCCGGCTTCGTCGTTGCCCCCCAGGTGGTGCGCGCCGATGGTGTCGACCAGGCCCAGCAGGAGCTGGACCGGGTCCTCGACGAGCTTGAAGGGCTGCGCGACCAACTCGGTCAGCTCGACGAGGATTATGGTGCCGCCCTCGACCGCCAGGCGGAGCTCTCTGTCGAGATCGCCGCCGCCCAGACGAAGGTCGACCTCATGTCGGCCGAGCTGGGGGGTGTGGAGGCGACTCTGCAGGACATCGCCGTCAGCCGGCTCACGTCGGGCGGGTCAGGCGAGCTGAGCCCGATCTTCTCCACTGCGTCGAAGTACAGCGCCGCCGAGCAACGCGACGCCCTCGGCCGGCTCGCCCTCGACACCGGCGAGACCAACGTCGACGACCTCCAAGCCATGCTCGACGACCTCGAAGCAGCCCGCGAGGTGCTGGCCCAGAAGCAGCAGGAGGCCGCAGACGTGGTGGCCACGCTGGAACGCAAGCAGGCCCAGTTCGCCGAGCTCGAGCAGGTGTATCTGCAGAAGTACGAGCAGGCGAAGAACGATCTCGGCGCTGCCAGGCTGGCGGCCGAAGAGGAGCGTCGAGCCGCTGCAGCATCCGTACAGCAGAGCAACTACACCGGTGGCACTACGGGTGGCACCACCTCGGTCAGCTCAGGTGCCTCGCCGGGTCGCGGTGGGGGTGGCACGATTACCGGCGACACAGGTAGCGGGTCGGGCGGTGGCGCCCCGGCGGTCAGTGTGCCGGCGGTTTCGGGCAAGGCCGGCATCGCCGTTTCCGCGGCCATGGGCCAGCTCGGGGTGCCCTACAGGTTTGCCGGTGAGACACCAGGGGTGGCCTTCGACTGCTCGGGCCTCACCAAATGGGCATGGGGCCAGGCAGGTGTGTACCTGCCCCACCAGAGCGCAGGCCAGTATGCGAGCCTGCCCCATGTGTCCAAGGACCAGGCCCAACCGGGCGACCTCGTCTTCTACTACTCACCCATCGGCCATGTCGGCCTCTACATCGGCGGTGGGCAGATGGTCCACGCTCCACAGGCGGGCGATGTTGTGAGCGTGGCCACGGTGCACTGGAACAAGGTCGTCGGCGTCGGCCGGCCCGGCTGAGTCGCCGGCTCCGCCCGGCACTTGATGATTAGTTCCAAGGGGTTCACGCGGTCACTGGTGTCGAGGTGTCAGAAACACTCTGGGGATTCATGCCGTTTCCGGTCGCAAACGTCCGTTCGTCGAACGACAGTTCTTCCATTTGCATCACCCTTGCCCGCATCTTCCTCTAAACCACTCACGGCGCGGCAACCGTTGTCGATGTCGGGTGGGTCGTGCTCACCAATGGTTTGGCCGGCTGCCACCGCCTGGCGGGTTGGGTCGAAGCCCAACGGTTGGCGATCGTCGCCGCCTTGAACGGTCGTACGGATTCCAATACAACCCAAACCGGTGCGCCGCCTGCTGGGCATGATCGGAAACACCGTCGAAACCCTGTTCCATGACCACTGGGCCACCCGAAGCAAGGGCAGGGCAGACAGGCCAGGCACCGCCCACCCAGTTCCCGTTCGAGTGCCTGGCAACCATCCGAGTGCCTGGCAACCATCCGAGTGCGGGCGTGCCCCCCGGCGGGCCGCTGTCACTCGGGCGGGCCGCTGACACTCGGATGGGCCGCTGACACTCGGATGGCCCGAACCAGCACCCCATGGAACCAGTCGTCTAGGGTCGCCCACCGTGCAGGGCGTCGACACAGCTTCCGTTTCAGCCTGGCTCACCGCCAACATCGAGGGTGCCGTGGCGCCCTTCAGCTTCGACCTCATCGCCGGTGGCAGGTCCAACCTCACCTACACCGTCACCGGCGCCGACGGCTCCCGATTCGTGCTCCGCCGACCGCCCCTCGGTCATGTGCTGGCCACCGCCCACGACATGGCGCGCGAGTACCGCATCATCGCCGCAGTGGGAACCACGGGTGTGCCCGTACCCCCAGCGCTGGGCCTGTGCACCGACGAGGAGGTCAACGGAGCACCGTTCTACGTCATGGCCTTCGTCGACGGGGTGGTTCTCGATGGTGTGGATAGGGCTGCCCTGCTGCCCGAGGCCCTCCGCCCGGTTGCCGCCGAGAACCTCTTCGATGTGCTCGCCGACCTCCACTCCGTCGACGTCGATTCCATCGGCCTCGGCGACCTGGCCAAACGCGAGGGCTACATCGCCCGCCAGGTGAAGCGCTGGAGCACCCAGTGGGAACACAGCAAGACCAGGGAGCTGCCGGCCATCGACGAGGTGGCTCGCTTGTTGGGTGAGCGCCTGCCGGTGCAACAGGGGGTGTCGATCGCCCACGGCGACTACCGCTTCGGCAACTGCCTCACCGATGTCTCCACGGGCCGCATCGCGGCGGTGCTGGACTGGGAGCTGTGCACCCTCGGCGACCCTCTCGCCGATGTCGGCTACGTCGGCGTCTACTGGTCAGATGGTGGCACGACGTTGAGGGCCAACGATCCAACCGCGCGCCGGAGGGTTCCCTCCCTACATGTCGATGGTGGAGCGCTACGCCACACGCACAGGGCGCGACGTGAGCAACATCGACTACTACGTCGCGTTTGGCTGCTGGCGCCTGGCCGTGATCAGCGAGGGAGTGTTCGCTCGTTACCTGCACGGAGCCATGGGCAAGCAGGAAGGTGTAGAAATCGACACCTTCAAGCTCGGCACCGAGGCCCTCGCCGAGAGGGCCCTCGAGGCGATGAACAGGCTCTCCTGAGCTCAGTCGGGTGCCAGAGTCCCGGCGGCGAGCTGTTGGGCAGACTTGTAGTCGGCCTTACCGTTGGGGGCGCGGGGGACATTGCCGACGAAGACGACCTTCTTCGGAGCCTTGTATCCGGCTAGCTGCTTCCTGATGCCGGCGATGACGGTTGCTTCGTCGACCTCGGCGCCGTCGGCGAGCGACACGACGGCGGTGACGGCCTGGCCGAACTTCTCGTCGTCGATGCCCACGACGAGGCAGTCGTGGACCCCGGGAACGCGCTTGGCGGCCTCCTCGACCTCCTCGGGGAAGATCTTCTCCCCGCCGGAGTTGATCACCTGGTTGCCACGGCCGAGGAGCACGAGCGAGCCGTCCTCGGCCACCAGGGCGAGGTCGCCGGGGAACGAGTAGCGCACGCCATCGATGGTGCGGAAGGTACGAGCCGACTTTCCGGGGTCCTTGAAGTAGCCGATGGGCACCATCCCGCCGGCGGCCACCATGCCCGCCTCACCCGACCCCGGCTGCACCTCGCGGTCGTCTTCGGTGAACACCTTGGTGGTTGGGTTCTTGGTGAACTTGGCGGTGGTCGGAGGTACGCCCTTCATCGAGATGCTGCTGCCCATCGAGCCCTCCGAAGACCCAATCGCGTCGAGCAGCATCACTTGTTCGATGCGGTCGAGGAGCTGCTCTTTCACCTCGGCGGTCCACATCACCCCGCTGGAGATCATCAGCTTCAGCGATGACAGGTCGTAGGGGGTTCTGGCGTCCGCCGCAGCATCGATGGCCTTGATCAGAGGCTTGGCGAAGGAGTCTCCGACGATGGTGACGTTGGTGGCCTTCTCCGCCTGCACCGTGCGGAGAACCTCGTCGGCGTCGAGGGAACGGCTCTGCAGGGTGACGACGGTGGCGCCACCGGAGTGGGGGATCATCGCCCCCAGCCAGATCCCGGTGCCGTGCATCACGGGGGCGCACACCACGCTGACGATCGCG
Organism: uncultured Acidimicrobiales bacterium; assembly: GCA_963707925.1. GTDB lineage: Bacteria > Actinomycetota > Acidimicrobiia > Acidimicrobiales > Ilumatobacteraceae > UBA668. Next base: position 247,157 of record CAVPRT010000005.1, read on the forward strand.
TTGCCGGCAGCGACGACCTTCAGCACTGCCGGGGCGACCTCCTCGGCAGTCGCGGGGATCTCCAGGCCGACCAGGGGAAAGCCTAGTTCGAGGAAGGCCCTGGTGAGCCCACCCATGTCGTACATCACTCCCTTGGGCATGCCCGTGGTGCCGCCCGTGTAGAGCATGTAGACGTCGTCCTCGCTGCGGGTGATGCGCGGCATCGGTGGGCTCGCAGCGAGTACCTCCTCGTAGGCGACGGCGCCGGGAACCTGGCCCGTGCCTCCGTCGTCGACCTCGATCAGCAGCTTCAGCTTGGGCAGGCGGGGGGCGACCCGCGCCACCCTGTCGCCGAGCGAGGAGTGGAACACCAAGGCTTCGGCGTCGGCGTTCTCGAGCAGGTAGTAGAGCTCGTCGTCGAGATAGCGATAGTTGACGTTCACCGGTACGCCACGCATCTTGAACGCGCCGTAGTGGGCTTCGAGGTACTCGTTGCCGTTGTAGAGGCAGAGAGCGATCTTGGAGTCCGTCGCCAGCCCGGCAGAGGTGTAGACGGAGGCCACCCGGGCGGCTCTCTCGTCGTACTCCCGCCAGGTGAAACGGACGTCACCGTGGACTAGGGCGGGGTGGTCCGGGAGTGCGTCGGCGATCGATTCCCAGATGGTGGCGAAGTGAAGCTCCATCTTCCTAACTGTAGTGGCGATGGTCACACCCTGCTCGGTCGGGGTCTGGCGACGCCGGCGAGGCCCTCCCACATCAGCTCCGTATCGAACCCGAGCGCCCACAGCACGACACCGCCGATGCGTTCCTCGCGGGCCAGGTCGAGGCGTGCCCGGACCCCCGCCTCGTCGACATAGTGCACTTCGCGGGTCTGGGTGCAGGTGTTTACTCCGTCTGTGCTCTGGCGTTGGTAGGTGAACCTGGCCTCGCCCGTGCCATCGTCGTGGACCGGTGTGACGCTGTACTGGGCGAGCAGGGCGGCCACGTCGCCGAGGTAGGGGTCCACCCGGCCAGGAGCGCCGGCGGGGCAGATGCCGGCGGTGGCGGTAACCCAGTTGCGCCCGTAGAGGGGGATGCCGAGCACCAGCTTGGTGTCGTCGGCAACAGCATCCTTGGCCGCCCTCACCGTGCTGCGAACCCAGCCGATCGGGGCGATCGGGCCCGGTATGTCCCAGGAGTAGTCGTAGGCCATGATGCGGATGCCGTCGACGATGTCGCCCATCGCCGCGTAGTCGTAGACCCAGTAGCCGCTCTCCGGGTTGAATTCGGTGTCGTAGATCGGAGGTACGGCGACGGTGAGCAGCTTGCCGTCTTCGTGCAGGTCCGCAGCCAGGTCCGTCAGGAAGGCCACCCAGCTCACGCGGGTGTCCTCCCAGGTGGCGTAGTCGTCGGTGTGGGCGAAGCGTTCATAGTCGATGTCGATGCCGTCGAACCCGTTGTCGTGCACGAGGGCGATGATCGTGAGGATGTGCTGGGCGCGGGTGTCGGGGTCGGCGAGAATGGCCGCCATCTCGCCCTCTCCCATCACATCGGCGATCGACGGGATGATCGTCGCTCCTGCCTGGCGGGCGGTGGCGAGCAGGGGTGTGGTGAGGTCGGTGGTGACGTTGCCCGAAAGCCCGATCTCGGTGGCACCCCGGGCCTCGTACCAAAAGGGCGAAAGCTCGTGGAGTAAGGCGCCGTGGGCAGAGATCGAGGTCGTGGCGTCGTCGACCACCCAGTAGGGCACCCATGCGCTGACCGGGATGTCGGCCAGGGGTGCGGGCTCCTCGTTGTCGCGAACGGCGATCGCTGCACCGGCACTCACCGCCACGACGACTGCCAGGGCCATGATCGGGCGCAGGTCGCGCCGCCGCCGCCGCCCCCTACGCCTCGAGGCGGGTGCCGCCGGGGCGAAGCCGAGGGTGCCCAGATCGAGGTCCAAGAGGGAGCCCACCACGGTGTAGCCCTTGCCCTCGGCGATGTCGACCACGTTGGGCACGGCGAAGGTGCGGCAACCGGCCGCCACCGCGCTGCGTACCCCGGTGGGCGAGTCCTCGATGGCCACACAGTCCTTTGCCCTCACCCCGAGGGCGTCGGCCGCAGCCAGGTAGGCCTCGGGGTGGGGTTTGCCCCTGGCCACCTCGTCGCCGGTGATGACTGCGGCGAAGGTGCCGCGCGGGAGTACCTTCACCACCGCATCGGCGAAGCGCCCCCAGCTCATCGTCACCATCGCGCACGGCACGCCGGCCTTGTTGCAGCGCGGCCAGCAGTTCGCGGGCTCCCGGACGCCACGGCACCCTGCGCTGAACGCGGGCGATCACGCCATCGAGGAGGCGGTTGACGATGTCGTCGATTGGCATCTCGACCCCGCCCCGTTCGCGCAGGATGAGGGCCGAGTCGCGCAGGTCGCGGCCCACCAGCGAATGGGCCTTCTCGTCGTCCCACTCGCCGCCGAACTCGGCGACGAGCTCGTACTCACACTCGATCCAGTAGGGCTCGGTGTCCACGATCGTGCCGTCCATGTCCCAGAGCACGGCAGCGGGGCGGGGCGCGCCACGGCGCGTGTGGGCTGCGTCGGTCATGCCGTACTTGACCCTAGCCCCACGGGTGCCGACCTCGGGAGGGCGCGGTAAGGGGTGGGGCGGGTGCCGATACGCTCGCCCCATCGTGTTCCGACGTGGCCGGCGACAGCTCCCCTCAGACTGGTCGCGCCTGTTCGCCGATCACCTCGCCGACTGGCCCCTGCTCACCGCCTCAGAGCGGGAGAGGTTGGTCGAGATGGTCACCGAACTCTTGTCGAGCAGGCGGTGGGAGGGTGCCCGTGGGTTCGACCTGACCGACGAGATGTGCACCGTGATCGCCGCCCAGGCGGCCCTCGTATGCCTCGGCTTCGAGGAGGAAGGCCTCGCCGCCGTCCACGAGTTGAAGACCATCATCGTCCATCCGCGGACGATCACCCTTCGGGGCCCGCATCACGACGGAGGAGGTCTGGTCAGCGATGGCCCCAGGCGCCTCAGCGGCGAGGCCCACGACGGCACCGGCCCCCTTCTGCTGGCGTGGGACTCTGTGCGCCGCGAGACACGTAGCCGCGTCAGTCGGCGCAACGTTGTGATCCACGAGGTGGCGCACAAGCTCGACATGCTCGATGGAGTGATCGACGGCACCCCGCCACTGGAACAGGAAGACCAGATGGCGAGCTGGGTGGAGGTGAGCACCGCGGAGTACGCGACCGTTCGCAACGGGGGCGCTCACCTGTCCCGTCCCCTGATCGACGACTATGCCGGGACAAATACGGCGGAGTTCTTCGCCGTGGTCAGTGAGCTGTTCTTCACCCGACCTGGGGAAATGGCCGCGGCTCATCCCGAGCTCTACCACTGCTATCGGGACTTCTACCGCCAGGACCCCGCTGCCCGCCGGCAATCACAGCCCTAGGGCAATCCGGCGACCTTCGAGCACGGCCTCGTGGATGGTGCGCGGGGCGATGCAGTCGCCGGCCCGGTCCGCGGCCCCGGGCAGGCGCTCGGTGGGCAGACGGAAGCCGCAGTCCACCAGTGCGGCGCACTCCACCCGGCGCCGCTCCCCACTGAAGCGGTCCTCCAGTTCGACCGCGCCGGGCCTCACCGCCTTCAGCAGGCTGCGCCTCTCGATCCTCACCCCGCCCTGCTGCAACCTCACGTTGGCCGGGGCCAGGTCGCCGCTGCGGGACAGCTCGTTGCCGGCGATCTGATCCTGGGTGATGAGGATGGCCCGATCGCCCAGCTGTTCGGCGAGGGCGACGGCGATCGGCCCCCCGATCGGGTCGAACAGGGCGATCGGGCCGTCGGGCAGGGGAGTGCCCCTGTGTACGTCGACGACGTCGATCACCACGGCACCAGGCTCGATGCTGTAGGCCCTGGCACCCGGCTGCGAGCCGGTGCACTGCACCATGATTTCGCCGGGGCGGGCGTCAGTCTCGGCGGCGCCGAGGAGGACCTCCACACCGGCCGCAGTGCACTCGCCCACTAGCCACTCGACCAGGGGCAGGCCCGGCCCGGAAATGGCTGCCATGCCGCCGAGTTGGTGGCTGAGCTCGACCAGCCTCACCCGGTGGCCTCGGGTGGCCGCCACCCGAGCGGTCTCCAGCCCGGCAGGGCCACCACCGACCACGATCACGTCGCGGGGCCCGGCGGTGGGCGCGTACCAGTTCGGGTCGCCCCCGTCGCTGCCCGGTTCGTGGCCGGTGCTCGGCTCGCCGACACAGGTGACAATCGGGTTGCGGGCGTCGCCCACCTGGCACGTCTGGTTGCAGAGGATGCACGGCCGGATTCGGTCGCCATGGCCCGAGGCGAGCTTGGTCACCAGGTCGGGGTCGGCGAGCTGGGCACGGGTCATCTCCACCCCGTCGCACACCCCGTCGGTGACGGCCCACTCGGCCTGGCCCCAGTGCACCACCGAGCCCTGCAGGAAGACCGGCGTATTGGTCGTGGCGAGCGCCGCCCGGACTTCGCGGCACACGCCGATGTTGTAGCCGGCGGGCTCGTGGAAGTCGGCCCGGGTCTTATCCGCGGAGTAGATCGAACCGCGCACCACGACCACATAGTCGAGGCCGGCGTCGACCAACGATGCCGCGATCGGGGGCGCCATCTCGGGGGTGATGCCTGCCCAGGGCGCCAGCTCGTCGCAGGAGAGGCGCAACCCGACGACGGACGTGCCCGCCGCCTCGCGCACCGCCTCGATGACCTCGCGGGCGAACAGGAGCCGGTCGCGGCCCCAGATGTCGTCGCGCTGGTTGGTGAGACCACTGAGGAACTGGCGCACGAGGCTGTGCTGTCCGGCGTTGACCTCCACCCCGTCGCAGCCAGCCGCGACTGCCAGCCGAGCGGCGGAGGCGAACCCGGTGACCACCTCCCCGATGTCGTCGACTTCCATCCACTTGGGCACCTCGCGAGTGTTCACCTCGGGTACCCGGCTCGGCGCCCACAGCGCGGCCTGGCTGTAGGCGCTGCTGCCCTGGCCACCGGTGTGGTCGAGGGAGGCGATGACCAAAGCGCCGTGGGAGTGGCAGGCGGCGGCGATGGCGCCCCACCCATCGCCACAACGCTCCGCGAGAGGTGTGCGTTCGTGGGGCCAGTCGCCGGGGTGGACGCTGGCCCCCTCGGTGACGATCACCCCGCAGCCACCCCTGGCCCGCCTTTCGTAGTAGGCGGTGTGGCGGGTGGTGAAGAGTCGGTTGTCGTCGCCGAGGTTGGTTACGTGGGGGCCGAACATCACTCGGTTAGGGGCGGAGGCGGTGCCCAACGAGAGAGGCTGCAGCAATTGCATCGTTGGCGACAGTACCGGGCTAGGGCTTGCGACGCGAGGCCGACAGCTCCTTGCCGCCGAGAAGGCGCTTGATGTTGTCCGTGTGGCGCGCCATGACGAGGGTGTTGATGGCGACGATGGCGACGATCTCCCAGCCCGGCGCACCCTTGATCGCGACCACCGCAGGGAAGCCGATCATGATCGCCAGCGACGCCACGGACGCCTTGGCGGTGAGCTTGTGGACCACCAGCCACAGGAGCAGCATGAACGCCGATATCACAGGTTGCAGCGCCATCGCCGCGCCGCCCATCGTGGCCACTCCCTTGCCACCCTTGAACCGGCGGGTGATCGGGAACATGTGCCCCAGCACTGCGGCCGCGACCATGCTGTAGCCGAGAGGCCGGTTGTCGAGCAGGGTGCCAACACCCCCAGGGATGGCGCCCTTCAGGCCGTCGAGGATGAACACCAGCACCCCCCACCGTGTGCCCAGGGTGCGGGCGATGTTCGCCGCACCGGGGTTCCCGGAACCGACCGTCTGGATGTCGATTCCCTTGCTGCGCGCGATCCACACCGCGCTGGGGAAGGTGCCGAGAAAGTAGGCGGGGACGAGCAGCAGCCAGATCATTGCCAATCCTTTCTGCCTCGGGCTGGACAGACTCTACGTAAGCGCAAGGGTCCGCGACGGTTTGGTGTGATCCTGGGCGGGTCGGGGTCTCATGGTGACGGCCACGGGCCGGGCCGCGCTCGTGTCGCCGTCGCCGGTTACACACTCGGGGTCGGGGCCATCGAGGGGTAGGCCGGTGAAGAACTTGGCTGCCATACAGCCCCCCTGGCAGGCATCGAACGCCCCGCAACTGGCGCAGGCGCCGGCGGACTGAGGTTCGCGCAGGGAGAGGAAGAGTTCGCTCTGCTTCCACACCGCTGTGAACCCACCTGGGTCGTTGACGTTGCCGGCCAGGAACTGGTCGTGGATCACGAACGGGCAGGCGTACACGTCGCCGATCGGGTCGACCAGGCACACCACCCGGCCCGCGCCGCACATGTTGAGCCCGGGTAAGGGGTCGCCGAGAGCGTTGAGGTGGAAGAAGGAGTCGCCGGTGAGCACGTTCTCGCCATGCGCTCATCAGCCAGTCATAGATCTCGCGCTGCTGCCCCTGGGTGGGGTGGAGGTCGTCCCAGGTGTCGACGGCGCGTCCGCTGGGGCGTAAGCGGGTGAGCCGAAGCTGGGCGCCGTAGCCGTCGGCGAGGGCTTTGAAGCGGTCGAGCTGGGGCACGTTGTGGCGGGTGGCCACGACACTGATCTTGAACGGCCCGAACCCGGCGGCGGTGAGGTTGTCCATCGCTCTCAGGGCCGTGTCGAAGCTGCCGGTGCCTCTTACCTCGTCGTTGGTGGCTGCGATCGGCGCCGTCGAGGCTGATCTGGATGTCGAGGTAGTCGAGTGCCGCCAGGCGCCGCGCCGTGTCGGCGTCGATGAATGAACCGTTGGTGCTGAACTTGACCCCGATGCGGCCTGCTCCTGCGGGAGGGGCGATGGCGTGTTCGATGATCTCGAAGAAGTCGCGCCTCACCATCGGCTCACCGCCACCGATGTTGACGTAGAAGACCTGGAGCTCCCGAAGCTCGTCGAGCACCCGCTTGGCCTGGGCCGTGGTGAGCTCTCGGGGGTCGCGCCGGCCGGAGCTCGACAGGCAGTGAACACAAGCCAGGTTGCAGGCGTAGGTGAGCTCCCACGTGAGGCAGATCGGGGCGTCGAGCCCGCCCTTGAGCTGGGCCACGAGGGGTTCAACGCTCACGGACCACCTCGCTCTGCTGCAGCGACCGGAAGGCGGAAGCGAACGAAGGCCAGCGCGCGGGCTTCGATCCCGTTCGCCACGAGCGCCGCCGCCAGCGATGGGTGCTCGGCCAGGCTGTGGGCGACGGTGACCAGGTCGGGATGTTTGAGGAAAACGAGGCGCCGGTTGCCGTGGTGGTAGGCGAGCGCGCCGAACGGCTCGGGCCGCACTGAGACCTGAGGATGTAGCTCCAGAGGCCGGTTCAGCAGGTCGGGCGAAAGATCAGTAGACACCGCACATGCCGTCGATGGAGATCTCCTCCACCAACAGCTCTTCCTCGACCTCGATCGTGTCGCCGGCCGGCTCGACGGCCGTTTCGCTCACTTCGCTCACTTCGCTCACTTCACTCTCCATGACGGCGAGGCTAGCGTGGCCTCCTCTGCACTTCGCGTTGCTCGGGCGTCGTGGGGCGTCGCGCGTGGGAGCGCCCACGTCGGCGGGGCGGGACGAGCCGCGGTATGGTCGGCGCCTACGCCACTGACCGACATCACCGGGGGGAACCGTGAAGACCAAGGCCGCAATTCTGTGGGAGCGCCAATCGCCGTGGAGCGTGGAGGAGATCGAACTGGACCCACCCAAGACGGGTGAGGTGTTGGTGAAGATGGCCGCCAGCGGGATGTGTCACAGCGACGAGCACTTGGTCACGGGCGACATGATCGGTGCCACCCCGGAACCGCCCCTGATCGGCGGCCACGAAGGTGCCGGCGTCGTGATGGAGGTCGGGCCCGGTGTCTTCAGCCTGGTTCCGGGCGACCACGTCGTGTTCGGCTTCATCCCCGCGTGCGGCCGCTGTCCGAGCTGCGCCCAGGGTCACAGCAACCTGTGCGATCTGGGCGCGGTGGTCACCTCCGGCTTCCAGGTCACCGATGGCACGGCGCGGCATCACGCCCGCGGCCAGGACCTAAAGCTGGGCATCGGCGGCCTCGGCACCTTTGCCCACCACACCGTGGTCAACGAGGCGAGTGCGATCAAGATCGACCCCGCCCTGCCACTCGACCGTGCCTGCCTGCTGGGCTGTGGCGTGGTCACCGGCTGGGGGTCGGCCGTCTACGCCGCTCAGGTGCGGCCCGGCGACACGGTTGCCGTCGTCGGCGCCGGCGGCATCGGCAGCAACGCCATCCAGGCCGCCAAGCTGGCGGGTGCCCGCGTCGTGGCAGCCATCGACCCGGTCGAGTTCAAGCGCAAGAAGGCGATCGACTTCGGCGCCACCCACACCCACGCCTCGCTGGACGAGGCGCTGGCCGCCCTACCCGAGACCACCTGGAACCGCGGCTTCGACAAGGTCATCATGACCATCGGCGTGGGCAGCAGTGAGGTGCTCGGTCAGGCCTTCTGGCTCGCCGGTAAGCGGGGCAAGATCATCGTCACCAACATCCACCCCACGGCCGAAACCAGCATCGCTATCCCGGCCGCCTTCCTCACCTTCTTCGAGAAGCAGATCATCGGCTCCCTCTTCGGCTCGGCCAACCCGCGTTACGACATTCCGCACCTGCTCGAGCTCTACACCCAGGGTCAGCTCGACCTCGATGGTCTGGTGACCCGTACCTACAGCCTCGAAGGTATCAACGACGGCTACGACGACATGAGGGCCGGCAAGAACATCCGCGGGGTTCTCGTCTACGACCACTGACAGGTGATCGGGCTGAGGGGTAAACGGGCGACGAACTTCAGCAGGTGATGGACTCGTCGGGGACGATGTCGCCCTTCACGTTCTCTTGTGGGCCGGCGACCGTAGTCGTGGTCGCTGGGCCGGTATCAGTGGGGCCGGTGTCGCCGGTGGTGGTCGTGGTCTCGAAGACCTGTTCTGGGGCACCGGCCAGAGGAGCCAGGCCGAGGAAGATGGCGAGGATCGCCTTCATGTTCTCGCCCTTGATCTTCGGCTCGAGAACGTCGTTGCCGCTGACGATGAGGCGGCTCACCTCGATCTGATAGGTGGGGATGCCCTTCGGGTCGACATCGTGCAGCACGCCGGCGAACTTCAGCATCTCGTTGATTGACAGGAGCCCTTCGTCGCGCGACGATGTACTTCTGCATCGACTCGATGAGCGCCCGCGCCACCGTGGGTCGAAGATGCCCTTGTCGAGCGCCGCTTGCAGGGTGCGGCGCAGGAAGTCCTGCTGGCGGGAGATGCGACCGAGATCGCTTGCTGCGTCTTCATGGCTGTCACCGTTCTCGTCGACCCACCTGAGGTGGCGCGAGCGCACATATGCGAGGGCTTCGTCGCCGCTGAAGGTGTGGCATCCGGCCACCGGTATGTCGAGGTTGACGTGGCTGTCGCGGATGGGGGTGGAGAAAGGCACGGTGACCCCGCCGACGGCGTCGACGATGAGCTTGAAGGCACAGAAGTCGACCTGCAGGTAGTGGTCGACGAAGATGCCGAAGTTGTCGTAGATGGTCTGGGCGAGAAGCCGTGAGTCACCCTGCACGTAGGCGGAGTTGATGCGGCTCTTTCCTCTCTCGGGGATCGTCACCCACAGGTCGCGGGGGAACGACAGCACGGCGGCCTGTCGGGTGGTCGGGTCCAGCCGCATCACCATGATGCTGTCGCTGCGGTTGCCGATGGTTTCGCGAGCGGGTCGGCGGCGCCCGCCCAAGGCGAATCCGGGTCGACGCAGGCGTTGGCGTCGGAGCCGGTGATTAGGAAGTTCTGAGCCTGAGGGTCCGCAGGGGGAAAGGTCACCGGAACCGCGGTGCTGACGGTTGCGTCGGGCTCGTCGCCTGTCCCCGGCGTGGCGAGCGTGGTCTGGGCGGAGACCGTGCTGACCACGCCGACCGCCGGTGCGGCGAGGGTGTCGTCGAGTTCGCGCTTGCCGATAACCAGGACGGTGGCGCCGATGACGCAGGCGAGGACGACGAGTATGTTCAGCGCGAGCAGAAGTTTCTGGGCCGTCGTGTGGTGCGGCGCGAACGGCTCGGGCTGATTGGCGAGGGGCTCGTCCATGGCCCGTTCAGGCTACCTGCGGGCATTTCCTCGCGGGCATCGCGGAAGGTGGGCTAGGGGATTACCACGACCTTGGTGCCCACATTCGCCCAGTTCCACATCACCCAGGCGTCCCAAGTGCTCTGGCGCACACAACCACCGGACAGGGGTTGGCCCAACTGGCTGTCGCTCTGAACGCGCACACCGTTCCTGACCGGGATCTCGTGGAAACCGATGTTGCCTCCGGCCGGACCCTTGGCGAAACGCACCATCCACCTCCAGCACATGTTCGAATCGGTGAGGGCGCACGTGTAGGCCGAACGCGAGTAGACGGAGTAGGTGCCGTATGGGGGCTGATCGAGCTTTCCCGACACTATGTAGCTGGTGAGCACTCGGCCATCGGGCTCGATGATCCAGACCCGCATGTAACCCTTCGAGTAAACCACTCGCCGCCCATCGCCGGAATTCGGTGGGGCGACGAGAAGCAGATGGGGCCTGGGGGGTGGCCACCGTTTCTGGCGGGGGCAGGGTAGCGACGATCTGGGCCGTGGTCCCCCGGGTGGCTTGGGCCATCGTTGTGGCGGACACCGTCGTTGACGGCATCGCCGCCCCGACCTGCATTGTCGGAGTCGTCAGCCACAACCCGGACAAGATGCCGAGGATCGCTGTGATGGAGATGTACCGCCTCATCGCCGCCAAGCCTATCCGGTCTGGTCGAGCGGTGCCAGAGTGACGGTGTAGGTGAGGGCTTCGGCGGGTTCGAAGAGCAGGGAGGCAACCGAGCCGGCATCGCACAGATCGGTGGCCGCGGCCTCGATCATCGCCGTCGCTGCTGCGGGTCCACTGACCACTAGATTTGAGACCTGGGTCTTCTGGCTGGTCTTGGCCTCGGTCTTGGTTCGCCGGATCGTGGCCAGCACTTCGCCCACGGGGTCGAGCATCGAGGAGTCGCCCATGCCGCCGGCAGGGGCAGGCCACGGCTGGGAGTGCACCGAACCTTGCTGCCACCAACTCCACACCTCGTCGGTGACGAAGGGTATGAACGGGGCGAAGAGGCGGTGGATACCGTCGAAGGGCCTGGCGCAGCGCGGCCTGCGCCGATGCCGATCGGGCATCGCCGTGGGCTCCGTAGGCGCGGTCCTTCACCAGTTCGACATAGTCGTCGCAGAACCACCAGAAGAAGGCCTCGGTGCGTTCCAGCGCCCGGGCGTAGTCGAACTCCTCGAAGGCCACAGTGGCATCGGCGATGGCCTCGTCGAGCCGGGCCAACATCGCCAGATCGAGCGGCGTCGGTGATGATCGCTGCGGCCGGTGGCTCGCCGATGCCGAGCACGAACTTGGTGGCGTTGAGCAGCTTCGTGGCCAGCTTGCGGCCGATCTTCATCTGCCCCTCGTCGAACGCGGTGTCGACACCGGGTCGGCCGCTGGCCGCCCAGTAGCGCACGGCGTCGGTGCCGTACTGCTCGAGCAGGGCCATCGGAGTGACCACGTTGCCCTTGCTCTTCGACATCTTCTTGCGGTCGGGGTCGAGGATCCAGCCCGACAGGGCGGCGTTGCGCCAGGGGGCGCAGCCGTGCTCGTGGTGGCTGCGGACCATGGTGGCGAACAGCCACGTGCGGATGATGTCGTGGGCCTGAGGCCTCATGTCCATCGGGAAGACGCGGTCGAACAGGTCGGTTCCGTCGGTGTGCGGTGCTCGCGGTCGAACCCTGCCAGTCGCCGGCGATCTGCGGGGTGAGCGCTGCTCGTGGCCCAGGTGTCCATCACGTCGGGGTCGCCGATGAACCCACCGGGAACTGCCGCGCTGATCGGCGGTGAAGCCGGGCGGGCAGTCGGTGCTCGGGTCCACCGGCAGTGAAGCCTCGTGAGGGACGAGCACATCGTCGTAGATCGGGTTGGCGTCGGCGTCGAGCCGGTACCACACGGGAATGGGCACACCGAAGTAACGCTGGCGGCTGACCAGCCAGTCGCCGTTCAGGCCACCGACCCAGTTGTCGTAGCGGTGCCGCATGTAGCCGGGATGCCACGTCAGCTCGCTGCCGCGGGCCAGCAGGGCGTCGCGCAGCGCCGGGTCGCGGCCTCCGTTGCGGATGTACCACTGGCGGGTGCCGATGATCTCGAGGGGGCGGGTGCCGCGCTCGTAGAACTTCACCGGGTGGGTGATCGGCTTGGCGTCGCCGATCATCTCGCCGCTTTCCTTGAGCAGTTCGACCACCTTGGCTTGCGCCTGTTTCGGGTACAGCCCGGCCATCGCCTCGTAGGCCGCTCTGACCCTCGGCCGAGGTGATCCACTCCGGCGTCTCGGTGGCGAAACGGCCGTCGAAGCCGATGAGCGCCCGCGTCGGCAGGTCGAGCTCGCGCCACCAGGTGACGTCGGTGATGTCGCCGAAGGTGCAGATCATCGCCACCCCGGTGCCCTTGTCGGGTTCGGCCAGGTGGTGGGCCAGAACCGGCACCTCGACGCCGAACAGGGGAGTTCGAACGGTGGTGCCGAACAGGGGTTGGAAGCGAGGGTCGTCGGGGTGGGCCACCATCGCGACGCAGCTGGCGAGGAGCTCGGGGCGGGTGGTGTCGACGAGCAGGTCGTCGCCGCCGTTCGCGGAGCTGGGGTGGAAGGTGAGCCGGTGGTAGTTGCCCGAGACCTCGCGGTCCTCCATCTCCGCCTGGGCCACCGCGGTGCGCTCGTCGATGTCGTACAGGGTCGGTGCGTCGTGTTGGTAGGCCTCGCCGCGGGCGAGGTTGTGCAGGAACGCCATCTGGCTGATCCTGCGGGCGCGTTCGCCGATGGTCGTGTAGAGCAGGCTCCAGTCGACGCTGAGCCCGAGACGTTTGAACAGGGCCTCGAACACGGCCTCGTCTTCGTGGGTGACCCGATAGCACAGGTCGACGAAGTTCGGGCGGCTGGCCGGCACGGCACGGTGGTCCTTGGGCACGTCGCCGAAGTAGGGGGGCTGGAAGTCGGCGACGTGGGGCAGCGGACGGGTCGCAGCGCACACCGGTGACGTTCTGGACGCGACGCTCGGTGGCGAGGCCGTTGTCGTCCCACCCGATGGGGTAGAAGACCACCTTGCCGCGCATGCGCTGGTAGCGGGCGATGGTGTCGGTGTGGGTGTAGCTGAATACGTGCCCGATGTGCAGGGATCCGCTGACCGTGGGCGGAGGTGTGTCGATGGCGAACACTTCGTCGCGACTGGCGTTGCGCCGGAAGAGGTAGGTGCCGTCGGCCTCCCATCTCTGCATCCAGCGGGACTCGATGCCGTCGAGCGACGGCTTCTCGGGAATGTTCGACGGACCATCTTGCATAGGTGCGCCAAGGCTACCGACCGACCGGCCCGGCCCCTTCTGATGAGCGGCCGGGGCGGTGCCCTTAGGCTGGAGCGATGCTTCGCCTGTACGACACAGCCACCCGTGAGGTACGCGAACTCGCGATGCGCGAGCCCGGCACGGTGAGCATCTACCTCTGCGGCCCGACGGTGTACGGCCCTCCCCACCTCGGCCACGGCCGGGCCACCCTCGTCTACGACGTGCTGCGCCGCTACCTCGAATGGTCGGGCTTGAGGGTTCGCCTGGTGAGCAACATCACCGACATCGACGACAAGATCATCGATCGTGCCAACCGTGAGGGTCGGCCGTGGCAGGAGATCACCCATCGTTGTGAGGACGTTTGGTTCGAGGCGATGGCCAAGCTCGGCGTCGTCCGCCCCACCGACGTGCCCCGCGCCACCGAATACGTCGATCAGATGGTGGCCATGATCGCCCGCCTCGTGGAACTCGGCAGCGCCTATGTCACCCACGATGGCGTCTACCTGAGCGTGAAGACCGTGGCGGACTACGGCCTGCTGGTGAACCAGTCGCTCGACGACATGTTGGCCGGAGGTGGCGAGCGCGAGGTGTTCGGCGCCGAGCACAAGCGTCACCCAGCCGACTTCGCCCTGTGGAAGCTGTCCAAGCCGGGTGAGCCGTCGTGGCCCTCACCGTGGGGCGACGGCCGGCCGGGCTGGCACAGCGAATGTGTGGTGATGAGCCTCGACCTGTTGGGTGAGGGTTTCGACCTGCACTGTGGCGGCATGGACCTCAAGTTCCCCCACCACGAGAACGAGAGGGCCCAGGCAGTGGCGTTGGGGAAACGCTTCGCCAACCACTGGATGCACAACGGGTTCGTGGTCGACGCCGAGGGCGAGAAGATGTCGAAGAGCATCGGCAACGTCGCCAACCTGCTCGACCTGATGGAGCACTACGATCCCACGCGCCTACCGCATGGTGCTGCTCCAATCCCACTACCGCGGACCGGTCAGCGTGGGACAGGACAACATCGACGCTGCGGCCAAGACCCTGGCCGGTCTCGATGCCTTCGCCGCTCGCGCCGCCCACATCGTCGCCGAGCGCCGACAGCCAACGCCGAAGCGGGTGTGCTGGCCCGGTTCCGCGAACGTATGGACGACGACCTCGACACCCCGGGGGCAACGGCCATCTTGTTCGACACGGTGCGCCGGGCGAACGTGGCTCTCGACACGGGTTCGCCCGAGGCCGGCGCGCTGGTGGCTGCGGTCAACGAGATCTGCACCGCTGTCGGGTTGGAATTGAAGGCCGGTGCCGACGTTCCGGCCGATGTCGCGGCCAAGGCCGCCGCCCTCGACGCGGCCCGGGTCGCGAAGGACTTCACCGCAGCCGACGCCCTGCGAGGCGAACTCCAAGCCGACGGCTGGACCGTCGAGACCACCAAAGATGGCACCAAGCTCCGCCGCTGAGGCACCGCCCGGTGGCCGATCAGATAGAACGAGTATCCGTGTCGAGGCCTGAACGCACCCCTTTGCCCAAGGGCTACTGGACGATCTGGACGACGGTCGCCCTCGACCTCGTCGGGTTTGGCATCGTCGTGCCGATCCTGGGGGTGTACGCGGAGCGGTTCGGCGCCTCGGGCTACGCCGTCGGCTGGCTGTTCGCCACCTTCTCCCTTGCCCAACTGGTGTTCGCGCCCCTGCTCGGTCGGCTCAGCGATCGCATCGGGCGCAAGCCGGTGATCATCATCTCCCTCATCGGTACCGCCGTCGGCAGCTTCATCACCGGCGCCGCGGGAGCGCTGTGGGTGCTGTTCCTCGGCCGGGTGATCGACGGCGCCAGCGGGGCGAGCCTCTCGGTGGCCCAGGCGGCGGTGGCCGACATTGCCCCACCGGCCCAGCGCCCCAAGCTGGTGGGGATGCTCGGTGCCGCGTTCGGCGTCGGCTTCGTGCTCGGCCCGGCCATCGGCGGGCTCGCCGCGCTCGGCGGCCCCCACGTGCCCTTCTACGTCGCATCGGCACTCGCCGCGGTGAACGCCATCGCCGCCATGGTGCGCCTGCCCGAGACGCGCTCCGAGCACCATCGGGCTGTCGTCCGTCGGGCATGGTCGCTTCCGTCCGTGCCGGCCCTGCGGCAGCTGGCGGTCGTCGGCCTGCTCACCACCTTCGCCTTCGCCGCCTTCGAGGCCACCTTCTCCCTCTTCGGCAGTGACCGGTTCGACCTCACCGAGGGCTCTACGGCGGTGGTCTTTCTGGGTATCGGTATGGTGCTCGTGGCGGTGCAGGGTGGAGCCTTCGGCCGGCTTGCCGAAAGGGTTCCTGCGCGCCGTCTCTACCCGATGGCGCTGACCCTAGTCGTGGCCGGTCTCGCTTGCGTCGCCGGTTCCACTTCCTGGCCCCTGCTGATCATCGGCCTGCTGCTCCTGTCGGTGGGACAGGGTGTTGCTTCGCCTTCGCTGATCGAGATGGTCAACACCCATGCGCCTCCCGACAGGCGCGGCGAGGCGATGGGCTTCCAGCAGTCGTCGTACGCGGTAGGCAGGGTGCTGGGGCCGCCGCTGGCGGGATCGGCGTTCGACCGCATCGGGGTGTGGAGCCCGATGGTGGCCGGGAGCGCGGTGACCGCCCTGGCACTGCTGCTGTTCCTTGGGTGGCGAGACAACACCCAGGTCGAAACCGGAGTCACCTAGAACCGCGGCAGCTGGACGACTGGTTCCGAGTGACATCGCCCCATCCGAGTGACAGCGGCCCGCCGGGGGGCACGCCCGCACTCGGATGGTTTCCAGGCACTCGAACGGGAACTGGGTGGGCGGTGGAAGTCTGCCTGAGCATTGACCCCTTGGAACTGATCATCTAGGGGTTGTGGTCGGCCTCGCAGGGCGCACCGTCGCACACGTCGACAAGGATGTCGTCGAACAGGAAGGCGGCCTTCTGCTCTCTCACGTCGGGGTCCCGGCGCGGGTCCTCGTGGGAGTCGTCACCGGCTCGTGGGGCGAGGTTCTCGAACGGCATTGCCGCCATGCCCGAGTCCCAGATGATGATTGCCGAACCGGTGGACGGGTACTCGGTGGTCTCCAGGCCCCAGGCCGGGCTCGACCTCTGCCCAGCGGCCGTCGGCGGCGAGAGGGCGGTGGATCGTGGCGCCGAGCGCGCGCGCCGCGATGAGCGCCGACAGGGGGGTGACCTGGTGGTCGCCGTAGGCGACGTCGAGCAGGACCGTCTTCACCGGGGTGCCGGGGTAGGGGTCGGCGGTGATGTGCTGCACATAGCCGGCACCCTCGCCGCGGTCCCACAGCATCTGGGTGATGGCCGAGGATCATGGTGCGATCGAGGTCGTTCGGGTAGGCGGGTTCGAACACCGTCTCGTAAGTGTCGAAGTCGACCGAGCGGGGCAGCAGCATGCTGTAGTTCATGCCGGGCACGCCGAGAACCGCTCTCTCGATGTCGGGTGAGACGGCGGCGAGCATCAGCCCCATGATCCCGCCCTGGCTGTTGCCGTCGTAGTCGAGGTGGGCGGTGTCGACGATGGAGGTGCCATCGGCACGCTGGAAGTTGGGGTCGGTGCCCAGGCCACCTTCGGACCGGATCATCAACCGGCCGAGCACGATCTGGTTGAGCACGCCCTGCTGCAGGCGGTCCGCCATGGTGGGGAAGTTGGAGAACTGCCGAGGGTGTTGATGGCGTTGCCGATGTCGTCCTCGCTCATCCCCGCCCACTTGGTGGCGCAGAAGACGACATTGTGATCGTTGGCCATCGACCTCACGTTGCCGGCGTCGATCTCGTGGTTGCTGCCGAGGAGGCCGTGCCCGTACTGGACCAGGTGGGCAGGTTCGGTGGCGCTCATCGTGGCGACACTGATGTTGCAGACGAAGGGTGCCTCGAGCGGTGCCGTTCTGCTCGGGCAGAGCGTCGACGGCGTCGCTGGCGTAGTTGAACGTGTTGCCCGGCCCCCCGTCGCCGGTGAGGTAGTTGGGCACGGTGTAGGTGCCCTCCACCTGGAGGGCGATGTTGTCCTTGGGGTTCGGCGTGATCGCGGTGACCGTGTAGGTAGGTGCGGCATCGCCGAGCTGGGCGAGGGCGTCGTCGCGGATGTGCAGCATCCGCTCGCTGATACTGCGGGTGCTGGCCACGGTGAAGCCCCACGCCGACTGAAGGTCGCCGCGGTCGACGCCGGCGGCGGTGAGAGCATCGAGAGCTTCATCCATGCCCTGCCGGCGGGTCTCGAACCAATCGACTGGTGGTGGAGTGGCTGTCGCGGTAGATGACGAAATCGGGGTCCGCGGCGATCGTGTCACCCGAGCCGTCGACCAGACCGCGCAGCCCGACCGCGAAGGTGTGACCCTCGGGCAGAGAGATCGCAGGGCGGATGGTGAGGAGGCGGTCGGCGTCGTCGTCGGCGTGGGCGTCGAGTTCGGCCCACAGGGGGATCCGCTCACCGGTGGCGGTGTCGACCAGCACCACCGCCGCATCGTCGGCCAGCGAAGCCCCGATGTCGTCCCACGTGGGCAGGCTGGACGCTTCGGCGTCGAGGCCGGGCAGTTGGATGAGCAAGGGGGTGTTCGGGCTGAAGCCGTCGTTGCGGTTCCACTCGTCGAGCTCAAGGGCGATGCCGTCGACGTTGGCGAGCACCGAGGGCAGGGCGACTCGGCGCCCTGTGTCCGTGGCGGAGTCCTCAGTGGTGAAGAAGTCGCTGGGGAAGGGTAGGTAGCAGGTCCCGCTCCCGTCGGTGTCGCCTTCGGCGCCGAGGGGGTCGCAGACCGGTCGCTCGGCCCCGGCCGCCAGCTCGTCGAGCCTGGCCTGCACCTCCGGGGTGGGGGCGGGCAAGGTCGTGGCGGGCGATTCCGTGGTCGTCGGGTCGTCGACTTGGGTCTCGACCGGAGATGTGGTGGTCTCTCCGCCACCCTCCGTTCCGCTGTCGTCGCTGCATGCCGTCACCAGCAATGCAAGGCTCGCGAGCGCGCTGACTATCCTCTTCATCCGATTCCCCCCGGGTCCGTCGTGGTCCTAACTCTGCCATAGACGACCGGTGCCGAGATCAGTTGGGTAGATGTGGATATGGTGGTTACCAGCCGGTAGGGTTACTGGCGAGTAACTTCTCACTTGACGAGGTGATTTAGATGGCAGATTTTGCCCTCAACGAAGACCAGCAGCAGATCCAGAAGTGGGTCCACGACTTCGCCGAGGCGGTGGTTCGCCCGGCCGCCCACGAGTGGGACGAGCGTGAAGAGTTCCCCTATCCCATCGTCCAGCAGGCTGCCGAGATCGGCCTCTACGGCTGGGAGTTCCTGTTCAACGCGATGAGCGACTCCTCCGGCCTCACCCTGCCGGTCGCTGTCGAGGAGCTGTTCTGGGGCGACGCCGGCATCGGCATGGCCATCATGGGTTCGGCCCTCGCGGCTGCCGGCATCAGCGGCATCGGCACGCCGGAGCAGGTGATGGAGTGGGTTCCCCAGTGCTACGGCGACGCCAACAAGATCCAGCTCGGTGCGTTCTGTGTGAGCGAACCCGATGCCGGCAGTGACGTGTCGTCAGCCTGCGCACCCGGGCCGTGTACGACGAGGCCACCGACGAGTGGGTGCTGAACGGCACCAAGGCCTGGATCACCAACGGCGGGATCGCCGACGTTCACGTCGTGGTGGCGGCGGTCGACCCGGCGCTGAAGGGCCGCGGTCAGGCCAGCTTCGTCGTGCCCCCCGGCACGAAGGGCATCAGCCAGGGGCAGAAGTACAAGAAGCACGGCATCAGGGCGTCGCACACCGCCGAGGTCGTGCTCGACGACTGTCGCATCCCCGGCCGCTGCCTGCTGGGCGGCAAGGAGAAGCTCGACGCCAAGCTGGCCCGTGCACGCGAGTCGGGTCACAGCGGCGAGAAGCAGCCGGCGATGAGCACCTTCGAGGCCACCCGCCCGACGGTCGGCGCCCAGGCGCTGGGTATCGCCCGTGCGGCCTACGAGTTCGCCCTCGACTACGCCAAGGAACGCAAGGCGTTCGGCAAGCCGATCATCATGAACCAGGCCATCGCCTTCAAGCTGGCCAACATGATCACCGAGATCGACGCCTCCCGCCTCCTCATCTGGCGCGCCGCCTGGCTCGCCCGCAACGGAGGGTTCAAGAACGGCGAAGGCTCGATGAGCAAGTACAAGGCATCGGAGGTGGCCGTCAGGGTCACCGAGGACGCGATCCAGATCCTCGGCGGCTACGGCTACACCCGCGAGTACCCCGTGGAGCGCTGGCACCGCGATGCGAAGATCCACACGATCTTCGAAGGGACTTCGCGAGATCCAGCAGCTGGTGATCGCCCGGGCGATCTCCGGCCTGCGCATCGAGTAGTTTCGGAGGCGGCTGCTCGACCGGCGTTGTTACTGCCGGTCGTCGTCCCAAGAAATCAGCCCTAGCCCTTGTGACACCCGAGGTTGGCACTTGACAGATCGTCTGGAAAGTAGTTTCCTTAGCGACAAGTACTTCTACCGAGAGAGTTGTGGCCGCGATGGAACCGACGAAACAGGACGCTGAAGCGATGCTGAACCAAGCAGGAGGGATCCAGCTCGCCGTGCGGGCACGGACCCCACGGGAGCACGTCCCGTTCTTCGCGTGGGGTCTCCTTTTGGCGTTCCTCGCGCCGATGCGTGATCTTGGCGACGACAGCGTCGTGGCGGGGATCGGCCAGTGGATCGTCATGGTCGGTGCCGCCGCTGTTCTCATCACCCACCTGCGCCAGTTTCGGCGGGTGCGGGTGAGTCCACGCACCCCGATTTGGCTGGCGCTGGGGTTCGGCGCGTGGGTCGTCCCCGTCACCGACCTTTCTCCCGGGCCTGCTCGACGGCACCATCGACTTCGCCTCCACCCTGGCGGGTGTCCTGGCCGCGGCGCCGCTTCTCGCGTGGGCCGAGTGGCTTCGGAGGACTGCATGACGGAACATCCTCGATCGCGACTCGACGATCTGGTCCATCAGCCCGTGCGCTTCTCCATGCTCGCCGCCCTGGCCCAGGCCGACGAGCTCGAGTTCCGGTTCCTTCGTGACACCTTGGAGCTCAGCGACTCGGTCCTGTCCCGTCAGGCGTCGACGCTCGAAGCTGCCGGCTATATCGCCATTCGCAAAGGTCACGTCGGCAAGTGGCCCCGCACGTGGCTGAAGCTCACTCCCGAGGGCCGCATCGCCTTCAACGACCACCTCGACACGCTGCGGGAGATCGTAGACGCTCACACCGACCCGTTACGGTGACAGAGCTCGTGAGTCCGACCGTGGGCGAGAGCGGCGCCGCCCGGGCCGCTCTGCGAGACGCTCGGGATCCTGAAAGGTCCTCGTCACAGCAACGCCGGCCGCTACCCGACGGACGAGAGGTCCGCCCCGCAGCGGGAGGCCGCTTCCACATCCATGCCCAACACCCCCGCCGGGCACCAACTCCCCTGGTTCCTCGAGGCGAAGAAGAGCCTGCCCATCCCGGTCCCGGCCATCGAGGAACACTTCTCCGCCGCCCTCCTGGCCCAAGCGCCGCCCGTTCGGCTCAACCTCCTCCTGGACCAGTCGGGCTTCTCGACCCTGGTCTTCCCCTTGGCCGTGGACGCCGACGGCCGGATCGTCGGCTTCGGTTTCGGCTTCCCATCCGAGTTTGTCCCTCGCCCGCCGCGCGCCGAGCGCGGGTTGGCCTCGGTGTCGCTGCCCCGTCCCACCGGTAGGTCTGCCGTCGGGGCGGAGCCCTCACCACCGCCGATCGCCGGAAGATCGTCGTCGGGGTCGGGCGGCTCGCGTCGTTATCGGGCTTGATCAGGACATCCCCATACTCCTCGGTCGCGTTAGGGATGTCGCGAAATCGACGTCGGCTGAAATTGGACTGATCCCGAGTCTTGTCCCCAGAAACGAGTGGAAACGGTGGCACGAGGCGGAATCGTCAACTCACAAACACATCGTCACGGCCACACCAGACCACGTCGTCACACCAGGGAGAGCCGAGACGGAACAGTCCCAGACGGCGATGTGGGATGATCGAGCCCCAGATCGTGGAGGGGGACTGTACCTTCGGGAGCCAGAGGGAGATGGGGGTTCGTCGGTGATCGATTATGAGGGGCTCGACGGTGCCGTCGGCCACAACTGGTATGAGCTCGACCCCGATCTGCAGAGCCGGGTGAAGGCCGACTGCCCACCCGACACTTACGGCTGGGCCGACACCAAGCTGAGGGCGTTCGGCGAGCTGTGCGGCAACGACATCGCTCTCAACGCCGACATCATCGACGCCAACCCTCCCCAACTGGTGCGCCACGGGAAGTGGGCGGACGACATCGATCGCATCGATCACTCGGCGGCGACACTCGATTCGAAGCGCAAGCTGTGGAGCTCCGGATACGCCTCGACGTTCGCCACCGACCCGGCCCTGGGCAGTGGGGGCGCTCCCGCGGTGGTGATCGCCGCATCCAACTACCTCCTCTCCCAGGCCGACACGGGGCTGGTGTGCTCGACGGGCATGACGAGCGGGGTGGCCGGTCTGGTGGAGGCCTACGCCCCGCCGGACCTCCGCGACGATCTCCTCGCTCGGATGCGCACAGATGACTTCGATCAAGGGTCCGACGGCTCGATGTTCCTCACCGAGCGTCTCGGCGGCTCGGACCTCGGGCGAACCGTGCAGAGCGTGGCGCGCGACATCGGTGACGGTCGCGTCCTGATCAGCGGTGAGAAGTGGTTCTGCTCGAACATCGACGGTGAGGCCATCGTCCTGCTCGCCCAGCCCGAGGGCGGCGTGGGGGGTTCGGCGGGCATCGGCCTCTATCTGGTGCCCAAGCACCTGGAGGATGGAAGTCGCAACAGCTACAAGATGAGGCGACTGAAGCCCAAGCTGGGCACCCGCAGCGTGCCCACCGGCGAGGTCGAACTCGATGGTGCCCTCGGCTATGCCCTGCGACCCCAGCGCGACGATGGCACCCGCGAATCGTCCGATGCCGGTGGTCTCAACCGGATGATGGAGATGGTCAACGGCTCGCGGTTCGGGGTGGCCATGATGGGTCTCGGCATTGCCCGCCGTTCCTTCCTCGAGGCAGCCATCTGGGCCCACCATCGTGAGGCGAAGGGCCGTCTCCTCGTCGACCTCCCCTTGGTCCGCGAGCAGATGGTCGACCTGCTCGTCGAGCTCGAAGGAGCCTTCGCCCTCGGCTTCGAGTGTGCCGCGGCCGCCAAGCGCGAGGACGGTATCCGCCTGCGTCGCATCCTGGTGCCGGCGGTCAAGGTGCGCCTGTGTCGCCTCGGGGTCGAGGCCTCCACTTACGCGGTGGAGCTGTTCGGCGGCAACGGCTACTGCGAGGACTGGGGTATCACCCGCCTCCTGCGCGACGCCGTCTGCCATCCCATCTGGGAGGGAAGCGAGAACATCTGCGCCCTCGACGTGGTGAGAGCGATGAGGCGTGACGTCGCCCACGAGGCAGTACTGGCGAGGATCGACGCCGCCCTCGCCCAAGCTGAAGGAGGACCGGCCTTCCTCGCCGAAGTGATCGAAGCCATTCGCCGCTCGCGCGACGAGCTCGCGTTTCGTGCCTCTCAAATCGACAGCATCGACGCCAACTGGACCCAAGCGGGTGCCATCCGCGTGACGGATCTCCTGGTTCGCACCACCCAGGCCGCGCTCCTCGCCGAACAGGGCGCTACTGACCCCCGCAAGGCTCTCGTGGCAACACGCTACGCGCGCCGCCACCTGATGCCCGGTGCAGGTTGGGATGATCGCATCGCCTTCGCCGTCGGCCGCGAGCTGCTCGGCTTCGCCGAGATCGATGAGGGCACTGCGGTTCGAGCCGCGAGCTGAACCACCGGAGCTGACTCAGGGGGAGTTCGGTGGCCGCGGGCGACCGGCCCCCCGTTTAACGCGGAACGTCATCGGCTCGTCAAGGAATCGACAGAAACTTGGCTGAATACGTCAATCAGCGGTCAAGCCCCGCCACTCCATGCCGATGAAAGGTCGGCGAACACTTGAAATGCGAGTGAATAGGCGGAACGTGAACGTGGAAGTCAAGCTGTCAGGTAACCGGAGCGGCATCATCGCCATGCTGGCGGGGGCGTTCCTCGCGACCGTGGTGGTGATTACCCCGGTCGCGGCGCCGGTTGCGTATGCATTAGGAGTCGCCGAGCTTGGGAACAAGGTGGTCGACAAGTCCACTGCCGCGCCCGGTGACACTCTCGTCTACTCGATCAACTACTCGTGCCCGAGCACGGGGCAAGGCGATACCTGCCGCGGGCGCAACCTTCAGTGACCCGCTGCCCAATTTTCTTGACGTGTACGGCAACACCATCGAGCCCGTGTTCGTCAGTTCCGGCTTTCCATCGCTGCCTGGAACAGGCGGTCACTGGGACGGTGCGTCGGTACAGCTCGTAGCGGACCCGGCCGAACCCGCCACCGCCTCGTTTCCTGGGGGTGGTCACATCGTCGTGGCCACAGCTGACGCCGATTTCGTCGCCGGCGCCTCGGGCATAATCTCGATCACGGTTCGGCTCCCATTGGGGACGGTTCCTGCCGGCGCGCAGGTACTGACCAATCAAGCCACCATCTCGTTGGACGGGGTGACCGACCCCTCGACGCCGGCCACCACCTCCATCCAAGCGTCGCCACCGAACTGGGTGCTCTCGAAGTCGGGACCCTTGACCACCCGTATGAACCGCAATGTGAACTACACGGTCACCGCTTGCCCGAGCCCGTCGGGGTCGGCTTTGTGGCCCACCTACAGCATCGTCGATGCCCTGCCGGAAGGTGCCCAGTTCGTGAGCGCCTCCAACGCGGGCGTCTACAGCGGTGACGTTGTGGCCGATGGTACCGACGACCTGATCACCTGGACGTATGACGCAGGCAACCCCGTGTCGGTGCTCAACAGCAGCGGCTGCTTCAGCCAAAAAGTCACCGTTCGGTATCCGACCTCCGCCGCCTCGAATGTCGGCGATGCCACCAAGACCGACACCGCCACCGGTACTGGCTCCGGTGCCGAAGGTGCGAGTCAGCCCCTGGGCCCGGTTTCGGTCACCACGACGTTGGCCGGACCACAGGTCGTCTTCTCCGAGTCGAAGAACACGAACGGCAACTACTTCGTCCAGAATGGCGACACCGTCACGTACAACCTCCGCTTCACCAACGACTCGGATCCGCTCCTGGATACCGTCACCCTCACCGATGGCCCCCTTCCATCGCCCTTCACACTGGGCACGATCCAGAGTGGCATCTGGTCGAATGGTGTTGATGGCACAGTTGTGACTGGCACAGTGCAGGGCTCTGTAACCGGTGATTCGTGGACCGACATCCCCACGATGATCAGCCTGGACGGCACCTCCAACGTGAGCGTGTCAACTGGTCTTGACTCATTCCGCTACGTGCGCTGGTTGTGGAGCGGGCAGATCGAAGGTGAGTTCGCCGCAACTGGTCAGAAACTGATCGGCACGGTCGACGATATGGTGTCCAACACCCCGTACCGGAACTGCGCCGACTCCATCGCCACCGGCGAGGTCGATGGCGTCGCAGTCGGCTATCCCGCCAGCCCGAGCCCATCATGTGCCTCGGTTCTCCTGGAGAGCGCCAAGCCCGACCCCGGCTTGACCAAGACGGTCTCGCCAACCACGGTCTACCCCGGCGAAACGGCGAACTACGTCATCACTGTGCGCGACAACCCCGACGCCACAGATGTTCTGGTCGACCCGATCGTGTACGACTGCCTGCCCACCAAGCTCATTTTCCAAGCCGGCAGCGTCAGTGGCACGAACTGGGTGCTCAACGCGTCCTACAACGGTCCGGCCTGCTCGGGCACTGGGCTCGAGTTCCACTACACCGGCACCCTGAGTCCGGGCGACTCGAGCGCGATCTCGTACCAGGCGCTTGCTACTCCCTTCGGTGGCTTGGGGATCATCCCGCCGGGCAACTACACGAACACCGCTGAGGTGCGCACCAGCACAGGTGGCACGTTCGACCACTGTTATGGCCAGTGCCTGCAATCGGCCACGGTGGCCGTGCCGGCCGTCGCCACTCTCAACTCGCAGAAGCTCGTGAGGGGCGACTTCGACACAGGCTTCGGCGTCATCGGCCAAACCCAGCCGGGTGGCACCATGACGTGGCAGCTCACGGTGAAGAACGAGGGCAACGTCGGTGGGGAGAACGTCAACTTCATCGATGTGTTCCCGCACATCGGGGATACGGGCGTGATCCGCACGGATCAGAACCGTCTCACCGAGTATCGCCCCTATCTTGTTACACCGATCAGTGCCCCGGCGGGTTGGAAGGTGGAGTACTCCACGTCCAGCAATCCTTGCCGTGGTGAGGTCGGAGGTCCCACAGGGGGCGGGTGCGACACCGCGATCTGGACTACCGACGACAGCCTGTTCGAGCTGCCCACCTACAAGTCGATCAAGCTCACGTACATCGGGGTCCCCCCCAAGCCGACCAAGTCCGGGGACCTCCCGAACCTTGACACGATCGACGACATCGCGATGGGTCAGGAGTTCAGCTTCGAGTGGCAGACGCGGGCACCCGTCTACGCCTCCGCATATGACAAGAGCGGCTCCAGCAGCACCAACCCATACGAGTACCTGAACACCTGCAACGCGACCTCACCCATCACCGACGACTCCCACTGCCCGAGCGCCGTCAACAGCTTTGCCTACGGCGTCGACGCCGTGTTGCCGGCAGGCGTGCCGAACCCGGGTCGGCTGACCTCCGAGCCACCGAGAGTGGAGGTTCGTGTGAGCTCGCCGGTGCAGTCGAATGCCCTTGGCGACCGCGCCTGGTTCGACAACGACTATGACGGCGTGCAGGACGTCGGCGAGACCGGCGTGCCCTTCGTGTATGTCGAGCTCTACAAGAAGGACCAGGTTTTCGAAACCTACGATCTGTACGGTTACACCTTCACCGACGACAACGGCGACTACCTGTTCCCTACGAACAACGCTCTGACGGAGGGCCTCCCCGACGGCGACTACAAGGTTCGCTTCTACCGGCCGAGCGACGAGTGGGACGTGTCGGCGCCGAACTCGACCGGCGTCGCCGACGACGAGAACCAGGCGAACCCGCTTGACGTCACCGACTCCGACAGCGGTCGGGTCTGTGGTCGGCCCCTACAGCCCTCCGCTGGGATCCAATGCAATTGGTGACTACTACGAGACCAGCTCGATAAACCTCGGCGGCACCGGGGTTGAGATCGACCTGATGTGGGACGTGGGTCTGTGGACGAGTGTCGCTTCGATCGATGTGGTGAAGGTCACCAAGGACACCGCCTGGCCGACCTCTGCGGCCGGCGACGGCGTGAAAGTCCTGCCCGATCGCTCACTCACCTGGATGTACACGGTCACCAACAACGGCAACGGCCGCCTCGAAAACGTCCTGTTGAGCGATGATGGCGGTCCTGCCCCCGACTTCTCGGTCACCGACTGCTCCATCGTCGACGATGGCAACAATTCGGCCGTCCCTCGCCTCTCCAGTTCGGCAGCGCTCGGCTCAATCGCGCTCAACCGCGGCGCCACCATGCGGTGCACCGCAGTCGGTACCTCCGGATCCGTCAACTACTCCAATGTGGCAGCTGTGGTCGGTACTCCGGTCCGCGACAACGGTTCCCTCATCGCCAACGTGCTGGACGCGACCGACACCGATCCTTCGAGCTACCAGTCGATCAAGTACGACCTTGCGCTCGCCAAGACGGTCAACACGAGCAATGCTCTCACCACCGGCGTGGTCACCTACACGATCGTCGTCAAGAACGAGGGCGGCGTCGCCTCCCAAGCGTATGAGATCACCGACATCTTGCCCGATGGCATGTCGTACGTGCCTGCTTCGGGCTCGGTGACGCCCACCTCGGTGACATCTACCACGGTGGTGTGGAGCGGCCTGACGAGCCTGGGCACGGGCAAGAGCCTGACCCTGACGTTCAGGGCACAAATCGACGACTTCCTGAAGAAGCCATTCCGCAACTTCGCGGAAATCAGCCAGGACGGTTCGGCGAACTCTATCACCGGCGGTGTGAACACACCGACCAGCGACGTCGACTCGTCTCCTGACAGCGATATGACCAACGACAATACGGTCTACGGTCCGGTAGGCGCTCCGAACCCGAGCGCAGACAACGCCAACATCGCCCAGGCCGGCAGTTCGGCGATGCCCGAATCGGGCGACGATCCTGCCGATGGGCAGGACGACGCCGACATCGCCGACTTCGATGTGACGGTGAACTACGACCTTGCCCTCGCCAAGGTGGTGGTGGTCAACCCGATCGCCAACCCCGGCCCCGCCGCCTGGACGGTTCGGGTCTTCAACACCGGCAACGTGCCGTCGCGGCAGGTCACCATCCTCGATCAGATCCCCACGGGAATGGCCTTCAACGCTGCGACCAGTAATCCGGGTTGTGCGGACAACGGCGACACAACCGTCACCTGCACCATCGCGAACATCGCCCCCGGGGCTCACTTCGACATCACGATCGGCATGACCATCACGGACTGGACGTCGGGTCCGTGGCGCAACTGGGCGGAGATCCTCACCGATTCGTCCGCGTACTACGGCGAGTTGGCCCCGGGCGTGCCTGTGCATGACAGCGACTCGACGCCGGAATCGATTCAGGGGAACGGCATCGGCAAGGACGGGACTCCGCCGCTTGGCGAAGGCTATGTGGGCATTCCCCAACTGACAGAAGGCTACGTTCCTGGGGTCGGCGACGAGGACGACAACGACGATGCCGATATCGGGTCGCTTGTCTCCATCGGTGACTTCGTATGGCTCGACGTAGATCGTGACGGGCAGCAGGGCGATCCCCTGGAGGAGCCGCCGGTCGGAGGTGTGGTCGTGAACCTGTATGCGGCCGATGGCACCACCCTTGTGCAGGCCACTACCACCGACGCCGACGGCTACTACGCCTTCACCGATCTGTTGCCGACCACCACCTACGTCGTCGAGTTCGTGAGACCGGCGACCTACGGTTTCACCACCCAGTTCGCCGGTGCTCTCGCCACCGACTCGAACGCCCACGTTGTCACTGGGCGGGCAAACGTGTTCACCCCGGCAGCGGGTGTCAACTCGTCGGCCCCGGCGTCGGCAGATGTACAGACGATCGATGCCGGACTGGTCAAGTTGGACCTCACCCTCGAAGAAGCAGCTCGACACGGCACCTAACTACTACCCGGGCAAGACCCTGACCTACACCCTCACCCCGAGGAACCTCGGCCCAGCAGACGCACTTGCTCTTTGGAAGGTGACCGAGGTGTTGCCGAGCGAGCTGACTCTCGTGTCGATGGTCGGCTCTGCTGCCCCGAGCATCTACACCTGCGTCGATGTCGTCTGCACCAGTTCTGCCCCGTTGGCGGCCGGTGGACAAGCGGAGCCGATCATCGTCACCGTCACGATCGACGCCAACTTCGCGGGTGACACACACAACGTGGCATACATCTCACCAGCGCCGAGCGAGGTGCCGGAGACGAACCCGTTGGACACGCCGCCGAACACCTCCACCGACACCAGCGTCACTGACACCAACAACGATGCGCAGGCGAGCCTCACTTCCGACATCTACGACCTCGCACTGGCGAAGACCAACACGGTCACCGGTTCGGGGGAGACCACAGCGATCGGCTACACGATCACGGTCGCCAATGAAGGCACGGTTGGCTCCAGCACCTACACGGTGGTCGACACAGTGCCGGAAGGTCTGGTCGTGGACGTCGAGTCGATCTCCAACGGCGGTGTGTACGCGGCGGGCACGATCACGTGGACGATGTCGGGATTGACGGCCGGGGCAACCCGCGACGTCACCTGGTCGGCCACGGTCGGTGACTTCACAAAACGTCCCTATCGCAACGTGGCGGAGATCGCCAGTGACGGGGGCGCTCCGTGGGGTGGCGACAACGACTCGAACCCCGATGAACAAACGGGCAACGATGGCAACTACGACACCGCTGGTGTCGACAACACATCCGTCGCCGATGCTGGCGTGGGGGCGGATCCCGAGGACGACGCCGACATCGCGGATGCGTCGATCGTGCTGGTCTACGACTTGGCATTGGCCAAGATCGTCTCGGCCGCGATGATCAACCCTGATGGCACAGTGACCTACACCATCACCATCGAGAACCAGGGTGATGTCAACTCGGGTCATTACACGATCACCGACACTCTGCCAGCCGGTGTGCTGGCTGTGTCGGCGTCCGACGGTGGCGTCATCGAACCTGCCTCTGTCACGTGGTCGCTCACTGGTCTGGCACCGGGTGCTTCTCGCTCGGTGACGCTTGAGGTGAGCATTGTCGACGTGAGCAAGCGGCCGTTCAAGAACATCGCTGAGATATCGGCCGACGGTGCCGATGAGTACGACACGCACGACGCCATCGGCGACGTGCTGCTGAACATCGAAGACCTCGATTCGGTACCCAACAGCACCACTACCGACGACAACAACTCCACCGGCACCGGCACCGACGGTTACGGAACCATCGTACACCCCACGAACGACATCAGCACGATCGGTGACCGCGAGGGTGGGCAGGACGATGCAGATGTGGCCTTCTTCGATGCTCAGGTCTTGTACGACCTGGCCTTGGTGAAGACCGGTCCACCATCCATCGATGGTGCAGGTTCGGCGACGTTCACGATCCAGATCGCGAATCAGGGAAACGTGCCGTCAGGCAACTTCACCGTGGTCGACTGGATTCCCGCAGGCCTGCAGGCGACCTCGGCCAGCAGCGATGGTGTCATCTCGGGCCAGACGGTCACGTGGGGTCTCTCGGATCTTGCCGCAGGAGCGATCACGTCGGTGACTGTCGAGGTGAGAGTCGCCGACTTCGCGACTCGTCCCTGGGTGAACGTCGCGGAAATCAGTAGCGATTCTGCCGACGATTTCGACTCGTCAGGCTATGAGACCTCGGCCGCTGGGGATGTGGAGGACGATGACTCGATGCCCGACAGCAATCCCGACAACGACACTCTGATCGATCAGATACTGCTACCGACGGATCAGAAGAACGATCCGGACGTGGATCAGGACGATCATGACGTCGCCCCGATCAAGGTCATCATCGACTACGACTTGGCGCTGGTGAAGGTGGCGCCGCCGGGACAGACCTTCACCAAGGGTGGCCCCGCCGTATTCGACATCGTGGTCAAGAACCAGGGCAACGTCGACTCCGGCGTGGTGACCGTGCGCGACGTGCTTCCGGCCGGCCTGGTGTTCGAGTCGGCATCCGACGGCGGTGTCAATGCCGGTCAGGTTGTTACCTGGACGATCACCAACGTGCTGCCCAACGAGATCAAGACATTCACGTTGACGGTCACAATCGACGACCCGGCGCTTGGCCCGTTCACCAACATGGCCGAGATCTCCAGCGATGGAGCGTCGCAGTACGCGGGCTCGGGCGAAGTCGTCAAGGACTCCGACTCGTCTCCTGACAGCGACATGACCAACGACGACCTGGTCGACACCGATGATGTCGGTATCGACCAGGTCGAAGGTGACGAGGATGACCACGACCGAGCATTCATCGACTTCAAGGAGGTGCCGGTGCTACCTCCGAACCTGATGATCACCAAGACGGTTGACGCTGCCACGGTGGCGATGGGCGCCAACGTCGACTTCACCCTCACCGTCACCAACAAGGGGGAAGGCCCGGCCGTTGCGGCGGTCGCGGTCGACACACTACCGGTTGGGATGGAACCGGTGTCGCTGCCCGGATCGATGACCTACAACGCCGACACCCACCAACTCACGTGGGTAATCGGCGATCTCGCCCCAGGTGACCTGGCTCGGGTGACCTACACGGTGAAGATCACCGCTACCTCCGGCCGCTTGGTCAACAGGGTGGTTGTCGAAAGCGAATCCTTTGATTCCCGGGCAGCCGACAACTCAGCTGCCCAACCCGTCGACGTGGCATCCGGCTCGGCGGTGCTTCCGAAGACGGGCTCCAACCTCAACTCGAATCTGGAGTTGGCGGTGGGCTTGATGGCGACCGGGGCCTTCGGTCTATTGCTGGTCCGCCGGCGTCGCCAAACAACCACCTGAGCCGAATGGGAAAGACCGCATACGAGCAGATCAGTTAGCACCCACTTCCACGCTCGCCGGGTCAGGATCGGGCGATGGAACGGAACGGCATGTCGCGGTCGACCTCGGGTTCTTTGGGGAGACCGAGGATGCGCTCGCCGAGGATGTTGCGCTGGATCTGGTCGGTGCCGCCACCGATCGATGTGAACCACGCGTTGAGCTGGGAGTAGTTGGCGTCGCACGCTCGCGGATTGGAGTCACCGTCGAGGGTGCCCTCCATACCGAGCAACAGGCCCTGCACGTGGCCGGCGTAGTGGAGGATGCCGGACATGGCCAACTTGCCCAGCGACACGAGGGGCGACGAACCGCTGGACTCCATCGCCGCTTTGGCCCTCATCGCGTTCCACTGGTTGACGGTGCGCATGCAGTGCAGGCGGGCCAGGGCTTGGCGCACCGTGGGGTCGCCGGCTCGTCCCGTGGAGCGGGCCAGGTCCACCAGCGACAGGTCCGGCCGCGGGATATCACCGTGGGCTGCGGCCGTTGCCCCAGCTCCACCGCGCGACGGGACTGCGACTATGCCCATCACCGATCTCTCGTAGGTGAGTGCGGTCTGCAGCACCCACCAGCCCTTGTTGAGGTCGCCGAGGCGGTGGGAGTCCGGTACCCGGGCGTCGGTGATGAACACCTCGTTGAACCGCGAGTCGCCGGTCATCTGGCGCAGGGGCCTCACCTCCACGCCGGGTTGACGCATGGGGAACCAGAAGAAGGTGATCCCTCGGTGCTTGGGTTGGTCCCAGTCGGTGCGGGCGATCAGCATCCCGAACTCGGCGTCGCGCCCTCCCGAGGTCCACACCTTCTGACCGGTAACCACCCATTCGTCACCGTCGCGTTCGGCGGTGGTACGCAACCCGGCGAGGTCGGACCCGGCACCCGGTTCGCTGTAGAGCAGGCACATCGCCACCTCGTCGAGAAGGAGCCGACGTAGGAAACTTTGCTTCAGCTCGTCGGTCCCGTAGGCGAGCAACGTACCGGCCCAGAGGTTGATGATGTCCTGTCCGGTCCCCGGCGCACCTACAGCGGCGAAGAGGGCCTCGACCTCCTTGGCGGCGGCGTCGCTGAGGCTGCGACCGAACCACTCCCTCGGCCAGCGCAGCGCAGACCAGCCCTCGTCGACCACCAGCCGGCGCCACTCGCCGAGATCAGTGGATGGCGTCCAGTGGCTCGCCAGGAATTCCTTCGCCTCATCGCCTGCACCAGCCATCACGATCTCCCTGGCTAGCCCACCGTGTCGAGGGACAGGGTCAGCGACTGGTACATCATGTCGTTCTGGGCCGCGTAAGGCTCACTGCCGTCGCCGGTCGAGTACGAGCTGAACAGCACGGCGTAGGCCCGACCGCTCG
This sequence comes from uncultured Acidimicrobiales bacterium, assembly GCA_963707925.1. GTDB lineage: Bacteria > Actinomycetota > Acidimicrobiia > Acidimicrobiales > Ilumatobacteraceae > UBA668. The sequence goes on from CAVPRT010000005.1 coordinate 279,789, forward strand.
CCGGGTCGAGTAGTAGCTGGAAGTAGCCGGTGGAGGCGCTGCCATTGGCTGTGTAGGTACCTGACCAGCCGACAGCACTTCGCTGCCAGCCCTTGTACACGTCGATTTCGGTGCTGGCACCGTACGCGACTCCGCTGTAGCGCTCGCCGACAAGGGCCTTGGCGGAGACGATCGCCGCGTCGAGGTCCGCCTCCCCCTCAAGGGCGAAGACCTCGATGTCGCCGTCGCCGTTCGATGCTTGCGCGTAGCCGTCTCCCGAGTCCCACACGTCGAACCCCTCGGCGAGGGTGAACCCGATGAGCTCATCGACCATGGCCGTTGGGTGCACCGAGGTCACAAGGAAAGGATCGCCAAACTCGAACTCGACTACGGAGTCGACGAGGGGTGCGGCGCGAAAGCTGTCGACCATCTGGCCATACGTATCGTCGGGCAGACCCCTATCGACGGTCTCATCCCAGGTGTAGATGTCGTAGACCATCGCCAATCCGTCGGCGCGGGTGAATACAGCCATGGTGCCGACCAAACCTACGGCGTACTCCTCATCAAAGGTCAGGTAATGCAGGTCGTACCTCTGCACACCCGGCTCACCGCCGGCATCCCAAATCAACTGTGCGGACGAGTAGCTGACCCAGGGGAAGTCGGCATCGAAGGTGTCGACGTACTCCTGCGTCACAAGGGCGGGATCCTCTCCGGGAAGTCGTTCGAGCACTTGGACCGAGATGTTTACGGTGCCGTCGTCGAGGTTGGCGAGTCCGTCCTCGACGGTGCCCTGCCACCCGTCGGGTACCGGCACGAACACCCCGTGGCCGAGGTCGAGCGCCCCCTCGGGGATCACCACCTCGGTTGTCGTGGCCGCGACAGTCGTCGCGGTCGGCGTGGCGGTCGTGGTGGGAAGGGTGGCTGTTGTCGCTGCCACGGTGGACGTGGTGGCGTTGCTGATCGGCGCGGTGACATCGTCGCCGCCGCAGCCCCCGATGAGCGGGATCAGGGCGAGGAGCGCGGTGAGGCTCCACCTGCCGCAGCGTGAGTCGATCTTCGTAGCCATCGGCCACCTCCCCCGAAGCACGCTACTCGGAGTGACGCTTGCGGTAGTGACCTAGGAAGCGCTCGATGCGGTGTAGGGCCTCGCTCAGGTCGTCGGCGTTGGGCAGGAAGACCAGCCGGAAGTGATCATGGGTAGGCCAGTTGAAACCAGTGCCCTGAACGATGAGCAACTTCTCCTCCGCCAACAGGTCGTAGGCGAACTGCTGGTCGTCGATGATCGGGTAGATCTTGGGGTCCAGACGGGGGAACATGTAGAGCGCGGCCTTGGGTTTCACGCATGAAACCCCGGGGATCTGGGTGAGCAGGTCGTGGGCGAGGTCCCGTTGGTGGCACAGGCGGCCACCGGGAGCGACGAGGTCGTCGATGCTCTGGTAGCCGCCGAGTGCGGTCTGGATGGCCAGCTGACCGGGCGTGTTCGAGCACAGCCTCATCGAGGCCAACATGTCGAGACCCTCGATGTAGTCGCGGGCGTGGCCCTTCTCGCCCGACACCACCATCCATCCCGCTCGGTAGCCGCAGGAGCGATAGTTCTTCGACAGTCCGTTGAAGGTGACGAAGAGTACGTCGTCGGCAAGCGAGGCGATGCTGGTGTGGGTGTTGCCGTCGTAAAGCGTCTTGTCGTAGATCTCGTCGGCGAAGACGATCAGCTGGTGCTGGCGGGCGAGCTCGATCACCTCGAGAAGCAGTTCCGGCGGGTACAGGGCGCCGGTGGGGTTGTTGGGGTTGATGATCACTATCGCCTTGGTGAGGTCGGTGATCTTGCGCCTGATGTCGTCGAGGTCCGGGTACCAGTCGGACTGCTCGTCGCACAGGTAGTGCACCGGGTGGCCGCCGGAGAGCGACACCGAGGCTGTCCACAGGGGGTAGTCCGGCGCAGGAATAAGTACTTCGTCACCGTCATCGAGGAGGGCGTTGAGGCTCATCGCGATCAGCTCGCTGGCTCCGTTGCCGAGGTAGACATCGTCGACCGCCACCCCGGTGATGTGCTTCTCCTGGGTGTAGTGGACGATCGCCTTGCGCGGCGCGAACAGGCCCTTGCTGTCCGTGTACCCGGCCGCGTGGGGCAGGTTGCGGATCATGTCCTGGACGATCTCGTCGGGTGGATCGAAGCCGAACACGGCGAGGTTGCCGATGTTCAACTTGATGATTTTCTGGCCCTCTTCCTCCATCTCCCGTGCCCTGTCGAGCACCGGACCGCGGATGTCGTAACAGACGTTGGCGAGCTTGCTTGACTTGACGATCTGTTTCACAGGGGCAGTCCTCCAGGAGAGCAAGTCCATGCTAGGTGTGGCCCCTTGCGTGGCCACGATCCATTTCCTCACACAGATCTGGAGGGCGACAGGGAAGGGTCACTTACGCAGAAGGGCGTCGATGCGCCGGGCGGCGATGATCATCGCTACGGTGGCCACACCGGCCAGCACAGCCACGTGGCCGATCACGCCGGTGGTCCAGGTCCCGCTGTTGGCGGCCCTCACAAGAGCCACCCCGTGGTAGAGGGGGGAGAGCTGAACCACCCATGCCCAACTGCCGTAACTGCTGGCGGGGAAGAAGGTCGCCGAGAACAAGAACAGGGGCATGGTGACCGTGGCGACGATGTCCATGTCGGCCCAGCCGCGCATGAAGGTGGTACTGGCGAATCCAACGGAGGCAAAGGTGAGCCCGATCAGGGCGCACGCCGGCAGAGCCATCAGGCTCCACCACGAACCCACCAACCCCAGGGCGGCCATGACCGCGAGAAAGCTGATGGCATAGAGTTGGCCGCGGATCAGGGCCCAGCCGATCTCACCGACGGCCACATCACCGGGGCCCATCGGCGTAGCAAGCGCAGCGTCGTAGATGCGGTCCTGCTTCAACCGGTGGAGCACGTTCCCGGTGCTGTCGAAGATCGCCCCATTCATCGCCGAAGCAGCCATCAGGGCCGGCGCGACGAACTCGTCGTAGGGCACCTCGCGGCCACCAACAGCCACCTTGCCCACCAGATCGCCGAGGCCGGCACGCATCGACAAGAGGTAGAACAAGGGCTCGAAGAAACCACTGACGATGATCAGCCACTGGCGTCGGTACGCCACAACATGGCGCTCGATCATCCTCTGCGGCCGCCTCACGGCGAGCACCGGGGGCACCACCCGCCACAGGAGGGGGCTCACGGATAGAGCTTCTTGCGCATTTGCCTGACGGCAATGACCGTTCCGCCCACGCCCCACAGGCACACGTACCCGAGATGGCCGGCAGCTTCCAGCCAGGTGACATCGCCGGTGGTGAACCCACGGGCGACCACCACGCCGTGCCACAGGGGTGCCACCTGGGCAAACCATCGGGCGACCAGGGGAAGCTGGCTGAGTGGGTAGAAGGCGCCGCCGAACAAGAACAGGGGGATGATCACGAACCTCTGCAAGGCGGGGAAGGCACCGTCGAACTCGGCACGGATAGAGAACGCCATGATCGGCATCGCGAACGCGACACCGACGAGCATCGACACCAGCACTGCTGGGGCGAGACCCCAGGACCGTGTGTCGGGGAACAGGGCGAGTGCCGCGGCGACCGAACCTGATGCGATGGCGCAGCGCAGGGTCATCCAGGTTGCGTGGCCGAGGACGATGTCGCGCGCCTCGAGCGAGGTGGCGGCGATGCCGTGGTAGCCGCGGTCCCACTTCAACCCGCCCATCACCGGCCACATGCTCTCGGCGGAGGCGAGGGCCATCGCCGTGGTTACCAGCAGGCCGGGGGCGACGAATCCTATGTAGGACGAGCCGCCGAGCACATCGCTGGAACCGGTGTTGCGGTCCACCAGCGCGCCCACGCCCACGCCGAGACCGAGCAGGTACAGAAGGGGCTGGACGAAGCTCGACAACACGTTCGTCTTCCACAGCCGCTTGTACGACGCGAGATACCAGCTCACCACACGCAGGGCGCCGAAGGTGGCCGGCCTGACTCCCGCTCCGGAAGCAGCAGACGTGGCCATCAGTCCACCAGGGTCCGGCCGGTGAGCAGCAAGAAGACGTCTTCGAGGCTTGCCCGGCGTACCAGCGCGCTTTCCGGTTCGAGGCCGCGAGCGTGGGCCGCGGCCAGTGCGGCCTCACCGTCGTGGGCGTAGACGAGGATCCGGTCGGGGAGAACCTCCTGTCGGGTGCCGAGGCCTTCCACCGAAGGCGCGAGGTCCTCGTTGGTGCCGGCGGTGAAGCGCAGCTCCAACACCTCCCGGGTGGAGTACTGCTCGATCAGCGACCGCGGCGAACCCTCGGCCACGATGCGGCCCTGATCCATCACCACCAGCCGGTCGCACAGCTGCTCCGCCTCATCCATGTAGTGGGTGGTGAGTACGAGGGTGACACCTTGCTGCTTCAACCGGTAGAGGCGGTCCCAGAGGACGTGCCGGGCTTGAGGGTCGAGGCCGGTGGTGGGCTCGTCGAGCAGGAGCAGCTGAGGCTCGTTGATCAGGGAGCGGGCGATGGATAGGCGCCTTTTCATGCCCCCGCTGAGGCTCTCGACCACACTGTCGGCCCGGTCGGTGAGCTGGGCGAACTCGAGCAGTTCTGCGGCCCGGCGTTTGCACTCGGCGCGGGGCAGATCGAAGAACCGGCCGTAGAGCCACAGGTTCTGCGCCACCGTCAGCTCGGTGTCGAGGGTGTCGAGCTGGGGGACCACACCGATGCGGGCGCGTATCCGGGGGCCGTCGGTGGTGGGGTCGAGCCCGAAGATGCGGAGCTCGCCGCTCGTCACCGGAGACACGCAACCGATCATGCGCATCGTGCTGCTCTTGCCGGCTCCGTTGGGGCCCAGGAAGCCGAACACCTCACCGGGTCGCACCTCGATGTCGATGCCGTTGACAGCGGTGAACTCGCCGAACCGTTTCACCAGGTTGTGGCCGACGATCAGGGGTTCCGGGTCGGTCGTCATGGGCACGGAACTGTACCCGGACGCGAAAGGACCCCGCCCGAAGGCGGGGTCCTTTCGATCAGAACGGAACTGGAGTGCTCAGCCGACCGGCGGGGGTGGCGGAGGGGGGGACATGCCGGGGGGCGGCGGGGGAGGCGGGGCCTGACCACCACCGGCGCCACCGAACTGGCTCTTCAACTTGTTCATGTCCTTTAGGTCGTTGAGGTCGCCACCGGACTCCTTGAAGCCCATGAAGGCACCGGCGCAGGCGATGAGGCCGCCGAGCACGGAGACGATCATGCCGATGCCGCGCCCGACTTCGGCGCCGTAGGACTCGAGTGCGTCCTTGCCCTCGAGAGGGTTGACGATGATGCGGATCAGCAGCAGCAGAGCCGCCAGGCCTGTGGCGCCGAGCATGATGAGGGGCCACGGCAAAGAGCCGGCCTTCATGATGCCCGCAGCGAGAAGGAAGGTGACGACGGCTGTACCGACCACGAGGATCCAGGGGATGACGCCGGTCCAGGTGAAGTCGAACACATTGCCACCGCTGCCACCCGGCACGCTGATGCCCTGATACTCGACGGTCACCCAGTCGAAGAAGCCGAAGATCAAGAAGAGGGCACCACCACCCACCTTCAGCCAATCAGATGTCTTGAACTTGCTGAGATCCACGTTTGCCTCCCGGGTCTGCGGCGGGTTTCGTCCTCCCACCAAGCGCGAACCGTACACCTTGTAAACCACTGGGCTGCGCATACCCGCGAGCCGCGTACATTGAGCGCATGCCCACCGCTCTGCTCTCCGTATACGACAAGGCCGGCATCGTCGATCTGGCCGCCGGGCTCCACTCCGCCGGCTGGCGAATCGTCAGCAGTGGTGGCACGGCGAAGGTGATCGCAGAGGCAGGCGTGCCAGTCACCGACCTCGTCGAGCTCACAGGTCTTCCGGCCATCCTCGACCATCGCGTAGTGACCCTTCACCCGAAGGTTCACGGAGGTCTGCTGGCGGACCCCACCAACCCGGCGCACCAGGCCGACATGGCCGCCCATGGCATCGAGCCCATCGACCTCGTGGTGGTGAACCTCTATCCGTTCACCACCAACCCGAGCATCGAGCTGATCGACATCGGTGGGCCTGCGATGGTGCGCGCTGCGGCCAAGAACCACGCCCACGTCGGTGTCGTCGTCAACCCGGCCGACTACCGGGTCGTGCTCGACGAGATCGGCGCGGAGGGGCAGTTGTCGTCGGCCACCCGGCGCCGCCTGGCGCCGCGACGCGTTCGCAGCAATTGCCGCTTACGACGCGGCCATAGCCAACTGGTTCGACGCTCCCTCCCCCGACAGCGACGAGGCTCTGCCCGAGGGTCTGCACCTTTCTCTGGAACGGGTGCAGTCTCTGCGCTACGGCGAGAACCCTCACCAGCAGGGTGCCCGCTATCGCACGGCTGGCGCCCAGAGTTGGTGGGACAGCGCAGTCCAACACCAGGGCAAGGATCTCAGCTACCTCAACCTCTACGACTCGGAGGCGGCGTGGAAGCTTGTTCACCGCTTCGGCAACCCTGCCTGTGTGGTCGTCAAGCATGCCAACCCTTGCGGTGTCGCCGTCGCCGACGACATCGCCGAAGCGTACGTCGCGCGCCAACGCCTGCGATCCGGTGAGCGCTTTCGGCGGCATCGTCGCCCTCAACCGTCCGGTCAGCGTTGCCCTGGCCGAGGCGCTGGCGCCGGTGTTCACCGAGGTCGTGGTCGCTCCCGGCTACGAGCCCGGTGCCCTCGAGGTGTTCGCCAAGAAGGGCAACCTGCGCGTTCTCACCGCTCGGCAACCGTTCGGTTCGTCCCTCGACATGCGCACCATCGACGGCGGCCTGCTGGTGCAGCAGGTCGACACAGTGTCACCCGACCGGTCGGGCTGGCAGGTGGTCACTGCCGCCCAGCCGTCACCGGAGCAGTGGGCCGACCTCGAGTTCGCCTGGCAGGTGTGCGCGGTGGTGAGCAGCAACGCCATCGTTTTCGCCAAGGACCTCCAGGCCTTCGGGGTCGGTGCCGGGCAGCAGAACCGGGTCGACTCGGCCCGCATAGCCACCCAACGCGCTGCCGGGCGCGTGGTCGGTGGGGTCTGCGCTAGCGATGCTTTCTTCCCCTTCCGCGACACCCTCGACGTTGCCGCCGAAGCTGGCATCGCCGCGATCATCCAGCCCGGCGGAAGCATGCGCGACGCGGAGTCCATCGCCGCGGCCGACGAGCACGGCATCGCGATGGTGTTCACCGGCGAACGCCACTTCCGTCACTGAACAGGTGGTGCCGGCTGCTCGCGCAGTCTCCTCAAACCCGTGGCGAGCATGGGCGCAATGACCAACACGGCGCCGGCGATGAGCAGAGAACCACCGACGGCGTCGACGGAACTGGGCTCCATCTCCGTGATCACCAGCGCGACGATGCCTGCGGCCGCGAGCACGGCGCCCCACCAGGTCGTTGCTCGTCGTGACCCATGACTGCCGACGATGCTGACGATGACCCCGACAGCGATCATCAACAGAGGACCCCACGTCTCACCGAACTCGTCGATCAGCAACAGGGTTCCGGTGAAGGCGGCGAACAAGCCGGCCGCTGCAAGGGCCGTGCCTGCACCGCGATAGCCGCGGCGATCCAGATACCACGTGCCACCCAAGAATGCCCCCGCCCCGAGAAGGTAGATGGCCCCCTGCGTACCGATGTTGTCGGTGAGGTCGCCGGGCAGGAAGCTGTTGCCCTCGTAGTAGTAATCGCCGCACTCCTCGTCGTAACGGTCCCAGTCACCGTCGTCGAGGTAGCCCGCGCACCTGTCTGCCATGCCGTCGTCATCGGAGGTCAGCGCGCCGAACGTGCCCAGCAAAGCGAGGGCAGCCAGACCGAGGAACAGGTTGCGGCCCCGGAAGCCGGGCAGAGCCCACGCTGCAAAGTAGAGGACGGTCAGCAGAGCGCCGGTGAGGAAGTCGCTGCTGCCATCAGAGATGGTGACCGCTACAGCGAAGGTGGGGATGGCCACAGCGGCAATGCCGGTCGCCGCGGCCTGCATCTCGGCCACCTTGGCCCCGAGGCGGATGGTCAGGGCGGCGGCCAGCAGGAGGGCCGACACGATGATCACGACGGCGCGCGGGTCGTCGTCGGGAGCGGCAAGGACAAGAGCGCCGGCAGCCAGGATTGCGCCGCCGATACCACTTGACGCCGACCTCAGGAGAGGGGTGGGGCGCTCGCGCGTGTCGGGACCGAGCCCGTCGAGAAACGAGGTGAGACCACTTCCGCCCGATCCGGCTTCGGCCGGCTCATCGACCAGGTCGGCGGGGCTTGCGTCCGCGCCCGCGATGGCCGAGTCTGGGATGGCGAAGGGTATAACCGTAGATGCGCCCAGCGGATCGACCTGCTGTTGCCCACCGGTGGAGACGTGCTCGGTCCAGCTCTCGCCGTCCCAGTAGCGGTACTGGAACCGGCCGTACGGATCATGGTGCCAACCGGCCGGGACCTGTGACATGGAGTACCCCCTCGGATCACTTCCTCACAATCTGTCATGGAGACCGGACTCTGATCGACCATGCTGTAGGCAGTGGCCCGCATCTCCGACCTCCTCGCCTCGGGGCGCACCTTCTCGTTCGAGTTCTTCCCACCCAAGAACGAGGCCGGGTGGCTCAGCCTCGGCCGGGCCATCTCCGAGCTCGAGCATCTCCAGCCCGACTTCATCAGCGTCACCTACGGCGCCGGTGGAGGTACCCGAACCAAGACCGCTGACCTGGTGAGTTGGGTGCGCCGACAGACGGCGATCACGCCCATGGCCCACCTCACGTGCCAGGGCCACACCCGCGCCGACGTGATCTCGATGCTCACCGACTACCGGGCCGAGGGCATCGAGAACATCCTCGCCCTCGGCGGCGACCCGCCCAAGGAGGGGCACGGTCACGCCCACAGCGACTACGACTATTCACTCGACCTGGTCGAAGAGGTCAAGGAATTCGGCGACTTCACCATCTGTGTCGCCGCCCATCCCGAACTGCACCCGCGGTCACCGGACCGTGCCAGCGACCGTGCCCACCTTGCCGCCAAGCTCGCCGCTGCCGACTTCGCGATCACCCAGTTCTTCTTCGACGTCGAGCACTACCTGGCGATGATCGACGACCTCGAAGCGCTTGGCGTGTCCAAGCCGGTGCTGCCCGGCATCATGCCGATCAGCAACCTCGGCCAGGTCTCGCGAATGGCGCACATGAGCGGTGCCGAGGTGCCGCGGTGGGTGGTGGAGAGGATGGAGAAGGCCGGCGACGATCTCGACGAGGCCCAGCGCATCGGGGTCGAGATCGCCAGCGAGATTGGTGCCCGCCTTCTCGAACTCGGCGCACCGGGTTTGCACATCTACACACTCAACCGCAGTTGGGCCGCCCACGAAATCTTTCGCAACCTCGGCTTGCGGCCCTCCGTCTGAGCGAGCGTAGGGTCGGGCCATGCGCGCCTACGAACAGCTCTACATCAACGGCCAGTGGGTCGACTCCACCGGCACCGGTGCCCTCTCGGTCACCGACTCGGCCACCGAGGAGATCATCGCCACCATCCCCGAAGGCACCACCGACGACGTCGATGCCGCGGTGGCTGCGGCCCGCACCGCCTTCCCCGGGTGGAGCTCCCTGGACAAGCAGGACCGGGCCGCCTACCTGATGAAGATCCACGACGGTCTCGAAGCCCGGGCGGGCGAGATCGCCGAGACGATCGCCAGGGAAGTCGGCATGCCGTCTGGTGCTCAGCAACATCATCCAGGCCGGCCTGCCAAGGGCCAACTTCGCGATCGCAGCCCAGTTGCTGGGTACCTACGAGTTCGAGGAGGAGATCGGCAACGCGCTCGTGGTGCGCGAACCGATCGGCGTCGTCGGCTGCATCACCCCGTGGAACTACCCGCTGCACCAGATCGCGCTCAAGGTGGCCCCGGCCCTCGCCGCCGGCAACACCGTGGTGCTCAAGCCCAGCGAGGTCGCCCCGATCAACGCCTTCATCCTCGCCGAGGTGGTCCACGAGGCCGGCCTGCCGGCCGGGGTGTTCAACCTCGTCACCGGGCTCGGCCCGGTGGTGGGCGAGGCGATCGTCGCCCATGCCGGCGTCGACATGGTGAGCTTCACCGGCAGCACCCGCGCCGGCAAGAGGGTGGCCGAGGTCGCCAGCCAGACGGTGAAGAAGGTCGCCCTCGAACTGGGCGGCAAGAGCGCCAACATCATCCTCGACGACGCCGACTTCGCCAAGGCTGTCGCCGACGGGGTGGGCAAGTGCTATGCTCAACTCGGGCCAGACCTGCACCGCGCTCGACCCGCATGCTCGTACCTCGCGATCGGCTTGGCCGAGGTCGAGCAGCTCGCCGCCGGCGGCCGCCTCGAAGTTCACCCCCGGCAACCCGTTCGACAACGACCACCCGCCTCGGGCCGCTGGTGTCTGCCGCACAGCGCGAGCGGGTGCGCGGCTTCATCCAGCAGGGCATCGACGAGGGTGCCACCCTTGTCGACCGGTGGCACCGAGACGCCGGCAGGGTCTGGAGCAGCGGCTACTTCGTCGCCCCGACCGTGTTCAGCAACGTCACCCGCGACATGACCATCGCCCGCGAGGAGATCTTCGGCCCGGTGCTGTCGATCATGCCCTACGACAGCGAGGACGAAGCGGTCGAGATCGCCAACGACAGCGATCTACGGCCTCGCCGGTGGGGTGTGGAGCACGGACCCCGAGCGCGCCAAGCGGCGTCGCCCGCCGAATTCGCGCCGGCCAGGTGGAGGTCAACGGTGGCGCGTTCAACGTGATGGCCCCGTTCGGCGGCTACAAGCAGAGCGGGCTCGGCCGCGAGGCCGGCCGGTTCGGGCTCGAGGAGTTCCTCGAGGTGAAGGCGCTCTCTTGTAGCGACGTCGTTGTGACGTAACCCGGCGGTCGGCAGTCGGCCAGACTGAACTCACGGAATGGCCGCGTCAACCGAATCGATCGCCCAGCCGCTCACCCACCCCGCGCTCCGTCGCGCAGATCAGCCGTGTGCCGTACCTGCCGGGCCTCGACGGATTGCGCGCCGTCGCCGTGGTGGCGGTGATGGTGTACCACGCCAACCACACCTGGCTGCGCGGCGGGTTCCTCGGCGTGGAGGTGTTCTTCGTCATCTCCGGCTACCTGATCACGCTCCTGCTCATCGGCGAGAAGGAGCGCACAGGGCGCGTGAGCCTGCGCCACTTCTGGCTGCGCCGGGCCCGTCGCCTGCTTGCCTGCCCTGTTCACGATGCTGGGTGCACTGGCGCATCTACATGGCCCTCTTCGATCGCCGGCCGATGGGGGCGACCCGGGGCGACTTCGTGGGCGGGATCTTCTACGGCAGCAACTGGTATCAGATCTGGGTCGGTCAGGGGTACACCGACTTCGAGGCGTTGGCTCCACTGCGGCATCTGTGGTCGCTCGCCGTGGAGGAGCAGTTCTACCTGATCTGGCCGCTGGTGATGCTGCTCCTCCTGCGCCGTGGCCCGGATCGCCTGCCGCGGGTGGGGCTGTGGTTGTTCGCCACCAGTGTCATGATCGCCCTGGTCACGGGGTTCATGTTCGTCAGCGGCGATGTGGCCATGAGCTGCGTCGAGAGCACCCATGGCTACCTCGAGGTGTTCGGACGGTGCATCAACGTGAACGAGTCGTTGTACCTGGGCACGCTCAGCCGAGCCGGTGGGCTGATGATGGGTTCGGCCTTCGCCATGGTGTGGCGGCCCCTGGCCGTGATGCGTGGGCCGATGCGTCGTCGCGGTCATCGCCTCGACCTGGCCGCTCTGGCCGCTCTCGCCGGCCTGGTGCTGCTGGCCCTCAACGTGTACATCTCCACCGAAGGAGAGCTGCTCGGCGTGAGCTACGACCCGTGGCTGTTCCGCGGCGGGTTCTTCGTCACCGGCTTGTGCACCGTGCTGCTGATTGCCGCTGCGACCCATCGTCGCTCGTGGATCGGCCGGCTGCTGGGCATGCGCCCCCTCCACTGGGTGGGCACGCGCAGCTATGGGTTGTACCTCTACCACTGGCCGGTTTACCAGATCATCCGCGAGCCGGGCCTCCAGCTCGGCGGCACGGAGTTCCTCATCGCGATGTTGATCACGGTGCCGATCACCGAGCTCAGCTACCGCCTGATCGAGACCCCGGTGAGGCTCGGTCGCCTCGGCGAGTGGCTGAGGGGTGCCCGGCCGCCGCGCACCTTGAGGGCTGCCCGGCGCCGCCGTCGCGGGGTGATGGTCGGCGCCTCTCTCGCCGTGCTCGCCGGGTTCGCCGCAGTGAGCATTGCTACCGCCCAGTTGTTGTGCGTGGGGGAGGTGGAGTGCTCTTTGGTGCAGGCCGCCTCTGTCGACCGTCGAGCCCCCTCCGTCGGCTACCACGGCGCCACCGCCGACGGTGGCAACCGAAGTGGTTTCTCCTATCTCCACTTTGGTGGGGGCCACCACCTCGACGATGCCCGCCACCACGACCACGACCATCGACCCTCTGGCCCTCCTGCCCGTCTGGGCGATCGGTGAGTCGGTGATGCTCGGAGCCAAACCCCAGCTCGAAGCCGGTGGGGTGTGGGTGAACGCCGAGGTCAGCCGACAGGGAACGGGGGTGGCCGAAATCCTCGAGTGGATGAGGGCCCAGGGGCAGATCGGCAGGACCATCGTCATCCAGACCGGCACCAACGGTTCGGTGAGCGACGAGACGCTCGGCCGCATCATGGCCCAACTGCCTGCCGATCAGACTCAGCTCGTGGTCTTCCTCACAGTCAAGGCGCCGCGTGGCTGGATTGCGGACAACAACGCGCGCATCCGCAACCTGCCTCTGATCTACCCAAACGTCAAGGTGGTGGACTGGGAGGTTGCTTCCCAGATGGTGGCCGGTGAGCTGAGCAAGAGCGACGGAGGCATCCATTTGTCGACGGCCAACGCCAAGCAGTTCTACGCCAACCTGATCGTCGATGCCATCGGCCGTCCCGACTTGGTGAGGTAGTCGCTCGCATCCGGGCCCGTCGCCATCCATACTGTTGCTCCGATGTCGGCGCGGCCCAGTTCCACCACCACCGGCGGGATCAGCCGCGTGCCGTACCTGCCCGGTCTCGACGGCCTGCGCGCCATTGCCGTAGTGGGCGTGATGATCTACCACGCCAACCACGACTGGCTGGCGGGCGGTTACCTCGGTGTCGAGGTGTTCTTCGTGATCTCCGGGTACCTGATCACCCTCCTCCTGCTCGGCGAGCACGAGAAGAACGGCTTCGTGAATCTCGGGCAATTCTGGTTGCGCCGCGCCCGACGCCTTCTGCCCGCGCTTTTCGTGATGATGGCTGCCGTCGCGGTGTACATCACCGCCTTCTTCCCCGAGACCCGCTACGACGCCCGCGGCGACTTCCTCGGTGGCATCTTCTACGTCAGCAACTGGTACCAGATCTGGGTGGGGCAGGGCTATGCGGCCGGTGAGGCGTTCGTGCCCCTGCGCCACCTGTGGTCGCTGGCTGTCGAGGAGCAGTTCTATCTTTTGTGGCCGCTGGTGATGGTGGTCGTGCTGCGCCGATATCGGCACCGGCTTCCCTCCATCGGCATGAGGTTCATCGGTGCCAGCCTGGCGATCACCGGTCTGGTGGCGGTGCTGTTCGTCAGCGGCCCGATCGCCACGGCGTGCAGCGACCAGTTCTCGGCCGGGTGCTGGTCGGTGGGCGAGCGCTACATCAACATCAACGAGATGCTCTACCTGGGGTCGCTCTCGCGAGCGGGTGGCCTGCTGTTGGGTGCCGGCTTCGCCATCTTGTGGAGGCCGGCGGCCATCCTGCGCGGACCTCTGCGCGACAAGGGCCGCCGCCTCGATGCCTTGGCCGTACTCGGCCTCGCCCTGCTGGTGCTGCTGATGGCGACGATGTACCTCGAGGACGGCTCGGTGTACAACCCGTGGCTCTACCGGGGTGGCCTGTTCCTCGTCGGCGTCGCCACCCTGATGGTGGTTGCCGCTGTCACCCACAAGCATGCGGCGGCCGGCAACCTCCTCGGCAACCGGCTCTTCTTGTGGGTCGGTACCCGCAGCTACGGTCTCTACCTCTACCACTGGCCGATCTACCAGATCATCCGCAAGCAGGCCCAGATCGAGCTCTCGGTGGCCGAGTTCGTGGTGGCCATGGTGATCACCGGTGTCGTCACCGAGGCCAGCTACCGCTTCGTCGAGACGCCCATCCGCACCGGCAACTTCCGAGCGATGATCGCCGCCGTGCGCAGCGAACCGCGCCGCATTGTCGCCGCGGGCACGGTGGGGGCGGTACTGGTCCTCAGCGCGTTCAGCATCGCCATCGCCGACGACCACTGTGTGGGCGACGTCGAGTGCTCCCTCGCCCACAACACGACGCCCGACGACACGGTGCCGGTGACGGAGCCGTCACTTGCCCCGGGCGACACGACGGGCACGACTGCGATCACCACGACGACCGTGCCCAAGGAGCCCCAGAAGTACGTTGCCATCGGCGAGTCGGTGATGGTCGGCGCCGTCGACCAGCTCCAGATCGCCTCGGTTTACGTCGACGCCAAGGAGAACCGCGGGCCGGAGGGGGTCAAGAACACGGTGATCAAGCTGCGCGATGCCGGTGAGATCGGTGCCGGTACGGCGATCGTCATCCAGGTCGGCACCAACGCGCCGATGAGTAGCGCCGACATCGCGGCGATCATGGCCGAAGTGCCCTCGACGGCCGGTCCGGTTTGGTTCATGACACTCCACGCCGACGTCGCCTGGATCGCCGGCAACAACGAACTGCTCCGCTCCCTGCCCTCCACCTACCCCAATGTCCAGCTGATCGACTGGGATGCCCAGGCCGCCAACACAGACCTGTGCCCCGACGGCATCCACATCTCGTGCAACGGCACGGGGCCGGCTGTGTTCTACGCCAACCTGATCCTCGCCGGGTTCGGGCTGCCCCTCATCGCCTAGACGCTCCTGAGGGCTGCCTCCTCGGGGCGACTTTCGCCCGGTGGCACCGACGGGCCTACGCTCTTGGGCATGACAACTCCTGTTCGTGTCGCCGTCACCGGTGCAGCCGGCCAGATCGGCTACAGCCTTCTGTTCCGCATCGCCTCCGGCTCGATGCTCGGCCCTTCCACCCCTGTGATCCTCCAACTGCTGGAGATCACCCCGGCCTTGAAGGCCCTCGACGGGGTGCGGATGGAGCTCGACGACTGCGCCCTGCCCCTGCTCGCCGGTGTGGTGTGCACCGACGACGCCGACGTCGCCTTCGGTGACGCCGACGTCGCCCTGCTGGTGGGGGCGATGCCGCGCAAGGCAGGTATGGAGCGCAGCGACCTGTTGAGTGCCAACGGCGGCATCTTCAAGCCCCAGGGGAAGGCCCTCAGCGCCAGCGCCAAGAAGGACGTCAAGATCCTCGTCGTCGGCAACCCGGCCAACACCAACGCCCTCATCGCCCAGCAGAACGCGTCCGACCTGGACCCCCGGCGTTTCACCGCGATGACCCGGCTCGACCACAACCGGGCGATCACCCAACTCGCCCAACGCACCGCCACGACGGTCAACGACATCACCAACATGACCATCTGGGGCAACCACTCGGTCACCCAGTTCCCCGACCTGTATCACGCCAAGGTCAAGGGCAAGAACGCCTACGAGGCGGTCCAGGATCATGCCTGGTACGCCGACGAGTACATCCCTACCGTCGCCAAGCGCGGCGCTGCCATCATCGAGGCCCGCGGCGCGTCGTCGGCCGCCTCGGCCGCCAACGCCGCCGATCGACCACGTCCGCTCCTGGTCGCTCGGCACGCCCGCCGGCGACTGGGTGAGCATGGCCGTACCGTCGCGATGGCACCTACGGTGTGCCCGAGGGCCTGATCAGCGCTTCCCCTGCGTGTGCAAGGACGGCGAGTACGCGATCGTCCAGGGCCTCGACATCAACGAGTTCAGCCGCGGCAAGATCGACGCCAGCGTCGCCGAACTGGCCGAAGAGCGCGACGCCGTCAAGGACCTCGGCCTCATCTGACCCCCTGTCGGGCCAGGCCGGCGGTCGCTCAGCCGACGGCGACTTCGCAGGCGACCTCCATCATCCGGTCGACGCCAGCCTTCAGCTCTTCGTCGCTGATCCGCTCGGCCTGGTTCTCGCTGGTGATCAGGTCGCTGATCGTGGCGATGCACAGGGTCTCGATCTTGTGCATCGCGCCGAGGGTGTAGAGCACGGCAGCCTCCATCTCCACAGCGAGGTGGCCACGATCCTTCCAGCGCTGCATGATGCCCTCGCGCACGTCGTAGAACAGGGCCGCCGACACGATCGGGCCGACGTGCACGGTGGCACCCTTCGCCCGCGCCAACTGCACCGCCTTCTCGACCAGCGTGTAGGTGGCGGTGGGGGCGTGGGCTTCGCCGCCGGTGAGCTGGCTGACGATCGGGTCGTCGGGGGTGGCACTGACGGCGACGACGGTGTCGGCCATGCGCAGGCCATCGGCCAGGCCGCCCGCGGTGCCGACGCGGATGAGGCGGTTGGCGCCGAACTGGATCAGCTCGCTGTAGTAGATCGCCGCGCTGGCGCAGCCCATCCCACCTGCCTGCACGCTGATCGGCTTGCCCTTGTAGGTGCCGGTGAAGCCGAGGGCACCGCGCTCCTCGTTCACCAGCCGGGCACCGGGGTCGAAGAAGGTCTCGGCGATGTACTTGGCCCGGCGCGGGTCGCCCGGCACCAGCACGGAGGAGGCGAAGTCGGACGCGTCGGCTCGGATGTGGATCGGCATGGAGCCAGAGTACGCCACCCCCGATCACCTCGACTTCGCTCCGAGGGTTCCGCCGCTGGAGCTACTTGAGGAACTTGGAGGTGGTGTTGTCGGCGAGGAGCTTGCCGCCGGTCTGGCAGGTGGGGCAGTAGGCGACGGTGTAGCCGGTGTAGCTGACCGAGCGGATGGCGTGACCGCACACCGGGCAGGGTTGACCCACCCGGTTGTGCACCCGGCCGGGCCGGTCGGCCGAGGAGCTCATGTCGGAGCGGGTGCGCTCGTAGGCGAGCCCTTCGTCGACGGCTTCGTGTGATCGCCTGCACCACCTTGGCAGCACCGGGCACACCGAGCTTGCCGGTCATGGAGAAGGGCGAAAGCTTGGCCCGATGGCAGATCTCGTTGGCCAGCATGCGGCCAAGGCCGGCTATGTGGCGCTGGTCGCGAAGGAACCCGTGCAGACGCATGTTGTGCGCAGCGAATGCCGTGGCGAGTGAGGCTGGGGTGAACGAGAGTGCCTCGGGGCCCAGCCGGTCGAGGGGTGGGCCGTCGAGCCGGGTGCTGGCCACGCACCACACCCCCGCCCTGCGCTCGGTGCCGGCCTCTGTGAGCAGTAGGGCCCGGCCATCGGTGAACACGAATCGGGCCTGACCGTTGCGCGGCCTGGGCGACTGCTTGGTGTCAACCAGCAGCCTGCCGCCCTGCATGAGATGTACGACGAAGGTGACCTCACCGAAACCGAGGAGCAGGTACTTGCCCCGCCGCCCCACCGTCTGCAGGGCCTGACCGTACGCCTGCTCAGGCCGCGGCAGGGCGGTCTTCAAGACGGTGAAGGTGAGCGGCACGAACCCTTTCAGCACGGAGCCGGCGAACTGGGCGGTGAGCCTCTCGGCGTGGGCCTGGACCTCGGGCAGCTCGGGCATGTTGGTGAGCCAGGATTCTGCGAGCGCTCAGCAGTATTCGGTGCGCTCGCGGATGGCGCGGAACACGGCGTCGAGGGCACCGAACACGGGCTGGGCGTCGACGAGCTTCTGCTGGCTACCCGTGAGCAGGATGCGACCCTTGATGAAGGCCTCCTGGGCGTTCATCGCGCCGGTGGCCACGCCGACGGCCGTGTCCCAGCTCTGCTCCATGCGCACGTCTTCGGGGAAGGCGGCGCCGGGGCCGAACGCCGCCCTTCCATCGCCCACCTGGAGGTGATAGGTGACGTCGCCTTCGGGGCCGGCAGTGACAACCTGGGTGACGCCGATCGTATGTGTCAGGGCCAAGCGCTGGAGGGCTTCGTCGGCAGCGACCTCGGCTGTCAGGGCTTCGAGCCACTCGAGACTGAGATAACGGATCACACGTCCAGTCTGACTCATAACCTGGCCCGTATGCCCACCAATGCAGACGAACTGCGTCATCTCGATGCTGCCGTCGAAGCCTGGTGGTGGTGGGCCTGGAACAAGGACCGCGACGGTGGGCTTGTTCATCGGCTTCGAGCTGCGCGGCCTCCGCTTCGACTATTGGGCTGGGCTGGCGCGTACCGGTGAGCCCTACCTCTACGTCGAGGAGCTCGACGGCACCGGTCTGCGCCAGGGGTTGGAGATCAAGCCGCCGGAGATGTGGGCCGACCAAACCTGCGAGGTTCCGTACCGCCAGTGGAACCTGGGCAACGAGGCCCATGGGGTCCTGCTCGACGACCCCATGGATGCGGCGCACCGACCATTCGGCACCCTCACCACGGTGGCCTTCGACATCGAGTGGTACGGCTCCGGCGAGCCCGTCGCCATCGCCGACGGCTACGAGCAGGCCGGCGAGGTCGACGCCGTCATCGAGCTGGCCGTCGCGGGCGTGGCCTTCGAGGGCCTGGCCCACCGGGTTCACGTCTGGGGCGCGCCTTACGTGCCCCGAGCTGACGCCGTGACCGCCGCCCCCGGCTGTCTCGTGGCACCTTACCGACGCTGCGACGGCACTGGCGTGCTGCAGGTGCTCACCGAGCAAGGGTGGCAGGCGCGTACCGTTGAGGCACCATGAGCCGCGACATCCTCGACGAATTCGAACAGCAGAAGCGGGCACCCGCCTACCCGAACGTGCAGGCCGAGGCGGGACTGGTGGTGGAGGACCGGGCGAGCGGATTCTGTGGTGAGGTCGTCGGTGTCGATGCCCAGGCCGTCAGCCTGAGGGACCGTGACGGCCGGGAGCGGCAGTTTGTGTTCAAGCCGGGCGGGTTCTTGGTCGAGGGCAAGCCGGTCACCCTGGTCCGCCCGACGCCCCCGCCAGCGGCGGCTGCCGGCTCCAAGGTCACCAACAGTGGGTCGCTCGCGGGCAAGGGCGGCCGTGCCCCGGCTCGTTTGGCCGTGGCAAGCCGCATCTGGGTCGAGGGACGCCACGACGCCGAGCTGGTGGAGCACGTGTGGGGCGACGATCTGCGTGAGCTGGGCATCGTCGTCGAGCCGATGAACGGCCTCGACGACGTAGTGGCGATGGTCGCCGAGTTCTGCCCGGGGCCGCACCGTCGCCTCGGCATCCTCGTCGATCACCTCGTGGTCGGCACGAAGGAACACCGCCTGGCCAACCAGGTGGCCGGCCCTCACGTGATGGTGACCGGTCATCCCTTCGTCGATGTCTGGGTCGGGGTGTGGCCACGCGTGATGGGCCTGGTCGAGTGGCCCGAAGTGCCGCGTGGTACGCCGTGGAAGGAGGGCCTCTGTCAGGCCCTGGGTACCGACCTTGCCGGTTTCTGGCCGCGCCTGCGCAACAAGGTGCGCACTTACGCAGACCTCCGCCCGGAGCTCGTTGGTGCGGTGGAGCAGCTGATCGACTTCGTGTCGGTGGAGAGCGACGAAGGCTGACTCCACCGCCCTGGCACGGGTCAGTCGGCTGCTGCCGCGGCCCGACGGTGCTTCCACAGTTCGAACGCGACAGGCAGCACCGAGATGCCGACGATGACGATCGCGGCGATCTCGATGTTGTTCTTCACCGCTTCGATCTCGCCGAGGAAGAAGCCGAGGGTGGTGATGCCGACGCCCCAGAGGACTCCGCCGATGACGTTGTAGGTGACGAAGGTGCGGTAGTGCATGTTGCTGACGCCGGCCACCGTGGGCACGAAGGTGCGAACGATGGGCACGAAGCGGGCGAGCACGATGGTCTTCGAGCCGTGCTTGGCGAAGAACGCCTCTGCCTTGCGCACGTTCTCGGGATGGAAGAAGCGACTCTTGGGGCGCTGGAACAGTGCCGGGCCGAACTTGGCGCCGATCATGTAGCCGACCTGGTCGCCGAGGATGGCCGCCACGAGCGCAGGTGAGGGCCACCCAGGGCAGGGAGGGTAGGAGGTGGCCGCCGGCCTCACTGGACAGGAAGCCGGCGAAGAACAGCAGCGAGTCGCCGGGCAGGAAGAACCCGACCAGCAGACCTGATTCGGCGAAGACGATGATGGCCAGAACGGCCAGGCCGCCCTTCTCCACCCACTTGTTAGCGAAGTCCAGCAGCCCGAGCACGGGGCGTACGCTACAGCCCGGAACGGGTTCGAGGGCCTCACTCAGTTGGCAGCGCCGGCGAACGAGTTGCTCTTGCGGCTGCTGAAGATGATGGCGCCGATCAGCACGACCAGGGCTGCTGCGGCGATGCTGTAGCGGGCGCCGTCGTTGTCCTGGAGGTTGATGATCGCCGGCAGGATCAGCAGCGCGACCAGGTTCATCACCTTGATCAGCGGGTTGAGGGCCGGGCCGGCGGTGTCCTTGAACGGGTCGCCGACGGTGTCGCCGATGACCGCTGCCTTGTGGGCGTCGGTGCCCTTGCCGCCGTGGTGGCCGTCCTCGATGTACTTCTTGGCGTTGTCCCAGGCGCCACCGGCGTTGGACGAGGTAGTTGGCCATCAGCTGGCCGACGAGGATGACGGCGGCCAGGAACGCGCCGAGCGCCGTCGCAGTCGATGCCGAAGCCGATGATCACCGGGGTCAGCACGGCGAGCAGCGCCGGGGTGGCCAGCTCGCGCAGCGAGGCCGCGGTGCAGATGTCGATGACCGGGCCGTAGTCGGGCTGCTTCTCGCCGCTCATGATCTTGCCGTCGGCGAACTGCTTGCGCACCTCCTGCACCACCACGCCGGCGGTGCGACCGACGGCGCGGATGGCGAGCGCCGAGAACAGGAACGGCACGGCGCCGCCGATCAGCAGGCCGATGAAGATCTTCGGGTCGGCGACGTTGATCTGCAGTTCCGGCGCCTCGAAGACGCCGTCGCTGCCAGGTTCTCGGCGTCGAGGCCGAGCTCGTCGCCGACGGTCTCGATGAAGCTGGCGAACAGGGCGACGGCGGCGATGACCGCCGAGCCGATGGCGAAGCCCTTGGTGACGGCCTTGGTGGTGTTGCCGACGGCGTCGAGGCTGACCATGATCCGCTGCGGCCTCGCCGTGGAACTCGCCGCGACATCTCGGCGATGCCGGCGGCGTTGTCGCTGACCGGGCCGAAGGTGTCCTCCGACACGATCACGCCGGTGGTGGCGAGCATGCCCATGCCGCACAGGGCGACGAGGTAGAGCGAGAACTGAGGTTGCCGCCGCCGAGCGGCGAGCGCCACGCCGATGGCGATGGCGATGGCGACGACCGCGTACACCGAGCGACTCGAGGCCGCTGGCGGTGCCCGACAGGACGACGGTGGCCGGGCCGGTCTCGGCTCGACTCGGCGATCTCCTGCACCGGGCCGTAGTGGGTGCCGGTGTAGTACTCGGTGAGCCGGCTGACGCACCTGGGCGAGCACGAGACCGATGGCCACGGCGCCGAAGCACTTCCAGCCCGGCGTTGCCGTGGTCGTTGCCGACGTAGACGAGGGCGACGAGCGAGCGTGCCGACGAGGGTGAGCGACGCCGGCGACCAGGAAGCCTCGGTTGATCGGCTTGAGCGCGTTGGTCTCGCCCTCCTTGGCCTTCACGGCGAAGACGCCGACGATCGAGGCGATGACGCCGATGGCGCGAGCGGCCAGCGGGAACACGAGGCCGAGTGCCGGGTTGGCGCCGATCGAGTTGAAGGCCGCGACGCCGAGGATGATCGAGGCGACGAGGGTGACCTCGTAGCTCTCGAACAGGTCGGCCGCCATGCCGGCGCAGTCGCCGACGTTGTCGCCGACGTTGTCGGCGATGGTGGCCGGGTTGCGCGGGTCGTCTTCGGGGATGCCCGCCTCGATCTTGCCGACCAGGTCGGCGCCGACGTCGGCGGCCTTGGTGAAGATGCCGCCGCCGACGCGCAGGAACAGGGCGAGCAGCGAACCGCCGAAGCCGAAGCCGATGAGGATCGCCGAGCGACGTGTTCTGGAACGATCATGATGATCACGGTCGCACCGAGCAGGCCGAGCCCGACGGTGAACATGCCGGCCACGCCGCCGGTGCGGAAGGCGACCGTGAGCGCCTTGGGCATGCTGCCGGTGAGGGCGGCGGCGGCGGTGCGCACGTTGCCGCGCGTGGCCAGGGTCATGCCGATGTAGCCGGTGAGCCCGGAGGCGAGACAGCCGAGGATGAAGGCGAGCGTGCGGCACACGCCGGACTGGACGAACGACAGTGCCTCGTCACTCACCCCGTTGACCTCGGGCTTGTGGATCGCCGTCGCTGGTGACGAAGACGATGACGGCCAGCGGAATGAGGATGACGGCGATCGTCTTGAACTGGCGCTTGAGGTAGGCCAATGCGCCCTCCTGGATCGCGCAGGGCGATCTCCTTCATCTTCGGGGAGCCCTCGTCGGCGGCGAGCACGCTCTTGGCGAGGAAGAAACCGACGGCGATGGCGAGAAGGGCGGAGGCGGCGGAGAGCAGCAGGACGGCCCACTCGCCACCCTTGAGCTCGAATACCTGATAGCCGCCTTCGGCGATAAGTGCTGGCACCGGTGATCTCCGGGGTATCTAGGGCGCGGCCATGGGGCTACGCTTGGTTGGGGCAATCCGGGAAGTGTATTGAGTTTCGCGCAATCCGGCGAACTCCAGGCGGGGTCGGAGCTTCGATTCGGGGCAGGGCAGGTTCGCGCGTCGCGGAATTCGCCCAGCTGAGAGCGTGGGGCTAGCGTCCTCGACTGGTAACCCGTCCCACAGTCGAAAGGCCGTCACGAGATGGCACAGACAGTCCAGCCAGCGCGGACCCGTCACGGGCACCGCGGCGACACCGAGGAAGCGTCGCAAGTTCTTCCTGCTCGACCTCTACAGCACGGCTGTGGGCAAGAAGTACGCGATGGCGATCTCGGGCATCATGATGTTGGGGTTCGTGGTGGCCCACATGGTCGGCAACCTGAAGATGTACCTCGGCGCCGAGCACCTCAACGATTACGCCGAGTTCCTGCGCGAGCTGTTGGTGCCGATCATGCCCCGCACCGTGGTGCTGTGGGCCGATGCGTCTCGGGCTGATGGGGGCGGTGCTTGTGCACATCCACGCCGCGATGCAGCCTCACCCGGCTCAACCGCGAGGCCCGCTCGGTGAAGTACCAGAGCCCTCGGGACTACCAGGTCGCCAACTTCGCCAGCCGGACGATGCGCTGGACCGGCGTCATCATCGCCCTGTTCGTGCTGTGGCACCTGGCCGACCTCACCTGGGGCTACACCAACGACATCGGGGCCGATGCCGCGGCCGGTGAGTTCGTACGTGGTGAGGCCTACCAGAACGTGGTGCGCAGCTTCGAGCGCGTACCCGTGTCCGTGCTCTACATCGTCGCCAACATCGCGCTCGGCACCCACCTCTTCCACGGGGTGTGGAGCCTCTTCCAGTCGCTCGGTTGGAACAACCCGAAGTTCAACAAGTGGCGACGCCACCTGGCCATCGGAGTCGCCACCCTCGTCGTTGTCGGCAATGTCAGCTTCCCGATCGCCGTCCTGGCCGGGATCGTGGGGGAGTGATCACACTGTGAGCGAGATCGTGCTCGATGCGAAGATCCCCGCCGGCCCCGTCGCCGAGAAGTGGGACAACTACAAGGCCGACATGAAGTTGGTCAACCCCAACAACAAGCGCAAGTTCAAGGTGCTCGTGGTCGGCAGCGGCCTGGCCGGCGCCTCGGCCGCCGCAACCCTGGCCGAGCTCGGCTACCAGGTCGACGTGTTCACCTTCCACGACTCACCTCGCCGTGCCCACGCGATCGCGGCGCAGGGCGGCATCAACGCCGCGAAGAACTACCACGGCGACGGCGACAGCATCCACCGCCTGTTCTACGACACGGTCAAGGGCGGCGACTTCCGCGCCCGCGAGGGCAACGTGTACCGCCTCGCCCAGGTGAGCGGGAACATCATCGACCAGATGGTGGCCCAGGGCGTGCCCTTCGCCCGCGAGTACGGCGGCATGCTCGACAACCGCAGCTTCGGTGGCGCCCAGGTGAGTCGCACCTTCTACGCCCGTGGTCAGACCGGCCAGCAGCTCCTGCTCGGCGCCTACCAGCAGCTCGCCCGCCAGATCGGTCTCGGCAACGTCAACCTGTGGAACCGCACCGAGCTGGTCGACGTGGTCACCGTCGACGGCCGCTGCGCCGGCATCGTCACCCGCGACCTGGTGACCGGCGAGGTCTGCTCGCACTCCGGTCACGCTGTGGTGATGGCCACGGGCGGCTACGGCAACGTGTTCTTCCTGTCCACCAACGCGATGTCGTGCAACGTCACCGCCGCATGGCGGGCACACCGCAAGGGCGCCTTCTTCGCCAACCCCTGCTACACCCAGATCCACCCCACCTGCATCCCCCAGGCCGACGACACGCAGTCGAAGCTCACCCTGATGAGCGAGAGCCTGCGCAACGACGGTCGGGTGTGGGTGCCGCTGAACGAGGGCGACGCACCGCCCGCCGCACGAGATCCCCGAGGACGAGCGCGACTACTACCTCGAGCGCCTCTACCCGAGCTTCGGCAATCTTGCGCCGCGCGACATCTCGTCGCGTGCCGCCAAGCGAGCCGTCGACAGCGGCCGCGGCGTCGGCCCGCTGAAGAACGGCGTCTACCTCGACTTCTCCGGCGGCCATCAGCCGTCTCGGCCAGCCGTGTGGTGCAGGAGCGCTACGGCAACCTGTTCGAGATGTACGAACGGATCACCGGCGAGAACCCTTACGACGTACCGATGCGCATCTACCCGGCCAGCCACTACACGATGGGCGGCCTGTGGGTCGACTACGAGCTGATGACCACCATCCCCGGCCTGTACGCCGCCGGTGAGGCCAACTTCAGCGATCACGGCGCCAACCGCCTGCGGCGCCTCGGCCCTCATGCAGGGCCTGGCCGACGGCTACTTCGTGCTGCCCTACACCATCGGCAACTACCTGGCACCGATGCTCAACCAGCCGATCCCCGGCACCGATCACCCCGCGTTCAAGGCCGCCGAGGAGGACGGCACGGGCGCGGTTCCAGCGGTTACCTCGACATCAGTGGCACCCGCTCGCCCGACTGGTTCCACCGCGAGCTGGGCAAGATCATCTGGGACTACTGCGGCATGGAGCGCACCGAGGAAGGCCTGCAGACAGGCCCTCGCGCGAACTGCCCGCCCTGTACGCGGAGTTCCAGACGCGATCTGCGCGTCACCGGCGACGGCGCTGGCGTGAACCAGACCCTGGAGAAGGCCGGGCGGGTCGACGACTTCTTCCAGCTCGGCATGCTGATGTGCCGCGACGCCCTCGAGCGCAAGGAGAGTTGCGGCGGCCACTTCCGCGCCGAGTACCAGGACGACAGAGGGCGAGGCCCAGCGCGACGACGAGAACTTCGCCCACGTCGCCGCGTGGGAGTGGACGGGCGACCCGATGGCAGCCGTCCGCCACAAGGAAGAACTCGAATTCGAAGACAATCCACCTCGCCAAGCGGAGCTACAAGTGAGTCATCATCTGGAAAACCTGACCCTCAAGATCTGGCGTCAGAACGGCCCGGCCGATCGGCGGCCACTTCGAGAGCTACCGCATCGACGCGATCAGCGACGAGGCTTCGTTCCTCGAGATGCTCGACGTGCTCAACGAGAAGCTGATCGACGAAGGCCTAGAGGCGGTCGCCTTCGACCACGACTGCCGTGAGGGAATCTGCGGCACCTGCTCGCTGATGATCGACGGGCAGGCTCACGGCCCCCAGCGCGGCACGGCCACCTGCCAGTTGCACATGCGCAAGTTCACGAGCGGCGACACCATCGTGGTCGAGCCGTGGCGGGCAACGGCCTTCCCGATCGATCAAGGACCTGATGGTCGACCGGTCGCCCCTCGACCGCATCGTCGAGGCCGGCGGCTTCATCACCGCCCCCACCGGCGGCGCCCCCGACGCCAACCTCATCCCGGTGCCCAAGCCGGTTGCCGACGCCTCGATGGACGCGGCCGAGTGCATCGGTTGCGGCGCATGCGTGGCCGCTTGTCCCAACGGTGCGGCGAGCCTGTTCACCGCGGCCAAGGTGAGCCACCTCAACCTGCTGCCGCAGGGCCAGGCCGAGCGCTGGAGCCGGGTGGAGGCGATGGTCGAGACGATGGATGAGCACTTCGGTTCCTGCACCAACCACGGCGAGTGCGAAGCCGCGTGCCCGAAGCGCATCAGCATCGACTTCATCGCTCTGATGAACCGCGACTACCTCAAGGCGAAGGTCAAGAACCGCAAGCTGATCTCCCAGATCTGAATCAGCGCCGCTTCCTGGCGCCAACAGTTCACCCCTTGGTAGCCGATACGACACGAGCATCGGGTAGGAAGGGTGGGTGCGCATCCTTGTCACCAACGACGACGGCATCGACTCCGTCGGCCTTCACCTGCTCGCCCGAGCAATGCTCCGCCATGGCGAGGTCGTGGTAGCCGCACCGGATCGCGAGTACTCGGGCGCTGGTGCCGCCGTCGGTGCCCTTCACCTCATCCAGCCCGAAGTGCAACGCCGCACGATCGAGGGCATCGACCATGCATGGGCGGTTACCGGCCCGCCGGCGCTGTGCGTGATGTTCGCCCAGTTGGGTCTGTTCGACGGGCCCTTCGACCTCGTCGTGGCCGGCATCAACCCTGGCGCCAACGTGGGACGCGCCGTCTACCACTCGGGCACTGTCGGCGCGGCCATCACCGCCCGCAACTCCGGCATCAGCGGTGTGGCCGTCAGCCAGGCCGTCACCGGCTTCGGCATCGAAGGCCAGGGCTGGGACGAGATGTTGAAGGATCAGAAGTGGGAGACCGCGGCGGCGGTCGCCGACGTCGTCGTCGAGGGACTTCTCGCGGCGCCGCCCACCGAGCCGGTGGTCCTCAATGTGAACGTGCCCAACCTCCCCCTCCACGAGATCAAGGGCTGGAAGCGTGCCGACGTGGGCATCGCCCCACCGCGCACCATGGCATCGGCGACGCTCGAAGCCAAGGAAGGTCACACGGATGGCTTCTACGTGCGCATGTCGTGGGGTGAGCCGGTGGTCCTGCCTCTCGACATCGATGGTGGCCTCGTCGAGGCGGGTGAGGTGACGTTCAGCTACCTGAGTCGGCTCTACAGCGTCGACCTGCCCCACGTCACAGGCGCCGAAGAGGCTGTTGGGCGCCTCCTCGGCAAGCTCACGACCTGACGCGGGCCGAGAGTACGGCCGTGTAGCGGTTGGTGGCGGCCGCGTCGGGGTGTTCGAGGGTCAGGTCGAGCCACAGTTCGCCGGCAGAGTCGGGGGCGACGAACCGCACGATGCCCACCCTCACACACGAGTCCGGTGGCACATTGCCGCTCCACACCCAGGAGTGGCCACCCCCCGGCCAGCGCAGGGTGGCCGTGCACTTCACGTCGTCGAGGGGCAGGCGCAGGTCGCTCACGACGTGGACGTCGAGGGCCAAGGCATCGCCGGCCGTCACCTCGTCGGGTAGGCGGTCGGCGACGACGATGACCGGCCGGCAGGAATCGACGACGGCATGGTGGGCCAGCTTGGGCCGCCTCTCGTGGTCGAGCACGCTCCACGACACGGCCGGTTGGGCGTCGTTCCAGGCGAGGAAGCAGAAGCCGCCGGTGGGGCGGTACTTCAGCCGGCGCAGGGTCTCGATGTGGTGGCGCAGCACCTCGGCCTGGTAGCGCTGGGTGGCGTCGCGCCATGAGTCGAAGGAGAAGTGGGCGGCGCGTGGCAC
The DNA here is from genome assembly GCA_963707925.1 of uncultured Acidimicrobiales bacterium. Taxonomy (GTDB): domain Bacteria; phylum Actinomycetota; class Acidimicrobiia; order Acidimicrobiales; family Ilumatobacteraceae; genus UBA668. Next base: position 307,434 of record CAVPRT010000005.1, read on the forward strand.
GTGGAGGTCGAGCACGTCGAGCTGGAGGCCGTGGTGCTCGCCGAGGGTCTCCCAGTCCAGCTCGGGCCAGCGCTCGGGGTGCATGAACCCTGCCGTGGTCGGGCACAGATTGGGCGCCGAACTCGCTGACGAAGCGCACCATCCGCGGCATCGAGGCGGCGAACGCGTCGAGGTCGCCGGGGGTGCCGTGGTGCCACCCGAAGTAGAGGTGGCTGTCGGTGCCGTCGAGCTGGGGCAGGTGGGGCGCCACCCCGCTGTGGGCCACGGTCGGCCGGCTCTCGTCGGCCGACTCGAAGGCCCGCTTCACCCAGCGGTCGAGGATCGACTTGTTCCACGACGGAAGCTGCTGGCGCAGGATGTCGGCTCACGAGGGAGGTGCCGGCGGTGTCGGTGCCTGCGTCGTCGGTGGGGGCGGGGTCGTTGTGGGCGCACCACACTGCGATCGACGGGTGGTGGCCGAGCAGGTCGACCGCCTCGCGGGCCTGGCGCACAGCCTGCTTGCGGATGGAGCGGGCGTAGCCCCACTGCAGCGGGAAGTCCTGCCACACCAGCATGCCGAGTTCGTCGGCGGCGGCGTAGAGCTCGGGCCTGGCGATGTGCCCGTTGACCCTCACCAGGTCGAGCCCGGCCTCGCGTGCGAGCTCCACATCGTGGCGCACCTCGGCGGCCGTGGCCTCGGCGAGGGCGGCACGGGTGGGGGCGAGGTTGGTGCCCTTCACGAACAGGGTCTCCCCGTTCACCGAGAACACCCAGTTCTGCAGTGCCACCTCGCGCAGCCCGGTGCGCACTTCGCGACGGTCGCTGGGGGCCTCGTCGATCAGCACCTCGACGGTGACATCGGTGAGGTTCTGCTCGCCCAGGCTCCACGGCCACCACAGGCGGGGATCGTTGACATCGACGTCCCAGTCGATCTCGTTCGTGCCCCTTCGCCAGCGACTTCGTCTGCTCGGCCACCGCCACCCCATCCACGGTGGTGCGCACGACCACGGTGTGGGAACCGTCGGCGTCGAGGCGGGCATGAAGGCGCAGGTGGGCACGGGCATCGTTGGCGTCGCGACACAGCACCCGCAGCCGGTCGATGCGCACCGGCCCGACTGGCGTCGACTCTCACCGGGCGCCACAGGCCGCCAGGGTTCCACGCCGGGTCGATCATGTCCGAGTGCTGAAGGGTGCCGGTGATGTTGCGCTTGGCGGTGCGCTCGCGTTGGGGTGGGCAGGCCACCTCGATGGCGAGCACATGGTCGCGCGGCCAGCCGGGCAAGCTCGGTGATGTCGAAGGTGTGGGGGAAGAAGTAGCCCTCGGGGTCGCCCAGGTAGGCGCCGTCGAGCCACACGTCGGCCTGGTAGAGGATGCCTTCGAGAGTGATGAAGCGGCGCTCGCCGGCGCCGGGTCGGGGGAGGTGGAAGTGGTGGCGGTACATCAGCGGGCCGTCGCTGGCGGCGAACTCGGGGGTGCAGGCGCCAGTGGCCGGGAACGGCGACCTCCGTCCACGCGGAGTCGTCGTGGTCGAGACCCACCGCGCTACGGCGCACCTCGTCGTCTGCCACGCACGCCACCCACCGGCCCGACAGCTCCATGGGGTGGACTGTAGACGCCGCGCTGGCAGTCGAGAGGTGCGCGGCGGATAGGGTCCGGGCATGGTGAACCGTGCAACGAACCTGGCGGAGCTGAAGGCGTCGGGCTGGCAGTCCGTGCCGGTGAAGGAGGAGATCCGCCGCAATGCGGTGACCCGCATCGCCGCCGGTGAGCCCCTGTTCGCAGGGGTGCTGGGCTACGAGCACACGGTGATGCCCCAACTGGAGAACGCCCTCCTGGCTGGGCACGACGTGATCTTCCTCGGTGAGCGTGGCCAGGCCAAGACCCGCATCATCCGCAGTCTCACCGGCCTGCTCGACGAGTGGATGCCGATCGTCGCCGGCAGCGAAATCAACGACGACCCCTACCACCCGGCGAGCAAACACGCCCGCGACCTGGTGGCCGAGATGGGCGATGCCACTCCCATCGACTGGGTCCACCGCGACGACCGCTTCGGCGAGAAGCTGGCCACCCCCGACACCTCGATCGCCGACCTCATCGGCGAGGTCGACCCGATCAAGGTGGCCGAGGGCCGCTACCTCACCGACGAGCTCACCTTGCACTACGGCCTCGTGCCACGCACCAACCGCGGCATCTTCGCGATCAACGAGATCCCCGATCTCGCCGAGCGAATCCAGGTCGGCTTGCTCAACGTGCTTGGAAGAGCGCGACGTGCAGATCCGCGGCTACAAGATCCGCCTACCTCTCGACGTCCTGCTGGTGGCCAGCGCCAACCCCGAGGACTACACCAACCGGGGCCGCATCATCACCCCGCTGAAGGACCGTTTCGGCAGCCAGATCCGCACCCACTACCCCCTCGACGCCGAGGTCGAGGTGGCCATCATGCGTCAGGAGGCGCGGCCGCCCTCGGTGGGTGAGGTGACTGTGCGCATGCCCCACTACATGGAGCAGGTGGTGGCCACGTTCAGCCAGCTGGCCCGGGCCAGCAACCAGGTCAACCAGCGCAGCGGTGTCAGTGTGCGTCTTTCGGTGAGCAACCTAGAGGTGCTCGGCGCCAACGCCCTACGCCGGGGCCTGAGGGCCGGCGAGCAGGTGGTGGTGCCACGGGTCAGCGACCTCGCCGCGCTGGCCGCGAGCACGAGTGGCAAGATCGAGATCGATTCGCTGGAGGAGGGCCGTGAGGGCGCAATCCTGGAGAACCTGGTGAAGGCCGCAGTGCTCACCGTGTTCAAGCAGGACGTGCCCCCGGACCAGGTGCGCGACGTGGTGACGGCGTTCGAGCAGGGCGCCGTTGTGCACACCGGCGCCGATGTCTCCTCGGTCGCCCTGGCCCAGTTGCTCGATCAGGTGCCGGCCCTGTGCGCCCCGGTGCAGAGCCTCATCGGTGGCGACGAGTCGCCTGCTGCCGCTGCCGCGGCCATCGAGTTCGTGCTCGAAGGGCTCCACCTGTCGAAGAGGCTCAACAAGGACACGATCGGCGGCACGGGTGCTGCCACCTACCGGGGGCGTGGGGGCTGACAGCCTCCGGCCCACAGTCTGATGGAGCCGGGTCAACCGGCGACGAAGGCCTCGCCGCTGTCCTTCAACCGTCGATCGACCGTCGCCAAGCCAGGCTGGCCAGCCGTGTCCAGCAGGGTCGCGGCCGTGACGGCGACGATGGTCAGGTCGGACGACGCAGAACGCACTTCGCGCCACATCGAGCCCACCGCTGAGGCGTGCTCGGTGTCGGTGGAGCCCCTGGGTCGGAAGGTGAGCGCGAGAGGGCGCGGCGGCCCCTGGTCGGCGGCTCGGTAGAGGGCCGTGGCCACGTCGCCGCTCAGGGCCAGGCCGACGATGTCGCACGCGCCTGCCAGGTCGTCGAGGGGGCGGTCGGCGCGGCCGGGGATGCGCACCACACCGTCGTAGAGGCCGCCGAGCCAGGTCCCCCAGCGCAGCTGATCGCGTCGCCGGGCAGCCTCTGCGGCCTGCACCGTCTCGTCGACCGGACGTTCGGTGGCGACATCGATGGAGGTTGCCACCGGCTGGCCGCCGCGCAGGATGCGCCACGAGTCGCGCCACGCCACCACCAGGTTGTGGATCAACTCGCCGTGGCGGCGAGGGTCGTCGGGAACCAACCGCGTCGCCATCGCGAACGGCGCTTCCATGGGCACCCACCCGGCGGCGACCCCACCGAGGTGGTTGGTCACGGCCTCGATCCACCTTGGCCACCAAGTACCAGCCGTGCGGTCGTCGGTGAACCCGCCTTCGTTGTCGAACCAATGGGGCACTGATGGCTGCAGCAGCCGGAACCAGGGCTCGATGCCAAGGGCCTGCGCGGCCAGCGCCGCGGCTTGGAGCTGTTCGAACACTGCCCCGTCGACAGCACCGGGGCGGGGTTGGGCGGCGGCCCACGGAACGTCGAGGCGCACCTGCTGGAGGCCGATCTCGGCCGCGAAGGCGAGGTCGTCGGCGAACCGCTGGCCGTCGTCGGGGTTGGGCCGCACGGCCAGCACAGCGCCGCGGGCGATGGCCGGGGCGGGTGTCGAGGTCGAACGGGGTGCGGGTCCACAGCTCGCCGGTGTCGTTGCTGGCCTTCACCATCGGGCGCCCGCTGAGCTCGACGACGGTGATCGAGCCGGGAAAGCCGCGCAGTTCGAGTTCTCCGTGATGGGTGGCAGTGACCCCCTCGGGCAGGCGCTCGATCTGCATCGCCGGCAGTAGGACCTCGAAGGCGCCGGCGGCATCGCAAAGCCTGGAGGCCATGTTGACCGCTGAGCCGATGTAGTCGTCTCCCTCGAACAAGAGGGCGTGGCCTGTGGCGATGCCGACCCTCAACGACAGGGGGGCGCACACCTCGGCCGAGCGATGCTCGAGCTCGAGGGCGAAGGAGATCGCTGCCTCCTGGTCCACCGAAACGATCATGCAGCCGTCGCCCAGCCACTTGGCGATGCGCACTCCTCGTTCGCTGGCGATCTCGCGGGTGAGAGATCGGAACGCGCCGAGGATGCGTCCGGCGGCGTCGTCTCCGAATGCAGCGGTGTAGTTGGTGAACCCGGAGAGGTCGACGAAGAGGAACGTGCGGGGGACACGCATTGGGTTGACGCTACCAGCTGTGCCGGCCGCTCGTGATCATTTTCACAAGCACACACCTTGGCCCTCTGTTCGTGTCGGTGTCCCGCGCCCATGTGATCGAAAACCCGCAGTTGTGTCGGGGTTTCGCGCCCGTTGGACGGCGATGGCGGGGTTTCGCGCCCGACCGGGGTTGGGTGGGGTGCGGTGGGGTGGGGGTGGGGTTGGCGGGGCGCTGTAGCGTGCGGTCATGGGCAGTCGGTTCACCTACTCGCGCTGGGACGGCAGCCAGAAGGGGTTCGACCTCGACGCCGACGCCCTCTTCGAGGAGATCACCGACGACCTGCTCTACCACGGTGACGTGAACGCGGCCCTGCGCCGCCTGATGCAGCAGGGCATGAAGGACCGCAATGGGGAGAAGCTGAAGGGCCTGCGCGACATACTCAAGCAGCTGCGCGAACAGCGTCAGGAGAAGCTCGACCGCTTCGACCTGGGTGGCGTGTTCCAGGAGATCGCCGAGGAGCTCGACGACATCGTCGACGAGGAACGCCATGCGATCGAGAACTCCACCGCAGAGGCCGACAGGAGCGGCGACGACAGGCGCGCCGAGGCAGCCCGTGAGGCGGCGATGGACCGCAACTTCCGTCTCGACATGCTGCCAGCGGACCTTGCCGGCAAGGTACGCGAACTGAGCGCTTACGACTTCGAGAGCGGCGAGGCGCAGCAGCGCTTCGAGCAGCTGCTCGACAAGTTGCGCCAACAGCTGATGCAACAGGCAGTGGATCAGATGTCGTCGGCGATGCAGGACATGTCACCCGAGGACATGCAGAGGATGAAGGACATGGTCGCCGCCCTCAACGAGATGCTCCAGAAGCGCGCTCAGGGCGGCGACCCTGGCTTCGAGCAGTTCATGGAGGACTACGGCGACTTCTTCCCCGAGAACCCCGAGACCCTCGACGAGCTGCTCGAGCAGATGGCCAAGCGCATGGCGGCCATGCAGGCGATGCTCAACTCGATGACCCCGGAGCAGAGGGCCCAACTCCAGGACCTCAGCAACCAACTCCTCCAGGACATGGACCTGAGCTGGCAGATGGATCAGCTGGCCCAGAACCTGCAGTCGATGTTCCCCCAGATGGGGTGGGGTCAGCAGTACGAGTTCCAGGGCGAGGAACCTCTGGGTATGGCGCAGGCGATGCAGACGATGCAGGACCTCGGCGACATGGACCAGCTGGAGAACCTTCTGCGCAACGCGTCCAGTCCCGCAGCCCTCGCCGAGGCCGACATGGATCGGGTCCGCGACCTGATGGGCGACGATGCCGCGGAATCGCTGGAGAAGCTCGCCCAGCTCACCAAGATGCTCGAGGACCAGGGACTGGTACGCCAGAAGGAGGGCAAGCTCGAGCTCACGCCGAAGGGGTTGCGTAAGATCGGCAACAACGCCCTACGCGACCTCTACGCCAAGCTCGCCAAGGACAGGGCCGGACAGCACCAGACCCATCGCCTCGGCGCCGGGCACGAGCTCACCTACGAGACCAAGGCCTATGAGTTCGGCGACCCCTTCCAGCTCGACTTGCAAGCGACGGTGCGCAACGCCATCCGGCGCAACGGCCCGGGCACCCCTGTGCGCCTGTCACCCGACGACTTCGAGATCGAGCGCACCGAGCACCTCACCCGCTCCGCCACCGTGCTGATGCTCGACCTATCGATGAGCATGCCGATGCGGGACAACTTCCTTCCGGCCAAAAAGGTGGCGATGGCGTTGTATTCGCTGATCACGTCGCAATTCCCTCGCGACTACCTGGGTCTGGTGGGCTTCAGCGAGACGGCCTATGTGCTCACTCCCGCCCAGTTGCCCGAGGTGAGCTGGGACTTCGCCTACGGCACCAACATGCACCACGGTTTCACCCTCGCCCGCCAGATGCTGTCCCGCCAGAGCGGCACCAAGCAGATCATCATGATCACCGACGGCGAGCCCACTGCCCACGTCACCCCGGCCGGCGATGTGTTCTTCAACTACCCGCCGGTGCGTGAGACCATCGAGACCACCCTGCGCGAAGTGATGCGCTGTACGCGCGAAGGCATCCGCATCAACACCTTCATGCTCGACGCCAACTATGGGCTGAGGGCCTTCATCGAACAGCTGACGGCGATCAACCGGGGTCGGGCCTTCTTCACCGACAACGAGACCCTGGGCGACTATGTGCTCGTCGATTTCATCGAGCACAAGCGCCAGTTGGCGCGCGGTCGGAAGCCGCCGCGCCGGCTGATCGCCTGCCGCGCGAATCTGCTGCTCACAACATTCGCGAAATCCCCCCTTGCGCAAGGGTGATGTGATAGGGGACAATGACACCCATGTAATTACGGAGGTGTCACACGGCACTTCATGGGGGCCGGCGAAAAGCCGGGGCAGAGGGGGACCATCCGCGATGCAGATCGACATCAGCAGCGAAGCACGACTCAACTGGCAAGACGAGGCGAACTGCCTCGGCGTCGACCCAGACCTCTTCTTTCCCGAGAGGGGGGCCTCCACACGTGAGGCCAAGGAGGTCTGCCACGGGTGCGTAGTGCGCCTCGACTGCCTCGAGTACGCCTTGGTAAGCGGCGAGAAGTTCGGTATCTGGGGCGGCCTCTCCGAGCGGGAGCGTCGCCGCCTGCGTCGCCAGCGGGCACAGACCACGCGCCGTACCAGTGCCTGATCCTGCGATGCAACTTGCCGAGGGGCCGCCGCTAGGATGCGATGCATGATCGCTTCCACGTTCGGCCCCACCGAGATGGGCATCGTGCTCGTCATCGTGCTCGTGCTTTTCGGCGGTTCTCAGCTGCCCAAGCTCGCCAAGAACCTCGGCAAGGCGCAGAAGGAGTTCAAGGACGGGCTGTCCGAGAGCCAGAAGGAAGCTGCCAAGTCCTCCGACTCGACGAAGTTCCGAAGACGCCTGATCCGGCGCCCCGCGTGAGCGTGGCGCTAGACGGTCAGCTTGCGACGCTTCAGGATGCGGCGACGTTCACGCTCGCTGGCGCCACCCCACACCCCGTGTTCGATGCGGTGCTCGAGGGCGTGCTCGAGACACTGGTCCAGCACCGGGCAGGCGTTGTTGCAGATCTTGCGGGCGCGGTCCACGCCGACGCCGTCACTGGGGAAGAACGATCGCCGGCGGGTAGTTGCGGCAGTTGCCTTGGTCCATCCACGCAGTCGCGGAATCGTTCTCCGGGAGAGGGGTGACCGGGATCTTGCTTTGCATGCGCGTCTCCTTGTCGCCGTGAGGGGGGACTCACGGCCCGTTGGTGCGCCCGCACTAAGCCCGTCTGCCAGGGCGACCTCACCACCGTCATGACGTATAGACGCCGCACGACGATGGGTTGGTTCCCGAACTCGACCATTCTGGCATGCCGAGGGCGGGTCGCAACGCGATTGGCGCGGATTTCCCCCGGGCCCAACCCCATCGGGGCACCGCTAGGCTTGGTTCGCCGCCCCGCCTGCAAGTGGGCACGACCGGCAGGAGCAGAGATGACCGACATCGCCAACGAGCCGCCGCGGGCCCATGCTCGCATCGTGTACCACGGACCGGTGTCGCCTCATTGGGAGGTCTACGGCGACTACGGCGACCGCACCGTGATCGAGGAGTTCCGCACCCGGGCCCTCGCCCGCCTGGTGCTGCTTCCCCGCGACGACCCGCAGTTCCGCCGCAACCGCGAGCGCATCGTGCGCGACGCCGAGCGCGAGCGCATCAGCCTCGAATGGGATCTCGGCGTCCCCGAGGCCGACGCCTGACCACCGTCTGGCGACATTCGTCAGCGTCGTTCCCGACGACTCCCCCCTGCTCGGTAAGGTCTGGGGATGACACGCCGCCTGCTCAACCGCGAGCTGAGCTGGCTCGACTTCAACCGCCGGGTGTTGGCGCTCGCCGCCGAGCCCGACATCCCCCTGCTCGAACGACTGAAGTTCTGCGCCATCTGCTCGTCGAACCTCGACGAGTTCTTCCAGGTCCGTGTCGCCGCGCTGAAGGACCAGGTGGCAGCGGGGCTCAGCCAGCCGCTCACCCGACGGCGTGAGCCGCCGCAGGCCGCAGCTGCGCCGCGATCGGTGAGGCCGCCGAGCGCTTCGTGCCGAGCAGGAGTCCGTGCGTCGATCGTCTCGTTGCCGGACCTCGCCCGCGAGGCATCGAGCTCGTCGATTGGGCGGAGCTCGGGCCCGCACGACCACTCGCACCTCATCCGCCTGTTCGAGCAGACGGATCTTCCCGGTGCTCACCCCGCTGGCGGTCGACCCGGCCCACCCCTTCCCCTACATCTCCAACCTCGCGCTCAGCCTGGCGGCGATGGTCAGCGACCCCGACACAGGTGAGCGCCGCTTCGCCCGGGTGAAGGTGCCCAACGTCTTCCCGCGCCTCGTCGGCCCTGCCCGATGGCAAGCGGTTCGTTCCCGTCGAGCAGATCATCGCCGCCCAACTGCACCACGCTGTTCGTGGGCATGGTGGTGGAAGAGCATGCGGTGTTCCGGGTCACCCGCAACGCCGACCTCACCCTGGAAGAGGAAGAGGCCGACGACCTGCTGGCGGCGGTCGAGATGGAGCTGCGCCGTCGTCGCTTCGGGCGTGCGGTGCGGCTCGAAGTGCAGCAGGGCATCAGCGAGGAGATGCTCGATCTGCTGGTGCGCGAGCTCGACCTCGGTCCGACCGACGTCACCGAGCATCGCGGCGCCGCTCGATCTCACCTGCTTGTTCCAGCTCGCACGCTCTCGACCGGCCAGGATCTGAAGGACGACGGCCTGGCCCCCGGTCACGGCCGGTCGCATCCTGCGCGCCGAGGCGCAGGACCGCAGCATCTTCTCCGTCATCCGCGAGCGGGCGCTGATGGTGCACCACCCCTACGAGAGCTTCGCCAGCAGTGTCGAGAACTTCATCGCCCAGGCGGCCGACGACCCCAAGGTGCAGAGCATCAAGATGACCCTGTACCGCGCCGGCGGCGACAGCCCGATCGCCCGCAGCCTGATGCGTGCCGCCGAGCGCGGTGTGCAGGTGGCGGTGTTGGTCGAGTTGAAGGCTCGCTTCGACGAAGCCACCAACGTCGGCTGGGCGAAGGCGCTTCGAGCGCTCGGGTGTGCACGTCGTGTACGGCCTGGTGGGGTTGAAGACCCACGCCAAGTGCACCCTCGTGGTGCGCGCACGACGACGACGGCCTGCGCCGCTACTGCCACATCGGCACCGGCAACTACAACTCCAAGACCGCACGCACTTACGAAGACGTCGGCTTCCTCACCTGCGACCCGCGACGTCGGGCGCTGATGTGACCGCAATTGTTCAACCACCTCACCGGCTACAGCCGGGCCGTCGCAGTTCCGATCGCTGCTCGTCGCCCCCCGCGGATCTGCGCAACCAGCTTGCTCGACCTCATCGAGCACGAGATGTCCTTCGGCACCGACGGCCACATCACGGTCAAGCTCGAACTCGCTCACCGACCCGGAGATGATCGAGACGCTCTATGCGGCGAGCGAGGCCGGGGTACAGGTCGAGCTGATCACGCGTGGCATCTGTTGTTTGTTGCCCGGGGTGCCCGGCCTCAGCGAGAACATCACGGTGCGCAGCGTCCTCGGTCGCTATCTGGAGCACTCGCGGATCGTGCGCTTCGGTCATGGCGAGGGTGACACCCCGCTCTTCCTGATCGGTAGCGCCGATTGGATGGGCCGCAACCTCGATCGCCGGGTCGAGGTGATGGTGCCGGTCGTACACCCCAAGCATCAGGACTGGCTCGACCAGGTGCTGGTCTTCGACCTCGCCGACAACATCGTGCGGCACGAACTCGACTCCGAGGGCAGCTGGCACCGCCGCGGCCCGCTCGAGTTCGGCGACGGTGATGCCCAGGAGCGTTTCTACAACTGGGTGGCGGACCGCCCGAAGGCCTGAACCCAGAAGGCCTGATCCGGGCCTGATCGGGGCAAGTATGAGCTGGTTCGCAGCCTGTTCGGCAGGCGTTCACCTTGCGTTCACCCCGTCGGGGGCTCCTCGCAAGTTCGCCTCTCTACGGTCCTGCGTGTTGTTCCCCAACAAACAGGAGACACCACGTGAACACCACCAAACGGCGATTCGTACTCGCCAGCATTGTCGGACTCTCTCTGCTCGCCACCGTGTGCAGCGACGACGAGGAAAAGGGCACCGACACCACGGAGGCGCCCGCCACCACCCAGGCCGGGGGAGGCGCCGAGACAACAGCGGCCCCCGAGACCACCGAAGCAGCTGAGGAGCTCAGTGGCGAGATCGCCATCGACGGCTCCAGCACAGTCGCCCCCCTGATGAAGCTCACCGGCGAGGACTTCATGGATGCCAACAGCGGAGTGAACGTCGTCATCGGCACCTCGGGTACCGGGGGCGGCTTCGAGAAGTTCTGTGTCGGCGAGACCGACATCTCCAACGCCTCGCGTCCGATCAAGGACGAAGAGGTGACCGCATGCGGCGACAACGGCATCGAGTTCATCGAGGTGCTCGTGGCCAACGACGCCCTGTCCGTGGTCGTCAACCCCGACAACGACTGGGCCGAGTGCCTCACCATCGAGCAGCTCAACTTGATGTGGGCGCCCGAGGCCGAAGACGCCATCACCAACTGGAATCAGATCGACCCCTCCTTCCCCGACCAGGCGCTCACCCTGTTCGGTGCCGGCACCGACAGCGGTACGTTCGACTACTTCACCAAGGAGGTCAATGGTGAGGAGGGCGCCAGCCGCACCGACTACAACGCCACCGAGGACGACAACACGACTGTCACCGGCGTGAACGGAGACGTCGGGGCCCTGGGCTACTTCGGGTTCAGCTACCTGCTGGAGAACGAAGGCACCGTGAAGGGTGTTGCCATCGACTCCGGCGAGGGTTGCGTCGAGCCCTCGGCCGACAACGTCCAGAGTGGCTCTTACACCCCCCTGGCCCGCCCCCTCTACATCTACATCAGCACCGAGGCGGCTTCTCGCCCCGAGGTGCAGGGCTTCGTCCAGTACTACGTCGACAACCAGGACGCCCTCGCCGAGGAGGCCCTCTACATCCCCCTCGACGACACCCAGAAGGGCGAGCAGGCAGGTTCTCTGGCCACGGTGCTAGCGGGCTGACCGGTTGCCACCCGGCTTTCGGCTACAACTGTCCACCGTGACTTCTCCCACAACTAGTACTGGGGCCATCACCCCCGCTGGGGCACCCGTGAGCCTTCGGGCCACGGGTGCCCTCCGGCGGCGCAACATCAGCGAACGCATCGCCAAGGTGATGCTGATGGGCGCCGCCTCGATCAGCGTCGTCACCACCTTGCTGATCGTCTTTTCCCTCCTCGAGCCCACCGTTGAGTTCTTCGGTGATGTTTCGTTGCGCGAGTTCTTCACCACCACCAAGTGGAGCCCCTTGTTCAACCCGCCCAAGTTCGGCGTCTGGCCGATCGTGGCCGGCACGATGTGGGTGGCCTTGATCGGCATCGTTGTAGCGTTGCCAATCGGCCTCGGCGCAGCCTTCTACCTCAGCGAGTACGCCAAGCCACGGGTACGCAAGTTGGTGAAGCCGATCCTCGAACTGCTGGCAGGTGTGCCCACGATCGTCTTCGGCTTCTTCGCCCTCACCTTCGTGAATCCCGAACTCGTCAAGCGGTTCTGGCCCTTCGGTCAGGTGGGAGCGTTCAGTGCGGTCGGCGCGGGGCTGGTGACCGGGTTGATGATCGTGCCGATCGTCGCCTCGCTCAGCGAGGACGCGATGGCCGCGGTACCCGATTCGCTGCGCCAGGGGGCCCTCGCCCTCGGCAGCTCGAGGCGTGAAGTCTGCCTGAAGGTCGTGTTCCCTGCGGCACTCTCGGGAATCGTCGCCGCCACCGTTCTGGCTGTCTCGCGGGCGATCGGCGAGACGATGATCGCCGTATTGGCTTCGGGTTCGCAGGCCAACCTCAGCAAGAACCCCGGCGAATCGATGCAGACCATGGCGGGTTTCATTGCCCAGGCCGGCAGTGGCGACGTGCCCACCGGGTCGATTGAGTTCAAGACGATCTTCGCTGTCGGCACCACCCTGTTCGTGATCACGATGCTGCTCAACATGCTCAGCATCCGCCTCGTCCGCCGCTTCCGGCAGGTGTACGAATGAGCGCCCCGGCTGTAACCGCCGCCGAGGTTTCGCTGAGGTCGAAGAGTGCAGCGGGCAAGCGTCTCTTCGACGGAGTATTCCGCGTCGTGCTCTACGCTGCGCTCGGAATCGCGCTCGCGGCGCTGGCAGCCCTTCTGTGGCGGACGTGGACCGATGGCAAGGGTGCCGTCGGATGGCACCTGATCGAGAAGCAGCCCAGCGAACGGCCCGCTAGGGCAGGTATTCAGTCCGGTGTGTTCGGCACGTTGTTGGTCACCGGGTTGTGCGCCGGGCTGGCCATCCCGGTCGGCATCGCCACCGCCCTCTACCTCGAGGAGTTCGCCCGCAAGGAGCGCTGGTACAACCGCCTCCTCGACGTCAACATCCAGAACCTGGCTGCCGTGCCGTCGATCGTCTACGGCATCCTCGGCTTGGCGTTCATCGCCCGCGGCCCTCTCGGCTGGGGGCCCACGGTGAAGACCGCCGGCCTCATCCTCGCCCTCTTGGTGCTGCCCACGGTGATCATCGCCTCCCGCGAGGCCATTCGCGCCGTGCCCGGGTCGCTGACTTCGGGGTCGTTGGCCCTTGGCGCCACCAAGTGGCAGACCGTGCGCAAGCAGGTACTACCTTCGGCTATTCCGGGCATCGCCACCGGGTCCATCCTGTCGGTCAGCCGCGCCATAGGCGAGACAGCACCTCTGTTGCTGCTGGGCGGTCTCACCTTCTTGAAGCAGAACCCGACCTCACTCGATGACCGCTACACCACTGTGCCGTTGATGATCTACAGCTATGCCACCAGTCCCAAGGCGGAGCTGCGCGAGATCGCTGCGGCATCGATCATCATGCTGATGATCCTCATCCTGTTCCTCAACGGGATCGCCATCTTGATCCGCAACAAGTTCCAGCGTCGGTGGTGACCGCGATGGAGGAGACCCAGATGACCACCACCCAAGAGTTCACCAGCCCGTCCCTGAAGGGTCTGACCCGTACGATGGCGGACGTGAGCGATCCAAGCGCGCCCCCTGTGTTCGAGACCGTCGGGCTCGCTGTGAGCTACGGCGAGTTCCGTGCAGTCCGTGATGTCGACCTCGCCATCCGGCGCAACGAGATCACCGCCTTCATCGGGCCGTCGGGCTGTGGCAAGACCACGGTGCTGCGCTGCTTCAACCGGATGAACGATCTCATCGAGAGCGCCCGGGTGGAAGGCAAGGTGAACTACCACGGCCTCGACATGTACGGGCGCGACGTCGACCCCGCAGAGGTGAGGCGGCGCATAGGGATGGTGTTCCAGAAGCCCAACCCTTTCCCCAAGAGCATCTACGACAATGTCGCCTACGGGCCCCGCGTCAACGGGGTTCGCAAGCGCAGGGTGCTCGACGAGACGGTGGAGAAGGCCTTGCGCGGCGCCGCCCTGTGGGATGAGGTGAAGGACCGCCTGAAGGCGAGTGGACTCAGCTTGTCGGGGGGCCAGCAACAGCGCCTGTGCATCGCCAGAGCTATCGCTGTAGGGCCCGAGGTTCTGCTGATGGACGAACCTTGCAGCGCCCTGGACCCCATCGCTACCGCCCGCATCGAGGACCTGATGCAGGAGATCAAGCACGATTACACGATCATCATCGTCACCCACAACATGCAGCAGGCTGCCCGGGTGAGCGACCGCACCGCCTTCTTCACCACGGAGATCAACCCGGAGAGCGACCGTCGAACCGGGATACTGGTGGAGTTCGACATGACGGCGAGGATGTTCTCCAACCCGTCGGACTCGCGCACGGAAGCCTATGTGACCGGGAGGTTCGGCTGAGATGGAAGAGTTGCGCAAGTTGTTCCACGAGGACCTCGCAGTGGCCAGGGATCAATTGGTCCGCTTGGCGGCGTGGGTGGCCGAGCTCATTCCCCGCGTCACCGAGGTCCTTCTCGAGGGAGATCTGGAGGGTGCCGAGCAGATCATCGATGCCGACGCCGAGCTCGACCGGAGGGCGGTCGAGGCCGAGGAGCACTGCATCCAGATCCTCGCCCTGCAAACACCGGTCGCCGGCGAACTGCGCCAGGTGGTGGCTCTGCTGAAGATGATCGCCGAGGTCGAACGTAGCGGCGACCTGGCGTGCAGCATCTGCAAGGCGGCCCGGCGGATGAATGGCCACCAGCTGGACCCCAAGTTGAAGGGCCTCATCACCCGGATGAGTGAGCAGGCCCAGGCGCTCTACCGGGCGGCGATCGAAGCCTTCGTGGACAACGACCCGGTCAAGGCGGCGGAGCTCGACGATATGGATGCTGTTCTCGACGCCTTGCAGAAGCAGCTTCTCCAAGCGGTGGCCGAGAGCCACGAAGCCGGCCTCACGGACCTCGCGGTTGCGATGCAGATGGCTGTTGTCGCCCGCTTCTACGAGCGCATCGGCGACCACGCGGTGAACATCGCCGAGAGGGTGCGCTTCATCGTCACCGGCTGGCTCCCGGACCACCAGAAGTCGGCGCGTTCGTCCGTCGATCCCGATTCTGTGGGCTGGGCGACCTGAGCATGTTCGGCCGCGGCGAGGCCGAGCGGTTGCGTCGTTCGTTGGAGAGCGAACGCGAGCGCCGTGAGGCCGCCGAGGAAGAAGTGGTGCGCCTGAGGGCCGTGTTCACCGCCTCTCCGGTGGGCATGGTGCTCACCGACCGACAGGGCAAGCCGATGTTGAGCAACCCTGCGGCGACGATCGCCGGTCACACCCGCATCTTGGTCGACGAGGCACTCGAACCCCTGTTGGGCGCAGCCACCGGGGGCCGATCGGCGGAGCGCCGTCTGGAGCTCGTCGGTCCACCTCCTCGTGTGCTGGTTCTCCGGGCCCTGCCCCTGATCGGCGGTGGTGCGCTGGCAGTGATCGACGACTTGAGCGACCGCGCCCGCCTCGATGCCGTGCGCACCGACTTCGTCGCCAACATCAGCCATGAGCTGAAGACGCCGGTCGGTGCCCTGGCCCTGCTCGCCGAGACGGTCGCCGAGCACCGACGACCCGGAGGTGATGCGTCATCTGGCGGCGAGGATGGTGGAGGAAGCCCACCGCGCTGCCGGCACGATCGACGACCTGCTCGAGTTGTCACGCATCGAACTCGGCGGCGAAGCGGTGAGCGAGCCTGTCGACACGGCCATGGTCGTGAAGGACGCGGTCGAAAGGGCCGCGCTGGCGGCCGAACGCCGTCACATCGCGGTGGTCGTCGATACGGCCGAGGCGCCGGTGGTCATCGGTGACCACCTCCAACTCGTCTCGGCGCTCGCCAACCTCATCGACAACGCGGTGAAGTACAGCGGAGAGGGCCTCACGGTCACCGTTGCCGCCCGCCGCGCAGGGAGGTGGGCCGAGCTCTCGGTGAGCGACCAGGGCGTGGGCATTGCCGCCAAGGATCTCGATCGCATCTTCGAGCGGTTCTACCGCGTGGACCGGGCCCGTAGCCGCGAGACGGGTGGCACAGGGCTCGGTCTGGCAATCGTGAGGCATGTCGCCAACAACCATGGTGGCGAAGTCACCGTGCAGAGCAGAGAAGGCGAGGGCTCCGTCTTCACCTTGCGCATCCCCGCCGACGCGCTGGCAAACGGCATTGCCGAGGAAGGAAACGACTGATGCAGAACACAGGTCAGATGGTGCTGGTGGTGGAGGACGAGAGCAGCTATGTCGAGGCCCTGCGCATCGGGCTCGTCCGTGAGGGCTTCCGGGTCGAGGTGGCAGTCGATGGCATCGAGGCACTCGACCGCTTCGACATCGTCCGGCCCGACCTCGTCCTGCTCGACGTGATGCTGCCGCGGATGAGCGGCATCGACGTCTGCCGTCAACTGCGCAAGCGCAGCCAGGTGCCGATCATCATGATCACCGCCAAGAGCGCCGAGATCGACACGGTCGTCGGCCTCGAAGTGGGTGCCGACGACTATGTCGCCAAGCCCTACCGCATGCGTGAACTCGTGGCCCGCATGAGGGCGGTGCTGCGCCGCCAGGACATCCGCGCCACGACCGGCGCCGACCTCACGCCAGGAGCGATCTGCGTCGGTGACGTCAACCTTGATCCCGATGAGCACCGGGTGGTTCTCGCCGGTGAAGAGGTGAGCCTGCCTTTGAAGGAGTTCGAACTACTCCACCTTCTGCTCGCCAATGCCGGCCGAGTGCTGTCGCGCGACGTGCTGATCGATCGGGTGTGGGGCAGCGACTATGTGGGAGACACCAAGACTCTCGATGTTCACATCAAGCGGCTGAGGGCCAAGGTCGAGCCGGACCCCGCCCACCCGACTCGCATCACCACGATCCGCGGACTGGGCTACAGGTTCGAGCGGCCGAAGGGGTGAGCTCCCCTACGATGCGGACGTGAGCTATGAGCGACTGAGCCCCGACGCCCGGCAGAAGTCGGGCGGGCGGTCTCGGCGCCAGATGTTGCCGCCGACCCACACCGGCTTCCAGCGCCTGGCCCGCACCCATGCCCTGATGGCCATGGGCGACGCGGCGATGTTCGGCGCGCTGGCGGGCTCGGTGCTGTTCAACCTCAGCCCCGACGCCCAACGCCCGAAGGTGCTCCTCTACCTGCTGGTCAGCGTCGCCCCCTTCGCCGTCGTGGCACCGGCCATCGGGCCCACCGTCGACCGCATCCCCGGGGGCCGACGGATGGTCATGCAGATCACCTCGGTGGGTCGGGCAATGCTCTATGTGCTGATGGCCTTCCACACCGACGGACTGCTCCTGTACCCGCTCGTGTTCGGGGCGATGGTGATGCAGAAGACCTATGCCGTCTCGAAGTCGGCGTTGGTGCCCACCGTGGTGCGCGACGACGCCGAGCTTGTGGAGGCCAACTCCAAGCTCAGCCTGATCTCCGGGGTGTTCGGGGCGCTCTCGTTCTCCATACTCGCTGGAATAGGCAAACTCAACGCCAGCCTGGCCCTGGTCGTCGGTGCGGGCATCTTCTTGTTCGCGACTGCAGCGGCGCGCAAGTTGCCACGCGATGTCGTTGCCTCCGCTCCCGCCGAGAAGAAGGAGAAGGCCGAGCTGAGGTCCGCGGGAGTGGTGCTCGCCACCGCCGCAATGGTCCTCATTCGCGCCACGGCCGGCTTCCTCACCTTCCATCTCTTCTTCTGGCTTCGCGGTGAGTTCGGGCTGGTGTGGTTCGGCACCGCCGCCCTAGCCACCACGCTGGGATCGATGCTCGGCAACCTCGTAGCCCCCGTTCTGCGCCGCTCCCTGCGCGAGGAGGTGATGCTCACCGGTGCCCTGAGCGTGATCGCTCTCGCCGGTCTTGGCGCAGCGGCCACCGCAGGGCTGGCTGCGGCAATCCTCCTCGCCTTCATGGTCAACTTCTCCACTGCCACCGGGCGCCTCGCCTTCGACTCGATCGTTCAGCGTGACGCCCCCGACGCCAACCAGGGCCGAGCCTTCGCTCGTTTCGAGACCCGCTTCCAACTGGCGTGGGTGCTGGCCGCGCTAGGGCCGGTGGCGTTCACCCTGCCCGGTTGGCTCGGCTTCTTGGTCGTCGGTTTGTTCGGTGCGTCAGCGGCGGCCAGCTACCTGTTCGGCTCGCTGGCTCTGAAGGCCGGCAGGCCGGTGCCCCCGACCCTCACGGCCAGGGCCCGGCGAGGGATCGCCAACAATGTCGCCAAACGGAGAGCGAACACCCCACCCAAGGGTGAGCGACGCCCGGCTACACCTGATCCGCGCCGTCGCTGAATACGGGTGAGGTCAGCCTGGTGAGGTCAGCCTGGTGAGGTCAAAGAGAGAGGCGGGCGATCCACAGGCCGGGGGCGTCGAGCTCGGCCGGGGTGGGGAGGGCATCGGGGAGGGCGAACATCGAGGTGAGGCTGGCCTCTGCGGACTCGCCGCTGAGGCGATCGACGGCACCGGCGATGAACGCCTTTCCCCTCTGTACCTGCACCTGGGTGAGCTGTAGGCCGAGCAGGCGCTCGACGAAGAGGTCCTCCGGCGATGCCTCCACCCTGCGTCTGCGCACAGCCTCGGCGATGCGCAGGGAGTCTCCGCCGATCACCCTCGCCGCGACCCCGTCGACCATGTAGTCGACATAGCCCACGACTGCGGCAACCGCTGCGTCGAGCTGGGGTGCCATGGCCAGCTGCTCGGCCGACTGGACTGCCCCCAGCAGCAGGGCGGGGTCGCCGAGGAGCTGCTGCATGAACTGCATCGGGTCGTTCGCGCCTTCGCCCTCCAGCGACACGAGGCGTTCGCCCACCGCCGCCGGATCCGGGCGGAAGCCGCTCACGTGGCGACGGACCAGGGCGGCGAACTGGTCGCGGAGGGAAGTGATGGCGAAGAGGGCGTGGCCGATGAGCTCCTGGGCCAACACCCACAACCTCATCTCATCGACCGGTAGGCCCCACTGGGCGGCGAAGTGGTCGATGTTGGCCGGTACCACGAGCAGGGCGTTGTCGGCGCGGGGGATCGGCAGGTCGTACTGGCCGAACGTGCGCGCCGCCATACGGCCGACCATCGAGCCGACGGCCATGCCCATCATTGCCGGCGCCATCATCTGGCTGAGGTTCGCCATCATCGCCATCATCGGGTCGCCCTCCTCCCCGTCGATCCCGTTCCCGATCTCGGTGCCGATCTCGCTGCCGGTGGGTCGCCGGCCGAGGGAGGTGGCGAGTTCGGTGAACAGGGGGCGGTAGGCGTCGAGGGTGCGTTGCGCCCATACTGCGCGGGTGATGGGGGTGACCTCGGGGAAGGCTGCCTCTGAACCGGTTAGGTCCCTCACATGCATCTCGACGATGCGGGCGAGCTCCCCGAGCTGGATCCGTACGGTCGGGTCGACGTTGGGTTCGCCGACGCCGCCACCGACCGACAGGGCGGCGAATTGGCGGGCGGCATCCCAGTTGAGCGGCCCCTGCCCGGCGAGGGCGCGTGCCAGTTCGCCGAACATGGGCAGGTTGGCGAATGGGTTGTCGCCGAAATCAGCCGGATCGGGAACGCCGTCAGCCATGGAGCCAGCCTACGGCGCCGTATCGCGAGCGAAGGTGTGCTGCGGGTGTGAGGTTCATGTCGCGGCCTGACCACTATCGTCGGTGGTCATGGACGCGACACGGAGCCCTGGGGAGGCCCCCGCTGGGGCTGTCGCGGAAACGCCAACATCTACGCCAACTACCAGCGGGGTGTGGGCGGGCGACGCCACGAGCGGTCTCGGGGTCGCGGGTACTGAAGCTTCTCGCAGCGGACGACGGGGTGAGGCTGGTGGACCTCGCCGAGTGTGAGGTGATGGTCTGGCTCGGCGCCCACGATGCTGAGGCACGCGCGCGCCGCCGCCAGAGCGCCCTTCACGGCCTCGGTGCGGCTCTGGCCGAGTGCCCGAAGGCAACCCATGTGGTGTTGGTGTCGTCGGCGATGGTCTATGGAGCGTGGGCCAACAACCCGGTGCCACTGACCGAAGATGCCCTCCTGCGCCCCGATTTCGAGTTCGCCTATGCCCGCCAACTCGGCGCGGTCGAGCAGGTGATCGAGGACTGGCGCACAGCCCGCCCAGGTCGCACGACCACGGTGCTGCGGCCCGCGGTGTCGATGGCCGCCGACGGTGTCAGCGGATTCGCCAACGCCCTCGCCGCCGGAATGGGTCAGAGGATGGGCGAGGCCGACCCGCCGGCCCAGTTCCTCCACCTCGACGACCTGGCAAGCGCGGTTCTCTTGGCGGTGGAGCAGCGCCTCGACGGGGTGCACAACGTCGCGCCCGACGGATGGATACCCGGGGAACGGGTTCGTGCCTTGGCTGGTGCCGCGCCCAAGCTGAGGCTGCCCGACCGGGTGAACGAAATGGTCACCGACCTGAGTTGGAGGTTCCAACGCGGGCCCATCCCACCCGGCCTGCGCAGCTACACCCGCTGGCCGTGGCTGATTGCTAATGACAAGCTGAAGGCGGTCGGCTGGAAGCCCACTGTCACCAACGAGCAGGCTTATGTGGAAGGAACCGAGGCGAAGTGGTGGACGATGGTCTCACCCAAGCGCCGTCAGGAGATCGCCCTCGGTGGCCTGGTAGCGGGCGCAATCACCCTGGTGGCCGTGCTGGTGAAGGTCTTCCTGCGGGCCCGTGCCCGCCGTCTTGCCTGATCAGAGTGCCGATCACAGTGCGGGTCGCGGCGCGACGAGTTCGACCAGGACGGTGATGGTGGTTCCGTCGCTGCACAGCAGGGTGATGCTCACCTTGTCGCCAGGCCGGTGCAGGGCGAGTGTTCCAGCCAGCTCGGCGAGGTCGATCATCTCTCGCCCGTCGATGGCCAGGATCGAGTCGCCCACCTCCAACCCTGCGCCGGCAGCGGGGCCCGCTGGGTCCACGGCTCCGACCACGAGTGATCCACCGGGGTCGTCGTTCAGTACCACGCCCAGCCAGACCGGTGGCGGTAGAGCGGCGCCGAGAGCTCGCCTCAGCCCGTCGAGGTTGTCGAGAGCGACCAGTGAGGTGCCACCGGTGCGATGGGTGCACAGTGCCACTAGCTCACCGCGCTCGGTTCACCACGGGGGTGCCTTCGCTGATCGTGTCGGCGCCGGGCCAATCAGTGGCGACGGCGCCCTCGGCATCCACAGTGATGTCGGTCGGTTCGCTGCCGTAGACGGTCAGCACGTCACCCGGCTCCATCTCCGTCGCCACCACAAAGCGAGCAATCCCGTCGACGGAGTCCAGAGCGAGCACGGCGAGACCACTGAGCTGGTCGACGAGCAGTACATGGGCTTGCTCGACGGTGCCGTCGGGCAAGAGGAGCTCCAGCGCGAGGTCGTCGCCGACAGCGCCGGCGGTGGTGACGACCAGATTGCCGCCATCTACTGCGACTGCGACTGAGCCCGGCTCGAGGGAAGTGAGATGGTTGATCTGGTAGGTGGGCATCGTCTGGGTGGCGACCTGCTCGGTGGAGACGGTTCCGGCGAGAACGGTCACGTCAGTGGCCGGTTCGGCGGGCCCATTCGTGGAGAGCACGAAGGTGGGCTCGACACCGAGTGTGCCATCGCCGAGCAAGCCGTTTGGCGGCATCGCGACGAGGGTGGACCTGACACTGACCACTGCGCTGCGACCCGCCTCGGTGGGCAGCATCGCCCACAGCACGGCAAGCGTCAGCGCTACCCCGATAGCGCCCGTGGCGGCGCTCAGGCCGCGGCCGATGGCGAGAGCGGGCTCTCCTTGTGCCCAGGCATGGGTGCCCACCTCGCTGGGATGGCGCCATCTCCGCTCGTGCGCGGGAAGGGGTGCGGCAGGGTATTGGTCGTCGTCGTCCCACTCGCTCCGCTCCACGGATGGGGCAGGTTAGTGAGGTCCCGACCGCAAGTGGCGTCGCGGCAGACCGTGAGGTGCCACGACCCTCCCGGTGGCTCGGACCCTTAGTACGGCTACCATGCCCGGTTGTGCAGCGTCCCGCCTCCGGTAACTCCTGGCTCGGCGTATGCGCGGACGAGCTGCCGGTCGGCGCGATCTATGAGTGGTGCCTTCAGCCCCAGTGCGGCGCGGTGGTGCTGTTCAGCGGTACGGTGCGCGACCACGCAATCGACGAAGAGGGCATCTTGCGCGAAGGGGTGCAGCACCTCACCTACGAGGTCTACGAAGCTCAGGTGGTGCCCACCTTCGGCTCTATCGAAGCTGAGCTGAGGGTCCGCTGGCCCCACACGGGCCGGGTGGCCATGGTTCACCGCAGCGGCCGGCTCGGCTTGATGGAGAGCTCCGTGGTCGTGGCCGTCAGTGCGCCCCACAGGCCCGAGGCATTCGATGCGGCCCGATACGCGATCGACGCGATCAAGGCCGCGGCACCGATCTGGAAGCACGAGATTTGGGCCGGCGGGGCCGATTGGGGCACGGGCGCCCACGTCCCTGTGGACCCATCAACGGTGCCCGCCGCAGCGAGGGTCGATAGCGCATGATCTGGCTCGCCGCAGTTGTCATCGTCGTGGTTCTGGTCGGGATCTTCCTGGTCCTGCGTCGCCGCCCACACCAGGAGCCGGGCGTGGTCAAGTTCCGTCGCCACATCGATGCCCTGTCATCCGAGGCGCGGCGCGAAGTGATGGACCGCGTTCGACCCACCGAGAATCTTCCCGACAAAGGGCCGGGCAACGATGGGCCGGAACGGTAAGCAGTGGCCCGCGACCTCGCCATCGACCTAGGCACCGCCAACACCCTCGTCTACATGAAGGGCAAGGGCATCGTGCTCAACGAGCCCTCCGTCATCGCCCTCAACCGGCAGACCGGTGAGGTGCTCGCCACCGGACGCGAGGCGTGGCAGATGATCGGGCGCACCCCCGGCTACATCGTGGCCGTCAGGCCATTGCGGGGCGGGGCGATCACCGACTTCGAGATCACCGAGAGGATGATCCGCCTCTTGCTTCAGAGAGTCGGTGTCAGCCGGTTCACCCGGCCGAAGGTGGTCATCTGCGTGCCGTCGGCGATCACCGAGGTTGAGCGTCGCGCCGTCACCGACGCCGCCCGGCGAGCTGGTGCCGCCGATGCCCAACTGATCGAGCAGCCGATGGCCGCTGCCATCGGTGCCGATCTTCCGATCGACGAGCCGGTCGGCAACATGGTGATCGACATCGGCGGTGGCACCAGTGAGACCGCGGTCATCAGCCTCGGTGGGGTCGTCGCCCTCGAGGCCGTGCGTGTCGGCAGCTTCGACATCGACGCCGCGATCCAGGCCTACGTACGACGCGAACACGGGATTGCAATCGGCGAGCGAACCGCCGAGGAAGTGAAGATGGCCATCGGCTCGGCCGCTCCCACCGAAGACGAGAGCCAGGCCGAGGTGCGCGGCCGGGACCTGATGTCCGGTCTGCCCAAGACCGTCGTGCTCACCCCGGAGGAGATCCGTTTCGCCATCGAAGATGTCGTCAGCAGCATCATCGCCTCGGTGGTGCGCTGTCTGGCCAAAGCACCGCCCGAACTGGCCCAGGACTTCCTCGTGCGCGGCATGTATCTGGTCGGCGGCGGCGGTCTACTCCACGGCTTGGCTAAGCGCATCGAGATGGAGACCCAAGTGCCGGTGAAGATGAGCAATATGCCGCTCGAGGCCGTCGTGCTCGGCGCCGGACACTGCATCGAGCACTACGACGCTCTGAAGAACATGTTCATGGGTGCCCGACGCTCAGGCAGGTGAGGCAAGAGAATCGTTTCAGCCGGCGGCGAGTCGCAGCACGATGCCGTCGCTGTGGGAGACGAGGTATAGCTCGCCGTCGGGGCCGGAGCGGATGGCGGTGGGCATCGACATGTTGCCGATCGTGACCACCCCGGCAGGGACGTCGGTCGACGAGTCGAGTGCCCAAAGGGTGCCGATGCAGTAGTCGCCGAAGATGTACCACCCCTTGAGCTCAGGTATGGAGCTGCCGCGGTAGACGGTGCCGCCTGTGACTGAACAACCACCCTCGGAGTGGGAGTACTCGTGGAGCGGAGCTAGGGCGCCTTCGGGCGGCTGGTCGGTGTTCAAACGGTGGGTCCCTTCCCACGCGCTCCAACCGAGATTCGACCCGCTCCCGCCACCATCGGCGGCACGGGCGACATCGACCTCCTCCCAGTCGCCCTGGCCGACGTCGCCGATCCACAGGTCGCCCGTCGCCGGGTCGAAGTCGAAGCGCCAAGGGTTACGCACTCCGATGATCCACACCTCCGGTAGGGCCCCGGCGACATCGATGAAGGGGTTGTCGCTCGGGATGCCATAGGGACGGGAGCCGTCGGGGCGCGGGTCGATGCGCAGGATCTTGCCCAGCGGTTCGCCGAGGTCCAGGGCTCGACGCTCGGGGTCGAACGCTGCGCCGCCGTCACCCATGCCGATGTAGAGGTAGCCATCGGGACCGAAGACGATGTTGCCCCCGTTGTGGTTCTCGTAGGGCTGGGGGACGGTGAGCACCGTGCGCGCCCTCTGCTCGTCGAAGCTGCCATCATCACCGACCGGATACTCGGCGATGACAGTGTGGCCGTCGCTGTCGGTGTAGTCGACATAGACGAAGGCGAGATCGGGGTGGAACGCGATGCCGAGCAGGCCCTGCTCGTTGGATGTCGAGACATCCTCGGTGAGGTCGAGCACAGTGTCGCCCTCGGCCCCGTCGGCGACCCTCACGACCCGGCCGCCCTGTTCGACGACGTAGGCCGAAGTGTCGCCCTCCCGCCAGGCGATGTCGACTGGCCGGTCGAATCCGGTGGCGAACGGCGCGAGACCTACACCGTCGCTGTCGCCAGTCGTGTCGCCAGTCGTGTCGCCAGTCGTGTCGCCAGTCGTGTCGCCAGTCGTGTCGCCAGACAGGTGAGCACTGGGAGAGGTGGTCGGATCGCTCGCCGAGCCGGTACCGCAAGAAGCGGCGACCGCCGCTGCGCCGACCATCAAAAGAGCGAACCGGCTCACTCGTCGACCAGCCTCACCAGACCCTCTTGCACGACCGTGACCACCAGGGTGCCGTCACGTGTGTAGAGGGCGCCACCGGCCAGGCCACGAGCATTGCCGGTGGACAGGGGTCGCTGGTCGTAGAGCAGCCAGTCGTCGGCCCTGAACGGGCGATGGAACCACATCGCGTGATCGAGGCTGGCCATTTGCATCCCGGGCGTCTCCCACGACATGCCGAAAGGGAGAACCGTGGTGTCGAGCAGGGTCATGTCGCTGGCATAGGTGGCGATGCAGGCGTGAAGGGTGGGGTCGTCGGGCAGGGTGCCGTCGGCTCGCAGCCAGACCCTCTGGTTGAAGGATGGAGTAGTGCCCCTGCTGAACGGGTCGCTGTCGACATAGCGGGTGTCGATTGGCCGCGGCCGATCGTAGAAGTCGCCCATCTTCTCCTTGAAAGGTGCCATGCGGGTTCTGAAATCGGGCAGCGAATCGGGGTCGGGCACGCCGGTGGGGCAGGGCATCTGGTAGCTGGGGCCCTCCTCGAGGAAGTGGAAGCTCGCCTGGAGGTTGAAGATGGCCCGCCCGTGCTGGATCGCCACCACCCGGCGGGTGGTGAAAGCCTTGCCGTCGCGGATCCGGTCAACCTCGTAGAGGATGGGTGCCGTGGGGTCGCCCGGTCGCAGGAAGTAGGCGTGCAGAGAGTGCACGTGGCGGCCGGTTTCGACGGTGCGTGTGGCGGCCACGAGGGCCTGTCCGGCCACCTGGCCACCGAACACCCGCTGGCGGTTCTCGTCGGGAGATACGCCACGAAACAGGTTGACCTCGATGGGCTCGAGGTCGAGAAGGTCGACCAGGTCGTCGAGAGCGCTCATGGCCCCGATTCTCGCAGGCGCCGCCGGGTTTGTGTGCATACATGATGGGGGCACGGAGTTGGGGTTGGAGCCGGTGCCGGTATGGTGCCCGAGATGTCACCCAAGCCGTCGCCCGTCGAGTTCGATGCCGAACTGCGCGCTCATGCTCTGGCGGCCAAGGGTTTCATGCCACCCGACGAGGGCGACGCGCTCTACGCCGCGGCGGTGGCCGCCGGGCAAGCACTGCCGGGCCTGGCCTTTATGGAGATCGGTTCCTACTGTGGCCGATCCACTGTTTGGCTGGGTGGCGCCGCCCGCGTCTGCGACACCGTTCTGTTCGCCCTGGACCACCACCGCGGTAGCGAAGAGAACCAGGCCGGGTGGGAGCACCACGACCCGACCCTGGTCGACCAACGCGTCGGAAGGATCGACACCCTGCCACTGTTCCGTGCCACCATCCACGATGCCGGCCTGGAAGATGTGGTGGTCGCCGTCGTCGGTCAGTCACCAGCGGTTTCTGCCGCCTGGCACACCCCTTTGGCGATGTTGTTCATCGACGGGGGCCACGGCGACGAGCCCGCCCGACGCGACTACGAGGGCTGGACTCCCCATGTGGCCGTGGGCGGTACCCTCGCCATCCACGACGTGTTTCCCGACCCCGCCGACGGTGGCCGCCCTCCCTACGAGTGCATTTATCGTCCCTCTGTCGACAGTGGCCGGTTCGTGGACCTGAGCGCCACCGGCAGCTTGCGTATCCTCCGCCGCGTGGCCTGAAAGGTCAGGAGAACGACCGATGAGATCCTTGGGCGATACCGCTCACGCACTCGACTCTGGCCTCGCAGACATTCGTCAGCAGTTCCACGTACCCGCCGGGTTTCCCGATGAGGTGATGGCCGCCTCTGCTGAGGCCACCCGAAGGCCGCCAGGCGAACACTCCGATCTCACCGGTTGGCCCTTCGTCACCCTCGACCCCGCCGGCAGCACCGATCTCGACCAGGCCTTCCACCTCGAGCGTGTGGGCGGCGACATCGTGCTCCACTACGCGATCGCCGACGTGGCCTGGTTCGTAGACGAGGGCGGTGCGTTGGACCGCGAAGCGTGGGAGCGTGGCGCCACCCTGTATCTGCCCGATGGCAAGGCGGCCCTCTACCCACCTGCCTTGGCCGAGGGTGCCGCCAGTCTGCTTCCCGACGGACCGCGGCCGGCGGTCGTGTTCCACGTAAGGATCGACGCCGCCGGCGAGGCGCGGCTCGACGGGGCGACGCGCGCCGTCATCCTCAGCCGCGCCAAGCTCGCCTACGAGTCCGTCTCGCCCGCCGACCTACCCATCGAGTTCGACGAGCTCTCCCGCCGAATCGCCGCCGCCGAGGATGCCCGCGGCGCTGCCAGGATCGACCCGCCGGAGCAGGTGGTGGAGAAGGATGACGGTGGCTACCGGCTCGCCTTTCGGCCTCGCCTGGCCAGCGAGAAGGCCAACGCTGCCATGTCGCTGGCGTGCAACCTGGCGGTCGCCCAAGCGATGCTTGCCGCTGGCACCGGCCTGTTCCGGGTCATGTCGGAGCCTGATGAAAGGGCTGTGAGGCGCCTGCGCCACACAGCCCACGCGTTCGGCCTGTCCTGGCCGGCCGATCAGAGCCTTGGCGCCTTCGCCCGCACCATCGACGCCGACGATCCGCGTCATGCAGCGTTCATGATGGCGGTGCGCCGAGCCGGTGGGGGCGCCGATTATGTCGTCCACGAGCCGGGCGTCACCCCGTGGCATTCGGCGATGGCCGCCACCTACGCTCACGCCACGGCGCCACTACGCCGCCTGGGCGACCGCTACACGGTGCAGACAGCGCTGGCAGTCGCTAACGGCAGGTCGGTGCCCGACCACGTGGCAGAGGCGCAGTCCCGGCTTCCCGATGTGATGGACCGCGCCGATGGGCGCAGCGCCAACATCGAGAGGGCCGTGGTGGATCTGGCCGAAGCGGTGATGCTGCAGGGGCGCGAGGGCACCGTGTTCAGCGCCGAAGTGGTAGACGACGACGAAGAGGCCACCCGCATCCAGTTGCGCGAGGTGGCGGTCGTCGCCAGGATCAAGGCTCGCGGGGTTCAGCCCGGAGACGAGTTGATGGTGAAGCTGCTGAAGGCGGACCCTGGTGAGCGGCTGGTCCAGTTCGAGAGGGTGGGCTAAGAGCGCGCGCTCTGACTACTCGAATAGTTCCGAGGGGTGTCACTGGTCGCGGGTGATCCGAGTGACAGCGGCCCGCCGGGGGGCACGCCCGCACTCGGATGCTCGCCAGGCCCTCGGATGGTTGCCAGGCACTCGAATGGGAACTGGGTGGGCGGCGGCTGGTATGTCTGTCCGGCCCGTGACCTGCTCTGGGTGACCATGCTTGTTGATCCAGTTCCGCGTCTTTCAGACACAGGCCGGCCGAGCGCTGCTTTGTTGGCGCTGAGGCGGGCACAGACCCCGGCCCAGCGCCGAGACGATTGACGCCTGACACCTCCCACGCAATGTTGGCGTTGAGGTGGGCACAGACCCCGGCTCAGCGCCGATGATGAGATGCGAGAGACACGAGCTAGACGGGCGACTCGACGGGAGGCTGCTGCGCTCAGAGCGCACAGACCGAACGTTGTGTTTGCGCGCTCTCACCCCAACCCTCGCCACCGACGTCGGGTCTCGACTCTGGAACGTTTCGTCGCTCGAAGCAGTATTCGTGGTCGAAACGTGCCAGAGTGGAACCCATGTCGTTTGATCGAATCGCTGTGCTGGGGCTCGGCAAGGTGGGCATGTTGGCCGCCGAGCTGCTCCACGAGGCCGGGCTCGAGGTCGTCGGCCTCGATGTCCGTCCGCCTCATCGCTCGCCTACCTTCCCGGTGAGGGTGGCCGACCTGTCGTCGACACAGGCGCTGCGCGGTGAGCTGGGCGGGGTCCAGGCGGTGCTGTCGTGTTTGCCGTACCACCTCAACCTCGGCATAGCCGAGACCGCGTTCGAGCTCGGTCTGCACTACTTCGATCTCACCGAAGACGTCCCCACGACGCGAGCGGTGATCGAGATGAGCACCACTTCCAAGGGTCTGATGGCCCCCCAGTGCGGCCTCGCTCCAGGATTCGTCGGAATCGTCGCCGCCTCCCAGATAGCGGAGTTCGACAGCTGCCGCTCGGTGCGCATGAGGGTCGGCGCCCTCCCCCAGAACCCCACCGGCCTGCTCGGATATGCCTTCAATTGGTCGCCCGAGGGGGTGGTCAACGAGTACCTCAACGACTGTGAGGTGATCGAGGACGGGGTGCGCAAGCTCGTCTCGTCGATGGAATGGAAAGAGACCATCCACGTCGACGGCAAGCAGCTCGAGGCCTTCACCACGTCGGGCGGGCTCGGCACGATGTGTGAGACGTATCACGGTGTGGTCGAGAACCTCGACTACAAGACCATCCGGTACCCGGGGCACATGGACCTGATGAACTTCTTCTTCCACGAGCTGCTGATGCGCGACCGGCGCGAGCTTGCGGGTGAGATCCTCACCCATGCCAAGCCACCGGTCGACGAAGACGTGGTCTACATGCACGTCGCTTCGGAGGGAATGTCCCACGGGCATCTGCGCCGAATCGAGTATGTGAAGGCCTTCCGCCCGATCGACGTCGCCGGTCAGCGCAACCGCGCCATCGCCTGGACAACGGCTGGTTCGGCGGCGGCGGTGATCGAGCTGGTGCGCAACGGCACCCTGCCCCAGAAGGGCTTCCTCAAGCAGGAAAACGTCCCTCTCGACGCCTTCCTCGCCACGCCCACCGGCAGGCTGTTCACCCGCTGATCCTGGGCGACCCTCAGCCGAACTGCACTCCCTGCGCCAGGGGCAGGTCGTTGCTGTAGTTGATGGTGTTGGTGGCGCGTCGCATGTAGCCGCGCCACGCATCGCTGCCGCTCTCGCGTCCGCCGCCGGTGGTCTTCTCTCCGCCGAAGGCACCACCGATCTCGGCGCCGCTGGGGCCGATGTTGACGTTGGCGATGCCGCAGTCGCTGCCCGCCGCGCTGCAGAAACGCTCGGCCTCGCGCAGGTCGGTGGTGAAGATGCTGCTGGCCAGGCCCTGGGGCACTCCGTTCTGAAGCCCGATCGCTTCTTCGAAGGTGTCGTAGGTGAGCACGTAGAGCAGGGGGGCGAAGGTCTCGGTGCTGACGATCCCGGTCTGGGAGGGCATCGTCACGATCGCCGGCCTGCACGTACGCGGCGTCGGGTGCAGAGTCGGCGAGCTCGCGGGTGCCGCCCACCACCACGGTGCCGCCGTCGGCCTGGGCCTGGGCGAGCGCGGCCTGCATGTGCTCGAGGGCGGTGAGGGTGATGAGGGGCCCCACCAGGGTGCCGCTCTCCAGCGGGCTGCCCACGGGTAGGCCCGAGTAGGCGGTGCCGAGGCGGCCGACCACTTCGTCGAGGAGAGAGCTGTGCACGATCAGGCGGCGCAGGGTGGTGCAGCGCTGCCCGGCCGTGCCGGCGGCGGCAAAGGTGGCCCCGCGCACCACGAGGTCCAGGTCGGCGCTCGGAGCGACGATGGCCGCGTTGTTGCCGCCGAGCTCGAGGATGCTGCGACCGAAGCGGGCCGCCACGACCGGGCCGACCTTGCGACCCATAGCGGTCGAACCGGTGGCGCTCACCAGCGGTACCCCGTCGTGGGCGACGAGTGCGCGCCCCCACCGGGCCGCCGCCGAGCACCACCTGGTTGAGGTGGGCGGGCACATCCATCGTGGACGCGGCCTTCTCGAACAAGGCGTGGGTGGCGAGGGCGGTGAGTGGGGTCAGCTCGCTCGGCTTCCAGATCACCGGGTTGCCGCAGACGAGGGCGAGGGCGGAGTTCCACGCCCAGACCGCGACCGGGAAGTTGAACGAGGTGATGACGGCGGTGGGGCCGAGCGGGTGCCACTGCTCCATCAACCGGTGGCCCGGCCTCTCGCTGGCGATGGTCAGCCCGTGGAGCTGGCGGGAGAGCCCGACAGCGAAGTCACAGATGTCGATCATCTCCTGCACCTCGCCGAGCGCTTCGCTCTCGATCTTGCCGGCCTCGAGGGTGACCAGGCGGGCGAGGTCGGCCTTGTGGGTGCGCAGTGCCTCACCGAGGCGCCGGACCAGTTCACCGCGCTCGGGGGCAGGGGTGGTGCGCCAGGTGCCGAAGGCGGTGGTGGCGCGGTCGACGGCCTGATCGACGGTGATGGTTGCATCGACCCCCCCGAGTAGGGCACCGGTGATCGGGGTGCGGGTGGCCAGCGCGCCGCCGGCCAGTGGGGCGGCCCCGCAGGCGGAGAGCGCCTGTTCGGCGAGGGCGATCAGTTCGGAAGTGTTTGGCAGGCTCACCCTGTCATCGTGCCACGCCGGCGGCCCGATCGTGGAACGTTCGTTCCGATCGATGGAAATTCACTGGATGAAGTCGTCCAGATCAGTGGACGAAGTGGTATCGAATCAGATACCATTTCTACTGATGGATGTCGACACCGTTCTGAGGGTCTTGCGCCGGCGGTCGGGGTGTTCCCTGCGCCAGCTGGGTCGAGCGGCGGGAACGTCCCATGCCACCCTCGTGGCCTATGAGGCCGGGCGGGTCTCACCCACCGCGCACACGCTGGAACGTATCGTCCGAGCGGCTGGTTTCGAGGTCGAGCCGGCAGTGGTGCGCCGCATCCCCCTCGCCGACCGCCGGGGCGACGAACTGGAGCAGGTGCTCGACTTGGCCGAGCAGTTCCCCTCTCGCCACTCGGCGGTTCTGGTCGCCCCGGTGTTCGGCCGATGAGCGTGCTGGCCGAGCGCATCGTGGCACTCCACCTGGCCCTGGTGAAGGCTCGCCTGCCCCACGCATTCGGGGGAGCGCTCGCGCTGGCATGGTGCACCGAGAGGGCCCGGGGCACGATCGACATCGATCTCAACGTGTTCGTCGGGGTCGAGTCCGTCGACGCGGTGCTCGCCGCTCTGCCGGGTGAGGTGCAGCGCGGTGAGGTCGATCGTGAGCTCCTGGTCCGCGATGGCCAGGCCCGGCTGTGGTGGCTCGATACCCCGGTCGACCTGTTCTTGTCGACCACGCCCTACCACGACGACGTCGCCGCCCGGGCCAGGGTCGAGCGCTTCGCCGGGCACGACGTGCCCTTCCTCGCATGCACCGACCTCGCCGTGTTCAAGGCCTTCTTCGACCGCACCAAGGACTGGGCAGACTTGGAGGAGATGGCCGTGGCCGGCACGTTGGACCGCCAGAGGGTGATCGGTGTGCTCGTCGAGCACCTCGGTGTTGCTGACCCGAGAGTGGAACGGGTGCGCCGGTTGCCCGATATGCCCGGGTGACCCCACTTCGCCGACCAAACCGTCGGGGCACGCCGATTTGTGTGAGCGCAGCAGCCTCCGGTCGAGTGTCCCGTCTAGCTCGTGTCTCTCGCATGTCATCATCGGCGCTGGGCCGGGGTCTGTGCCCACCTCAACGCCAACAAAGCATCGCTCGGCCGGCCTGTGTCTGAAAGACGCGGAACTGGATCAGCAAGCATGGTCATCCAGAGCAGGTCACGGGCCGGATAGACATGCCAGCCGCCGCCCACCCAGTTCCCATTCGAGTGCCTGGCAACCATCCGAGTGCGGGCGTGCCCCCCGGCGGGCCGCTGTCACTCGGAGCACCCCTCGGAACGCTTCGTGTAGTCAGAGAGCGCGCCAATAGGCGGCGGGCTTCACGCGGCCCCGAGCCGGCCCTAGTCGAGGCAGCGCGGCACGAAGATGTTGCTCGCCGGGCTTGATCCGGTGATTGCATCGGCGGCGAGGATCACAGCGGCGCTGGTGTAGGCGCTGGTTTCGTTGGGGGGGAAGGTCTCGCGCGATGGGTAGACGATGCCGGTGAGGTAGGCGCCGTCGGGGAGTCGATGGGGGCGGGTCCAGGCGAGAAGGTCGGTGGCGGTGGTGAGATCGCCGATGACGGCATGGGAGATCGACGCCTCGGCGGTCTCACTGGCGGTCACCCACGGCTCGTCGTTGACGCAGCGGATGCCGCGGCCCTCCATCGCGAACGTGCCCCACCCGTCGCCGAGACGGGCCTTGGCCGCCTCGCCCATCATGCAGCCGGTGAGCACGGGGTAGTACCAGTCCATCGCCCAGCGCTCCTTGGGCTCGAAGGCGTCGGGCTGGGTGGCGACGGTGCGGGCCATCATCGCCGCGGCGTCGGCCCAATCGGGGCGGGGCTCGTTGATCAACTCGGCCAGTTGGGCTCCGCATCGCAGGGCATGGGCGATGCTGCTCGACCCGGTGAGCAGGGCGTAGTCCCACGGGATGTCGTCGGCGGTGCGCGCCCACAGCACGGTGCCGTCGGGGCGACGCATGCTCAGCACCCAATCGAGAGAACGCCTCACCGTCGGCCACAGATGGTCGACGAAGGCGCGGTCCCACGTGCAGAGCCAGTGGTGCCATACGCCGGTGGCGATGTAGGCGCAGACGTTGGTGTCGAGCTTGGCTTCCTCGACCGACCCGTCGGGCAGGTAGTAGTTCCACCAGCTGCCGTCGGGCAATTGGATGTCGACCAGCCACTCGTAGGCCTTCTCCGCCGGGGCGTGGAGGCCCGCGACGTCGAGCGCCATCGCCGTCTCGACATGGTTCCAGGGGTCGCAGTGGCCACCGACGAACCACGGGATCATGCCGGTGTCGACCTGGAGCGCGGCGATGCTCTCCGCGGTCTGCACCACCTCGTCGGCGGACAGCACACCCTCGATGTGAGGAATGCGGGTCATCCGGCGCAGCCGATCACGACTTGACCCCGTAGACGATGAAGCTCTTGCCGAGCATGGGCGCGAGGCCGCGCTCGAGGACACTGAGCGCCCCAGGCTGTTCGACGATCTCCCATTCGAGCAGCTTGCGGTAGCGCGAGCACGAGCGGGTGGTCCTCGTTGCGCGGACCGACGGCGCACTTCAGCCACCAGTAGGGAGAGTGCAGAGCGTGGGCATGATGGCTGCCGGTGACGTTCAGGCCGGCGGTGCGCAGCTTGGCCTTGAGTTCGGTGGCCGAGTAGATGCGCACATGGCCGCCCACCGACTTGGGTGCGTGGTACTCGTCGCTGAGCATCCAGTTGATCTTCTCCGGATACCAGGTCGGCACCGTGGCGGCGAAGGTGCCGCCGGGGCGTAGCACCCTCACCAGCTCGCTGATCGCGGCGACGTCGTCTTGAATGTGTTCGAGCACCTCGCTGGTGATCACCCGGTTGAACGAGCCGTCGGCGAAGGGCAGTCGGGTGGCATCGCCCTGCAGAGTGCCCACGAAACGCTCCGCCGGGATCTCGCCGGCCTCGATCATCGCCCCGAACATGTTGCGGGTGGCCACCACCTCGTCGGCCATGTAGTCGAGAGCGACCACGTTTGCGCCACGACGGGCTAACTCGAAGGCATGGCGCCCGAAACCGGCCCCGGCATCGAGGACGAGGTCTCCGAGCTCCACGCCCAGTCGGTCGAAACGGATGGTCAGCATCTGCTGGACGGACCTAGATCCGGCCGTTCCGACGGAGCTTGGCGACGTTCTGGGGCATGGCCAGCACCTCGCGGTACTGGTCGACGGTGAGCTGGGCGCAATGGGTCCAGCTCCAGCGCTCGACCACCCTCTGGCGACCGGCGGTACCGATGCGGATCCTCGAGCGCGGCACCTTCGGGCGACGGATCGAGGCCTCGGCGCAGGGCAGCGGTGAGCCCCTCGACATCGCCGGCCTTGCACTGCAGCACGGTCTCGCCGTCCTTGCCCGTCACCTCGGGCAGGGCGCCACCGTCGGTGGCCACGAGGCAGATGCCGGTGCTCATCGCCTCGATCGCCGGCAGGCTGAAACCCTCGTAGAGGCTGGGCACGACGGCTAGCTCCGCCTCGGCGTAGAGCTCGACGATGCGCTCGTCGGGTACGCCGGAGACGAAGTCGATGTGAGGACGCAGGCCGAGCTTGTCGATGAGGTCGTTGCTCGCGCCCTCGCGGGGCTTGCCGATGATCGTGAGGCGGATGTCGTCGCGCTCGGTGCGTAGCTTGGCCATCGCCTCGAGGAGGTAGCTGAGACCCTTCAGGGCGACGTCGGCAGAGGCGGTGGTGATCAGGCGCCCGGGCTGGCGGGTGATGGTGGGCATCGGCGTGAACAACTGGGGATCCACGCCCACCGGCACCAGGCGCATGCGTTCGTAGTCGACACCCATGTCGTTGTGGATGTCCTTGATGCTGTTCTCGCTGACGACGACGATGCGCGGCATGCGGCTGGCCACCCGGCCCTGCATCTTGACGAAGTTGTACCAGCGGCCGATGCTGCGGCGGCGCCTCCAGGTTTTGGCGTGCTCCATCTCGAGTGCCCTGTCGCGGGTGATCGGGTGGTGGAGGGTGACGATCGTGGGGATCATCTTCTCCACCCCGAGGATGCCGTAACCGAGGCACTGGTTGTCGTGGACGAGGTCGAAGTCGCGCTGACGCTTCTTCAACTCTTCGCGGACCCTGAGGCTGAACCCGAGGGGTTCGCCGAAGGTGCCCTTCAGGTGGGTGAGCGCCTCGGCGAGGTCGCCCTTGCTCTTGATCTCCCAGTAGGCCGGCATGCGCCCCGGGTAGTAGTCGTTCCACAGGTCCAGGCTGGGCAGCTTGTGGAGCGCCACGCGGTCGTCGAGCACGGGGTAGGGCTGACCGCCGAAGACCTCGACGGTGTGGCCGAGATCGACCAGCGCCTTGGTGAGATGACGGGTGTACACGCCCTGTCCGCCCACGTGAGGCTTGCCACGGTAGGTGAGGTAGGCGATCTTCAGCGGGGCATCGGGGGCCAGCCCCGCACCCTCGGTCGGCTTGTCGGCAGACATGGGTTTCAAGGCTACCGGCGAGGGGTTACCCACAGGTAGGCGTCACGCGGTTGTCACACGGTGTGACAGTTGACGATCCTGCCAGGCGTGATGGCCGCCCGCCCCGAATATCTACGATTCAGGGATGCGTGGTCTGGTGCAAAGGGTCCGTCGGGCGAGCGTGACCGTGGAGGGCGAATCGGGCAGCCAAATCGTCGTCGAGGTCGTGGGTGCCATAGGTGTGGGGCTGTGTGTGCTGGTGGGGGTGACCCACACCGACACCGCCGAACACGCCCGCAAGCTTGCCGACAAGGTGTGGAACCTGAGGGTGTTCGACGACGCGGCCGGGGTGATGAACC
The DNA here is from genome assembly GCA_963707925.1 of uncultured Acidimicrobiales bacterium. Taxonomy (GTDB): domain Bacteria; phylum Actinomycetota; class Acidimicrobiia; order Acidimicrobiales; family Ilumatobacteraceae; genus UBA668. The sequence goes on from CAVPRT010000005.1 coordinate 343,364, forward strand.
TCAGCCTGGCCGACACGGCCGGCGAGGTGTTGGTGGTGAGCCAGTTCACGCTCTACGCCGACACCAGTGGTGGCCGCCGCCCGAGCTGGAGTGCCGCCGCCGGGCCGGAGCAAGCCGAGCCTCTGGTTGAGGCGGTGGTGGACCGGCTGAGGGCCCTGGGGGCGGTGGTGGCAACCGGGCGTTTTCGCGCCGACATGCTGGTGTCGATCGAGAACGACGGCCCGGTCACCGTGCTCGTCGAGGTCTGAGCGGCCACCACGAACCGGCGAGCACCAGGACCAACAGGGCAACCCAGATCTTGTCGCCGATGTGGGAGTACCAAGTGCGTCCGGTGCTCAACTCGATCTCGCGTATCACGACCTCCTGCTCGCTGATGCTGGTGCGCTGGTACACGTCGCCATCGGGTGAGATGAATCCGCTGAACCCGGTGGGCGACGCCTGCACCACCCAACGGCCCTGTTCGAGGGCCCTCAACCGCGACGACGCCACCTGCTGGGACTGGAGCACCGTCCATGTGTAGCTGCTGCCGTTGGTGGGGTTGACGACGAACGCGCCGCCCGCCTCGATGCCCTCGTTGACCCGGCCACCGAAGAACACCTCCCACGAGATCACCACGCTCATGCTGGTGCCGTCGGGCAGGTCGAGCACCGCCGGCCCGGTTCCCGATACCGCATCGCGGGGTACGAGGTCGGTGGGGGCGCCGAGGGTATGGAGCAGGTCGCGCATCGGCATGTACTCGCCGAAGGGAACCCGGCGCACCTTCTCGTAGCGGCTCACCACCTCACCGTCGGGCATAACCACAACCTGGGCGTTGAGGAAGGCCGACAGGTCGACGGTGTCCTCGGTGATGCCGACCACGAACGGCACTCCGAGGCGCGCGGCCTCGGCGGTGATCTCGTCGAGCTCGGGGCTGTCGGTGAAGCGGATGACGTTGACGTCGATGACGTTCTCCGGCCACAGCACCAGGTCCACAGAGCCGGGCTCGATGGTGCGTGTGGCCTCGAGGTGGCGGTCAAGCACTTCGCGGGCCGGGGTGTCGATGGCGTGGGTCCCCTGGGGGCCGCCGCCCTGGACGGCGGCGATTCGTATGGTCTCGCCGGTGGCCTGGACCGACCCGGCGCCGATCGGGGAGAGCAGCCAGACGGCGATCGCCGCCGCGAAGGCGGCTACTCCGTGCCATTCGCCCCGCGCCGTGACCCCGCGCTTGCGAGCCAGGGCGGGTACCACCGGTGATGGCCCGGCGAGGGCGAAACCGATCTGGAACACGAACCAGGTGAGCAGGATGACCCCACCGACGCGAACCACCCCGGCGAAGGGGCCGGCGGCCTGGCCGATGGGCAGGCTGGCCAGGGGCACCCCCCCGAACGGGACGCTGAACCTCAGCGCCTCGACGAGGGTGTGGGCTGCCGGCCGGCCGATCACCCTCCACGGTCCGCGTGGCGCCACCAAGGCGGCCACACCGTGAAGGCCGGCGATGAGGGTGACACCGACGAGGTAGCCGGGGATGGTGAGGAACCACATCCAGCACATTCCCGGGAACATCCAGGCAGCCCCGAACAGCCAGCCTCGCCAGAGGCGCCCACGGGCCGAGTCGGTGTGGCCGAGAGAGGTCTCGAACATGGCGATGCCGGCGAACGCCAGGGGCCAGATGCCCCACGGCGGCAGGGATGCGGCGACCATCAACCCACCCCCGAGGGCGAGGACGGTCGGGCGGGAGGGGGGGTGGATTCGGCCGGACACCTCGGTGGACGCTACCGGGTCAGGCGTTGTCGTCGAGGTCGAGGAAGACGATGATCCTCTCCCTGGTGGAGCCCACCGGGTGGCAGGCGAACAGGGTGGCGGTGAAAGCCGGGGTCTGGTCGATGATCCACAGCGAGTCGGGGGTGACTATCTCGGTGCGGTTCACCCGGTAGACGAAGCGGCCTTCGGGGGTGCTGAGGATCACCTCGTCGCCGGGCAGGAGTTGGTCGATGTCGCGAAAGGGCCGGTCCTTGGTGGTGCGATGACCGCCGATGACGACATTGCCGATGTGGCCGGGCATCGCCGTACCGGGCCAGTGCCCCGGTCCATTGTCGAGGGTGTTCAAGGAGACCCCCTCGAACAGGGTCTTTAAGACGCCGAGCTTGGGGATCTCCAGAATTCCCAACTCCACCCGGGGCTCGACTGAGCGCGACGCCGGTGGTGGTGCCGGCACCGGAAGAGCCTCGGAGGTGGTGGTTACCTCTTGGGTGGTGGGGGTTTGGGTGGTGGCGGTCACTCGGGCCGGAGCGACGACCGCAGTGGTGCTGGTCGTGGTACTGGTGGCCTCAGTGGTTGATGGTGAGGACGAAGCCGTCGCCCCCCCACACGCGCCGAGCAGGAGCAGTGAGGTGCAGATGACGGCGGTGCTTCGGGTACTCATGAGGGCCTCATTGTTCCACGACGCTCAGGTGAGCGGTCAGCGCGGTGACCGCCTGCCCGGCGGAGCGGATGCATGCCGGAACGCCCACCCCGTGGTAGCCGGCGCCGGCGATCGCGAGACCGGCGGGGAGTGCGCGCTGGACCCCTGCGACCCGTTCGGCGTGGTGGGGGCGGTACTGGGGGAAGGCGCCCGGCCAGCGACTGACACGTGCATGCCGTGGCACAAGGGTGAGTCCGAGGTGGTGGCCGACCTCTTCGATCGCTGCGGCCAGCAACCCCTCGTCGGAGAGGTGGAGGACGGGTAGTCCGTCGCGGCCGAGGGAGACGCGCAGCACCACCGCTTGGGGCAGGGCCCAGTGGGGCCACTTGTGGGATCCGAACGAGGCCGCGGTGACGAGGCGCTGCATCGGCTTGGGGACCAGGTAGCCGCTCATCCCGGAGAGGTGATCCGGCCAGTCGGCCAGATCGATGGCGAGGGTGACCATGGCGACGTCGGCGGATGGGATGGCCGCCAGGGCGGCGGCAAGCTGAGGGGCGAACGTGAGAAGTCGAGCCGCGGCGGGGGCCGGGCACGCCAACACGACCGCGTCGAAGGGGTCGCCGTCCACCCGCCACACGACGCCGTCGGGTGCCAGGTCGGTGACCCTTGCCTCGGTGCGCAGTTCGGCACCGGCATCGGCCGCGGCGGCCGCAGTGGCTGTGGCAAGAGCACCCATTCCGTCGCGGGGTGCGTAGAACACCGGTCCGGCGGTCGGGCTGGGCGCGGGCATGGTGCGGCCGGCCACGAGCACACTGCGCCCCTTGCCAGCGAGATCGGCGATCTGGGGCACTGCGGCGAGGCTTATGTGGTCCGTGTCGGAGGCGTAGATACTGCCGACGAGGGGGTCGACGAGCCTCAGGTGCACCTCGTTGCCGAAACGTCGGCGCACATAGTGGCCGAGCGAGTCCTCGGCCAGTGATGTCCGCGGCAGAAGGGGTTCCAGGCCGGCCCTCAGCTTGCCCCGCCAGGTGAGCAGCTTGGAACGGGCGAGTGCCATCACGTCGGTGGGCATGCCCAACAACAGCCCCTCGGGGATCGGGTGCAGAGCGTCCCACCAGACGGCTGCCCTGCCGGCTGCGGGGGAGACGAGGGTGTCGCCGAGACCGACCTCGCGGGCCAGTTGGGTGCCCCACGGCAGGCGGGCGAGGAAGGCGTCGGGTCCCTCGTCGATGGCCGGGTGGCCGGCGAAGGGCGAGGTGAGCAGCTTGCCGCCCAGCCTCTGGTCTGCTTCGAACAGCACAACCTCAGCGGGAGGCGAGCCATCGCCGGTGGGGTCGGCACCCGCGGTGAGGGCATGGGCCGCAGCGAGCCCGGTGATGCCTCCGCCGATGACGGCAACGCGGTGTCGGCCGGAGTTCACTCGCGAGCCTTAGCTATCACGCGGTGGGCGAGAGCGGTCATCACCGTCGGGTCGTCGTTGACGCACTTCGTGCGGGCAAAGGCGAGGCCGTGCCCGCCGGCCCGGGCTGCCGCTTCGATGTCGAGGTCGTAGAGCACCTCGAGGTGGTCGGCTACGAAGCCGACGGCACTCGCGAGAATGCCGAGCTGGGCATCGCCGGGGTTGCGACCTGCGGCGAGGTTGTCGATGACCTCGAGGATGTCGGGGCCGAGCCAGGGTTCGGGGGTGCGCCCGGCGCTCTGCCAGGCGATGGACCAGTCGATCAGTTCACCTGACCGGCCGAGTTCGGCGGCGACGGCCTCGGCAGTGGCGGCCAGCTCCGCGGGGTAGGGATCGCCGGCGGCGATGATCCTCTCGGGCAGGGAGTGGGCGGTGAACACGACCCTTGTGTTCGCCGGCATGTCTGCCAGCTTGGCCTTCAGGTCAGCGGCCACGAACTGGACGAAGGCAGGCTCGGTGGCCCAGCTCTGCACCCCGGCCACGGTGATGTTGTGAGGCTCTGCCGCAGCCCGGACGCGATCGAGGTACTGGCCCACCGAGTAAGCGCTGTAGTGGGGTGCCAGCACAAGGCCGACGATGTGGCTGAAGCTCTGCGCGGCGAGGGCCTCGACCGCGGCCTCGATCTTCGGCTCAGCGTGCTTCAGGCCTTGCACCACCACGAACTCGCCGGGCGCCTCCCTTTCCAAGGCAACCTGAAGCGCCACCCTTTGGGCCTCGGTCACGGCCGCGAGTGGGCTCGTCCCCCCGATGGCGTCGTAGCGGGCGGTGAGCTCGGCCAGCTGCTCGGGTGAGGGAGGCCGGCCACGGCGGATGTCGGTGTAGTAGGGCTCGATGTCGGCCCGGGTGGGTGGGGTGCCGTAGGCCATCAGGAGCACCGCGGTGGGGTCCGCCCGGCGGTTCTGCGCTCATCGTGCCGTGGCCTCGTGGACCCGTTGTACGACGGCTGCCAGTACATCCGGATCGGTGGCCGGGTTGACCCCGTGACCGAGGTTGAAGATGTGGCCAGGGTGGCGCGTGCCGTCGGGCAGGACGTTGGCTGCCAGCACAGCATCGGTGCCGGTGAGGGCGACTTCGGTGCCGGCCAGCACCAGGGCCGGATCGAGGTTGCCCTGCACCCTCAGGCCGGCGCCCATGCGCGCCCGTGCCTCGCCGATGGGGGTGCGCCAGTCCAGGCCGAGCACGGTGGGGCCGGCGTCGTACATGCTCCCGAGGAGGTGATCGCAGCCGATCCCGAAGTGGATGCCGGGTACCCCGGGGTGCAACTCGCCCAGCCTTGCAAACACGGCTTGCGAGTGGGGCAGGACGAACTGGTCGTAGTCCGCCCGGCTGAGCGAGCCGGCCCACGAGTCGAACAGCTGGAACGCCCGAGCACCGTTTGGGAGCTGGCTGGAGATCGATGCCACAGAGTGCTGCACCAGGCGTTCCATCAGGGCGTGCCACAGGGCGGGCGCCTTGTGGATGAGGCCCTTGGTGTGCTCATAGGTGCGGCTCGGCCGGCCTTCGACGAGGTAGCTGGCCACGGTGAAGGGGGCCCCGGCGAAGGCCAGGAGGGGAACTTCGGGGGGCAGTTCGGCGGCCAGGGTGCGCACTGTTTGCAGCACGTAGGGCGTGTCGGCCTCGGGGTCGAAGGGCCTCAGTCGATGGAGGTCGACGGCGTCGCGGAAGGGTTGGGCGCAGACCGGACCGGTGCCCGGCGCGACGTCGATGCCGAAGCCCACGGCGTGGGCGGGCACGACGATGTCGCTGTACAACACGGCGGCGTCGACGCCGTAGCGCCTCACCGGTTGCAGGGTGAGCTCGACGGCCAGGTCGGGTTTCTTGATCGCGTCGAGGATGCTGCCCTCGCCGCGCAGGGCCCTGTACTCGGGCAGGCTGCGGCCCGCCTGGCGCATGAACCACACAGGCGTGTGGGCAGCGGGCCGGCCGGCGGCGGCGTCGAGGAACGGCCCGGTAGGGGGGTGCGACGTCATCGAGGGCACGCTACCGGCGTCATGATCCGGTATCAGCTAGCCGGCGCGTTCCAAGGGGTGTCGGTGGTCGCGGGTGATCCGTGAGCGTGTGCCCTCACTCCGATCACGCCTTGCCCGGCGTTGGCAGGGACGAAGGCGTCAGTGGCCGATTTGTGTGAGCGCACAGCCGAACGTTCGGTTTGTGCGCTCTGAGCGCAGCAGCCTCCCGTCGAGTCGCCGGTCTAGCTCGTGTCTCTCGCATGTCAGCATCGGCGCTGGGCCGGGGTCTGTGCCCGCCTCAACGCCAACAAAGCAACGCTCGGCCGGCCTGTGTCTGAAAGAGGCGGAACTGGATCAACAAGCATGGTCACCCAGAGCAGGTCACGGGCCGGATAGACATGCCGGCCGCCGCCCACGCAGTTCCCGTTCGAGTGCCTGGCAACCATCCGAGTGCCTGGCGAGCATCCGAGTGCGGGCGTGCCCCCGGCGGGCCGCTGTCACTCGGATCACCCGCGACCAGCGACACCCCTCGGAACTCTTCGTGTAGTCAGAGCGCGCGCCAATAGGCGGCGGGTTTCACGCCGCCCCGGTACTGCCGTGCAGAGGCGTTCGCGTGGTCACGGCCTATTGGCGCGCGCTCTCACACAAACCCGTGCCGGTCGTCGAGCGTCGCCGGTGGCTGTGCTGTGGGACCTCGGGTGAGGTGCCGATAGAGTTTCAAGACCACGTTTTCGGGCTGGCTGCCCGAGCGTGCCCAGATCTCATGACGCAGCACCATCCAGATCTCGTCGCTGAACAGGAGTTCATCGACTTCGCCTACTTCTGCCTCGAACAGGCCCGCGACCATGCGTGGAACCTGAGGGGTCTGCACGAGGGCACCCTCGGTGGCACCTTCCAGGCTCGCTACGAGCGCGACGTGTTCGACGAAGCCGTGTTCAACCGGCTCACCCAGCTCGACCTCGGCGACGCGGCCCTGGTGTTCGGTCGTAGCTCGACCTCGCCCCCGACCAGACCGAAGGCCCCACCGGCGACGCTACGAGCGGTCTCGACGGTGCCGAGGCGTTCCACATCGGCCGCCTCGCAGTGGCCGACGAGAACAGCGACCCGGTGGTGGTGGACTGGCGAGCCCCTGTCGCCGAACCCTTCTACCGCGCCACCGGTCGCCAGCCTCTCGGCCTCGTGCGCCGCCGCCACTTCCACGTCCACGGGCGCGAACTGCTCGGCCTGGAAGACGAACTCTTCGGCGAGGGGCACATCTTCAAGGCCGAGCAAGTTCGCGGCCGTGGACGTGGAAGTGGCGGCGGCGCACGAGCCCGAGCGGGTCACGCCCGGTGGCGCGGTAGAACGGTTCGGCGACCGGGGCTCGCCAGTCGACCACCACCGGGTCGCTGTTCTCGTCGGCCACTGCGAAGCGACCGATGTGGAACGCCTCGGCACCGTGGACCAGGCTTCGTGGGGCCTTGGTCTGGTCGGGTCGATGCGACCGAACACCAGCGTCGCCGAGGATGAAGCTGGGTGAGCCGGTTGAACACAGCTTCGTCGAACACGTCGCGCTGGTCGCGAGCCTGGATGGTGCGGCCGAGGGCTGCTCGTGCAGACCCCTCAGGTTCCACGCATGGGTCACGCGCCCTGTTCGAGCCACAGAGGCGAAGTCGATGAACTCCTGTTCAGCGACGACATCTGGATGGTGCTGCGTCCAGGGGGGTAGGCCGTGCGGGGCCCGATACGTGGTCTTGAAACTCTATCGGCACCTAACCCGCAGGTCCCACGGCGCAGGGCACTGCGGCGGCGCTCGGGTCTGCTAAGAGCCGCAGGCATGGGGCGTGACCAGCGCGAACGCCTCTGCACGGCCGTGCCGGGGCGGCGTGAAACCCGCCGCCTATTGGCGGCGCGCTCTAACTACACAGAGGGGTGTCGCTGGTCCCGCAGGTGATCCGAGTGACAGCGGCCCGCCGGGCAGGCGCGGATGGTTGCCAGGCACTCGGATGGTTGCCAGGCACTCGGATGGGAACTGGGTGAGCAGCACTAGCCATCTGTATCCCAGCCCATGACCTGCTCTGGTGACCGTGCTTGTTGATCCAGTTCCGTCTCTTTTCAGACACAGCCGGCGAGATCGTTGCTTTGTTAGCGCTGAGGCGGGCACAGACCCCCGGCCCAGCGCCGATGCTGAGGTGTGAGAGAGAGCACGAGCTAGACCGGCAACTCGACGGGAGGCTGCTGCACTGGAGCCCACAAGACCGAACGTTCGGTCTGTGCGCTCACACAAATGGCCGCTGACGCCTTCGTTCCTGCCAACGCCGGGCAAGGCGTGATTGGAGTGAGGGCACACCCTAGCACGACCACCGACACCCCTTGGACCCCCGGCTAGCTGAATTCGGAGTCCTCAACACAGGGTGGCAGCTGCCCCTCGATGACGTCGGCGCCCTACCGGGCCGTTCCTCGACGCCGCCACCGCCCGCGCGCCGTTGTGTGTCATGCGCCAGGCGGGCCGCACCTGCCCGAGTGCACCGTCCGCGGCGAGGGAAGCATGCTCGACGATCAAGAAACCCGACCTGGCCGTCGGCCTCACCCTGCAACCGGTGAGGCGCTACGGCGTCGACGCCGCCGTGTTGAGCGACATGGTCGTACCCGCCCACGCCGTGGGCTTCGGCATCGACGTCACGCCGGGCGCCGGTCCGGTCTGCGCCCAACCCTTCCGCGACGCGGTCGACCTCCATCGACTGAGGAGTTCGACCCCGAGGCCGACACGCCCTGCGTGCTGCCGGACGGCGTCCACTGCCCCGAAGTTCCCCTCCTGGGCTTTCGCCGCACCTTCACCGTGGCCAGCTACGTCGTCAAAGGCCCTGAGCATGGCCAAGGGCCTCATCCACAACAGCCGCCTTGTGGCACGCCCTGATGGACGGCCTCTGTGGCATCGATCTCCAGCCAGCTCCAAAACGGTGCTGCGGGCGTTCCAGCTGTTCGACTCGTCGGCCACGCCCAGGCAGACTACGACCATTTCGTCCTGCCCCTCGCAAGCCGTGTTTACAAGGCTGGGGCGAGTTGCACCCCGGGGTACCCGGCATCCACTTCGGGATCGGCTGCGACTCCCTCGGAACATGTACAAACGCCCCGACCGCGTGCTCGGCCTGGACTGGCGCACCCCCATCGGCGAGGCACGGGCACGCATGGCGCCGCAAGGCCTGAGGGTGCAGGCGGACCTCGATCCGGGCCTGGTGCTGGCCCCGAAGTCAGCCTCACCGGCACCGATGCTGTGCTGGCAGGACGAACGTCCTGCCCGACGGCACGCGCCACCCTCGGCCACATCTTCAACCTCGGTCACGGGTCAACCTGGCCGCCGATGTATTGGCAGCCGTCGTTGCAACAGGGCCACGGCGTATGAGCCAGAACCGCCGGGCGGCCCCCACCGCGGTGCTCCTGATGGCCTACGGCACCCCACCACCCCGGGCCGACATCGAGCCCTCTACTACACCGACATGCACCATCGCCACCTCCTCACCGAGCGCGCTCGCCGAGCTCCACCGCCACTACGACGCGATCGGGGGGACGAGCCCACTCACGGCCGTGACCGAGGCCCAAAGGGTGGCGCTTGCAGGTTGCGGAAAAGGGAGGCGCCCGGCCTCGTGGTGGTGCAAGGCCTGAAGCGCGCTGAGCCGAGGGCCAGGTGGACCTGGCCGCCGCAAGCTTCGGCCGCATCGTCGGCCTTGGCGCCCAGTTGCAGGCGCGCTCGGTGGGCCAGTACCTCGATCACGTCCGGGCTGCGGCAGACCTGCGCAACTTCGGCACCGTGGCCGGGGTGCAGAGCTGGGCCACGACTGCTCTTCGTCCAGTTCGTGGGCCGGCTGCTGGCAGACATGCCGGCGAACACAAGGGTCGTGTTCCACCGCCCACTCCCTGCCCGAGGATGGCCATCGCCGCCGGGCGATCCCTACCCCGCGGAGCTGGCCGCCACTGCCGAGGCCGTCGCCGCCGAACTCGGCCGGTCAGGTGAACTGATCGACTGGTCCATCGCCTGGCAGAGCGCCGGGCGCAGCCGCTCGGCCCCGACATCCTCAAGGTCATCGACAACCTCGCCGCAGGTCGCAACCCCGGCGATGCCCAGCTCGGCATTCTCGCGAGTGCGTCGGCTTCGTAGCCGACCACCTCGAGGTGCTCTACGACCTCGACATCGAAGCGGCAGCCAGGCCACGGCCTGGCCTTTGCCCGCACCTCGAAGTGCGTCGACGACGACCCGACATGA
>CAVPRT010000006.1:0-444935 GCA_963707925.1 uncultured Acidimicrobiales bacterium
CGAACGTGCCTGGCGAACTCGATGAGCAGTACATCCGCGCCGCTGCCACCAGTGCCGTTGTTGAGAGCGGCCGCGGAGCCGACACGCCCGGCGTATCCTAAAATCATGACGAGTGGGTTGCTCCGCGCCCTCGCGATCGTCGTCGCCTTCGCACTCACGGCTGACTGCAGCGCCGACCCCGCCGCCCACCCGACCACCACCGCATCGACGTCCACCCCAACGACCGTCACCACCACCTCGCCAACCACCACCGCGTTCATCGACTTGATCGACAGTGTGGCCGCCTCGATCACGGGCGACCAACTGATGGGCGATGTTCGCACCCTCACCGCCACCCCACGCAGCACCGACTCACAGCGGGAGACCACCACTGTGTGGCTGCAACGGCAACTCGAGAGATCCGGGTACGAGGTGCAGCGATGGACCAGGGCCGACACCAGCCAATCGCCCGTGGTGCCCATCAACCTGGTCGCCCGACTCGCCGGCACCGGCGCACCCGAACGGGTCCTGCTCGTCACAGCCCACTACGACGCGTTCGCCGATGTGCCCGGAGCCGACGACAACGCAAGTGGAGTCGCAGCCGTGCTCGCCGTCGCCCGGGCCCTCGCCGTCGCCCGACCCAACCTCGACGCCACCATCGAGTTCGTGTTGTTCGACCTCGAGGAGCTCGGGCTGCTCGGCAGCCGGGCCTACGCGGCGGAGGGCATCACCGGCCGCGACATCATCGGCGTGATCAACCTTGAATCGGTCGGCTACACCTGCGGCGAAGGCTGCCAACCGCTGTTCACCGACATCCCGGCCTGCCTTACCGTCGGCGGCGTCGTGCAGACCAAGGGCGACAACATCGTCGCAGTCGGCGACGAGAGCGCGACCGAACTGATGGCCACGCTCCGGTCCGCCGCTCAGCGAGTGGCACCCACTCGCGTCGTCGGAACCGGCCTGGTGGCCGGCAACGGCGCGTGCATGGGCGCCACCCGACGGGGCGACCACGCACCGTTCTGGGACGCGGGCATCCCGGCGCTGATGGTGACCGACCTCGCCGAGTACCGCAACACCAACTACCACCGCCCCACCGACACCGCCGACACGCTCGACCCCGTGTATCTCCTCGACGTCGCCCGCACCATCGCGGCCACCGTCATGATCACGGCCGGGGCGGTGTGAGGCATTCGCCCATCACACGCAGCCGATCCAACTGCCGCTGATCGCTGTCGACATCCACGACGCGTTCCTTGTGGCGCGGCGCCGATGCCGCCGCGGAGGATCCGGATCACCCGCCGCGGAAGCGGGCCACGGTGATCGGCGCGAACACGACGGCGAGCGCTACACCCCAGATGAGCGAGCGGCCGACGAAGTAGCTGGTGGAGTAGCCGAGGATCTCATCAGCTCCGTCGCCGAGTGCGAGGGACCGGACAGCGCCGACCATCGTGGTCACCGGCTGATTGCGGGCGAAGGCCTGCATCCATCCTGGCAAAACTGTCGCCCACCTACCGGAGCCACGAGGTCAAGCATGAACCGAAACTGCACCCGCCTACGCCAACGCATGTTGACAACTCGTTGACAAGTACGAAGCAGAGAGGCCCTCTCCGCCAAGCGGAAAGGGCCTCTCTGACCTGCTGTTTCTTGGTGGCGGGGGCAGGATTTGAACCTGCGACCTTCGGGTTATGAGCCCGACGAGCTACCGAACTGCTCCACCCCGCGTCGAAGTAGAGGATGAACGATAACCCTCACCAGGCGACTTGGCAACCGGTCGTGACGAACGCCCGCCGGTCAGGCTGACCCCCACGAAATCGACGATCGCCGGCGCAAACTCCGGCACGCCTACCGCTCCCAGGTGGTCGCCGGACACGATCTGCACCCGGCAGTCGGGAATCGCAGCGGCCAGCACCTCGGGCCTCGCCGCCAGCGGGTCGGCGTCGCCCACCAGCAGCAGGGTCGGAGCGGTGATCGACCCAAGGGCGATGGCATCGGAGTGCACCCTCTGCGCCTGAGCGGCGAGGGCGAAGCGGTCGGCACCCGTCGAGTCGGCGAAGCGGCGGAAGGAGCGGGCCATCGGGTCCGTCACGGCGGCGATGTCGTCGGCCAACAGGGCATCGCTGATGGCCGAACGGTTGAGGTGGCGCGGAGTCCGGCCGTCGAGTTCGGCGATGCGGCCGCCGATGCCACCGACGACCATCCGCCTGATGCGCCGGTCGGTGCTGGCTGTGACCAGGGAGACGATCGCCCCCATCGAGTAGCCGACGAGATCGAGCTCGCCCAACTCCAGCAGGTCGAACAGCTCCACCAGGTCGCGGGCCATGCGGCCTTCTCCGTAGAACTCGGGGTCGTGGGGTTTGCCACTGGCTCCGTGCCCGCGGGCATCGACAGACACGACACTGCGACCGGCCGCCGTCAACGCCGCTACGACACCCGGGCGCACCCAGTTGGCCTCGGTGTCGGCGGCAAACCCGTGCTGCAGGACCACCGTGGGCAGGCCGTCGGCGGCTCCTGCCGAGGTCGAGCCGACTTCGGGCTGGAACCGGTGGTAGGCGATCTCGACGCCGTCGCTGGTGGTGAATCGATCCATCCCGCCATTCTTGCCCGGCGAACAACCACCTCCCGAACCGGTCCGACAACAAATACGGGGCGGGTTGTTTCAGGCCGGGCACAGGGCAGAGTCGACTACGAGAGCCGACCCTGTGCCGTCGACGGCTTCGCGCCAATGGCGTGAGCGAGCGGTCATCAGACCGAAGCCGACCAGCATCAGCGCCGCTCCTGCTGCGAACGCGACGTGGAGGTTCGTCGCGTCGCCGATCGAGCCGATGACCAGCAGACCGATGCCGTAGGACACACCCATCGAGGCCTGCATGATCGACATCACCCGACCGCGACTGGCATCGGGGGCATCGCGTTGCACGATCGCCGACGTGGTGATGAACAGGCTCGACGAAGACGCCCCGAGAACGGCGGCGATGCCGATCACCCAGGCCGCCCCCGGTGCCAGCGCATAGGCGGCGAGGGCCAAGAGAGCACGACCACCACGCGACCGACGAGGAAGGAGCGACGATGGCGAACGGCCAGCATCGTGATGACCACGCCACCGAGAATCGCCCCCAAGCCCTGGGCCGAACTGATCACGCCGGCCAATCCGGTGCCGCCGCCGTACTCGGCCTTGGCGTAGATCGGGATCAGACCCATGAACGGAGCAACGGTGAGGTTGAGCAGCACCAGCAGCACCACCCCGTGAAGGCAACCCGGCGTGGCCCTGAGCACCCTCCACCCACCGATCAGCCTCTCGGCCACCGAGCCATCACCGGCCACGCCACGGAAGGGTTGTCGCACCAACGAAACCGCGCCGGCCATCACCACGAAGGTCGCAGCGTTGAAGGCCACCGTCCAGGCCGGGCCAACGGCGAGGGCGAGGCCAGTGCCCAGCAACGGCCCGACCATGCGACCGCTGTTCCACGAGTAGACACCCAGCGAAACCATCGCCATCAGTTCCTCGGGTGGCACCAGATCGGGCAGCATCGCCGCATACGACGGCGAGCCGAGCGACCCTGCGGCACTGGACAGGAGGATCAGTGCCGACAGCACACCCGGCTGCCTCACGCCGGCGCCCAACACGACTGCCAGCACCGACGTGAACACCGCCTGCAACAGGAGGGACGCGGCAAACACTCGGCGCCGGTCGAAGCGGTCGGCCAACAGACCGCCGATGGGTGAGGCGATGCCCTGGGGCATGAAGGTGGCCAGGGCCACCAGCCCGGTCTGCACCGCCGACCCCGTGGTGGCAGCGACCAGGCTGCCGACGACGATGAGTTGCACCCAGGTGCCGGCGTCGCTGATGACAGCGGCGGACCACAGAAGGCGCACCGGGCGACGGCGAAGGGGGACGAAGGGGTGGTTGCTCACGCAATGATCGAGGCTAACCGCCGTCGCCGTCGTCGGCCGGGCCATTTCTCAGGTCATCGGGCACGGTCGACGCCTCGACGATCGCCCTCACGTGGGGCCAGGCCGCTGCGAAACCGGCGTGCAGAGGTCGGTCTTCGACGAGATCGACGGGCACCCACACCACGGCGTCTGTCTCGAAGTTCACCGATGCACCGAAGCGGTGGTCGACCTCGACGACGAGGGTCGTGTACTGCCAGTCGGTGGCCGGCGAGAACACGTACTCGCCGAGCACGGTGTGGTTCGGTGGAATATCGCCGACCTCCTCGCCGGCCTCGCGCAGGGCGCCCTCATAGGCGGATTCGCCTTCGTCCAGCGCCCCGCCGGCGCAGCTCCACGTGCCACCCTCATGAGCCCACGCCGACCTCTTCTGCAGCATCACCAGGGGTGGCTCACCTTCGGACCGCCACACGAACACCACTCCGGCGGCGCCGAAGACACCCCATCGCACATGCCCGTCGGAACACCTGACGAAACCGTCACCCGAACGTCTGCTCATGGACGCCGCCTCATGGACAACGACCCTACGCCGTGGCCCTAGGGTGCGCCCATGCCGAGCGACCTGATCCTCACGTCGATGAACTGCTTCCATCGCGCCGTGCTCGCGGCGAGCTTCGGTCGGATCGGCTGGAACCTCGCGGGTATGCCCGTGCTAGAGCTGACCACTACAGGCCGCAAGAGCGGCAAGCCCCGCTCGGTGCTGCTCAGCTCGCCTCTCCAAGAAGGCACCACGATCGTAATCGTCGCCTCACGCGGTGGCGACGACCGACAAGCCTCCTGGTACTTGAACCTGGAGGCGAACCCCGAGGTGAAGGTGAGGTGGAAGGGTCAACCGACCCGCGTCATGCACGCCAGAACGGCTGATCCCGCGGAGAGGGCCCGACTGTGGCCGAAGGTCGTCGCCGACCACTCCACGTACGCCGACTACCAGTCCAAGACAGATCGCGAGATCCCCCTGGTGCTCTTGTCCCCCACCGCTCCGAGTCACTCCGAGCAGGTTCACAAGGCGGGCTCCGCTGAACCCGAGCTCGGCGACTACATCACTGCACATTCGTCGGAGCCCGAGGACGACGCCGACTGATCGAGCACCTCCGAGGCACCCCGGTCGCGGCCCTCCCAAGGGGTACCGTAGGCACAACGACCACCTCACCCCTCTCAGTTGGAGACGTAAATGGGACTGTTCAGCAAGAAGCCCAAGCGCACACCCGACGACGACCTCGCCACCGACCTGTCCAGGTTCTCGGTCAACGCTGACGACCTCAATCGCGACGCCGCCACCGTTCGCACCCAAACACCGAAGAGGGGCAAGAAGTTCAGTATCGACCCAGTCGACTTCCTCAACCTGCGCGCCGATCTGCGCTTCATGAGGGCCCGGCTCGAGGCCGCTGAGGAGGCAAAGGCGATCGTCGAATCGCGCCTGGCCGCTCTCGATGCCACCACAACCGCCCTCGCCGCCGATCGCACCGGAGCCGACACTGCGGACCTGCGAAGCAAGCTGGGCGACCTTGAGCTCCAGCTCACCAGCGTTGCTGCCGACGCCAGGCGGGAACCCACACCCTCCCCCGACGCAGGCCTTGTCGCCCGCCTCGACGAGCTCACGGCGAAGGTCGACCAGGTCGGATTGCTACCTGACCCCAGTGGTCGCCTGAGCGAGCTCGAGGCCCGAATCACCGAAGTGGCCGAGGCCAAGGCAGCGCCCATGCCGCCGCCCGTGCTGGTCGCCCCAGGCCCGGATCCCGAAACGGCCGAGCGCCTCGAAGTGCTTTCCCGGCAGATAGGTGCAATCGACGAACTGGCAGGGCGAATCGCCGCTGTCGAGCCCCTGGCCGAGCGAGTAGCAGCCGTCGACGCCTTCGCCGGCCAGCTGTCCCAGCTCAACGCCCGGGTGTCTGCCCAGGCCGAGTTCGGCGTCCAGCTCAGCAGCTTGCGCGACCGGATCACCGAACTACAGACCCAGGTCACCGAGCAGAGAGCTCTTGCGTCCGAGGCGGCAAGCGACGACGTGAACGACAGGGTAAACGCCCTCGCCGATCGTATGGCTGCCACCGACGGCCTGCTCAACCAGCTCGGTCAGCTCGCCGAACGAGTGAGCGCCAATGATGTTGCGGTACGACAGACCACCGACCAGGTGTCGGCGTTGGAGGAACGCCTCAACTCGGTCAGCACTGAACTGGCAAACCAGGTCCGCGAGCTGGGCACCGACATCGACGGTCTCGCCGCCCAGGCCGCCCAAGCGGAGGACGACGGGGAAGACGCCAGCAGCGAAGCCTTCGCCGAGAGCCTGCGCGAAAGCCAAGTGAAGTTGGCCAAGGAACAGGCCCGCTACGAGATCGCGTTCCGCGAGGATCTCGCCTCGCTCGCCGAGCAACTCCGCCGCGGCGTCAAGCCCTGACACCGTCGATCGCGACGATTCACGCCTATTCGTCGAGCAGATCTAGGGCTTGCTGCATCTTGGCCCGCGCCTCTTCGATCTTCAGCTGGTAGGCGCCGAGGTCGCCGTCCGAAAGGGCCTGCTCGGCCTCATCGAACAGGTCCTCGGCCTCTTGGAGCAGCTCCATGGCGGTGGCATCAGGGTTCTCGCTCGGCTCCGTCGGTTCCACGTCCAAGCCGCTGACATCACCGATCTCGACATCGAGGCCGGGGAACAACTGACCAAGCGCCGCGCCCAATGATTCGCCGAAGCCCACCTCGCCGTCGTAGTAGGCGACGATCAGGCGCACCTGAGGCTGACCCTCGCTGGCCGATTCGACATAAACCGGCCGAACCCACAGCAGGCTGTCGCCAACCGGGACCATCTGCAGATCCCCATAGACCACATTGGAGCCCACCGAACCCAGCACCGTTACCTGGGCGGAGAATGCACGGTCCGTGGAGATGTTGGTGCCTACCACGTTGGGGCCCTCGGGCAGGGGGCTACCGGCGACGGTATAGGCGATGAGTTCGCCGTCGCTACCAGCCGTCATGTAGGCGACCATCTCCCTCCTCTCGTTTTTCACACTGAACGGTTGGAAGGGACGGAAGAGACGGAACGACGCCTCATCGGTACCGGTGGCATGGAACATGGCGTAGTAGGGGATGAACCTGTCGGCTTCAGCCTCGGAGGCGAAGTTGCTGGCGCCCGCATCCTCCGCCGCTGCCGACTCCTCCTCCGAGGACGTGTCGTCGATGACCGAGCCATCACTCTGCAGGGGCTGTTCCGGGGCGGCGAGGGCGATGGACCAGGCTCCGTTGCGGTCGAAGAAGTCGGCCGCGTCGAGGCGATACTTCGAATAGGCGGCGGTCTGGAGGCGGAACAGCTCCTCGGGGTAACGAAGGTGGTCGCGGAGCCCATCGGGCATCTCGTCGGACGAGGTGAACAATTCGGGGAACGCCGACCGCCAGACGTGGAGCACCGGGTCGGCGTCGTCGACGACATAGAAGGTGACCGAACCGTCGTAGGCGTCGACCACCGCCTTGACGCTGTTGCGGACATAGTTGAGGGTGTGGTCGAGACCCGCGCCCGAGTCCAGCTGGGACAGGTCGGCGGTCTCGCGCGTAGGGGTAGCGGGAGCTCGTCGTGTAGCCGTCGATCACCCACACCACCCGTCCGTCGAGCGCCACCGGGTAGGGATCGCCGTCGAAGGAGAGGAAGGGTGCCAGGGCCTGAGCCCGCTCGCGCGGGTTGCGCAGCATGAGCACCTGAGAGTCGGTGTTGATCGAGCTCGACCCGATGAGGTTGTAGTCGAACTCGTCGAGGGCGAACGCCAACCGGCGCATGGTGGACGACAGCTGCACCCCTGAATCGCCTTCATAGGCGGTTGCCTCGGCACCGGGGCAAGGCGTCTCGTTGACCGTCGTGTTGACGATCGCGTAGCCCGTGAGCGAAGGACTGAAGTAGACCTCGGGCCGGTCGAGGTCGATGATGTCGTCTCGGTAGGCGGGGTTGCCGCTGGCCTGGAACTGGGCAGCCGGCGCCATCACCAGCCCGCACCCATGGGTGTTGATCAGATGGGTGCCCTGCCACGACTTGTTGCCCACCTGGTCGAGGTCGAGCTCGCTCGCCCCCACCACGACCTGGCGCAAGGTGCCATCGACCTCGTAACGGTCGGGGTCGAGATCGTTCACCGTCTGGCCAGGCTTGCCCTTGTCGTAGCGGAAGCGGGTGACCATCTGCTCGTCTGGCTTCACCAGCCGGATGTCCTGCAGAGCCGCAACATTGTCTTCGACCTCGTTGCGGGTCAGGGAGCCGAATTCGATCTGCTCCTCTGTGACCTGGTCGATGCCAAGGGCGTGACGCGTTGCCTCGATGTTGTGGGTGATGTACCTGGCTTCCTTTTCCTTCTGGTTGGGGTTCACCACCAGGCTCTGAATGGCCGCCGGGTAGACAACGCCACCGACCAAGGACATGACTGCCCACAAGGCAGAGGCGACTATCGCGGGGCGCCAGCTCTCGGTCTTGAGCGCGACCAGGAACAGGGCAGCGGTGAACAGGGCAATCAGCGCCAACAGCATCACCGCAGGCAGTTGGGCGTTGTCGACTGTGTAGGTGACACCGCGGACGGCACCCCTGTTGGCGGTGGTGAGCTCGTAGCGGGTGACCCAGTAGTCGCCCGCCTTGAGCACCGCCAACAGGGCCAGCAGCACGGCCACGTGGGCCTTGGTAGCTCTGCGCACCTTGGGCCGCGGCGGCTGCACCACGATGCCGCCCGACAGCACATGGGTGGCCACCACGAGCAGGGTTATGAACGCGACGGCCATGAACAGCCAGTCGAGCACGAAGGTCACGAAGGGCAGCTTGAACAGGTAGAAGCCGACGTCGTTGCCGAACTCGGCGTCGTTTATGCCGAACGACTTGCTGTTGCGGAACATCAGCCAGTCCTGCCAGCGACCCACCGCGGGCAGGGCGAACAAGAACCCGAAGCCGACGGCGAGGCCGATGCGCAACAGCCTCAGACGATGACCGAAGAACTCGTGGAATCTCTCGATGAGGGGGTGGGTGTTGGCCGAGAAGGAGGTCGGCGCCAGACGGTCGGCGATGATCAGATTGAGCACCGCAAGCACGGCGAAGGTGACCCCGAACACGCCAAACATCGTGGCCTTCGCCCCGAACACACCCCAGAACACATCGGTGCGCCCCACCGACTGGTGCCACAGGTAGTCGACGTAGAACCCGGAGAAGAGCCGGGCGGAAAGGAGGAGACCGACCACGACCACGGCGGCGATGATGAGCAGCACCCGACCACGATCGCTGAGGCGACCACTACGAGCAGGGGGGAGGTCGGAAGGGGTCCGCACGCGGCGAAGGCTAGCCGGGTGTCCGAACAAGCATGCAGCGGCAGCCTTCGTGCGCCGGCGCACACAGGTGATCGGTGGGGAAGGGCTGCCCGGCGGGCACGGCACCCGCGAGGGCGTTGTCGTCGGCGTCGGGGCAAGGCGGCCCGTTGGGGTCGACAGCCCAGCACACCGGAGTGCCCGGGGTGAGGGCGACCAGAGCACCGTGGCCGAAAGCCATCAGCACGACGTCGTCGAGGTGCTCGTCGATGCGCTGGGTCTTCCACTCGCGATAGATGGCTTTCACACTCGAGGCGAGTTCACCGTTGTCGCCGCCGGCCTGCTCGACTGCACGCTCGAGGCGCTCGCGTAGGGGACTGACCAGCGACCCAGCGAGGGCGTCGATGGCCGGCCGCAGCGCCTTGGCCTTGACGATGTCGCGCTCGTGGGCGGCAGCTTCGCGTTGGTCGACGCTGGCCGCGCCCGCAATCGCGGCGCGGCGCAGTTCGGCGTCGATGGCGTGGGCGTAGCGCTGGACGTGCTCGGCAGAGCGGGGCACCAAGGTCTTGAGCGAGGTGGCGGCATCGGCACGGCGCAAGACGTGGAGCACATCGTTCTGCTCGTCGGCCAGCACCCGCTTCAGCTTGCGCGCGCCGGCCACGATGAGCGGGGTGAGCTCGGCGTCGCGCCTGCCGAAGGCGGAGTCGTCGGAGTCGGCCACCACCACTGGGGCCTCGGGTGACTTCTGGAAGACGTCGAGCTGGACTGTCGGGTCGGCGACGATGGAGAGCACGGGCGGTGAATGGAGCTGCTCGCCCACGCCGTCGCCTGTGTCCGCCTCTGCTTCTGCTGCTGCCGCTGCTTCTTCTGCAACTGCTTCGGCGACACGCTCGATCACCGAGTCGGCCCGTGCCGCCCTCAGCCGGGCGAACAGGTCCTCGACCGAAGCCTTCTGCCCGGTGGGAACGTCATCTGTGTCGACTTCGGCAGCGTCGACCTCACCTGCGAACAAGGAAACCACGGGGGCGATGGTCGCTTCGTCCTCCTGGTCGTCCTCTTGGTCGTCTTTCTGCTCTTCTTGCTGCGCTTCTTGGTCGTCGACCGCCTCGACCGGCTCGACTTCGGGCTCGACTTCGGGCTCGGGTTCGTCTTCCGCGACGAAGTCGTAGGGAGCTTCAGGAGAAGGCAGGGGGCGGGCCGGCACCATCAGCGGCACCGGGCCGGTGGTGGGCGAGAGGTTGACGTACTCGTCGGGTGCGCCCAGTGGTGTGAGCTCCGCCATGACATCGACCGATGCGACTCTGGCGCGCTCGAAAGCCTGCAGCAGGCGGTCGCGACCGTGCACCAACTGTTCGATCTGCTGGCGGGCCAGTTCGCGTCGGCGAGCCAGTTCGCCCAGCACCCGCTCGCGGTAGGCACGGGCCTCGTTGACCATCTCCCGACCTTGCTGCTTCGCCATCTGCAGCTCGGCCTCGGAGTCCGAGGACGCGTCTTGACGGCGCCGGGCCGACTCGAGCTCGGCTTCCTCACGCAGGCGCTGGGCCTCGTCGGTGGCCTCGCGCAGGAGGCGCGACGAGTTCTCCTCGGCGCGCACCTTGATCTGGGATGCGGCCTCACGGGCAGTCTGGAGTATCCGCGCTGCCTCCTCGCCGAGCATGCGGGTGACCACCTCGTCGTCGATGACGACAGCGGAGTTCGGGTTTCCCCGCTGGGCGGTCCGTAGCTCGCGCTCGAGAAACTTCTCCCTCTCCTGCAGGCGGGCCAGCTCCGCCGCCACCATGCGCAGGAGGTCGCGGACCTCGCCTTGTTCGAAGCCGCGCCTGGACGTGCTGAACGTCGCCGTCGACACCGCCGTGGGTGAAGAGGGATCGGGACGAGAGAACGACATGGCCATTGAATGGGCAGCGTAGGTCTCCGGGCCGCCGAAAGGGTGGCAATCAGGCCGTCGTGTCGGTGGGGACCTCCAACGACGGCAGGGGGTCGCCGCCCAGCCCGGCAAGCACTTCGAGGGCATCGACGAGGGTGGCCACGGGGATGATCTCGACGTCGTCACCCACTACTGCGCGAGCTGAGGCGATGCTGTCGGTACCGGTCTCGGGTTGGGAGGCCGGCACCAGGAAGTACCTCACCCCTATCTGGTCCACCGCCGACGCTTTCGAACTGAGCCCACCGATGGCGCCGACATTGCCGTCGACGTCGATTGTCCCGGTGATGGCCACGTCGATTCCGCCGGTGAGGTCGCCCTCGGTAACGGCGTCGATGAGGGTGAGCGTGAACGCCAAACCGGCCGAGGGCCCGCCGATGTTCTCCGTGCTGAAGCTGACAGTGAGGCCTTCGGGGAGCTGCAGCCTGGTGGTGTCGACCGGCATAAACCCGATGATCGCCCGGACCTCGTCGCCCTCGGGCGCCTGGATCAACTCGACCTCACCAGTCACGACCTGGTCGCCGCGGAGCACGGTGATGGTGACCTCGTCGCCCGGTTCGTGGGCCTCGGTGATCGGCCGGAGATCGTCGAGGGTGACGACTTCTGTGCCGTCGACATCGGTGATCACGTCGAATGGTTGGAGGAAGTCGTTCGCCGGCGGGTATTCGAGGCACTCGGTGCCATCCTCGCTGGGCTGCAGACAGAGCACGTACTGCACCATGGCTTCACCGAGCACGAACTCAGGCTCGAACCCGGCGAGGGTGAGAGCGTTGTAGATGGCCCACTCCTTGGCCCCACTCATCTGCAGCTGGCCCTGCTCGATCCTCTCCTCTGCGGTCTGGTCGCCGTACTTCTCGTAGTTGCTGATCAGGCGCACCGAGGGTTCGTCGTGGGTTGCGAACCAGTCGAGGAGGCTGATCGCCGGCTCGCGCACGGTGACGAAGTAGATGCGGCCCTCGCTCGGATAGGTCTCGACGCCGGAGACCTCGAGCCGGGGGCGCACAGGTTCGGCGTCGGCAGGAACGATCGCGAACTCGGCGGCCTCGACCACCTCGATCGTGCATTCACCGGCGGCATCGACGGTGGTGCAGCGGTCCTTGTCGATCAACCACTTCGCGGGGAGGAAGGAGGAGGCGACAGGGGCAACGATGGCGAGACATCCGACCACGGCGGTGGGGACGGCCCACCAGCGATGGCGGGCCGACGGCGCCCGGACCGGCGAGGGCTGCTCCGTTACGCTGTCGGATTGAGTGGATATCAACGAAGTCACCATCGAGTCGGGGTGGATTGCGGGCCTTGCCATTGTGGCCCTGATCGCGGCCGGCTGGCGCAAGCCTGCCAGAGCAACACCCCATCCGGCACGCGCCCGTCCCACTCTCCCGCCGTCCACCGGGTTCGACGTGACGTCTGTTGAAGCCCCTGCCTACCAGCACCCACGTTGGTGGCGTCGGCTGTGGTCTGTCGTGGCCGGCAGCGTTCTCGCTTTGTGGGCGGGGGCGATCACCGCCACTGTCGTCGGCTTCGGCGCGGCATGGACGGTCATCCGGCTCAGCGAGATGCTGAAGCGGTGAGTGACTCGGCAGTTTGGCGCGACCTGGCGATTGCCGGCCACGAGGGCGACGAGGCGACAGCACGACACGGAGTCGAGGGGGCTGACCCGGTGGCACGCCAGATCGCCCTCGGGGCGCTCGAACGGATGGGGGCGCTCGCCGATGGCGATATCGATGTGGCGCTCGGCGACGCCGAGGCGGCGGTGAGGCGGCGAGCGGTGATGCTGGCTGCGAAGAGACCCTCGATCGACCTGATGCCCGCCCTGCACGACACCGACACAACGGTTGTAGAGACTGCCGCCTGGGCCGCCGGCGAGCAGGCTCAGATGCGCGAAGCAGGGGGTGAACCTGCAGGCGAGCCCGTGGGTGGCATGGTGGCCAAGCCGGTGCTCGAGAGGCTCATAGCCCTCGCCGGCACGGCCCCCGACCCCCAGGTACGCGAGGCCGCCGTGGCGTCGCTGGGTGCCATCGGCGATCCGCGGGGGCTACCCGCCATCCTCGCCGCGTGCAGGGACAAGCCGGCGGTGAAGCGCCGGGCGGTGCTGGCACTCGCCCCTTTCGAAGGCCCAGAGGTCGATGCTGCGCTGGCAGAGGCCTTGGAAGACCGCGACTGGCAGGTCCGTCAGGCAGTCGAGGACCTGCTCCCATCCGGTGAGCGGCCTCACAACTTGTGAACTGATACCCCCCGGGGTATATTGCTCGGCATGTCATTCCTCAACTTCATGAACACCCACGTCGGGCGCGGTATCCGCGTTGCCATGGGCGCCGCCCTGATCGTGATCGGCCTCGTCATTGGCGGTGGTCTCGGCATCGGGCTGGCCATCTTCGGCCTCGCTCCCATTGCCACCGGCCTGTTCGGCCTCTGCCCGATGAACCCCCTCTTCGGCAAATCTATGCGCGCCTGCGCCATCCCCAAGCAAAGCTGACGCCTACTCGTTCGTCAATTTTCCGACGTTAGAAATGCTCGCCCTCGCTCGGCGGCAGTTCTGCAGCATCGGCTTGGTCGCGAAGCCGGCCGGTGGCGAGCTTGTTCGTACGAAGATCATCGACCGAGATGAATGGCACCAACAATCCGCCGACATCCACGAGTGCTCGATGCGAGTACGCCTCGTCGAACGCCAGTCCCGTTGCGAACGTGAGAATGTCGATCCGCTGGGGCTCACGACCAAGCTGGACCACCACATCGGACTCCTCGAAGTCGGACGAAGTGAGGCCGAGCCCGCCGAAGCCGAACTCCTCCAACGCGGACACCACGCGCTCCGCGTTCGATGGATCGGCCCACACCCACACGTCGAGATCCTTCGTGTAGCGAGGATGGCCATGCGCGGCGAGGGCGTAACCGCCAACGATCAGGAACCGAACGTCATGACCGACGAACGATCGCAAGAACTCTTGGAAGTCGGGGTTCAGTTCCATGGGACCACCCGTGATGCTCGCGCCGGAGTTCTTCGACCGCGTCAATGCGTTCCCCGATAGGGCGCGTCATCCAATAGCGCCAGGGCTCATCGGGCTCCCCGACGCGCCGCTTCGCCACCACACGCTCGACCGAAGTCATGCCCACAAGCCTACCGATGACCGGCACTGCGAGGCGGGCGCGCCCGCCCCGGAGCGTCAGGTCTCCAACGAGTAGCGGTAGACGTTGGTGTCGCGGCCGACGAAGCCGATCCGCTGATACATGCGATTGGCCGCCTCGCGCGATGGGCGCGAGGTGAGGTCCACCGTCTTCGCTCCCTTGTCCCGGGCGAGCTTCAGCGCGAACTGGTTCAGGGCGTCACCCACTCCGTGACCGCGAGCCGCATCGTCGACCACGACGTCCTCGATCCACGCCCTCACCCCTGTGGGGATGCGAAACGTGACGAGAGTGAGTGTGCCGACCACTCGACCATCGATTCTGGCGATGAGAACCTCGCTGGCCGGTGAAGCGATCATCTCCTTCAACTCGGCCGCCGATGGTGGCGGTGAGCTCTTCGACAGTTGGGGGATGAGGCGGGCAAAGGCTTCCACCAAGTCGGGGGTGACCTCAGTGGCGATCTCGATCACGGCACTCACGGTGATCAAGCTACGTTACGCAAGTGCGGCCGCACCAGCGCCAACCTTCGAGGTGGAACTAGGCCTGCTTTCGCGGCTTGGCGGCCTTCTTGGGCTTCTGGCGCGCCAGGTGCTGATCGTTGAACTCCTCCTCGCCACTGATCGTGCGCTCCACGTCTCCACCGACGAAAGAGGCGAGCTTGCCACCCACCAGGGGCACCGAGCAGCTCACCTCACCGGAGATCTCCACCTCAGTGCCGCCGGCCACCGGCCCGAGCCGCAGGGTGCCCCCGACCTTCACCGGCACCCCGCGGGCCGACACCTGCCAGGTGCCTGTGCGCGTGCCGTTGGCGGCAGGTGCCGACCAGCGGTCGTGCTGCTCGACGGTGTTCTCCGGCCCCAGGAAACGCTTGGCGAACCCCGGCACCTGCATGGGCACCTTGCGGCGGGACCGGACCGATACCCCACCACCACGCTCGGGCCCGGTGACCGAATGCTCGAGAATCGTCACCTCATGGTGGCCGAGAGCAGTGTACTTCTCGATGAGCACCTCGGGGGTGGTCATCACGGCGAACACAACATCTGGCGACGCGGCGTATTTGTGGGTGGAGGTGACCTTCATGCCCCAATCGTGCGCTTGCGGCGGACCCTGGGTCAGAGACCAATGTCCCACGCGGCCTGGCAGAGGTAGCTTGTGGTGGTGATGGAACACGTCCGCTGGCTCGCCGAACCAGTCCTTCGACGCCCCCTGCTCATAGCCGCCTTCACCGGCTGGAACGACGCCGCCGACGCGGCGAGCAACAGCGTCCGCCACCTGGTCGAGGCTTGGGACGCCAGGCCTCTCGCCGAAATCGATCCCGAGGAGTTCACCGACTTCGCCACAGTGAGACCTCATGTGAGACTGGCCCCCGACCGCAGCCGCAGCATCGTGTGGCCCACCGTCGGCGTGTGGAGTGCCCACACCCCCGGTGGCGACGTCATCCTCGTCCTCGGCCCCGAGCCTGCACTGAGGTGGCGCCTGTTCAGCGAGCAGATCATCGGGGTTGCCCAACGCTTCGACGTGTCGATGGTGCTCACCCTCGGCGCCCTGCTGGCCGACGTGCCCCACACGCGTCCGGTGCAGATCATCGGTACCGCCACCGATCAGGAACTACTCGACCGCTTCGACCTCCAGCGCAGCCGCTACGAAGGCCCAACGGGCATCGTCGGGATACTCCAGGATGCCTTCACCAAGACGGACTTGCCCTCCGCGTCGCTGTGGGCGGCCGTGCCGGCATATGCATCCCAGATGCCTTCACCGAAGGCATCTCTGGCTCTGGTCCAGAGGGCCTGCGAGATGCTCGGCTCACCGTGCCCTGTGGCCGGGCTGCAAGCTGAGGCCGACGAGTACGACTCAAGGGTGTCGTCATTCGTGGCCGACGACGGCGATCTGAACGGCTATGTAAATCGACTCGAGTCGATGGCCGATTCCGGTGAGCTCGATTCCGGCATCGACGATCCCGAGGACGACGACCTCATCGTGAGCGACGGGCTGTCCGGCGATCAACTCGACGGCAACAACCTGATGGCCGAGCTCGAACGCTTCCTGCGCGACCAGGACAGCGACGGCTGAGCCTTCGTGGCCCGCCCCTCCTTTCCACCACGCCTCGTCGCGCTAGCCGCGCTGATTGCGCTGGCCGGGCCGGTGGCCTGCACCGACAACGCGGAGTCCCCCACGGCCACCAGCCCCGCGGCCACCAGCACCACAGTTCACGACGATGACGACGGCGTGCTCCTGCTCGGTCTGGTGGTGCCGCGCATCGGTGCCGGCGCAGAAGTGGGCCTTTCGGTTCGCACGGCCGTGGCGTTGGCTGTAGCCGAGATCAACGCCGAGGGTGGGGTGAACGACCAGAAGGTGAGGGTTGTCATCCGCGAGGAGGGCGACAACCCAGCAACCACGGTGCTGGCGATGCAAGACCTCGTCCAGCTCGATGTCGACGCGATCATCGGCCCTACATCGTCGGTCAACACTCTCGGTTCTCTCGACGTCGCCGTCGACGCCGGGGTCCTCACCTGCTCGCCCACGGCGTCGGCGCTCGCCCTCGATGCCTTCCCCGACAACGGACTGTTCCTCCGAACCATTCCCAGCGATTCGCTACAGGCCACTGCGATCGCAAGACTGGTCGACGACTCCGGTAACAGCACTGCAGTGGTGGTGTATCTCGACGATCCCTACGGTCGACCCTTCGCCGAAGAGGTGAGGGTGGCCCTCCGGGCTGAGGGCACCGGGGTGACCGACTTCATCGGGTTCACCTCCTCGGAGGATTCCCTCGCTGCGACCGTCGAACAGGTCGTCGAAGCCCAGCCCGGCATGGTGGTCGTGATCGCCGACGACACCACCGGGCCGGCGGTGATCACCGCCATCGACGCCGCAACCGACTCGCTGAAGCCTTCATACGTGGTCAACGATTCGCTGCGCCGTCCAGCCGCCGCCGCCCAGCCCTTCGGTCGATTGCTGGCCGAGCGCATCCAGGGGGTCTCACCCCTGGCCTACGCCGGGTCGACGGCGTTCACCGAAGCCCTGCAGACTGTCGACCCCGATGCCACGGGTCTCTTCGCCCACAACGCTTACAACTGCGTCAATCTGATCGCCCTTGCGGCCCAATCGGTGGGCACGGTGGCCTCCTCAGCGGTCGCGGCCGCCATACCGGCGATCACCATCGGTGGCACGAGCTGCGCATCCTTCGCCGAGTGCTCGACCGCGATGTCCGACGGCCGCAACATCGACTACGACGGACCTACTGGAGTGCTCTCGATCAGCTCGGGGGGAGACCCGGCGTCGGCGATGTTCGAGGTTTTCGGCTTCGACGCGACAGGTCGCGACGTGGCCACCGGCACCCTCGTAATCAATGCCGGCTGATCGGCACCATCCGGCTCAAAGATCGGCGACAAGCTCCTCAACAGGGGTCACCATTCCCGTGTAGAAGGGACCGAACTCGCCATACACCGCCGACGCCTCGTCGAAACGCATCGTGTAGACGACCTCCTTCAGATCATCGGGGTTCACGGCGAACAGGGTGACACCCCACTCGTAGTCATCGAGCCCCGTGGAACCGGTGACGTACTGAGCCACTCGGCCTGCGTAGCGGCGACCGCTGGCACCGTGCTCTTGCATCATCTCCAGCCGACGCTCGTAGGACTGGGTGAACCAATTGGCACCGACCTCGCGACGCTTCGACATCGGATAGAAGCACCACGCCGGCATGTGGTGCGCCTTGGGCGGGATGTCGGGGTAGATGCGGGCATTGACCATCACCTCCGGCATCCCCTTGGCGTACTCGCTGACCTCGGTCATGCTCACGTAGCTGTCGACGACCTCGAGGCCGGCACGCTGCAACCCGGTCTGCAGGGCGCGCAGCTCGCGCAGGTTCTCGTGCATCGCCATGAAGGCGGCGTCGCATTTGTGGCCGAGGATCGACACGGCCACCACCTGCACGCCTGCCGCCTCGCTGGCCTTCACGGCCGCCACCACGGCGTCGCCGTCGAATAGAAGAGTCGGCTTGCAGAACAAGTGGAGCACCCCACGGCCGACGGAGGGTCTGATCGCTTCGCTCATCCAGCCAGGCTAGGGCTGAAGGCGTTCGGGTGCGTAGAGGTTGAGGCGATCGGCGCTGACGAACCCGGCCAACACCAGGTTGGCGCGGCGGGCGGTGCGCACAGCGAGCGCCGTTGGTGCGCGGACGGACAGCAGGGTCGAGAAACCTGCCGCCCACGCCTTTTGCACCATCTCGAAACTGGCCCTGCCGCTGACGAACAGACCGAGACCGGTGGCGGGCAACTTGCCGTCGAGGAGGAGACGACCGACCACCTTGTCCACCGCGTTGTGCCGGCCGACGTCTTCGCGCAGGACCAGCACCTCGCCTTCGGCCGTGAACACGGCTGCCGCGTGCACCGCCCCAGTTGCGTCGAACAACCTCTGGTCGGCGAGCACCGTTGAGGGCACCCGACCCAGCACCTCGAACGCCACCGTCGGGGTAACAGGCAGAGCAGCGAGCTTGGTGCACAGGTCGTCGATCGCGTCGTTGCCACACAGCCCGCAGCTGGATGTGGTGTTGCCCATCCGCGGCCGAGGGGTGGGGGCCTGGCCACCGGTGTCGACGGTGACGACGTTCCAGTGACCCTCGGCCGCCGAGCCTGTAGCGCAGTACCTCACAGCGGTGACGTGACAACCGGCCAGCAGGCCATCACCGAAGCAGAAGCCCGCTGCCAACTCGTAGTCGTGACCCGGAGTGCGCATGGTGGTAGCGACCGCCGTGCCGTCGAGCTGGATGGTCATCGGCTCCTCGACCACCACGGCATCAGGCTCTCGGCGAGAACCGCCGGCGGTCACGATGGTGACGACGATCGTCTCGCTTCGCCCTCGGGCTGCCATGGGCGCGAACGGTATCGGGTACTTGCACGATCGGGAAGTCCATGGCGAATAGGGTGCGCCCATGGAGACACAGAACAAGGGTCGAATCCTCGCCGCTGAGCTGGTCGGCACCACGGTGCTCATGCTCGGCGGCCCCGGCGTGGCGATCCTCGCCTTCAACCGGGTAGGCACCCTCGGGGTCGCCCTCGGATTCGGGTTTTCGCTGCTGATCATGGCCTACGTCATCGGGCCGATCAGCGGCTGTCACATCAACCCCGCTGTCACCCTGGGAATGCTGCTGGCCCGCAAGATCAACATCACCCACGCCACCTTCGCGTGGCTCGGCCAGGTCATCGGGGGCGTCGGTGGCGCAGCCATCATCTACGGCATCGCCAGCGGCCGAGACGAATGGGAGCGGGGTCAGTTTGCGGCCAACCTCTGGTCGGGCGACTACTTCGGCCTCGGCGCAACGATCGTCGCCGAGGTCGTGCTAACCGGGATCCTGGTGATGGTCGTGCTTTTCACCACCACCCGCAAGTTCGCTCCTGGCATGGGTGGGGTGGTGGCCGGTCTCACCCTGACCCTCATCCACCTCATCTCCATCCCAGTCGACAACACCTCGGTGAACCCGGCCCGCAGCATCGGCACCGCCCTGTTCGCCGACACATCGACCGACGCCCTCCAGCAGCTGTGGGCATTCATCCTCTTCCCCCTGCTCGGCTCGGTCGTAGGGGTGATCGTCTGGCTGGTACTCGACGACACCCGCCTGGAGGACACCATGCTCGCCGAGGTGCCCGGCCTCAGCGAGGTGCGCGACACCCTCGACAAGGTGGCCGACCAATCCGGGCTAGGCAGCGACCAGTAGGCGGGGCTCCACCGGTTGGAGTTCGTCGGGCGAGACGACGGTTGGCGCAAGGAAACTCTCGTGGGCCGCGGCCGACTCGAGCACACCGGGCTGCCACCAAACGAGCGGGCTGCGGTCGTCGACCAGGGGATGCCACAGAACGCCGATATCGCTGAGCCCAGCACCGACGAGATGATCCACGGCCCAGACGAAGAAGACGGCGCGGGTGTCGTGGTAGTTGCCGCGGTCGAACTGGGGACGGTCGGCCCTCACCTGATCGAGAGTGGCCGCGGCACCGATCTCGCGGACCGAGAGGAGGAGGGATCTGATCAACTCGTTGTGGGTCATGACCCCATTATCGGGTGTATTGCGCTGCGAAACCCGAGATAACCATGGCATACTGCCCATTATGGCTGCGGAATCATCCCATCTAGATCAAATCGACAGCGATATTCTCACCATCTTGCGCGACGACGCCCGGATCCCCTACCAGACCCTCGGCGATCGGGTCCACCTTTCCGCCAACGCCGCCGCGGACCGGGTTCGCCGTCTCGTGCGCCAGGGGGTGATCCGCAACTTCACCATCGATGTCGACCACTCCCGCCTCGGCCGCGACCTCGAGGCTGTGATCGATGTCAGGGCTCCCGACGTCGAATTGTTCCGTCGGGGTGCCCTCGCCTGCCCAGAAGTCACCTGGCTGGCCCACGTAACGGGCCGCACCGACTTCCAGGTTCACGCCAGCTGTGAGGGCACGGCGGGGCTGAACGCCCTGCTACAGAGCTTCACCCGGGAATTTGGTGCCACCGAGACCCTCACCACGGTGGTGCTCGAACGGGTCCGCTGAGCACGTCTGGCCGCCTCGCGTGTTGCCGCTTTAGCAGTCCAGGGTTTAGAGTGCTAGCACTCTCGCACCCCGAGTGTCAGCCCGGGTCCGCGACACCTGAACCCCACCACCTCACTACGGAGGAATCCAATGCCGAAGCTGATCGCTTTCGACGAGCAGCTCGCCGTGCGCTCGAGGCGGGCATGAACAAGCTCGCCGACGCCGTGCGCGTCACGCTCGGGCCCAAGGGCCGCAACGTCGTGCTCGAGAAGAAGTGGGGCGCCCCCACGATCACCAACGACGGCGTGTCGCATCGCCAAGGAGATCGAGCTCGAGGATCCCGTACGAGCAGCATCGGCGCCGAGCTGGTCAAGGAAGTCGCCAAGAAGACCGACGACGTCGCCGGCGACGGCACCACCACCGCCACCGTGCTCGCCTGGAGCATGGTCCGCGAGGGCCTGCGCAACGTGGCCGCCGGCGCCAACCCGATGACCCTCAAGAAGGGCATCGAGGCCGCGCGTCGAGGCCGCGGTCGAGAGCATCAAGGACCTCGCCAAGGAAGTCGACTCGAAGGATCAGATCGCCCAGGTCGCCAGCGATCTCCGCCGCCGACGACGAGATCGGCAAGATGATCTCCGAGGCCATCGACAAGGTCGGCAAGGACGGTGTCATCACCGTCGAGGAGAGCCAGACCTTCGGCATGGAGATGGACCTCGTCGAGGGCATGCGCTTCGACAAGGGCTACATCTCGCCCCTACTTCGTCACCGACATGGAGCGCATGGAAGCGTCGCTCGACGATCCCTACGTCCTGTTCGTGTCGTCCAAGATCGGCTCGGTGCGCGACATGCTGCCCGTGCTCGAGAAGGTCATGCAGGGCGGCAAGCCGCTCGTCATCATCGCCGAGGACATCGAGGGCGAGGCACTCGCCACCCTCGTGGTCAACAAGATCCGCGGCACCTTCAAGTCGGCCGCCGTCAAGGCCCCCGGCTTCGGCGAGCGCCGCAAGGCGATGCTGCAGGACATGGCCATCCTCACCGGCGGCCAGGTCATCAGCGAAGAAGTCGGCCTCAAGCTGGAGAACACCACCCTCGACCTGCTCGGCCGGGCCAAGAAGGTCATCATCACCAAGGACGAGACCACCATCGTCGAGGGTGCCGGCACCGAGGACGACATCAAGGGCCGCATCAACCAGATCAAGGCCGAGATCGACAACACCGACTCCGACTACGACCGCGAGAAGCTGCAGGAGCGCCTCGCCAAGCTGTCGGCGGCGTTGCCGTGCTCAAGGTCGGCGCCGCCACCGAGGTGGAGCTGAAGGAGAAGAAGCACCGCATCGAAGACGCGCGTCAGCACCACCAAGGCCGCCATCGAAGAGGGCGTCGTGCCCGGCGGTGGCGTGGCCCTGCTGCGTTCCCAGGCCGCGGTGCTCGAGGTCGCCGATTCGCTCAGCGGCGATGAGGCCACCGGCGCCCGCCTCGTGGCCAAGAGCCTCGAGGCTCCGCTGAAGCAGATCGCCGAGAACGCCGGCATGGAAGGCGGCGTGGTCGTCGAGAAGGTGCAGCAACCTCAGCGGCGCCGAGGGCCTCAACGCGGCCACCGGCGAGTACGACGACCTGGTCAAGCTCGGCGTCATCGACGCCGCCAAGGTGACCCGCTCGGCGCTGCAGAACGCAGCGTCGATCGCCGCCCTGTTCC
This sequence comes from uncultured Acidimicrobiales bacterium, assembly GCA_963707925.1. Classification (GTDB taxonomy): domain Bacteria; phylum Actinomycetota; class Acidimicrobiia; order Acidimicrobiales; family Ilumatobacteraceae; genus UBA668. The sequence continues at coordinate 22,433 of CAVPRT010000006.1, forward strand.
TCACCACCGAGGCCGTCGTCGCCGACAAGCCGGAGAAGGACGCCCCCTCGATGCAGGGTGGCATGGAAGACTACTGAGCGACATCTGATCGTTCCGCGAAGGGCTCCGGGCTTCGGCTCGGGGCCCTTCGCCGTTTTCCCCCACCCCACTCCGGTCGGGCGCGAAACCCCGTCACCCTTGTCGATCGTGCGCGGAACACCGCCAAGACTGCGGGTTTTCGATCCCATGGAGGCGGGATCACGTCAGGAAGGCGGCGCGTGACCCGGTGAGCTCGGTGGCCGACTGAGCGACCGCGGAGTTCCTCCGCGAGGGTGGTCACCACCGGCGTGACGCCCGTGACCGGTCGACCGGGTGACGTCCTTTCGCTCCCTTGGGCGCGAAGACGGGCGATTCTGACGGGGTTTCGCGCCCGATCGACAAGGGTGACGGGGTTTCGCGCCCGATCGAGCTGGGCAGGGCCACCGGGGGGCGGGGCCGCCGTAGTCGGGGCGGAGGGGGTCAGCCGCCGGCTACGGCGGGGATGATGCTTACCGTCTCTCCGGTGGGCACGGGAGTGTCCAGGCCCTGGAGGTAGCGCACATCATCGTCGGCGACGAAGACGTTGACGAACTTTCGCAGGGCACCCGACTCGTCGAGCAGGCGACCACCGAGGCCGGGGTGGGCCGCATCGAGGTTGGCGATGACCTCGGCGAGGCTGACACCTTCGACCTGCACGGTGGACGCGCCGCCGGCCAACGGGCGCATGGTGGTGGGGATGCGAACGGTCACTGCCATGACCGAAAGCCTACCGAGCGGGTCGGGTTTTCACCCGGCCAGGGGTGGGGCGATGGTGGGCCAGGGAGAGGCTTGCTCCAGCTGGGCGGCCACCCTCACCAGCACGTCCTCGCGACCGAAAGCGGCCACCAGCTGAACACCCACCGGAAGGCCCTCGGGCGTGCGATGCAGGGGCAGGCTGATCGCCGGCTGACCGGTGATGTTGAACTGGGCGGTGAACAGGAGCAGCTCCATCACCCTCTGGGTACCCTCGGGCCCGGTGAGCCAACCGATCGGCGGCGGCGGGGCGGCGATCACCGGGGTGATCAGGAGGTCGAAGCCGTGACTGTGATCCGCAGGGTGCCACCAGCTGAGAACCTCGCGACACCAGGCGTGCTGTCGATCCAGGGCCTCGAGGTACTGGGCCGCGGTCACATGGCGGCCGAGCTCGGCGTAGAACAGGTTGTCGGGCTCGAGGTCGTCGGGGCCGACTGGGCGGCCGAGGAGTTCCTTCAGGCTCTGCAGGTCGAAGAGGCTGTGAGCTCCGATCATCGTCACATAGCGCTCGGAGAACGCCGGATCTGACAGGGCCGCCGGCACCCCTACCTCGACATGGTGGCCGAGGGTCTCGAGCAGGCTTGCGGTGCGCTCCACGCCGACGATGCACTCGGGGTGTACCGCCCCGTCCATGGCTGCCCCGCTCCACACGCCGATGCGAAGGCGTCCGGGCGTGACCCCGACCTCCTCCGCCAGAGGGCGAGCGAAGGGTGGGGCGATGTATGGATCGCCCGGCTCGTAACCGGCAATGGCGTCGAGCACAGCGGCCGCGTCGCGCACACTGCGGGTGACCGAGCCGTCGATCGTGGCGCCGACCCAACTCTCCCCCATGTCGGGTGCCTGGCTGACCCGGCCACGCGTGGGCTTCAGGCCGACCAGGCCGCACTCACTGGCCGGGATGCGGATCGACCCACCACCATCGTTGGCGTGGGCTATGGGCACGATGCCCGCCGCCACCGACGCCGCCGACCCACCGGAGGAACCTCCGGTGGAGTGGTCGAGGTTCCACGGGTTGCGGGTTGGGCCGTAGGCCAGGGGCTCGGTGGTGATGGTGCTGCCCCACTCGGGTGTGTTGGTGCGCCCGAGAGCCACGAACCCGGCCCGGCGAAACCTGCGATACAGCGCCGAGTCGTGGGGTGCCCTGTAGTCGATGCCCTTCAGGGCACGAGTGCCCTTGTGGTGAGGTTCGCCGCCGATGGCACACATCAGGTCCTTGACCACCATCGGTACACCGGCAAAAGGCCCGGCATGGGGGCCGCCCGGATCGACCGTCGCGGCCTCTGCGAGAGCGGCCTCATAGCGGGGGTGGATGATCGCGTTGATCCGCGGGTTGACCCGCTTGGCCGCTTCGATCGCAGCACCGACAACCTCGCCAGCCGACACGTCGCCTTGGCGGATCAGTTCGGCCTGGCCGGTGGCGTCGAGAGCGAGCACGTCGTCGAGGTTTCCCATGGGCCTCACGATAGGCGCTCCTAGTCTGGGTGTGTGCGTGTGCTGGCCGCGGTCGACAAGTTCAAGGGCACGGCCACCGCGGCCCAGGTCGCAGCGGCCATCGGCCATGCCTGCTGGGATCTCGGCCACGAGTGCGTCGAGAGGCCGGTGGCCGACGGTGGGGAGGGCACCCTCGAAGCACTCGGCGGGCCCAACCGATCGAGCACCGTCACCGGCCCTCTCGGCGACGCCGTCGTCGCCGCATGGAGGTTTCATCGCGGCACGGCCGTGATCGAGATGGCAAGGGCGTCGGGCCTCACCCTCGTGGGCGGACCGGACGGCAACGACGCCATCGCCGCCGGCACCACGGGCACCGGCGAACTGATCGACCAGGCCCTCGACCTGGGCGCGAAGAAGATCATCGTCTGTCTCGGCGGATCAGCCACGACCGACGGAGGCCTCGGGTGCGTGAGGGCAATCACCGCCCCTCATCGCCTTAGAGGTGTGAAGCTGCTCGTCGCCTGCGACGTGGAGACCCTGTTCCTCGATGCGGCGCCGGTGTTCGCCCCCCAAAAGGGGGCCACGCCGGCTCAGGTGGCTCTGTTGCGGGGTCGGCTGGAACGCCTCACCCAGCTCTATCGCGAGCAGTACGGAATCGATGTCACCACGATCCCCGGAGCGGGCGCAGCGGGGGGTCTCGCCGGGGGGCTGGCTGCGCTCGGCGGCCGTCTGCTGTCGGGGTTCGACCTCGTGGCCGACGAAGTCGACCTCCACGATCTAATCGTCGCCGCCGACCTGGTGATCACCGGCGAGGGCCACCTCGACGCTCAGAGCTTCGAGGGCAAGGTGGTTGGAGGGGTGCAGGCCATGGGCGACGAGACCGGAACACCGGTCGTCGCCATAGTCGGTGACGCCGCGCCAGAGGTGCAACACCTCATCCTCCACCGCTCGATCGTCCGCGATCACGGTGCCGAGAAGGCGATGGCCGAACCTCTGTGGTGCATCGAGCATTCTGCGGTCTCTCTGTTGAAGTTGCTCTGACCGTCGATCACCGCACTCACGGGCCGGGCTAGGTTGGCCGGGTGACCGCCGACCACGTCCCAGATCTGGCAATCGTGAACTGCACGGCGCTCGTAGGCATCGCCGCCGGACGTGCCCAGTTCGCACCAGGTACCACGATCGAGATCACAGGAGGCAAGTTCAGCCTCATCGATGCCAACCCCGACGGTCGCTCTTTGGCCACGGAGGTGATCGATGCCAAGGGCATGGTGGCGATGCCCGGCCTGATCAACACCCACACCCATGCGGCGATGACGTTCCTGCGCGGCGTTGCCCCCGACCTGTCGGTGTCGAACTGGTTCAACGACTTCATCTGGCCAATGGAGATCAACGTCGGCAAGCGCGACGTGTACCTGGGCACAATGGTGGCCGCGGCTGAGATGATCGAGTGCGGTGTCACGACCATGGCCGATCACTACTTCTACATGCCCGAGGCAGCCCAGGCAGTCGTCGAGAGCGGTATGCGCGCCAACCTCGGCGCGGCGTTCTTCAGCTCTCAGGGGGCGGTGGGCCTGGCCCGGTCTGTCGATTTCGCGGAGGAGTGGAATGGGGGAGCGAACGGGCGTATCACCACCAGCATCGCGCCTCACGCGCCCTACACGGTCAACGACGAAGACCTTTGCGCCGCGGCCGATGCCGCCCGCCGCCTCGGTGTAAAGGTGCACCTCCATGCGGCTGAGGACATCAACCAGACCCGGTCGAGCGTGGCATCACGCGGGGCGACCCCCATCCAGGTCTTGAGCGACACCGGCGTACTCGACGCGGGCGCGATCATCGCCCACGGCAACGGCATCCTGCCCGAGGACATCCCCCTGCTGGCCGCCCACCGGGACCGGGTGGGCGTCACCCATGGGCCAAAGGGCTACCTGAAGTTCGCCCTCGGCCAGCTCACCCCGGTCGCCGCTTTGCGCGCCGCTGGCGTACCTGTGGGCTACTGCACCGATGGGGCGGCGAGCAACGAGACCCTCGACATCTTGGAGGCGATGCGGATAACCGCCATCACCCAGAAGCAGATCGCCGACGACGCCACCTACTTCACCACCGGCATGGCTCTGCAGATGGCCGGCAGCGAGTCCGCCGCTGTGCTCGGCATGCGCGGCCAAATCGGCGAGCTCATAGTGGGCGGGTGTGCCGACATTATTCTGGTGGACCTCACCGGTTTCCACTGCCAGCCGGTGCACGACGTGGCCGCCGCCCTCGTGTATTCGGTGCAGCCCACCGATGTTCGCACGACGATCGTCGACGGGCGGGTGTTGATGCGCGACCGTCAACTACTCACCATCGATCGCGACTTGCTACTCGCCGAGTTCCGCCTCAGGGCCCGCGAGATCACCGACCGCTCCCACGGTCGCAAGGTGCAGAACTACGCGCTCTAGGTTGACGCTGTTGGCGGCATCGTTGTGCCGGTGGCGGGCACCTGGTTGATCTGGTCGATCGTCTTGCCGGCGATGTCGTCGCCCAGCAACAGGATCACGCCACTGCCATCGGCGAACACGCCCGGTTCCACGGGTGGTGGAGGAGATACCGCCTCCACGGCGAGCCCGCCCAGAACCAACGCAACCGACTCTGCGACTGCCTTAGCCAAAGGGTTGGCGGAGTCGTAGATGACCTTGCTGGGGTCTACCTTCAGCCCGTTGGCGCTATTGGTGGCATCGACAGTGTCGAAGCCAGCGCCCTCGAGCGCCAGGCTCATCTGGCCGGCGACACCGGTCTGGGTGCTGGCGTTGGCGACCTGGACCTTGGTGCCGGTCAACACAAGCGAGGTCGAGGTCGTGGTGGACTCCGCCACGGTGGAACTGGAGGAAAGATCGGGGGTGGTCGTCTGCTCGGTGCTGCCGGTGTTGTTGGGTGTTGTGCTCGAAGTGCTGTCGTCGTTGACCTTGCGCAAGATGAGGAAGCCGAGCAAGAGCGCGACCGCGGTTACGACGATGGCCACGGTGGAACCCATCGGGGCCTTGCCACTGGTGGGGCGAGAGGTGCGGCCCGGGTTGTCGTTGCTCATGGTGGCTCCTCAGGTTGTAAGACTTGGGGCCTTTTCGGTCAGGCCTGTTCGCCGGCGGCCGCGCCATCGATGAGTGCCCGGCGGCGACGCTCACGGTGACGGCGCAGGCGGCGAACCACCAGCGGATCGGCGAGCAAGGCCGCCGGATGATCGATCACCCGGTTGAGTTGGAGATTGTAGTCCTCCACGGAACAGGCGAATCGCGCGCGGATGGCATCGTGACGATCGACGTTGAGCGTGAACCATGTGGCTTCGAACCCGATCATCGCAAACTCGCGCTCGCTGAGCTCGCTGAACTCGGTTTCGGGGCCTGGCGGAGTCGAAGGGGTGTCGCTCGCGGAAGTCATGATCGCCCTAGCCTGCCCTCCCGGAGGCATCGATACCAAGCATCGAACAAACGTTCCTATTGTCAGCTTCCTGTGGGCAGGAGCCGGACGAAGGCCGTCCGAGTGGCAGCGGCCCACCGGGGGGTCGCCAAGCACTCGGACGGTCGCCAAGCACTCGGACGGTCGCCAGGCACTCGGATGGGGATGGGTGGGCGGGTGAGAAGGGGTGGGGATGTCGCGTTGTCAGGTGGTTTTGGCCGCGCCTAGGGTTGACGAATGGAGTTCAGCACCACCCCAATCGACCGGATCGCCCCCCTCGTCGCCTCCGCCCGGGCTGCGTTCGATGAGGGCACGACCCGCCCGATGACGTGGCGGGTGGCCACCTTGAAGAGGCTGCGCGCCCTGATCACCGAGCGCGAGGATCGACTGCTCGACGCCCTCGCCGCCGACTTCGGCAAGCCCCGCGCCGAGGCATGGATCGCCGAGATCGGTCTCTCCTACAGCGAGATCAACTACACCTTGGCGAACCTGGCTCTGTGGGCCAGACGAGACAAGGTCCCCACACCGATCGCGGGCAAGCCGGGCAGTTCCTTGATCATCAGCGAACCCCTCGGCGTGGTGTGTGTCATCGCCCCGTGGAACTACCCGGCTCAGCTCCTGCTGATGCCGATGGTGGCCGCCATCGCGGCCGGCAACGCGGTGGTGGGCAAACCGAGCGAGCTGGCACCGGCAACGTCCGCCGAGCTGATCGACCTCATCGCCGCCCTCGACGATCCCGCTGTGGTGGTGGTGCAGGGTGGCGTGGCAGAGACGACCGAACTGCTCACCCAGCGGTTCGACCACATCATCTACACCGGCAACGGCCGGGTGGCCCGCATCGTCATCCGCGCCGCGGCCGAGCACCTCACCCCCGTGACCCTGGAACTGGGCGGCAAGAGCCCGGCGATCGTCAGCAGGCACGCCAACATCGAGATCGCTGCGCGGCGCATTGCCTGGGGCAAATTCTTGAACGCCGGACAGACGTGCATCGCCCCCGACTACGTGCTCGTCGAAAGAGGGGTGCACGACCAACTCGTGGCGGAACTCGGCAAGGCAATCGAGAGCTTCTACGGCAGCGACCCACAGCTCAGCCCGGACTTCGCCCGCATCGTCAACGAGCCCCACTTCCACCGCCTCGAGAAGCTGTTGCACAACGGCACCGTGGCCCTCGGCGGCACCACCGACGTCGACACCCGCTACATCGCCCCCACCGTGCTCACCGGTATCACCACCGACGACCCGGTGATGGGCGAGGAGATCTTCGGACCGATCCTGCCGGTGATCGCCGTCGACAGCATCGGCGAGGCAATCCGCTTCGTCAACGACGCCTCCACGAACGGCAACAAGCCGCTCGCGCTCTACACCTTCAGCGAGCACGATGCGGACAACGAGGAAGTGCTGGCCGGCACCACGAGCGGTGGTGTCTGCGTGAACGGCACCCTGATGCATCTCAGCAACCCCAACCTTCCCTTCGGCGGCGTGGGCGAGAGCGGGATGGGCGCCTACCACGGCAAGCACGGCTTCGACACGTTCAGCCACAAGAGGGCCGTGTACACCCGCACCACCAAGCTCGACCCGGCCCTGATGTACCCGCCCTACACGGCGAAGAAGCTCAAGTTTCTGCGCAAGGGCCTGGCCATGCCCGACCCGCGCGATCTCATCGCCAAGCTGCGCGGCGCCCTCCACCGCCGCCACTGACGCCCATCCCTACCGGGTAGGCGCCCTATGCGTGATTGAGCAAGGCCGTGACGTGCTTGGCGAGTTGCTCGATCCCAGTGCCCTTGGCGGCGCTCACCCAAATGATGTCGCCCTCGTCCAGCTGACAGCCCTTGGCCAGGTCGCGCTTCCGGGTGGCAAGCCTCGACGGCTTCACCTTGTCGAGCTTGGTGGCCACCACCGTGTGCGGCACTTCGCTGGCCCTCAGCCAATCGAGCATCTGTACGTCGAGCTTGGTGGGGCCGATCTCGCCGTCCACCAGCAGAAACACCAGATCGAGCTCTTCACGTTCGAGCAGGTAGCCCTCGATCATCGCCTGCCAGCCGGCCCTCTCGCGGCCGGGGACCTTGGCGAAGCCGTATCCGGGCAGGTCGACCACGGTGCCACCATTGGGCAGGACGAACTGGTTGAGAAGTTGAGTGCGACCGGGGGTCTTGGACACCTTGGCCAGCTGGCGATGGTTGGCGAGGGCGTTGATCAGCGACGACTTGCCGACATTGCTGCGACCGACGAACGCGACCTCGCCGGGCGAATCGGGCAGATCCGTGTGGCGCTTGGCCGACGTCACGAAGCGGAGCTGGAGCGGCACGATCAAGACCGTAGACGTTCAGGCGAGGTGGCGGGCGAAGCCTTCGGTGGCGACGAGCTGTAGATCGTGGGTGATCACGCACCCCTCGTAGCCCGGGTGGCCGGCCAACCAGTCGATGCCGCCGACGCCCATCGCGAACACCGTGGTGGCGTAAGCGTCCGCGTCGGCGAGATCGGGGCCGACGATGGTGGCACTGGCCACCGCGGTACAGGCGTCGCCGGTGCGGGCATCGACGATGTGAGCGCCGCGCTCGTAGGTGCCCGAGGTGGCGACGGCCAAAGGCCCCTCACCTCGAACCACGAGTGCCAACGCGTCGGCGGCGTGGGGGTGACGTACGCCGATGCGCCACGGTTGGCCGCCGTGGTTGCGGCCTCCGATGGCAATGTCGCCACCCGCATTGAGGCAGTAGTCGTTCACGCCCTCCAGTTTCAAGATCTGAGCTGCCCGCTGCACCGACCAGCCCTTCACATAGCCGCACGGATCGAAGCGGGTCCCGTTGGGCGAGGGCACGTTCCACACGTCGAACACACCGCCGGTCTCATCGGCCAGCGACTCGCACCTCTCCAGAACCTCGAACACCTCATCGCTGATCGCGGGGTCCGTGCTCGATACGTTGATGTCCACCTCACCGCGGCCGATGCGACTGATCGGGCTCGCCTCCCTGTAGGGGCTGAACACCTCGTCGACGTGGTGGAACCACTCCACCAGTCGGTCGACGAGACCGCGATCGTGGGAGTCGACCATGTCGATGCTGATGCTCGTGCCCATGACGTGCTCCACACGGTGCAGACTCATCTCGTCAGGTCCATCAGCTTGCCCATCATCGGGCCCGTCACCCTGCTATGCCCGAGGTGGCGAGTGCAGCGTCGATCGCCGACTGAAGGCTCTCGCGATAGCTCACCGATGTATAGGTGGCACCCGAGACGGTGTCGACATCGGCGCTCTGGGCCGTGATCGATGCCCCGATCAGGGTGGGCAATGCCCTCTCGTTGATGGTCACGCTCTTCCGGTCGCCATCGGGGTAGGAGAGGATCTGAACATCGGTGATCTGCCCGCCGGAATACACGACCTGCACCTGAACCGTGCCCCAACGGTTGCTCGCCGCGTCACCGACATAGCTCCCGTCGGCAACGATCTTCGTTGTCGTGGCCGCCGGTGTCGCTGTGGTCCCGGTAATCGCCGTGGTTGCCGTGGTAGCGGTAGTCGCCGTGGTTGCCGGTGCCACCGCGGTTGCCGGCTCGGCAACGAGCAACACCGCGCCCGTGTTGGCCTGGGCATCCTGGGCGAACATCGCCCCCAGGCCGATGGTCGTCACCGCGCTCAACGCGAACGCGGCGGCCTTGCTGGCGCGGGCGGGTTTGGCCCGTTTGCCTACAGGTCGCCGCCTCTCCACCACTGCCGACTTGGGGTCGACACGCGTCGGCTCTTCACCGCGCCGCCTGGGCAGAGAGGCCAGGCGCTGAGCCAGTAGGGGGTCGATGGGCCGGCTGGTGCGGGGGTCGGGAGGGCTGAGGGTCTGCATTACACTCCTTGGTTTCAGGCCACAGCGCGGCGACGCTGGGCGACTCCGATGAGGCGGACGGTGAGCGGGTATACGGCGAGGCCGCCGAGCAGGGCGAGGCCGCGGGTGAACCACGTGGCCAAGGCATCGCTACCCGCCTGGATGGCGTGGACCGCCGTCAACATCGCCGCCGGAATGGACAGCAAGTGCAGCAGGTGCCAGGCCTTGCGGGGCAGGAGCCGGCGCAGGCGGCCAGACGAAGTGAGCACCAACGCGGCGAACAGCCAGAAGGCAACGACACCCGATCCGATCGCCCACCCGGCCCTACCGTTGGGCACGAAGAGGTCGACCAGGCGCAGGCCAGCGTCTGTATCGAGGAGGGCGAACAGCATGTGCAGCCCGGTGAAGGCCAGGGTGAGGCCGCCGAGCCGATTGTGTAGGGCGAGCCACCAGTTGGCCTTCAGCCGCTGGCCTGTATTGCGGGCGGAGAAGAACAGCCCCCAGATGATCGTTGCCACCGCGAGGAGCGCGGCGACGATGCCCGTCGACCGGGTGAGGTACCACATCCATTCGCTCATGCCCTAAATGATCGGGCTGGCTGGTGAGGAGGTCCCCCGGTGGGGGTGAGAGTTCTGTGAGAGTGGCCCGGGACCTGGCCCGGCAAGCGGGGTTCAGTCCTTGAGCAGGCGTTCGGCGGCGGCTTCGATCTCGGCCTCGCTGAGCAGGATGAGCTTCGCTGCGTCGCCGAGCGGGATGAAGCTGTCCTTGCTTGTCACCCGGGCGATGCGGCCGGTGAAACCGGCATCGATCAACTCGGCCACCACGCCCTCACCCACCCCGCCGGAGCGGCGTGTCTCGTCGACCACAAGCACCTTCCCCGTCGCCCTGGCCTCGCGCACCACGTCGTCGATCGGCAGAGGTGCCACCCAACGCATGTCGACGACCCGAGTCGAGTGACCTCGCTGCTCGAGCCGTCGCGCCACCCTCAGCGCCATGCGTACCCCATTGCCGAAGGTGACAATGGTGAGGTCGTGCCCGTCGCCGTAAGTACGCGCCGCGCCGATGGGCACATGGGCCGCAGGATCGGGAGTCGCCAGCCACAGACCATCGCCGGGTTCCAGCAGATCGGAGGTGTGGTAGAGGGCAATCGGTTCCACGAACACCCCCACAGTTCCGTCGGCGTCGGCGGCGGCCACCAGGGTGCGCAGAATGGCTGCGGCGTCGTCGGCCCGGGCGGGAACTGCAACGACCACCCCGGGCAGGTCGCGTAACACGGTGAGCGAGTCGTCGTTGTGGAAGTGACCACCGAATCCTTCCTGGTAGCCGAGACCGGCGATGCGCACGATCATTCCGTTGCGGTAGCGACCCTGGGAGAAGAACTGGAGGGTGGCCGCCTCGCCACGCAACTGGTCCTCGGCGTTGTGCAGGTAGGCGAGGTACTCGATCTCGGCGATGGGCAAGAAGCCACTGATCGCAGTACCGAGAGCGAGACCGAGGATGCTGGTCTCGTCGAGCAGGGTGTCGAAGACGCGGGCTGCGCCTGCCTGGGCGAGCAGCCCCTTGGTGACCCCGTAAACGCCGCCCTTGGCAGCGACATCCTCACCGAAGAGGAGAAGATCCGCACGGGCGCCGAGCAGATCGGCGAGGGTGCTGTTCACCGCCTGAGCGAGGGTGAGTGGGCTCGCAGCCGCGGTTGAGGACTGGGCATCGCGGGCGACGACAGAGGCGACCTCCTGCGGGTGGCGCGGCGCCAAGGGTTCCATCACCTGCTCGGCGGTGGCCAGTTGGGGCCGCTCGGCCGCCGCGGCAGCGGAGCGATAGACACGTTCGCGAATCTCGTCGTGGCGGGCCAGCAGGGTGTCCGACGTGTGGTGGCCGCTCGCCACCAGACGGCGAGCGGTGGCGGCGATCGGATCACGCTCGGCGTCGGCGCGCAGTTCGGCCGGAGTGCGATACGCGGATTCGACATCGGTTCCGGCATGGCCACCGAAGCGCACTGTACGCAGGTGCAGGAAGGCCGGCATGCGGCGGGTGCGCACCCATTCACCGAGTTCGGCCGTCACCCTCAACACGGCCTCGGGGTCGGTGCCGTCGACGGTTGCATAGCGCAGCGGGGCGCGGGTGGCGAAGCTTGTGGCGATCCAGTCGGTCGGGGTACGCACGCTGATGCCGAGACCGTTGTCCTCGCACACGAACAGCAGGGGCAGGGGAAGGCGTTGGTGGGCACAGTGCAGGGCCGTGTTGACGGCGCCGGTGGTGACCGAGTGATTTGCCGAGGCATCACCGAAGGAGCACACCGCGAGCGCGTCGCTGGGCCACGGCGAGGCGACGCCGAGCTTGGCGGCACGACCGATGGCAAACGCCACCCCGACAGCGCGCGGCAGATGGGAGGCGATGGTGGACGTCTGGGGGATGACATTCAGGTCGTGGCGGCCGAACACCTTGTGCCTGCCGCCGGCTATCGGTTCGTCGGAGGCGGCCACCACCCCGGCGAGGATGTCGTCGATGCCGGACAGGCCCGCCCGAGCCAGGTAGAAGCCACCGCTGCGGTAGTGCAAGAGGGCTGGATCGGTAGGTCTCAGCGCCATCGCCACAGCGGCGTTGCTCTCGTGCCCCGATGAGCCGATCGTGTAGTAGCCCTTACCCTGGGCGCGCAGCCAGCGCGCTGCCAGGTCGCACTGACGGCTGGCCACCTGCGCGTCGAACAGGGTCTCCAGATCGGCAAGGGCTGCTGGTTCGAGCGGCGCCGGCTCAGGTAGTGCGGTTTGGAGCGCGCCGATGGCGTCGACCAGTTGACGTTCGAGAGGGGTGAGTGCCGTGGGCGCCACGGTCCCAGTGTGTCAGCCGCGGTGAGCCTTACGGCTCACACGTCGATGCGGTACCTCACCACCACCGGGTCGGTGCTGCGCTGCACCACGGCGTGGTAGCGGTTCACCAGGTTGCGCATACCGATGTTCTCCCTCAGCACGTCGGCAATGATCCGCCTCACCCCGCGCTTGCGGGCCAGGGCAAGCAGGGCATCCATCAATCGAATACCCACACCCATGCCCTGATACTCGTCGATGACGGTGATGCTCAACTCCGGTGGGCCTTCGGGACCGGTCATCCAGCGCGCCACACCCACGGCCTTGCCCTCCGGATGGTCAGGGAGGTGGGCCGCAGCATCGAAGGCGATGATCGCGCAATGAGAGTAGCCGTCGACCTCACGCAACCGGTGCTTCACATCTTCGGGTAGCTCGCGGACCGCGGTGAAGAAGCGGAAGTGGCGCGTCTCGGCGCTGAGTTCGTGGAACCCTTCCTCGAAGTACCGGTCGAAGTCGGCCGGGGTGGCCTCACGGGTGACGATCGCAGGAACATGGTCGATACCCCCATGATGCACCATGGCGAGGGCCTGCCAGGTGAGACACGTGCCACTCTGCAGAGTTGGGTCAGGACGGGTCGTCGGCCACCTTGTCGATGACGTCCTTCAGCTGCTCGGCCCCAGCCTCGACCTTGGAGTCGACCGAGTCGGGAGTCTTGCTCTCGACGACGTCGGCCACCTTGTCGACAGCACCCTTGATGGCCTTCTTGTTGCCACCCAGCAGACCCTTGACCTTGTCCAGCAGACCCATCATTCCTCCTCGTTCGACGAAATTCTGGACTCAACCTGGCACACTGCCCCGGTCCCGGTAAAGGGCCGAAAGGAAAAAACTACAAGACAGGGAACGCTGTTCTCGCAATTGTCGCTACAACTCCTGCCTATATCGTTCAGGTAGCCGGGGAATCGGGAGAACGAATCATGACCGACAAGTCGAAGCTGCCATTGGTCTACTCCTGCTCTGGCTGCTCGACGGCTGCTCAGATGGCGAACCACTTCGCCGTCGAGCTCGACCATCGGGGTCTGGCCGAGATGTCGTGCATCGCCGGTGTCGGTGGCGACGTGCCGTCTCTAGTGAAGGTGGCCACGGCCGCCGCGGAGTCGGGGCGCCCGATCATCGCCATCGACGGCTGTGCGTTGACCTGTGTGAAGCACACCCTCGCCCGCCACGGTGTGGTGCCCACGGTCTCCCACGAGCTGCAGGACTACGCGGTGCGCAAGATCAAGGGCCAGAGCTTCGATCCCGACGAGGCCAACGCCGTCCTCGAAACCGTCATCATGCCCACCATCCCCGCCCGGACCATCCCGACCCGGTGAGGCCACCGTGGGACGATCGACCCTGGCCGCTCACTCCACAGCCGGGCATCCTGAAGTTGAGGCCACCGACGACGTGGTCGCAACCTAGATCTGGAGGAGGCATCGATGACTACCGGATCGTGCACTCGATGTGGGGCAGCCCTTTCTCTAGGCGTCAACTTCTGCGAGAGATGCGGTGCGCCGGCGAGTGAATCGGGCGCCTTGGCGCCCTTGCCACCTCCACCGCCGGTGGTGCCCGGTTTCACCCAGGTCTTTCCCACCACGCCACCACCCCCAGCCGTCGGTCCCTCTGCGCCGATCAAGCGACGCAACCTGCTGATCGCCGTGGCAGGGGTCGCTGTGATCGCGCTCATTGCCGGTCTTGTGCTGGTCAGCCGCGACGACAAGGACGGCGCCGAATCGGTTGGTGGCGCAGCGGAGATCTTCCTCGAGCCGGCGACGGCCGTGGGCAGCGACCCCTTCACCGCCACCGTCGACACCAACTCCGCGCCGGCGCCGGTACGCCTCAGGGCGCCAAACACCCCTGCCACGACGACATCGACCACCACCACCCAGGCAACGGTTGCGGCAAGCACCACGGCAGTGCCCACCCAACCGGTTCGCAGCGTCAGCGCGACGGCACCGGGCCTCTACGGCGGCACGCGCAACAACGCGGCGTGCGATCAGGAGCTGATGATCTCCTACCTGACCGACAACCCTGCCAAGGCCGCGGCGTGGGCCGGCGTACAGGGCATCGCCACGACGGACATCCCCGCCTACATCCGTTCGCTGACACCGATGGTGCTGCGCGCCGACACCCGGGTGACCAACTACGGGTTCCGCAACGGCGTGGCCAACCCCAAGCAGACGGTCCTCCAGATGGGCACCGCCGTGTTGGTTGACGAATACGGCATCCCGCGGGCCAGGTGCTTCTGCGGCAATCCTCTGGCACCGCCCATCGCTCAGACGACGGGCACCAGGTGGGTCGGCGACCCCTGGCCGGGCTTCGACCCGACGACGGTGATCATCGTCGTCAACGTGAGCATGGTGGTGATCACCGAGTTCGTCGTCGTCGACCTGAACGGCGGATACTTCGATCGCTTTCCACCGAAGTCGTCTCCTACCGGCACCTTCAGCGACGGTGAGATCTTCGTCGACTCTCTCTGCGACCTGTTCCCCGAGGCGCCGGAGTGCCAGCCGACCGTGGAGACGACGATCGTCGAGACCACCATCGCCGAGCCCGAGCTCGGCACCGGCGACCTCCAGTTCACCTTGCGCTGGTCGAGCACCGCCGACCTCGATCTGGCCGTGCTGGACCCCAACGGTGAGGAAATCAGTTACAGCAACCGGTCCTCGTCGTCGGGCGGCGAGCTCGATGTGGACTCCAACTCCGACTGCTCGACGGCCGTCACCAACCCGGTCGAGAACATCTTCTGGGCCGCCGGCCAGAGCCCCGACGGCACCTACCAGATCGCGGTCAGCTACTACGGCGAGTGCGGTAGTGGCACCGGTCCGCAGGCGTACACCCTCACGGCCTTGATCGACGGGGTGGAGGTGGCACTGCAGCCGGTGGCCGGTCTGCGTCAGACCACTGACACCTTGAATGCCCCAGGCGACCGGAACATGTTGTCGTTAATGAAGGACCCATCGCGCCCGATCGTCACGGCAGCACCGACAGTGCCACCCACTGCGGCACCGACGACGACCCCGGCCACCACCCCGACCAGCCGGGTGCCGGTGACGACGGTCGCGCCCATCGGCGCAACACCGACGACTGCCCAGCCCGGGGAGACGATCAGTCTCGACGAGTACTGCGCGGCGAAGTACCCACCGCCCGGTGACAACACGAACATGATGTGGGTGCTGTGCATGCACGACCCCACCGTGAACTCGGTCGATCCATAGACAGCAAACTCGGTTCCAAGCCCGCAGGATCGAGAGGGCGCCAGGGTCCAGTACTGAGAAACGGACAAGCCCCCACGAGGGGGGCTTGTGGGTGGTCGAGACCGGCGTCGATCCGGTGACCCTACGCTTTTCAGGCGTATGCTCTGCCGACTGAGCTACTCGACCGTGTTGGGCACCCCCACCGAACAACGGTGGCGGCGACCTCCGTCCGGGTTTGCACCCGAGCGGTCCCGACGGGACTCGAACCCGCGACCTCCGGCTTGACAGGCCGGCGTGAACTCCAACTTCACCACGGGACCAGGCTGTTGACCAGCTGGTCTTTGCACCCCCAACGGGATTCGAACCCGTGCCGCCACCTTGAAAGGGTGGTGTCCTAGGCCACTAGACGATGGGGGCTAGGTATCCTCCGGTTGAGAGCGTCAGAACACTATCAGCCACCTCGTCGGGTTCCACAGGGGGTTCCCCGCTTTTGCCCCCTGTAGGTTGGCGATCCGTGCGCCTCGAACTGCAGCCCTCGCTCGACCCTGCCGACTACCCGTTCGCCCACACGGTGAGGGTGAGGTTCGCCGAGACCGACGCCATGGGCGTCGTACACCACAGCCGCTACTTCCCCTACTTCGAAGAGGCACGAGTGGCGTACATGCGCCATCTCGGTCACCCCTACGCCGCGCTGCGCGCGGAGGGCCTCGACTTCGCCGTGCTCGAAGCGTTCGCCCAGTACCGCAAGCCCTTGCGCTTCGACGAGGAATTGGTCGTTCACCTATGCGTCGGGGCCGCCACCCGGGCGACCTTCCAGATGGGCTACCTGCTCACCGTCGACGGCGAGGTGAGGGCCACCGGAGTCACCGTGCACGGGTGTGTGAACGCCGACGGCCGGGCAGCGCGCATGCCTGCGTGGCTGCTCGAGGTCGACTGAGGTCGATAGCTGAACAGACGCTCCTCACCTGAGCAAGTGACGCGTTTTTCAAAGTCTTCGGATCGCAACATGGCCTACACACTGCCTGAGTAGGGTGCCGCGCATGTCCCCCAAGGTCGGCATCTGCACCGACTCGAGCTCTCAGCTGCCGACCTTGCTGGCGCAGCGCTACGACATCGCGGTAGTACCCGTCACCGTCACCGTCGACGAGGTCGACTACCTCGAGGGGCCCGACATCGACGCCGACTCCTTCTTCAGCCACTTCGCCAGTGGCCGTCGACCCGTGGTCACCAGCACCGAACCGAGCCCGGGCCAGTTCGCTGTGGCCTATGAGGAGCTGATCGAACGCGGCTGCACCGAGATCCTGTCCATCCACGCCACGTCCACCATGACCGGCACGATCAATGCCGCCCGTCTGGCCGCCCACTCGACACCGGTCCCCGTGCGCCTCGTCGACTCGGGAACTGCCGGCTTCGGTACCAGTTGCAGCGTTTGGGCGGCCGCCGACGCCGTCGCTGCGGGCGCCTTGCTCGACGAGGCAGCCCAAGTCGCCGAGAAGCTCTTGCCGTCGATCGGCGCCGTGTTCGTACTCGGTGCCGCCGGCCCACTCTGCGAGGACCGACAGGTGGTCGACCCCGAAGGCCGAACAGGTGTGCCGGTGATGACCGTTCGCGAAGGCAAGATCGACGTGCTCGGCCGGTTCGCAGCCGTGGTCGATGCGGTCGATTCCATGGCCGACTACGTCATCGACTGGGGCGATCGGCTGAAGGTGGCTGTCGGCCACAGCGACGCGGCGAGCGCCCCACTTGCTGATGCCCTCGAGGCAGGCATCGGCCCGGCCGCCAACGTGCTCGAGGTGGTGCGCTACCGAATCGGGCCAAGCATGGGCATCCACACGGGCCGTGGCAGCGTCTGTTGTTTCATGTTCCCGGCTGGCTGAGAGCCGTCACGCTGGCATCCAGCAGCCAGCTGAGGAAGGAGTAGAGGTGATGTTCGCCCGCCATCGGGTCGTCGTCGCTCACATCCCTGGGGTCGTGCTCCTCGCCGACGTCGAGCAAGGTGCCCAGTACCAGGCGCACACTGTTCAGCGACTGCACCAACCCGGCCATGCCCTCGTCATCCAGAGGGGCGCGCTCGACGAGAGCCGTCTCCACTGAGTTCAACGAAGCCAGCCGCGAGGCCACAAGTTCATCCCTCATGAACCTCTGGTACTCGGCCTCTGCCTCTGCGTCATCGGCGAGGTGGTAGGCGGGGGGAAAGAGCCGACGCAACAGGGGTGCGGTTTTCGGGTCGTCGACCAGTAGCAACCCACGTAGCTCGCCCATCAACCGGCCGAGCAGCTCGAGCTCCTCCCGGTCCAGGTTCAACACATAGCCGAGCGAGGTGCGTTCGACTCCGGACCGGGGTGCCTTGCGACGAGCCATGCGCGCTGGAGGGTACCGCCTGGACCGTCAGAGAGGATCCACCCGGCCGTCCGCAGCCGCAACGTCGAGCATGTCCAGCAGGTGGGCCCACAGAGCGGGGACGGCAGGCTTCACATGGGGGCCGTTGCGGTCGATCACCCGCGTACGGGTGATGCCGAACTCGCGCCAGGCGCTGCCGCCCTCGGTGATGTTGAGCAGCATCGGCGCCGAACGATCCACCGCCATGACGAAACGCGCCTCGGGGGTGTCACACCTCTCGTACTCATCCCACAGTGCCCGGAAGTGCTCACCCATCGCCAGGGGCAACACCCCGAAGAGCCGGTCGGCGGCGGCCTCTTCGCGTTCCCTCTTGGTGGCTGCCACCTCGGTCTGGTCGTAGGCGAAGGTGTCGCCGGCATCGATCTCGACGATGTCGTGAACGAGCGCCATACACACCGCCCGGCCGACGTCGACCGGCTCGGCGGCGAAGGGCGCCAGCACCATGGCCGCGATCCCCAGGTGCCAACTGTGCTCGGCCGTGTTCTCCCGCCGCGACCCGTCGGCCAGCCAGTTGCGCCTCTCGACGCCCTTCAGCTTGTCGGCCTCCAACAGGAAGTCGATGGTGGCCCCCAGGTCCTCAGGGTTGGTGTCGTCGGTCGGCATCTCATCGCTGGGCATGGCGTCGACGGTAACCCCCCGGTCCCCCGCTTAGCTGGAGTTACCCACGAGTAGCTAGCGTGGCAAGTCATGAGTCAGATCAAGCGTGTGGGCATCCTCGGTTCGGGGATCATGGGTTCGGGCCTCGCTGAGGTGGCCGCCAAGGTCGGTTTCGAGGTGGTTCTGAGATCGCGGTCGAAAACCGCCGCCGAGGCCACCTTGGCCAGCATCGACAAGGGGTTCGTCAAGGCCATCGAGCGTGGCAAGGCCACCGAGGAAGAACGGGCCGCGGCGATGGCGCTCATCACGGCCACCGACCACCTCGGCGCCCTCGCCGACTGCGACCTGGTCATCGAGTCCGTCGTCGAGGACCTGGCGGTGAAGAAGGCCCTTTTCGAGGAACTCGAGCAGATCGTCAAGCCCGAGGGCATCCTCGCCACCAACACCAGCACCCTGCCGGTGATCGAGATGGCCATGGTCACCCAACGCCCCGACCGGGTTTGCGGGGTGCACTTCTTCAACCCGGCCTCGGCGATGAAGCTGGTCGAGGTGGTGCGACCCCTCACCGCCAGCGACGACACCATCGCGGCGGCGATGGCCTTCGCGACCGCTTGCGGCAAGGACGCAGTGGAAGTACAGGACCGTGCCGGGTTCATCGTCAACGCCCTCCTGTTCCCCTACCTCAACAATGCGGTGCGCATGTTCGAGCAGGGCACAGCATCGATGGAGAGCATCGACACCGCGATGAAGGGCGGCTGCAACTTCCCCATGGGCCCCTTCGCCCTGCTCGACCTGGTGGGCCTCGACACTTCGCTGGCGATCCTCGACGCCCTGTACGACGAGTTCCGCGACCCGAACTACGCAGCCGTTCCCACGCTGAGGCGCATGGTGGCCGCCGGCCGCCTTGGCCGCAAGACCAAGCGCGGGTTCTATACCTACTGAGCGCGGGACCTACTGAGCGCGGGACCTACTGAGCGCGGGACCTACTGAGCGCGGGCCTTACCGGGCTCGCGACACAATGGGCATGTGACGGCTCCCACGACGCGTGAACCCATCGAGCCCCCGCCATCCCAGTGGCGTCTGCCGTCGCCCACCGAGGCGGACTCGCCCGGCCTGGTCGGCGTAGGAGCAGACCTCGAGCCGGGAACCCTGCTGGCCGCCTACCGCAGTGGACTGTTCCCGATGCCGCTGCGCAAGAAGCTCATCGGCTGGTGGTCGCCGGACCCTCGGGGGGTCGTACCCCTCGACGGGCTGAAGGTGTCGCGCTCTCTGCGCAGGAGCTGTGCCCGCTTCGAGCTGACCTTCGACACCCAGTTCGAGAAGGTGATGCGAGCCTGCGCGGACCCTCGCCGTCCACACGGTTGGATCACCGACGACTTTGTGCGGGCCTACACCCTTCTCCACCGCCTTGGTTGGGCTCACAGTGTGGAGACCTGGCGAGATGGAGAGTTGGTGGGCGGACTGTACGGGGTGCGCATCGGCCGCTTCTTCGCCGGCGAGTCGATGTTCCACACGACCACCGACGCCTCGAAGGTGGCGCTGGTTGCACTCGTCGACTTGCTGACCGACACCGGAGCGACCTTGCTCGACGTTCAGTGGAACACCGACCACCTCCGTTCGCTCGGTGCGGTGGACGTGCCGCGGGTCGAGTACCTCCGCCGCCTCACGACCGCCGTCTGTTGAGCCACGGGTAGCGAAGCAGGCCAGCGTCGGGAACACTGTGGGGATGAGCGAGCAGCGCCACCGCGACAACCCCTGGCTGATGCGCACCTACTCGGGGCACTCCTCGGCGAAGGCGTCGAACGAGTTGTACCGCACCAACTTGGCCAAGGGGCAGACCGGACTGTCCATCGCCTTCGACCTGCCCACCCAGACCGGATACGACCCCGACGATGTTCTCGCTCGCGGGGAGGTCGGCAAGGTGGGTGTGCCGGTGGTGCACCTCGGCCACATGCGCACCCTGCTCGACCACATCCCGCCGGGGCAGATGAACACGTCGATGACCATCAACGCCACTGCACCCTGGTTGTTCGCGCTATACGTGGCCAACGCCGAGGACCAAGGTGTTGCCTCCACAGCCCTTCGCGGCACCACCCAGAACGACATCGTCAAGGAGTACTTGTCGCGGGGTACCTACATCTTTCCCCCCGAGCCCTCCAAGAGGCTCATCGTCGACATGGTGGCCTGGTGCACCCACCACGCTCCCAAGTGGAACCCGATGAACGTCTGCAGCTACCACCTGCAGGAGGTCGGAGCCACACCGGTGCAAGAAATCGCCTACTCACTGGCGACCGCCATCGACGTGCTCGACGCCGTCCGCGACTCGGGACAGGTGGCACCGGAGCAGTTCACCCAGGTGTTCGCCAGCATCTCCTTCTTCGTCAACGCCGGTATCCGTTTCGTCGAGGAGACCTGCAAGCTGAGGGCGTTCACCGACCTGTGGGACCGCATCGGCCGCGAGCGCTACGGAGTCACCGACGACAAGGCCCGGCGCTTCCGCTACGGGGTACAGGTGAACTCTCTCGGCCTCACCGAGGCCCAGCCGGAGAACAACATCCAAAGGATCGTGCTCGAGATGCTGGCGGTCACCCTGTCCAAGCGCGCCCGGGCTCGCAGTGTCCAGCTCCCGGCGTGGAACGAGGCCCTCGGCCTGCCCCGCCCGTGGGATCAGCAGTGGTCATTGCGAATGCAACAAGTGCTCGCCTTCGAAACCGACCTGCTCGAGTACGGCGACCTGTTCGATGGCTCACACGTCGTCGAAGCGCTCACCACCGAACTCCGCGACGCGGCCTGGGCCGAACTCCAAGACGTGCTCGCCCTCGGCGGCGCCTTCGCCGCGGTAGACGAGTTGAAGGGCCGACTGGTCACGTCGATGGCCGAGCGCACGCGACGGATCGAATCCGGCGAGCAGACCGTGGTTGGCGTCAATGCCTACACCGAGACAGAGCCGTCGCCACTCGACACACCAGGAAACATCCTCACCGTCGATCCGGCCGTGGAGCAGGAGCTCGTCGCCGACGTCCGCGCTTGGCGGTCGGCCCGCGATCAGGCTGCCGTCGACGAGGCTCTGGGGGCTCTGCACGACGCCGCTACCGGCACAACCAACATCATCGATGCATCCATCGCGTTGGCCAGAGCCGGCGGCACGACTGGTGAATGGTCGTCCGTGCTGCGCAACGTGTTCGGCGAATACCGCGCTCCCACCGGTGTGGGCGCGGCCGTGGGCCGCCGAGTCGGCGAGATGGCCAGCGTGGCGGAGTTCGTGCGCGGCATGGTCGGTGGGCCACCCCGCTTCCTGGTCGCAAAGCCGGGCCTCGACGGCCACAGCAACGGTGCCGAGCAGATCGCCGTGGCGGCCCGCGACGCCGGCATGGAGGTCATCTATGCCGGCATCCGCCTGACGCCGGAGCAGATCGTCGCTTCGGCGCGCGACGAGGACCCCGATGTCATCGGGCTCAGCATCCTCAGCGGCTCTCACCTCGACCTCGTCCCAGTCATCATCGAGGCCCTGCGCGCCCATGGAGTCGAGGCGCCCGTGGTCGTCGGGGGCATCATCCCCGAAGGCGACCGCCAGCGCCTTGCGGCGGCGGGCGTGAGCGCCATCTACACCCCGAAGGACTACGAGCTGTCGCGGATCATGGCCGACGTCGCCCACCTCGCCGTAGCCCACCGCACACTCGACTGATAAACGGCGCGCCGACACCGCCTAGAGTCCGCTCAGGCGAACATTCTCGGGGGCATGGGCATGAGCATGGAAATCGAACAGTGGGACGCGGTTGTGGTCGGGTCGGGGCCTGGGGGCCTCACTACGGCGGCTTGCCTGGCATCGGCGGGCAAGAAGGTGCTGGTGCTCGAACGTCACGATGTGGCCGGGGGCAATCTGCAGGTGTTCCGCCGCCACCACGGCGATGACTGGTACGAGTTCGACGTCGGGGTGCACTACATGGGCGAGTGCGGCCCGGCGGATTGTTCCCCACAATCTTCAAAGCCCTGGGCGTCGGCGACCGGATGACGTTCCGCCGCCTCGACGACGACGGTTTCGACACCCTGCACTTCCCCGACTTCACCTTCCGCGTTCCGGCGAGCTGGGACGAGTTCGAAAAGCGGCTCGTCGATCAGTTCCCGGGCGAGAAGGCGGGTATCGAGAGGTGCATCCGCACCCTCAGGACTGTGGCCGAGGAGACCCGCAACGTCTTCGGCGGCGAACGCCCCACTTACGACCTGTGGGCCCAGCGTCCCCTCGGCGACATGTTCGCCGAATGCGAGCTGTCCCAGCAGGCGCAGGCAGTCATCGACTACACCTCCGGGCTCTACGCGGGAGCACCGAAGGAGACCGTCACCGCCCTTCACGCCAACGTCATCAACCACTACATGAACGGCGCCTTCTACCCAGAAGGTGGAGGGCAGATGATCCCCGCCCGTCTGGTGCAGGTGATCGAGGCCCTCGGCGGTGAAGTACGAACCATGGCCCCGGTGGACCACATCCTCGTCGAGGGCGGCAAGGCCACCGGCGTGAGGCTCGAAGACGGCACCGAGATCCACTCCCCGTTGGTGATCTCCAATGCCGACTACGCCCGCACGGTGGACCACCTGGTCGGGCGCGAGCACTTCTCGCCCGGCACGGTGGCATGGGTCGACAAGGCCACGATGGCCCTCGGCATGGTGTCGGTGTACATCGTGGTCAACAAGGTTCTCGAGGGGCCGAACTCCAACTACTACGTCTTCCCCGACTACCGCACCGACGGTCTCTACGCCGAACTCGATTCGGGCGTGTTCCCCGACGACCGGGTGCCCTTCGCCTTCATCGCCATGGCCTCGCGCAAGGACCCGGACAACCCCGAGCTTTGTCCGCCCGGTCACACCAACTTCCAGGTGATGACCCTGGCCCCGCGCGGTCACGAATACTGGGGTGTGCACACCGGGCCCGCCGAGGGTGGCCGCTACCGGCTCAACGAGACCTACCGGGCAAAGAAGCACGCCCTCACCGAGCGCTTGGTCGATGTGGCCGAGAGCGTGTTCGGACCCCTGCGCGACAACATCGTCCACCTCGAGACCGCCACCAGCCTTTCCCAGGAGCGCTACATCCACAGCACGGGCGGCACCAGCTACGGGTACAAGCACAGCCCCGAGCAGAGCGGCGAGAACCGGCCTGACCACCGCACCGAGATCGATGGCCTGTGGGTGGTCGGCGCCAACACCGTTTCGGGCCACGGAATCGCCGGTGGCATGGTGGGCGGGGTCAGTTGCGCCGGCGGGATCCTCGAACGGCCCCTGATCGTGGAGATGTTCATGGGCCAGCAGTTGGTCGATCCGGCCGTGGTACCAGCCGATCCCGATGGCTTCGACCCTCTCGAATACAGCCGAGGCGCCAAGCTGCGGGCCATGAGGGCCGAGCATGTCACTTCGCTTCGCGAGCGCCGCCGCGCCGCCGGCTCCACCCACTGATCCGGGGCGAGTTCGCAGCCGTCAGCCGTCAGCCGTCAGCCGGTGCTGCTGGTGGTGGTGGTGACGACCGACGAACTGGTAGCCGGAAGGGTGTCGACAACCAGCCTCGGCTGCGGGATCTCGAGATGCTGGCCGGCCTCGATGTGATCGGGGTCGGTGATCCCGTTGAGGGCCATCAGGTCGTCGATGTTGACACCGAAACTGTCGGCGATCTTGCTCAGAGTGTCGCCCGACTGAACGACATAGAACTGTTGCACCGTGGTGGTGGTGATCACCACGGTGGTGGTGGTGCTGGTGGTGACGATCGGTGGCAGGGTGCCGGCGGGAGCGTCGTCGCCGCCGCAGGCGCCAACACCTACCGCCAATAGTGCCGAGGCCACCGCCGGGGCCACGAGTCGAGCCCGTTTCACGCTGCGATCCTAGGCCCTACTGGCAGAGTTCGGTCCGGCCCGGTTCGGCCTTGGTGGCAAACGGGGCCTAGCCTCGACCCCAATGACCATCGTCGACTTCCCCGGTGCCGCATCGCCGGACCGCCACCACTACGTGGTCGCCGGCGGGGTGCGCATCGCCGTCCACGAGTGGGGCGCCGAAGAGGCCGAGCCCTTGTTCCTCGTTCACGGAGGGTTCGACTTCGCCCGTACCTACAGCGTCTTCGCACCCCGCTTGGCGAGGGCCGGGTGGAGGGTGATCGCCTGGGACCAAAGGGGTCACGGCGACAGCGAGCACACCGCCCTTTACAGCTGGGAGGCCGACATCCGCGATGCGATCGGGGTGATGGACCACTTCACCCGCCGCCCGGTCAACGTGATCGGCCACAGCAAGGGTGGGGCGCTGATGATCAACCTCGCTGATGCCGAACCATTCCGCTTCAGTGCCCTCGTCAACCTCGACGGGATGCCGTCCAGGAGGCCGATGAGCGACCAGGCCGAGCACGAGCGCACACGCATGGTCACCAGCGAGATCAGCGCCTGGCTCGATCATCGACGCAACACCGCCGGCGCCTCGCGCAAACCTGGCACCCTCGACGAACTCGCCCGCCGACGAGGCAGGCTGAACCCGCGTCTCTCATTCGAGTGGCTGCGCTACCTGGCTTCAGTGGGTGCCCGAGAGGACGCCGACGGGTGGCGGTGGAAGCTCGACCCGACGATGCGACCCGGCGGCTTCGGGCCGTGGCGACCGGAGTGGACTGCCACCCGACTGCCGGGGTTGGGCATGCCGTTCCTGGGGGTTCTGGCCGGCCAGGAAGAGCCGATGGGCTGGAACAGCAGGCCGCGCGACGTCGCCTCGATGATGCCCGTCCGCGGTCGTCTCGAGGTTATGGAGGACACCGGCCACTTCGTCCACATCGAACAGCCCGAAGTCGTCGCCGACCTCGTGCTCGACTTCCTGGTGAACCGTCGATGAGCACCCGGTTCCTCACCCACAACCACATCCAGCTCGCCCTCCACCAGATCAGCGAGGGAACCGGCCGTGCCCTTCTCCTCCTCCACGGCCTGGGCGAGCAATCACCTTCGGCGCCTCCCGAGTGGGTCGCCGGGTGGCCCGGCCCCGTTCACGCCCTCGACTTCACCGGGCACGGGGCATCCACGGTGCCTGTCGGCGGCGGCTACAGCGCCGAGATCCTCCTCGCCGACGCCGATCAGGCCTTGGGCCACCTCGGTGAAGCCACCGTGCTCGGCCGCGGCCTGGGTGCCTACATCGCCCTCCTCCTCGCAGGGGCCAGGCCGACAGCCGTGCGCGGCGCCGTGCTGTGCGACGGCCCCGGGCTGTGGGGCGGCGCATCGGGTCCCACATCGAGCACCTTCGTGGTGCTCGACCCCTCGGACCGCGGGCCCGACCCCTATGCCCTTTCGGAGCTCGCCCGCGATCTGCGCCCGCCCGACTATGCCACCCTGTTCTTGCGCATGGCCGTGGAGCACTCCGGGCTCGACGAGCCGATCTCGGTCAGCGCAGTGGTGCACCCACCCTGGCTGGAAGCGCTTGTCGGCGAAGTGGGTGTCAACGAGTGCAGTATCGCCGAGGCCCTGGCCAGGTTCGCCCGCTTGTAGAACGGGCTCTCTCGCCGAGCCCGGCGCAGGTGGGGCGTCTCAGACCTGGCGACGACTGACGAAGTCGGCGAGGACGATCAACTCTTCGCGTGCCTGGTCCGTGATCGGCGCCCTGCCGATGGCGGCCACAGCCTCGGCGGTGAGGCTCTCGATGGTGGACTCGAGTTTCGCCAGGGCTCCGGTGTCGATGATCGCTTGCTGCACCCGGGCCACATCGAGATCGGTGAGATCGGAGCGCCCTACCAGGGCCAGAACCTCTGCCTGAGCCGCAGTGGCAGCCGCCACAGCGTGGGCCATGAGGGGTGTCGGCTTCGCCTCGCGGAGGTCGCCACCCACCGGCTTGCCGGTGACCTCCGGGTCGCCGAAGGCGCCCATCACGTCGTCGCGCATCTGGAAGGCATCGCCAAGGGGAAGGCCGTACGCGCTCAGAGCGGGCAACAGTTCGCGGGCCCTATCGGGGGCAGCCAGCACCGCACCGAGGTGGAGGGGCCGCTCGATGGTGTACTTGCCACTCTTGTAGCGGCAGATGCGTTCGGCCTTGTGGAGTCGGCGTTCGTTGCGCACGCTGCCCACGATGTCGAGCAGCTGGCCGATGTTTAGCTCGATCCGCAGCTCGTTCCAGATAGCCCACGCCTGAGGGTTCGCCCCAGCGAGGAGTTGGTCCGCATAGACGAAGGCGAGGTCGCCGACAAGGATTGCCACACCCTCGCCGAAGCGACGAGCCTCGCCGGCCCACCCTTCGGCGAGGTGTTGGTCGGCGAAAACCGTGTGGGTCGTGGGCTGGCCCCGGCGGCTAGCGGCGGCATCCATCACATCGTCGTGGAACAGGGCGAAGGAGTGCATCAGTTCGAATGCGGCGCCGGCATCGGCGACGATCGGGTCGGCGCCATCACCCCCAGCCCCTACATAACCCCAGTGGCAAAAGGCCGGGCGCAGCCTCTTTCCTCCGCCCAGCACCAGTCGGCCGATCTCGCCCACAGGCTCGGCCAGGTCTGGATCGAACTCGGCCCAGCCGCGCCTCTTCGGGGGCGAGCACCTCAGCGAGACGGGCTTCAACCCGCGCCGCGATGGCCGACAGTGAGGCGGGAGCGGCCGGGGCGGTCACGGCTGGCAGGCTAGGGCGAATCCGGAACCGAGGGGTGATCGCCGGTGGTCGGCTGTCACGTTCCGTCGCCGAGTTCGGCGACCACCTTCTCGATCTGGAGGCGGGCGTTGCCGATCCGGTCGCGGCAGAAGGTGATCAGCTCGGCTGCCCTCTTCACCCGCGCTGCCAGCACGTCGACGTCGACATCGCCGAGTTCGAGTTGGCCGAGGATCTCGTCGAGCTCAGCGAGGGCCTCGCCATAACCGGCGGCCGGGCCGGTGCCCGGGTTCGTGAGAGCTTCGGTCATGGCAGGGTCTCCTCCACACGGCTCAGTGCCGAGCCTTTGGCAAAACTAGTGACGATCTCGTCGCCGGGGCGCAGCAGCGCGGCGTCGCGCACCGGCGACCGGACGCGGTGCGGGTGATGCTCCACCCGCGGGCCATGGTTACAGCCGGGTCGAGCAGGCGAACCCTCTC
Source organism: uncultured Acidimicrobiales bacterium (assembly GCA_963707925.1). Lineage (GTDB taxonomy): Bacteria > Actinomycetota > Acidimicrobiia > Acidimicrobiales > Ilumatobacteraceae > UBA668. The sequence continues at coordinate 49,993 of CAVPRT010000006.1, forward strand.
GGCGATGGCGTCGAGGTGACGAACTTCGCCGGTGAGTAGGTACGGGGTACGGCACACAGCAACCTCGGCGCCGGCCAAGCGGGCCTCGGCGCGTTCGATCACCCTTGTTGATGCCGTGAGCAACCTGTGGGTGCGCTGGCCGAGACGTTCGTCGCTGCGACCGACCGCCGACATCACCCGATGACCGATGCCATGGGCTAGCTCGGTGACCTCTGCCTGGGCGGCGAGGAGGGCGCGTTCTGCCCTTCTCTCGATGGCAGTCCAGGCCTGCTCGGTGCGCAGGCGGAAGGCCAGCACGTGTTCCACCAACGCGGCCGCGCACGCGGTGGGTGTCTTCAAGGCGCTGTGGGCGACCTCGTCGGCGACGCTGCGGTCGATCTCGTGGCCGAGACCGGTGAACACCGGGAGGGGCGAGTTGGCGATGGCCGTGGCGATGGATTCGTGGTCGAAGGTGGACAGCTCGGTGCGGCTCCCCCCACCGCGGATGACCACCACCACGTCGAGCCCGGGGCGGCGAGACAGGGTGCCGATTGCGGCGGTGACCTCGGCAACGGCGAGCTCTCCCTGCACCCTGACGTCGACGACGTGGAGCTGGAAGGCCAAGCCGCTGCGCTCGATCTCGTGGACGAAATCGGCCCACGCCGCACTGGTGAGGCTGGTGACCACCCCCACCCTCAGGGGCGCTGGCGACACTGTGAGACGACGGTTGAGGTCGTAGAGCCCCGTCGCCACCAACCGCCTCACCACTTCGTCGCGCTGCAGGGCAAGCTCGCCGAGGGTGAAGCGGGCGTCGATGCCACTCATCTTCAGACCCAGCTGGCCCGACGGTGCGTAGAAGTCGAGGTGCCCGAAGATGCGCACCTTCAGACCGTCGGCCAACTTCAGTCGGTTCTTCTGCAGGAGGGGCCGCAACCTGACCCGAGCGTTGGCGAAGAACTGCACGTTGAGGGTCGCCTTGCCATCGCCGCCGTCTTCGACGAGGCGGAAGTAGGCATGCTGGCCCCTGTCGCTCCACCCCTGGATCTCGCCGCGCACCCACACCCCGTCGGCGAAGCGGCGCTGCAGCGCCCCGTTGATCGCCTCGGCCAGCTCGCCGACCGAGTAGGTGGGAACCCCCCCGTCGTCGAGGTCGAAATCCAGAGCCGCTTGGTTCACGAGCCGAGGTTACGCGCCGAGCTCGGGCATGTCGTCGAGCTCGACCTCGGCAGGGTCCGCTCCGAACAGCTCTCCATCCACCGGCAGCGCCTGCTTGCGGCGCAGGTCGTCGATGGCGTTGAGGGGTCGCTCGAGAGCCTTGCGGCGGGTGGTGGCCAGCTCGTCGAAGGACCGGCTGACCGTGTCGAACTGGCGCTTCACCTTGTCGACAGACTCGGTGTACTTGCCCCATTGCTGGCCGAACCTGCCGAGGAGACCGAGGATCTCGCGGCTGGTCTGCTCGATCATGAAGTTGTCGAAGGCCTGGCGGATGACCCCGAGGAAGGCGAACAGGGTGAGCGGCGAGCAGATCACCACGTGCTGGCGCAGGGCATCTTCCACGAGTTCGCCGTCGGCCTCGTGGATGAACGCAGCGATGGTCTCGTTGGGCACGAACAGGAGCACGTTGTCGACGGCCGGGCGGTCGTCGGCCTGGGCGTACTCGCGCGTCGCCAGTTCGCGCACCCTGGCCCTGACGTCGCGCACGAAGGTGGCCCTGTGGGCCGACCTGTCGGCATCGGTGCCGGCCTCGAGAAACCTGACGTAAGCGGCCATGGGGAACTTGACGTCCATGAACAGCACATGGCCCTTGGGTAGGAGGAAGGTGAAGTCCGGGATGCCGGTGCCCTCCCCGGCCACCGCAGTGCGCTTGACGTAGTTGACCTTCTCGTGCATGCCGGCGAGGCGCAGAACGTCTTCGGCCATGCGCTCTCCCCACTGGCCGCGGGTGTTCGACGAAGCCAGCGCCTCGCGCAAGCTGTTGGTCGTGCCCGCCAGCGACTGGGTGATCTCGGCATGGATCTTGAGCGACTGGTCGACCTGGCCGAACCTTTCGCCCGTGGCCTCACCGAGTTGCTGCACCAACTGGGACAGACGCGCAAGGTCGCCCTGCACACCGGCTTGGACCTCGCCCAGCTTGGCGTCGATCAGCTGCTGGCGACCGGCGAGGCTGGCATCGGCCGCCTTGGTGGAGGCGCCGAGCTGTTCGCGAACCATGGTGACGGCGTTCTCCACCGCAGCCTGGACGGCGAGGTCGCGCTCGCGCGACGCACGCTCGTTGGCCTGGGCAACGGCCGCAGCAACGGCCTGGGTGACCAGGGCCTCGGGGACCTCGGCGACCACCACGGTGGGTTCGGTGCTGGGCGGTTCGGCGGAGCGTCGGGTTCCGAGCAGCCAGGCAATGGCGGCCACAGCCACGACCAGGCAGACGACGAGGACCAGTTCCATGCCGTTCATCATGGCGAAGGGGTATCACAGAGTTCGCGGATGACCTCTCGCCGGCCGGCCGGGTCAGGCCACAACGGGGGTCTCGCCGGCGCGGACTTGAGCCGCATAGACACCGTCGAGCGCCATCAGTTCGTCGTGGGTGCCCTGCTCCGCCAGGCGACCGTCGGCGAGCACGACGATCCGGTCGGCATCGCGGATGGTGCTCAACCGGTGGGCGATCACCAGGGCTGTGCGGTCCGCCATGGCGTGTTCGAGGGCTGCCTGCACCGCCGCCTCGTTCTCGTTGTCGAGGTGGCTGGTGGCTTCGTCGAGGATCATCACCGCCGGGTTCTTCAACAGAAGACGGGCGATGGCCAGCCTCTGCTTCTCACCGCCACTGAGCCGGTAGCCGCGCTCGCCCACCACCGTGTCGTAGCCGTCGGGCAGGGAGGAGATGGTGTCGTGGATGCGGGCACCACGGCAGGCTGCGTCGAGGTCGCCCAAGGTGGCGTCGGGCTTGGCGTAGCGCAGGTTGGCGCCGATCGTCTCGTGGAACAGGTGGGGGTCCTGGCTGACCACGCCGATCGCGTCGCGAAGTGAGTGCTGGGTGACGTCGCGCACATCGTGGCCGTCGACCAGAACCGCACCACCGGTGACGTCGTACAGGCGTGGCAAGAGGCCGGCGAGGGTGGTCTTGCCCGACCCGGAAGCGCCGACCAGGGCAACGGTCTCGCCCGGTTCGATGACCAGCGACACACCCTGCAGCACATCGGTGTCGGGGTCGGCCGCAGCGAACGCGGCCGGTGCCTCGAGCGAGGCGACGGTGACATCGGCGGCCGGTGGATAGCGGAACCAGACATCGCGTAGCTCGACCCGCCCGGCAGGCCCCACCAGGTCGATCGCCCCCGGCTTGTCGATGACCGCCTCGGGCGCATCGAGCACCTCGAACACCCTCTCGAAGCTGACCATCGCCGTCATCAGGTCGACCCTGGCATTGGTGAGGCCGGTGAGCGGTTGATAGACCCGGGCGACCAGCGCCGCCAGCGCCACCAGGGTGCCGGGAGAGATGTTGCCGTCCACCACCATGTGGGCACCGACTCCGTAGATGGCCGCCGCCCCCAGGGCACCCACCAAACCGAGGGCGACGAAGAAGACCCGGCCGTAGAGGGCCTGGCGGATGCCTGCATCGCGCACCCGAGATGCCCTCGACGAGAACAGCGACACCTCGTCACCCTGGCGACCGAAGAGCTTCACCAGCAGGGCCCCGGCAACGTTGAACCGTTCGGCCATCTGGGTGTTCATCTCGGCATTGGTGGACATCTGCTCACGAGAGATGGTCTGCAGTCGACGCCCCACGCGCTTGGCCGGGATGATGAAGACGGGCAGCACCACCAGGGCCAGGAGGGTGAGCCTCCACTCCAGCGTGGCCATCGCCACGAGGGTGGCGACGAGGACGACAACATTGCTCAACGAGTTGCCCAAGGTGCTGGTGACAGCGGTCTGGGCCCCGACAACGTCGTTGTTGAGCCGGCTGGTGAGGGCACCGGTCTGGGTGCGGGTGAAGAATGCCAGGGGCATACGCTGCACCTTGGCGAACAGGGCGACGCGCAAGTCGTAGATCAGGCCTTCACCGATGTGGGCGCTGCACCAACGCTGGACGATGGCCAGCCCGGCGTCGGCCAGGGCAGCGACGACGACGACGGCAGCGAGCCAGGTGATGGCGCCCCTGTCACCTTCGGGAATGCCAACGTCGAGGATGCGGCGAAAGGCGAAGGGCGGCACCAGCTCCACCACCGCGGCCACCACGATGGAGACGAGGAAGAGAACGATCGTGCGCCGGTAGGGCCTGGCGAAACGCCAGGCGCGCCTGAGCGTATGGCCCTGTAACCGCTTGCCTTTCACGGCTTCGGCATCGCCCCTCAACATCATGTGTGGACCCATGCGCATCAGGCTGAGGATACGGACCGCCATGCCGACTACCCCGCCGACCCCTTAACCTGGGCCCATGCGCCGCACCGCCTTTGGGCTCCTTCTCGCGCTCGTGCTGATCTCAGCCTGCAACGACGACGCCTCACCGACCTCGGTGAGCTCCGGCCAGATCGACCCCGTCGATACCAGCAACGTCGGCGAAACCAGGGATGTGTCCGACACCACGCTCGCAACCACGGTCGCGACCACCGACCCCGACGGCGATCCCTTCGACTGGGAGGACTTCGGCACCGACACCCTGGTGCAGACCGGCCACCTGGAAGTGCCCATCGACTACGAAGACCCATCCCTCGGCACGTTCGACCTCTTCGTCGCCCGCCACCTCGCCGACCCCGGCCAGCGCATCGGCAGCCTGTTGGTCAACCCCGGTGGCCCGGGCTTCGGGGGCAGCGACTTCGCCATCTATGCCGAGCAGATCTACAGCACCGACCTGCTCGAGCGGTTCGACATCATCGGCTGGGACCCCCGGGGCACTGGCCTCACCGAGCCGTTCATCGACTGCACCGACGACTACGACCACTTCTTCACCGGCACCGACATCACCCCCGACGACGAAGCCGAACGCCAGGAGATCATCGATCTCGCCGCCGAGTTCGCCGAGGCCTGTGCAGAAAACAACGGCGAGATTCTTAGCCATGTGGGCACCAACAACTCCGCCCGCGACATGAACTTCATCCGCGAGGCCCTCGGCGAAGACAAGATCAGCTACTTCGGGTTCAGCTATGGCAGCGAGCTGGGGGCCACATGGGCCACGATGTTCCCCGACACGGTGCGCGCCGCCGTGCTCGACGGTGCAGCCGACCCCACCGCAGGCTTCGTCGAGTCCGGTTTGCAGCAGGCCGCGGGCTTCGAGGGCACTCTCGCCACCTTCCTGGCCTCGTGCAGCAACGACCGGGACTGCGCCTTCCACAATGACGGCGACGCCGAAGGTGCATTCGACGAGCTGATGAACTCACTCGACGAGCAGCCGATACCGAGCGTCACAGGTCGCCCGGAGGTCACCCGCGGGGTGGCGCTCGCAGGCGTTGCCGAGGCGATGTACAGCCAGGGCTACTGGCCGATGCTCGAGGTCGCCTTGTCCAACGCCCAGTACGGCGACGGCGAAGGCCTGCTCGAACTCTTCGACAGCTACTACCAGAGGCGCGACGACGGAACCTACGACAACTCACTCGAAGCGTTTCAGGTGATCTATTGCATGGACGACGACGAAAGGCTCACGGTGGAGGAGGACGACGCGACGGCGCCCGACTTCCAGAGCGTGGCTCCGCGCTTCGCGCCCGCCACCACCGGCACCTACTTCTGCACCTTCTTCCCCGAATCCACCGATCCCCGTATCGAGATCACCGGCGAGGGCGCCGGGCCGATCCTGGTGATGGGCACCACGGGTGACCCCGCCACACCCCTTTCGAGCACAGAATCGATGGCCGAAGCCCTGGAGGACGGCCGCCTTGTGGTGGTGACCGCGGATCGGCACACCGGTTACAGCGTGAACCAGTGCAGTCACGACGTGGTCGACCGGTATCTAATCGACCCCGTCGCCAACGCCCCCGCCGACGGGACCGTATGTGACTGAGCAAGTTCGCTTCAGAAATTGCTCAAGTACCTCACAGAAGCGTCCGAAGAACTAGGCGGTACTTGAATGAAGTGCCGGTGTGATGCAGATGGTTCTCGGGATGTAGACCGCCCGGGATGATCTCGTCTGCGGCCGGGCCAACCCTTCTTTCTCGTACGCCGCTCCGGCGGTGTACGAGAAAGAAGGTGCGGCCCGGCCGGGAACAGGCGAGGGACTGGGCGGTCGCGAGTCCGAGAACCTCCTGGATCACACCGGCCAACAAGGCGGGCGGACAACAGGTGAACCACTTCAATCGTCGACGATTTCTTCTTGCCGCGCTTGCGGTGCCAGCGGCAGCGGCCCTCCCCGGGAGGGTCAGCGCCTCTGCGGCGACCCACTCGCTGTGGATGCTCGACCCCGACTGGGGATTCCCCTTGAGCACGTCGAGCGGCTCGGATACCAAGTCCCGCTGCCGGTCCTGTGCTTGCCACAGTGCGGCGCCCCATCGCTACTTCCTCTCCGAGGCCGACGCCATAGCCGGGCGGCTACACCCGTGTTGCCTCGCCCAGCCGGTCCGGGTGGACGTGTGCGTCGACCTCAATGGGCTGATGCCGTACTACAGACGCGGCTCGGCGGCGTGGACGGCCGCTGCCCAACCTTGCCCGATGACATCCGCACGGCGCTCTACGCGACAGCGAGCTGCGCTGCCCCAGAAGGACCCGATTCCCACACACCGACCGAGCCGACTACTCAGCCGAGCACTCCGGCTAGCTCGGTCGCGGGGGTCGGCTCGAGCACCGCGCGCCTGCCTGCCACGGGGTCGTCGACGCACACCGTCCTGGCGGCCGCCACGGCCGCGACGATCGCCGGAGTCGTGCTGGCAACTGCGACGTCCTCTCGCCCCGCCGACGATCACCGCCCCTAGGTGAGTTTGACGGTGAACAGAAGAACCCCGAGCCTGTTCAGCTCGGGGTTCTTCTCGTCGCCGAAATCGGCGACCGTGGCGGAAGGAGTGGGATTTGAACCCACGGAGGCTTGCACCTCGCACGCTTTCGAGGCGTGTCCCTTTGGCCGCTCGGGCATCCTTCCGGGCGGCAGGCTAGCGGAGACTGCTTCCCTCGACACCTCGTCGCCGGCCACCGCGACGGTGCTCGCCGGCCTGCGAGAGTCCCTCAAGATCCGATCATGATCTGCCGAAACCTTCACCGTGAACGTTGATCTGTTCGGCGCCGACAGCGCCAGTCTCCCCTGCCAGGCATGGCAGGTGATCGAGGCCGCCCGCCGCCAGTACCTCACCGGCGAACTGGTACTCGATACCAACCCACCCACCCACGTCTACCTGCGCGACGGCCGGGCGTACTTCGCCGAACGGAGTACCGACGGAGGCCTCGGGGTGAGGCTCCTCGTGGAGGGCGTGATCACCCGCACCCAACTCCAGAAAGGCACCCTGCTGGTAAGCGGGTCCGAACACCTCGGGCGTCTCTTCGAGCGCGACTCCACCATCGAGCGTGAGCCGGTGGAGCTGTGCGTGGAACTGATGACCGACGACGTCCTTGTGGCTGTCGCCGGCGAGCAGATCACCGGATATCGGATGACGATGTACAAGCGGCATGCGAGCGGAATCGACCGCTGGCTACCCACCAGGGTGGAGGTGATCACCAGACTGGTCGAGCACACCGAACAAGCCGACGACGCTCTCCGGGCGGAACTGCCGGCTGCACGGGTGGCAGCACCACCGCCACGCCCGGCCCCCACCCCGGCTCCCGTCTCCACCCCGGCCCCCGACCCCACCGTGCATGCGATAGCGCCCACCATCTCCCCCGTGACTGCCACCGCCAACCTGGTCGAACAGTCGGCCGGTGACCAGTACCTTGCCGGAATCGGTTTCGAAGGTTCTGTGGTGGACGAGACGATGTCGGCGGCCATCGCCGAAGAGGTCGCCGAGGCCGTGCGCCGGGCGCTGGCGGCGATGGATACCGCTCAGACGGGATCGATGGACTTCAGCGACCTGTTCAGCGGAATGCCCTCCACGACCGCCCCCGCTGCCCATTAGCCGCGACGGGCGGCGAAGAACGCCTTGAGCAACTGGCTGCACTCGTCGGCCAGTACACCTGCTGTGACCGGCGGTCGATGGTTGAGCCTTTCGTCGGCGCACACTTCATAAAGGCTTGCCACGGCCCCTGCCTTGGGGTCGGTGGCGCCGTACACCACCCGGCCGATGCGCGAGTTCACCAGGGCACCGGCGCACATCACACAGGGTTCGAGGGTTACGTAAAGGGTGCAGTCCGACAACCGCCAATGGCCCACCACCCGAGCGGCGTCGCGCAACGCCAGGATCTCGGCGTGGGCTGTGGGGTCCCCGGTGAGCTCACGTTCGTTGTGGCGATGGGCGATCACCCGGCCGTCGCTTACCACGACCGCCCCGATGGGCACGTCGTCGTGGACCTCGGCCGCCCGCGCTTCGTCGAGGGCCACCCTCATCGCCGAGAAGTCGGCGGCCTCCTGATGGGACGAGCCCTCGATCATGGCGGAGGGAGTGGGATTCGAACCCACGGAAGGTTGCCCTTCACACGCTTTCCAAGCGTGCCGATTCGGCCGCTCTCGCATCCCTCCCGGATGGCCAGTGAGGGTAGCGGGAGTCCGCAGGAATGTCGCTAGGCTTCCGCGTGTACCCACCCGTCGGGTGCGGTGATGGTCGGGTCCTGTGCGACGGGCGTCCGGGAATCAGGTCAGGACCGGAAGGTAGCAGCCTTCAACGGTGCCGCTCGTGTGCCGCAGACCGCCTGGCCGTCACCGCACTCGGCGGGTGTCTTCGCGCCCGGCGGCCGGTTCGCCGGCCAGGTCCGCAGCACGTTCGGCCCTCACGGCCAGGTCGGGTGCCCCGAGGCGGGCGGCGACGGCGCGGAACTCGGGGGTAGGGCCACCCCAGCACCAGTCGTCGACCGATCCCACCGGTACGTCGGTGGCGGTAGTGGCGATGGTGCGGAACAGGAGGGCATCCTCCATCCGGTCCTGCAGGGTGAAGGCCAGCTTCTCGGCCGACCTGAGCCCCGGCACGTCCCAGTCCGCCGGCGATGCCGGAATCTGGTCGATGGTGCCGTACCTGGCGAGCACGGTGGCAGCACTCTTGGCCCCCCAGCCCGGCAGGCCGGGAAAACCATCGGCGGAGTCGCCCACCAGGGCCAGATAGTCGGCGATCGAGCCCGGCCCCACCCCGAACTTGGCGATCACCCCTGACTCGTCGAGGATCTCGCCCTTGCGGCGGTCGTACTGCACCACCCTTGTGCCCCTCACGCACTGCCCGAGATCCTTGTCGGGGGTGACGATCAGAACCTGTTCGACCCTCGGGTCGGCATCGGCGACGGCAGCCGCCGAGGAGAGCGCATCGTCGGCTTCCCACTCGACCATGGCCCAGGTGGTGAACCCACAAGCCGTCAATGCCTCCTCCATCACCGGGATCTGGTTCACCAGGACGGGGTCCATGCCCTCACCGGTCTTGTAGCCCGGCCACAGGCCATTACGGAAGCTCTCGATGACGTGATCGCTGGCCACGCCCACATGGGTGGCCCCGCCGGCGACAAGTTGAAGGGTGCTGGCGACGACCCCCACCGTGGCGGCGAACGGGCCGGCTTCGCCGTGGCGAGAAACCTGGCCGTAGTGCTGACGGAAGAGCTCGTAGGTCCCGTCGATGAGGTGAACCTTCATGATGACTCCTCCTACAACGACCTTTGCGCTAGCCCAAGGATCGGAGTGCCCGGTCCGGTGCCACTCTTAAACATCTGGGGCTGACGATTCCCGGACACCGAGCCGGAAACGACCCAGATTCGCTGAATGTCGCATTTCGACTCCCCAGGGAGTCTGGGTACCTGAGTCGGTGTGGCCAAGTGACACCGCAAGCGTCAGCCGCCAACTCGCCCGGACCGCGCACGCACCCAGCCCGTCGCTGCTCGCAGTCGGCAGCATCGATGATCTCGGCGATCAGCAGAACCTCACGCCTCATAAAGGACCCGCGCCTCCCCCAGCACCGCATCACGGATGAGGTGATGGATCGAGTCTTTCGTTAACAAGTCAACCTGCCTGCCAAGAAGGTCCTGCAACTCCTCGAACAACAGGTCAACATCACTGTCAAGGCGCTCCTCGCGCCGCGCCACGGAGCCGAATACGGACAGCTCGGCTACGCCGTATCGCTCACAGATTTCTACGAGCCGGGCGCTGTCCACCCGGCGCCCGCCGAGGCTGATCGAACCGAGCGTTGTCATGCGCTCCATTGTCGCACCCTCAGGGGTACATCCAGCGCGCGACCCCACTCATCGGAAAGCACGACCCGACACCATCATTCTGGGGCTCGTCGTTCCTCTTGAACATCTGGGGCTGACCATTCCCGGACACCGAGCCGGAAACGACCCGGATCCGCGGAATGTCGCACTTCGGCTCCCCAGGGAGTCGGTGCACGGAGGCCACCGTATTGCGAAGCAATGTCTCAAGAGTTGGGCAAGACCTCCCGATAACTCTTTCGTGGCAACGAACGAGCACCCCGAGCGGGGCCGGCTGACGACAGCGGAGGACGCAGCATGAACGGTTCCACCCCGGTACGAGCAGGCGCGGTCGCGTCCCCCACTGAGGTGTTGGCGACGACCATTGCGGCCGCCGTCGAGCGTCAGCTGACCCAGTACATCTCCGTGATGGTGCATCAGGTGGAGTCCGCTCGCCTGGCCGTCGAACAGAACAAGATCGACCTGAGGATCGAGTTTCGGGAGCAGATCGAAGCCATCGAACGCCGCATTCTCAACGAGTTGGAGAACCGGATCGTCGAGATGCCGGCCGTTCTCGGCATCGGCACCAGCGTAGACCCGGTCGAGATCGCCAACCTGCGAGACCAGATCGACAATCAGAGCGCGGCGGCACACGCCCGCATCGACGAATTGCAAAAGGCCAGCCGGCGCTTCGAGGAGGAGGCCTCGGCCCTCGTGCAGCACGTCAACGACACCACCGTGGCCCTTGCCCAGCGCATGGATGAGGGCAACCAGGCCATGGCCTCTGCGGTCGAGGAACGCCTCGGCTTCGTGCGGACCACGCTCGAGGGCGTTGCGCCTGAAGTGCAGCGCCAGCTCACCGAGCAGGCCACCCACGTCGCCCAGCGACTCGATTTCACCGAACACAAGATCACCGACCGCATGCTGGCTATGGAGGACCGGGTCAACGAGCAGAGCGGCGTGAAGATCGCCAACCTCGAGGCCACCATCGGTCGCATCGGCTCCGGCTTCGACGACGCGATCGGGGCAATGAGCCATCGGTTGCTCGGCATCGAGAACCAGGTCGGCGAGTCGCTGGAACGGCTCGACGCCTTGAAGGAACAGGTCGACAAGGTCGACGAGAAGGCCATCAACGAGGTCAAGGAGCAACTCTCCGCAGCCATCGGTGAATCCATGCTGGTCAGGATCGAGATCGATCGCCTGTCGGCGACTACCGACGAGAGACTCGACAAGGCCAACCTCCGCCTCGGCGAGATCGAAGGCCAGCTGGCCGACGAGATGGACCTCAGTGCCGCCGTGCAACTGGAACGCCTCGAGGAACTCGAGCGAGCCATCGTCGCCTTCGATCCAGATCAGTTCGTCCGCAAGTCGGACCCCGGCGCCGACCCTGGCGACGCCAGAACACGTCCGACACTCGCGGGTTCGGAAGCATCCACGAGCACCATGGACCTGCCCTTCCTGCCCGACACTTCCGGCTCCGCATACAACACCCCCTCTCCCAGCCTGTCGTCGTTCTGACGGCTCGCCGACCGACGATTTTCCCTGAACGAGAGCACCCACCATGGCAATTTTCAAAGGTTCGAAAGACTCCGGCACAGCCACCGAGACGGCTGCTCCCACGTCCACGGCCATAGCTGAAGGCGAGGCCGCGGCCGAGTGCATGAAGGTCGGTGCGGCTCTAGTCGACTCCGAACAGATCACCGCCGAGAACCTTGCTGCCGCTCTTGGCCAAGCCAACGGCGACCTGCTCCAGTTCATCGACGTCCTCATCGGTCGCTTTGCCGCAGGACGCGCCGAGGTGGCCCAGGCAGTGTCTCAGGCCACCGGTGTGCCGGTGCTGGAATCCAAGGACATCGACATCGCTCCGGAAGTGGCCGGGGTGCTCAACGAGGAGCTGGTGCGCAAGCACTGCGCCGTCGCCGTCGCCGAAGAGGGCAACGGCCTTGTGGTGCTGTGCAGCGACCCGTCGCCTTCACGTCGCGCGGCTATCGAGGCTGCCGCCGGCCGGCCGGTGAAGTTCCTGGTAGCAGATCCCAGCACCGTGCGGACCTTCATCGACAGCGCCTATCGTGCCGACGCCGACATCAACCGCCTGGTGAAGGTGTTCGACGTCGCCGACGACCACGCCAAGATGGCCGCCCTTGCCGCCGAGGTGAGCCTCGACGATCAGGCCCCGGTCATCCAACTGGTGAACCGCATCGTCAGCCAGGCGATGCGCGACCGAGCCAGCGATATCCACGTCGAACCCCTCGACGAGCAGTTGAGGATCAGGTTCCGCATCGACGGCCACCTCGTGGAAGCGTTCATGCTGCCCATCGGGGTCCACGCCGGCGCTCACCAGCCGGTTGAAGATCATGAGCGGGATGAACATCGTCGAGAAGCGCAAGCCTCAGGACGGCCAGTTCTCGACCGTGATCGACGGCAAGGACGTCGACGTGCGCGTCGCCAGTGTGGCCACGGTGTTCGGCGAGAAAATCGTCATGCGAATCCTCGACAAGAGCCGGTCGATGATCGGTCTGGCCGAACTCGGGTTCCCCCGCGAGACCTACCTCCACTACTCGAAGATGATCCACGCTCCCTTCGGCATGGTGATCTGTGCCGGCCCGACGGGTGCGGGTAAGACGACCACCCTCTATGCGTCTCTTCTCGAAGTGAACTCGGCGGGCAAGAACATCACCACCGTGGAGGACCCGGTGGAGTACGTGTTCCCCGGCATCAACCAGATCCAGACCAACGACCAGGCGGGTCTCACGTTCGCTACCGGCCTGAAAGCCATCCTCCGTCAGGACCCCGATGTGATCCTCGTCGGTGAGATCCGTGATGTCGACACGGCTCGGATCGCGGTTCAGTCGGCACTCACCGGTCACCTAGTGCTCTCGTCGCTGCACGGCACCGACAGCGTCGCCGCCCTGCACCGCTTCCTCGACATGGGAATCGAGGCCTTCCTCATCGCCTCCTCGGTCGTCGGCGTCATCGGCCAACGCCTCCTACGCCGAATCTGCGACTCGTGCAAGGAGCCCTACACGCCCAACCCGGACGAGGTTGCCGTGTTCCGCCAGCACAGTGGGGGCAGCGAGAAGAGCACCTTCTACCGCGGCGCCGGCTGCAACTTCTGCGCCGGCACGGGCTACCGGGACCGCATCGGCGTCTACGAGCTGCTGCGCATCACACCCGAACTGCGCCGCCTGATCGTCGGCTGGGCAACCACCGAGGAGCTGAGGCGTCTCGCCGTCGCCCAGGGAATGCGCACCATGTTGCGCGAGGCAATGGCGCTCGTCGAGAACGACGTGACCACCGTCCCCGAAGTCGTCCGAACCCTGTTCGCCAGCTAGGAGCCCAATTATGCCCAGGTTTGCTTATGCCGCTATCGACGCCACCGGCGCGTCGGTCCAGGGGATCACCAAGGCCGGCACGATCGGCGAGGCGCGCAGCCACCTCCTGGATAAGCAGCTCTACCCGGTGAAGATCGAGGAGCACCGCGGCAAGCTGCAGATCGACCTGACCAAGGAGAAGGTGAAGAAGAAGTCAGCTGATGCACTTCACCCGTCAGCTGGCCGTGTTCGTCAAGGCTGGTATCCCCCTCACCGATGCGCTCGAGACCATCGGCGACGAGACCACCGACGTGGCACTCCAACGCACGATCGCCGACATGATCGAGGATCTGCGCAACGGTGGCACCCTCTCCGGCGTCGCCCAGCGGCACCCCGAGTCGTTCCCGCCCTACTACATCGGCATCCTCGGCTCGGCCGAGCTGACCGGCAAGCTCGACGAGACCCTGGAGAGCCTCGCCGGCTACCTCGAGCGCGAGCTCGACACCCGCTCCAAGGTGGTGTCGGCCCTGTCGCTACCCAGGCGTGGTCATGGTGATGGCCGTGTTCACGGTCGCCATCCTCGCCGGTTACGTGCTGCCCCAGTTCAAGCCCCTGTTCGAGGAGATGGACGCCGAACTTCCACTCGCCACCCGCATGCTCGCTGTTCGTCGCCGACCTGTTCACCGTGATTGGTACATCCCCTTCTCCTTCGTCGCCGTCATCGGCGGCTGGGTCTTGTGGATGCTGAAGACCGCCAAAGGCCGGTTCCGATCGAAGGATCAGCTGGTGCTGAAGCTGCCGGTCATCGGCGGCATCATCGAGTACGCACTGCTCGGAGCGCTTCTGCCGCATCCTGGCAGCGATGGTCCGGGCCGGTGTGCCCCTGCCCGACGCGATGAAGCACGACCAGCGACGCCACCAACAACAGCGTCTACCGCGAACGCCTCGAGGAGGCCCAGGTGGAGATGCATGGAGGGTGGTGGCTTCTACAAGCGCCCTCGCCCGCACCGAGCTGTTCCCTGGGGCGGCTCGCCAGATGTTCAAGGTGGGTGAGGAGACGGGCACACTGGACCGTCAGCTCGAAGTGGCAAGCATCTACTTCGACCGTGAGCTGGAAAGCAGGATCAAGCGATTCACGGCGATGTTCGAGCCCTTGATGATCGTCGGCGTCGGCGTGATGGTCGGCTTCGTGGCCGTCGCCCTCGTGCAGGCGATGTACGGAGTACTCGACAACCTCAAGCAGCAGTGAGCCGGGTCTGGAGCGGCGCCGACATACTCAGCGACCCAGGAGGAAGTCGATGTAGTCCTGGCCGATGAACAAGGCCAACACCGTGCCAAGAGCCAGGAACGGCCCGAATGGCACAGCTGTGCGCCGGCCGGCCTTCTTGGCCACCATCAGCGCCAAGCCCACAGCTGCACCGACGACGAACCCGAAGAACAGTCCTACGAGCGCGAGCCCGGGGTTGAGCCAGCCGAGGTAGGCACCGAGGAGGGGGGCGAGGCGGACGTCGCCTTCTCCCATACCGCCCTGGCTGGCCAGGTAGATGACCCCCATCGCCCCGACCGCAATAGCTGCACCCAACACCATCGTCGCGATCCGCCGTGGCTCGTGCTCCGCAAGGGCGGCCACGCAGAGCAGTGGCACACCAATGGCGGCAGTCGTATAGGTGATCTCGCGTGGTAGTCGCTTTGTGCGCAGATCTATCCAGCTCAGGGCCACCAGACCGGCAATCAGGACACAGAAGGCAGGGTTCCGCCACGAGTTGCCGAAATGCCACGCAGTGAGACCGAAAAGAGCCCCGGTTGACACCTCAAGGATGAGGGGTTCGATGCCGATACTCGTATGGCACTGTCGGCACTTCCCGCGCAGGGCCAACCAACTGAACACAGGAACCAGATCGAGGGGACCGAGGCGCAAGCCGCAGTTCCCACACGCCGATCCGGGCTGGACGACCGAAGCGCCTCGCGGCACCCGGTCGACCACCACGGTGAGGAACGAACCGATGAGAAGGCCGAAGACGGCCGAGATCGCAATCGTCATGAGGAAGAACCAAGTACCCCCCGAGCGGTGGACAGACGGAGGCTAGCGCCATGTTCAATCCCGATCCGATGTTGGTGACCCTGCTGCAGGCCACCGTCGAGGCCGGCGCCAGCGACCTCCACCTCACCGTGGGCCGCCCGGCAACCGTCCGACGCGACGGAGTGCTGGTGCCCTTCGACGGAGTGGCCGAACTCCAACGCGAGCGACACCGAGCGGATGGTCATGTCCCTGCTCGACGACGTGCAGAAGGAGGAACTCGACTCCAACTCCCAGGTCGACTTCTCGTTCGGCCTGAGTCAGCTCGGTCGCTTCCGCGCCAACGCCTACAAGCAGCGCAGCAGCCTCGCCCTCGCCCTTCGCGTCATCCCCTTCCGCGTGCCGCTCGCTCGAGGAGCTCGGCGCTCCACGGCGGCGCTCGACCTGCTCAACCGGCCCTACGGTCTGGTGCTCGTCGTGGGTCCCACCGGTTCGGGCAAGAGCACCACTCTGGCGGCGATGATCGACCGCATCAACGAGACCCGCCCGGTGCACATCCTCACCATCGAGGATCCCGTCGAGTACCTCCACCAGCACAAGCTGGCGATGGTCAACCAGCGCGAAGTGGGCACCGACGTCACCGGTTTCACCGAAGGTCTGCGCAGCGCCCTGCGTGAGGACCCCGACGTCATCCTGCTCGGCGAGATGCGCGACCTCGACTCGATCAGCATCACCTTGACGCTGGCCGAGACGGGTCACCTCGTGTTCGCCACCCTGCACACCAACGACGCCGCCCAGTCCCTCGACCGCATCGTCGACGCCTTCCCCTCCGACAAGCGCGACCAGATACAGATCCAGCTCGCCGGCACCCTACAGGGGGTGGTCAGCCAGCGCCTGCTGCCTGCCGAAGGGGGTGGCCGAGTGGCCGCCTACGAGGTGCTGATCGCCAACGAGGCCGTGCGCAACCTGGTTCGCGAGGGCAAGAGCCGCCAGTTGCGCAACACGATGATCGCCGGGCAGCAAGAGGGCATGCAGACCATCGAGATGGACCTCGCCCGCCTGGTGTCGAGCGGCATCATCACCTTCGATACTGCGGCCGAGATCAGCGCCTACCCGAAGGAGATCCTCGCCCAGGCGGCGACCATGCGATCCCAGTTGCAGGCGCAGGCGACCGTCCAGGCGGGGCAGGCGGCGTCAACCGGCGCCGGCACCCTCGTCGGGCGCCTGAAGGGGACCGTCATGCCTGCTCCGCGGCCCTACAAGACGCTCGGTGGCATCGTCCCCTGCCCAGGGGGATGGCTGATCGTGCCTGCCCGCCTCGCGGGCGTGACAGTCGTCGCCGAGGACCCTGAGGTGCTGCGGACTCTCGTCGACGTTCTCGACTACAAGCCGAAGTTCGACGCCGCGGCCATCTGGTGCCCGATCGGGTACGAGGACGAGCCGGTCGGGCCCTACCGACCGTGCGACACCGAAGCCCAGGACACCGTCGGCTGGCCGCGTCGGGTTGGCATCCGGCCGACGCCTTCGCGCGCGCGCCCTGCGCGCCGCTACCCGCGAAGAGGCGCTGGCCCTCGAGCCGTGGCTGACCCGTGACGACCTGCGCCGCTTCAAGTGGCTTCGCGAGGCCGAGAGCGCGTTCCAGCCCTTCCACCAGCGCACCTTCTTCGCCGCCCATCCCGACCTGACCTTTGCCGAACTCAACGACGACTTGCCGCTCACGTCCTCGCCCTACCAGCAGGCCGGCATTCTCGAACGGATGAGCCTGATCCGGAACAGGCTCCCCGGGGTGGAGGAGGTCATCAACGCCACACCGCCGCCAGGAGCGGCGCAGGTGCACTTACTGCAGGCAACAGGCCTGCTGTGGACTGCCCGGCGCGCCATGGGCCGGGCAATGCAGCGCCTTCCCATGGAACCCAAGTGGGACGCCACCGGGTTGCGCATGGAACTCGTGCGCTGATCGTCGAACCCCCTACATCAATCCAGCGTGGCTCGTCGTCTGGCCTCACGGTTGGAGGAGTGTCCGAAATTGTCAGGGGTGAGTCCCGTCACGTGGTGTAGGAGTCGTCGGCCATCGTCGGGGTGATGGTGGTCATCGTGCGATCTCGTGAGCGACCAAGCCGACGACAAGGCCACACGATGACCACTCACGAGTTGGCCCTATCCGATCTCGCCACGCGTCTGCTCGACACCGATGCCAGCCTGTACACGGCTCGGCGCGACATTCTCACCGTCGCGTGGAAGGAGCTGATCGAAGCGGAGCTCACCGGGACTGTCGCCGCTCGGTGCGACCCACGGCGAGCGCACGGCCGAGCGCGCGTCGCGCAACGTACCGGACTTCGCCCGATGTTCGTGTGGACCCCTGGCGGGATGCCGAGATCGGGATTTCGAAGCTCCGCCAAAGCTGTTTCTTCCAGGACTTGCTCGAACTGCGCCGGCGGATCGACAAAGCGTTGTGGGCGGTGAACAAGACTGCGTACAGGAGGGACCTCGACCCGAAAGGTCGAGGATCTCGTCAAGGGGTTGGACGGCGACAGCGGGATCTCGAAGTCGACGGTTTCGACGATCGGCATCCAGATCGACGCTGACGAGCACCGCGAGGTCCTCGGGCTCGATGTCGGCCATAGCGAGAACGAGAACGAGTCGTTCTGGCGCGGTTCCTCACCAGCCTCACCGAACGCGGGCTCGCCGGGGTGCGCCTGGTCATCTCCGACGCGCACGCCGGCCTCCGCAAGGCGATTCGTCGCTGCTTCCAGAATGCTGCATGGCAACGACGCCACGTTGCTCCGCACGATCTTCCTGCAGCCCGACGCCGCGACCCGCCACCGCCCAGCTGCGTAATGTCGTCGAAGGTCTGGTCGAACAACCCCGACGAACTAGCCTTACCCGCAGCACCTCGAACCTGACCAACAGCTTCGAGGACAAATCGAGCATCTACACCACGTGCTGGAACGCAATCATTATCCGCCGTCGGTGGTCGTGACCCAGGAGTTCACTGCGAACTCACCGAAGTCGTTGACCTGCACAATTGCGATCGAAACCATCTGGGGGTTGCCCGTTGTGGTCTCGGCGACGAGCTTGAACGTCTTTTGCACAATGCGGTTCACGAGGCCGAGATCGACCGACGCGGGCGGGTCGGGAGTCTGGATGAGGACAGCAGCGAGCACCCCGCCGATCATCTGCACCGTCTTGTTACCGGCAGCTTCCCCGGCGGTGACTGCGATCTGCACAGCTCCCTGCGGTACACCGACATACCCCGGTACGAAGAGCAGGGCAGTACCGCTGCCCGTCAGGCTAACGTCGATCACCGGCGGAACTGGCGGGTCGGGGCTCACCGACGGCACGAGCGTCGATGGTACGTATCCTGCGGACGCGGCGTCGACGGGCGCGGTGGTGTCGCCCGGATCTTCCTCGGTGAGCGACTTCGGCACGCTCAACCGCTCGGGGATGTGCAGATCACCGCTAGACGTTGGGCCCGAGGAGACCCCATTAACTGTAACGATCGACACACCCTGCGACACAGAACTGCCCACGTCGGTGGGATCAGTGAGGCGGCTATTGAACTGCACTGATGGACCAACCGCGCCACCACCGTCGGTGACCACCAGTCGACCACTGGCGCCGAATACGAAGGTGGCACCAATCCCGGAGATGTTTACCGTCGACGGCGCATTGTCCGCGTAGAACGCGGCCTCGGCGTTGTTGGTACAGCCCTCGATCGCTCCCTCGCCGATGACGACAGTGGCCGGCCCGCTGAAGGTCACCGTGTTCTCGAAGTAGTAGATGCCCGAAGTGAAGAAGGTCGGCACGGCGTCGCTGATGGTGATCGGATCGGAGTAAGTGCCAGGAAAGAAGACCCGGCAAGAACCCGCCCACGACGGCATCATGTAGCCACCGGTGGCCGGGTGCTTGAGGGCATGGGTGGGCAACAGGGGCAGGAAGATCTTGCCGCCCTGGCTCTCATTGCTGATATCGGCCCACCAAAGGGTCGGGTCCTCGGCCCCCGAGTTCGCGTAAGGAGTGCCGGAGATGTCGGGTGGAGAAATCGAGCCGACTTGCACCATCGCCATCGCCACCTTCAGGTCATCTTCGACAACTTCGGCGGTGTCGGCGAGAGTCGTGCACTCGGTATGCACGGGCACGCCGAGATTCGGCGATGCAAGCACCACCGGTGTGTGTAGGCCGCTCTCGGCACAGGCCCTGTAGAGAGCGGCGCCGTCGGCCAGGGCGAGACGGAGGTTGCCACGAACCACCTCGGAGCGCAACGACTTGTGCTTTTGAACCTGGCCCGAGCTCAGAACGGCGGAGGTGTAGTTGATCAACGGCAAGATCAGCAGAGTGCCGAGCATCATGAAGACGAGCGTGAAGGCCAAGGCGGACCCCTCGTCACGCTGCCGCGGGTTAGAGGCGGTGTGCTCCACCGTGGGGTGAGAAGTCATGCGAGGCTCACCTGGTTCACGCAGGAGATCGCCTGGTTGGGGCTCACGGTGAGGGTGATCTTCGTCCACGGCCCGCCGTCTATGGGTGTCTCCGTGAATGGCACCGATACGCCACCCGACCGGCATGTCCAGCCCACAGGCTCGTACCTTTCGAGTGTCGAGTTGCTGAGCGGGGTGATGTCGACGGTCGTCGAGCCCCCCCGGCAAGTTCGAAGTCGAAAGTGCCGCTGCGGTATTGGGAGCTGGTGGTCGCCGTGCTGAAGTCCACGGAGCTTTGGTAGGTGAAAGGGTCTGCCGCTGCCGCAGTGCCAACCCTGGTCTGCAGGGTCACCGTGCCGCCGCACTCGGCGAGGGCCATGCTGGTCATGGCACCGGAGAACTGACTCCAGTTTGGCAGCTCGTAGTAGGTGGCCTCCTGCGCGTTGGAGTAGGTGCCGCCCTCCTGCTGGGCAGGCACGACGCCGCCGGGAGCGATGAGCTCTTGGAGGATCTCACGGTTCTCCCGGGTCACGGTGGAGGAGTTCTCATGGAACGTGTAGGGCTCCGCATAGACCTTGGTTGCCGACCACCCGTCGCCGGTGCCCCAGCTCGAGTTGCCGGCGTTGTAGGAGGCCTCGTCGGTGTCCTGCCAGAGGCTGAATGGCGATGAGTAGACCTCGAGCGCTCGCCAGCCATCGGTATCATCGGAAGTCGTGTTGCCGGCGGTGTAGGCCGACTCCGTGGCGTCGGCCCACGAAGTAAAGGGCGCCGAGTAGTCGAGGGTGGCCCGCCAGCCGTCGGTCTCATCAGAGGTCGTGTTGTTGGCATCGTAGAGAGCTGCCGTGGTCGTCCCCCAAAGGGCGTAGGGCGCGGAGTAGACGTTTGTCGCACGGAAGCCGTCGGTCGAGTCCGACGTGGTGTTACTCCTGGCGTAGTTGGTCTGCGAGGTGGTGGTCCAACTCTTCAACGTTCCACTTACCCTGGCGCGGTAGCCATCACTCTCGCCTGGCACGGTGTTCTTGCTCTCGTATGTGCTGCGGCTCGTCGAGACCCAGGACGAGCCGGACTTCTTCTCGTAGGTGAGTCCCGAGCCGGCCCGCTCGTAGGTTTGGTAGTAGCCGCGCTCGATGATTAGTGAGGTGGTAGCCCCGGTCGTAGTCTTGGTGGTAGCCACGGATGAAGTCCGTGAGATGGTACCCAGCCCCCTGCGTCATCTGCTGCGAGGTGCCGTCCACGTCGACGCCCACGTAGACCCCGATCAGCTTTTCGAGGTCGACCTCGAACTGCCTCAGGACTCGGTTGGCCCGGTTCCACGACAACTGGTTGTAGCCGCTACCCGTGCCGGCCGCGAGGCCGGAGTCATCGGGGTGCGCTACCGCCGGCGAGGAAGTGGCACTGGTCGAGTTCAGGCGGTTGTAAGTGGGGACACCGTCGGTGAAGAAGACCACCGTGCTCGGCAACACCTGCTGCACAGAGCCGTCGGTGTTGCGGAACATGCGGAACAGGGCATCCTCATAGTTCGTGCCACCCGTTGCCGCGAGTCCGGCAACTGCGGCCTTCAGGTCGGCGACGTCGCCCTCATTGAGCATGTCGAAGTACTTCGACCAGCCACTGCCCGCACCGAGAGTGGAGGCAGTCGTCGAGAAGCGCACGACCTGGAGCTTCACGGGGGTGCCGGCAAAGGCGTCGACGAAGGCCGTGACGCCGCTACGAACAGAACTCATGTTCGATCCGATCGAGCCCGAGGTGTCTATGACGAGGCCGAAGTTGCCACCACAACGCGACCGAGTTGCAGCGAAGGTCGGGTTCGCCGAGATGTTGGTTGTGCTGAGACTGTACTTCGCGATTGACGCCACCGGCGCTGAGCGTGATCTGGTCGGCGCCACCGCCGGCGCCAGCGATGTCGCCGCCACCGTTGATCGTGACGGTCACCCGTCGCCCGTTCTTGATGTAGTAGGTGGGATCCTCTGCCGTTTCGCCGCTGCCGTCACCGGGGTCCGCCGGATCGATCGCCAGGGTTACCAGCATCACCCACGTGGGCGAGGTCTCCCCTGGATAGTACTCGGTCCCGGCTGGAGGGGGCAGTACGTCGTGAAGCACGGTTACCTGACGACACGTGGGTGCACCGCCGTCGACCGACGGGCACTCCACGCGGATGATCTGCCACTCTTCACCGGCCTGGATGTACCGGTACGACACACTGGTACGGGTAGGGATCGACGATGTCTCGCCAGCGATCTGCCCGGACCAGCTCAGCATGAGCGAGTTCGAACCCGTCACGTTCACCTCGGGCGGGCATTGGGAAGTGCAAGGCGACGCGCCGGGTGAGGTATCGACCTCCTCGGCAGAGGCAAGATCGGCCGGCAACCAGATGCCCACGCTCTGCTCGGAGCGGGCGTTGTTGACACGGCCAGTGGTGTTGTCGGATTGGCTCAGTACCACCTGGGTAGCAGTAGCCATAGAGGCCACGATGACGCCGGTCACCATGACGGCAATCAGCACCTCGGGAAGGGTCATCCCGGCGTCGCGGCGGGTTCTTGTTCGTTCAGACATCGCTCTTCACCACTTCCATTGTTCGGTGGACACTTCCATCGGGGCTCGTGACTGTGATGGTCACCTTCTGCGCCAAGCCGTTCGGTCGGGTGTCTCCCGGGCATGCACCGTCGTGCCAACTGCCGGCGCTCGTGGGAAGCTCGGCGGGTTCGTAGTACTGGTACTGCGCCACCGCCAGGCTCGACGACCATCCCTGGGCAAGTGCTGCTGCCTCTATGTAAACGTCGTAGTCGCAACCCTCGCGGGCACGGTTCACCCGGTCGGCAGCGTTGGCCAGAATGGTCTCCACCTTTGCCGCAGTGCGAACCTGGCTACTGCTCTTGATCGTCATGATGCTCGCCAGCAGGATCGGGATAATGGCCCCGCTCATCAACACGACGGCGACGAGAACCTCGGTGAGGCTGAAGCCCGCGTCGCGTCGCGACGCTTCGTGCTCGTTTGCACTCTGGGTATCCAGCTGGTTCTCCATTACCTCTCCCGGTCTGATTTGTCCAAGGTCACTATCGGCACTTCGCTACCGAAACTCCACTCAAGATTTCTTGATTCCGATAACCGCGGAACGTGAGAAAGGGACCGGGCGAGGCCCGGTCCCTTTCCTGCCTCACATCATCATGATGCTGCCCGATCAGGGCAGCAATCACCGGTAGCCGACGATCGTGGGAGGGGAACCTGCGGTGAAGGTCCACCGGGCCGCCGGACTCGACTTCAGGTAGCCGGGGACGAGGGCGGCCAATGTGGCTGCGTCTGCACCGGTGTCGGCGTAGAAGGCTTCGAAGGCCGTCTCGATGGCCCTCTTCTCGGTGGCACAAGCGTTCTCCTGGCCCCTGTCGGTGATGCCGCGGACGGCGAACACCGTCACCGTGGCGAGGATGCCGAGGATGACGATGACGATCAACAGCTCGACCAGGGTGAAGCCCCGATCCTTCTTCTCTTCAACATGTGCTTCCATGTTGCGGTTCCTCCCGCTCGACTTCTCTGGCTCATTGGTAACGTCGTGTCGTCAATCCGACATCACGATCGCAACAGAGCGTTTCGGAGTCAAGGCGACCATTTCTTTAGCCCATTTTCCTCAAGCGATCGTCAAGCCTCGAGCGCCTCAAGAATTGCTCAAGGCAGGGTCGGTCCAGCCCGATACCTGGGTAGTCCACAAGCGCGGACACGATCACGGGAGGCGGAGAGCAATGCGTCGACGGGACAAGAGCTGGATGGACTTCGATGGGCTCACCAAGCCATTCCTCGCGCCCGACTCTCCCGAGAGCGCCACCTCAGTGGCGGTAGAGCTGCACGACCGCATGGTGAAGGTCGAACAACAGGTACTCGCCCAATACACGGCCACCGCGGCCTACGCCACCCTCGCCCAACAGGGTGCCGAACAGGTCAGAGCCGAGGCCCGGGCGGACCTCGACCGCGTTCAAAGCACGGCACTCGGTCTGATCGACAAGCTGCGTGTGGAGGTCAACAACCGGCTCGAAGGCATCGAGGCCCGCCCCGACGTGAGGGCCGCATCCTTCATGTCGGACTCGTCGGGCAAGGTCGCCGCTCTCGAGGAGAGGATGAAGGCGATGGTGACCGCCCTCGAGGGTTGCGTGAGGGAAAACCTGGTCCTGCGCGAGCAGGTCGACGAGCTGCTCCACCGCCAGATGCAGAGACGACGGCTGGCTGGAGAGCCGGGGCAGCGTCTCCGAACTCTCCCTCCTCTGACCCAGCCCTCCCCACCCCAAATGGGCGCGAAACCCCGCCACCCGTGTCGGTCGGGCGCGAAACCCCGTCAGAACTGCGGGTTTTCGAACCCATGGGCGCGTAGGACCGTCAGGGTGACGCACGGCCGTTCCCCTTCGTTACCGTTGCCCTGTGAGCAACATCCCGACCCTGTGGTTGAGAGCCAACCGAGAGCGATCCCTGAAGCGCCGCCACCCTTGGATCTTCAGCGGCGGAGTTGCCCGGGTCGAGGGCTCACCGGCGGCCGGCGCGACCGTGCTGGTGCGGGGCGACGATGGAACGGCCTACGGCTGGGCCGCCTACAGCCCCGAGTCCCAGATCCGGGCCCGGATGTGGACATTCGAACCCGATGCCACGGTCGACGCAGCCTTCGTGACCGCTCAGGTTGCCGCCGCCGCCGAACGACGCGGCCACTTGCTGTCCAGCGGCCTCACCGATTCGGCCCGGCTGGTGTTCAGCGAGGCCGACGGGGTTCCTGGCCTGATCGCCGACCTCTATGGCGACACCGTGGTCTGCCAGCTCACCACGGCCGGCGCCGAGGCATGGCGCGAAGTGCTCGCCGATGCTCTCTGTCGGCCTACCCGGGGTGTCGAGCGTTTACGAGCGCAGCGACGCCGACGTGCGCGCACGAGAAGGTCTCGGCGCTCGCACGGGCCCCATGGCCGGCTCAGCGCCGACAGAGACTCTCATGGTCCACGAGGCCGGGTTTCGCTACGCGATCGACATCAGCGGCGGGCACAAGACGGGCTTCTACCTCGACCAGCGCGGTGGTCGTGCGGCCGTTGCTCAGTGGGCCGGTGGGCGCAGGGTGCTCAACGTGTTCGGTTACACGGGCGCGTTCTCGGTGGTCGCCGCTCGCAGCGGGGCCGAGTCCATCGAGACCATCGACTC
This sequence comes from uncultured Acidimicrobiales bacterium, assembly GCA_963707925.1. GTDB lineage: Bacteria > Actinomycetota > Acidimicrobiia > Acidimicrobiales > Ilumatobacteraceae > UBA668. The sequence goes on from CAVPRT010000006.1 coordinate 75,093, forward strand.
CTCGGGTCCCGCGCTCGCAATGGCCGCGCACAATGCAGAACTCAATGGCGTCGACATCGGCGAACTGGTCGAGGCCGATGCGTTCACCGCCCTGCGAGGGTTGCGCGACCGCGCCCGCCAGTACGACCTGATCCTGCTCGACCCACCCAAGCTGGCCGCCACCGAAGGCCAGGTGGACAAGGCATCGCGCGCCTACAAGGACCTCAACCTGCTCGCCGTCAAGCTGCTCGCCCCCGGCGGGGTGCTGATGACGTGGAGCTGCAGCGGGGCGATGTCGATGGAGCTGTTCCAGAAGGTGGTGGCCGGCGCCGCCCTCGACGCCAACCGCACCGTGCGCATCATCGACCGCCTCCACCAGCCGGCCGACCACCCAGTACCGCTGGCCTTCCCCGAGGCCGCGTACCTGAAGGGCTTGGTGCTGCAGACCGAGTGACCGTGAGTTTCAGTGGTTCGGCTCGGGGTTCTCCTGCACCAGCTCGATGAGTGTCCCGAAGCTGCCCTTGGGGTGGATGAAAGCCACCGTCGTGCCACGGCTACCGCGCCTGGGGGCCTTGTCGATGGGAGTCGCGCCCGCGGCAATCATCGAGTCGAGTGCCTCCTGGCAGTTCGCCACCCGGTAGCCGACATGGTGCAGACCCTCGCCGCGCTTCTCGATCGCCTTGGCGATCGGGCTGTCGGGCCGGGTGGCGGCAGTGAGCTGGATATAGCTGTCGGCCACCTTCACCAGGGCTTCCTCCACACCGTCGCTGTCGACGATCTCACGGTGGTGCACCTCGGCCCCGAACGCCCTCGCGTAGTAGTCGATGGCGGCTTCTAGGTCGCGCACGGCGATGGCGATGTGGTCGATCTCGGTGAGCAGCATGCGACAAGTGAACCAAGATCTGGGCGCATTCTGTCTCCGACGCCGAAACGAAACAGCCCCAGATCGAAGGTTGGGGGGCGGGTCAGCGGCGGAACAGGTGGAGCTTGTCGCCGACCTTTTCACGCAACTCGGGGTCGGTGACGCCCAAACCCTCGGACGGCGCCAGGGCGAGGACGCCGATCTTGCCCTCGTGCTGGTTGTGATGCATCTGGTAGGCGGCCTCGCCGGTCTGGTCGAGGGTGAACAGCTGGCTCATCACCGGGTGGATCATCCCCTTGCTGATCAGGCGGTTGGCGTCCCATGCCTCCTTGTAGTTGGCGAAGTGGCTGCCGACGAGCTTCTTCAACCGCATCCAGAAGTGGCGATTGTCGAACTCCATCAAGAACCCGCTGGTGGCCGCACAGGTGACCACCGTGCCCCCCCTCTTGGTCACGTACATCGAGGCGGCGAAGGTGGAGCGCCCCGGGTGCTCGAAGACGATGTCGGGGTCCTCGCCGCACAGGTCGCGGATGTCCTTGCCAAACCGGCGCCACTCGCCCTCGTCGTGGGTGTGCTCGTCCTTCCAGAATTGGTAGCCGGCGGCAGCGCGGTCGATGATGTGCTCGACGCCCATCTTGCGCAAGATGTCGGCCTTGTCGGGCGAAGACACCACACACACCGGGATGCCCCCGCCGTTGAGCACGTACTGGGTGGCGTAGGCGCCGATGCCACCGGTGGCACCCCAGATGAGAACTACGTCGCCCTGCTTCATCTTCGCCCCGTTGTGGCCCACGAGCATGCGGTAGCTGGTGCTGTTGCACAGGGCGTTGACCGCCGCTTCCTCCCACGTCAGGTGGGCGGGCTTGGGCATCAGCTGATTGGCCTTCACCACGGCCAGGTCTGCGAGACCGCCGAAGTTGGTCTCGTAGCCCCAGATGCGCTGGTTGGCGGCGAGCATCGAGTCGTCGTGGGCCGTGGGGTCCTGGTCGTCGACATGGTTGCAGTGCACGGTCACCCTGTCGCCCGGCTTCCAGCTGCGCACCGCCGAGCCGACCTTCACCACCACACCGGAGGCGTCGCTGCCCACCACCTGGTAGGGCTGATCGTGGCGGGCGGCCCACGAGCTCTCCCGGGCGAGGCGGGCCAGGGGGCCGAAGGTGCTGACCGGTTCGAAGATGCTGCTCCACACCGTGTTGAAGTTGATGCTGCTGGCCATCACGGCGATGTACGCCTCGTCGGGGGCGAGCTCGGGGGTGGGCACATCGCCGACGTGAAGGCTGAGCCGTGGGTCCTTGTCCTTCGACGCCACCCCCGCCCACATCTCCTGCTCGGCCTTCAGCACGTGAACGGCGCGATAGGCCTCGGGGACAGGCAGGTTGGCGATGTCGTCGCCGGAGGCGCCGGACTGGATGGCATCGAGGATCAGCTGCATAGCGAGACGTTACCGGCGGGTAGCAACTCCGATGAACCCCAGCGACCGACGCGGCCAGCTCTCCTCTGGCAAAGTGGTCGGATGCGCCGTGCTGCCCTCCTCGCCATCGCCGTCGTCCTGACCTTCGCCGCGTGCGGCGACGACTCCGGCGTCACCAGCGGTACCGCAGCGGGAACCGGTGACGGCTGCGCCGCAGCCGACGGCAGTTCGCCGCGTACCGACACCTTCGCCGAGTACCAGCCCGACTGTCTGGAGGAAGGCACCCAGTACAGGGCGACGATCGAGACCAACCACGGCACCCTCCACGTCCTGCTGCGCTCCGACATCGCCCCACTCGCCGTCAACAGCTTCGTGAACCTCGCCCGCTTCCACTACTTCGACGGCACCACCTGCCACCGAGCCATCCAGTACTACATGGTTCAATGCGGCGACCCCACCGCCACCGGCCGGGGTGGGCCCGGTTACAAGTTCGCCGACGAGTTGGAGCTCATCGAGCCATATCGAATCGGGTCGGTGGCCATGGCCAACGGCGGGCCGAACACCAATGGCAGCCAGTTCTTCATCATGACCGGTGACTACGCGACGATGCTCGAGCCGAACTACACCCTGTTCGGTGAGGTCGACGGTGATGACCTCGCAGTTCTGGTCGCCCTCGACGCGATCGGCAATCCGGGTGACGGCCCTCCCCTCGAACCGATCGACATCATCTCGGTCCTAATCGACGAGGTGTGACCCGCGGCTACACCCGCGCGCCCCAGCACTAGCCTCGGCTTCGTGGTCGCCCGCTCCCGCTGGGTCTTCGTCGCCGCCCTCACCTCGCTGGTGCTGTCGGCCTGCCAGCCCAACCGGTTCGTCACCGGATGGGTGCCCTACTGGGGTGGCAGCGCGGGCCGGGTGGTGATCGACAACGAAGACGCCTCCCAACTGATGGGCGAGGTGTCGATGATGTGGTACGGCACCAACGCCGACACCACCCTCAACCTCAAGGCCTCGGTATCGAGCCTTGCCACCACGGTGGCCAGCGCGAGGGCCCAGGGTTTGCCGGTGTTACCCACGATCGCCGACAGCCAACCGGCGGGGGTGATGCGCGGCATCCTCGCCAACCCGGCCACTCGCGCCACCCACGTGCAGCACATCGTCGATCTGGTGATGGCCAACGGTTACGACGGTATCGACCTCGACTACGAGGTGTTCCCCTGGGGCGATGGGATCACCAAGGAGGACCCACGGATCACTCCCCACTGGGTCGCTTTCGTCCACGAACTGGGCGACGAGCTGCATCGGCGCGGCAGGTTGCTATCGGTCACCGTGCCACCGGTGTGGACGTCGAACGGTGCCGTGGCCGGCTACACCGTCTACGCCCAGGAGCAGATCGCCCCCTACGTGGACCGGCTGAGGCTGATGGTCTACGACTGGAGCCTCACTTCGCCAGGTCCCGTCGCACCGATCTCGTGGGTGAACTCGGTCATCGCCTACAGCAGTACCAGGGTGCCAGCCTCGAAGCTCCAGCTCGGCGTGCCCGCCTACGGTCGCCATTGGGCGACCCAGAAGTACAGCACCGAGACCTGCCCCGACGGCGCCCTCTACCGCGAGAGCGTGACGATGAAGCAAGGCTGCACCCCTGGCCGCGGCTCATGGGCTTACCCCCACGCGACACAGTTCGGGTGAGCTCACCTTCGCCTGGACCGAGGTCGTCACCGGCCCGCGCACCAAGCCGATCACGCCCCCCTCCTACGTGCCGCCGAGCACCATCGTCACCCGAGTCGACCGGGCGGTGGGCGGCTCCCTGCAGCCGGCTGTACGACTCGGCAAGCCCAGCGCGTCGGTCACCTGCACCGTCCAGCACACGGCCTACGTGCCCGATGGCATCAGTGTGCGCCAAAGGGCCGAGGCTGCCCTTGCAGCAGGCTGGAGCGGTATCGCCATCTGGGCATTCGGCTACGAGACCGCCGATGTGTACACCGAGTTGTCGGGGGTGGCCGCCCAGCGACCCGGCGGGTCGCCGACAGGCAGTCTCGACACGCCCGGTGGTGCAGGGCACCACCTTGAGGGTCACCGGCCAGGCGTCTGCACCCCGAGTTCGACCTACCGGTGGGGGTACGCCTCACGGTCACGCCCGCCGGCGGCGGTGCTGCCGTGGCGCAGCGCACGGTCACGGCCCGCGTGTCCCGCGCCGGCATGCCCACCGGTGTCGGGCCCTTCCACGGTTTCGACGAGTCGTTCACCCTCACCCCTGGCGCCTACCAAGTCTGCGCCACCCTGGTGCTCTGGGGCGGCGTTACGGGCCCAAGTGCGGGGTGTGGAGCCGTCACCATCACCGGCGCGATCTAGCACACGTTGACCTTCCGCATTGTCGCCGGGCCCACAGGGCGGAATACTGTCTCACGCAGCCTCGTCGGACCGGTCCGGCGATCACCCCTTGGAGGCCTGTCATGTCTGGTTCGTACATCGTTGCTGGTGCCCGTACCCCGATCGGCAAGATGAGCGGCGCGCTGGCGTCGTTCAGTGCTGCCGACCTCGGCGGCTTCGCGATCAAGGCCGCCCTCGCCCGTGCGGGGGTCGCCCCGGAGGAAGTCGAGCACGTGATCATGGGCCAGGTGCTGATGGCCGGCCAGGGCCAGGTGCCATCGCGTCAGGCAGCGGTGAAGGCCGGCATCCCGATGAGCGTGCCCGCGGTCAACATCAACAAGGTCTGCCTCAGCGGCCTCAACTCGATCTACCTCGCCAACCAGATGATCCTCGCCGGCGAGGCCGACATCGTCGTCGCCGGCGGCATGGAGAGCATGACCAACGCCCCCTACATCGCCGCCGGTGCCCGCGGCGGCTTCCGCTACGGCAACACCGAGCTGGCCGATGCGATCATCAAGGACGGCCTGTGGTGTGCCTTCGATGTCTGCTTGATGGGCACCAGCACCGAGCAGTATGCGGCGGGCAACATCACCCGCGATCAGCAAGACGACATGGCGATGAAGAGCAACGAGCGCGCCGCCAACGCGATCAAGGAGGGCCGCTTCGCCGACGAGATCGTGGCGGTGGAGATCCCCCAGCGCAAGGGCGACCCCTTGCTGGTGGAGACCGACGAAGGGGTGAGGCCCGGCACCACGATGGAGTCGCTTGCCGCCCTCAAGCCGGCGTTCACCAAGGACGGCACGATCACCGCGGCCAACGCTTCTCAGATCAGCGACGCTGGGTCGGCGTTGGTGTTGATGAGCGAGAAGGCGGTCAACGCTCGTGGTGTCACCCCACTCGGCCAGTTCGTCAGTTACGGCATGGTTGCCGGTCCCGACAGCGCGAGCCTGCTGCACCAGCCGAGCAACGCCATCCGCGCCGCCCTCGCCCGGGCCGGCAAGTCGATCGCCGATGTGGACCTGTTCGAGATCAACGAGGCCTTCGCCGCCGTCGGTGTCGCGTCGATCGCCGACCTCGGCATCAGCGACGAGATCGTCAACGTCAACGGTGGGGCGATCGCTCTCGGCCACCCGATCGGGATGAGCGGCAACCGCCTGGCGCTGACCATTCTCCACGAGTTGCGCCGCCGCGGTGGCGGCACGGGTGCGGTGGCCCTGTGCGGTGGCGGCGGCCAGGGCGATGCCCTGGTGCTGCGCACCGTCTGACACATTCTCGCCAAGGGGTTGACATCTCACCGTCATCTCTGTAACCTGACCGCAACATACAGCGACGTAATTTGACCCTTCCGGTTCGGAGAACGTCGCCACAGATCTGGGGTACCGCCTCTGGAGCTGGCCCGTCCGCCCGCTACCAGGTCCAGGAGCGGTACCCCAGTGATTTTTTCGCCGAGGGTTTCCTTCAGCCTGGTTAGGTTTCAGGCGGAGAGCTCGCGGCGGCCTTCGAGGGCTCGACCGAGGGTTAGCTCGTCGGCGTACTCGAGGTCCCCTCCCACCGGCAACCCGCTGGCGATGCGGGTGACCTTGACACCGAAGGGCTTGAGCATGCGGGCGATGTACATCGCCGTGACCTCGCCCTCGGTGTTGGGGTTGGTGCACAAGATGACCTCTTGTACACCTTCCGGCTCGAGGCGGGCGAACAGCTCCGTGATCTTCAGCTGCTCGGGCCCGATCCCCTCGATAGGGCTCATCGCCCCGAGGAGGACGTGGTAGCGCCCCTTGAACTCGCCCGTCTTCTCGAGGGCGACGATGTCGCGGGACTCCTCGACAACGCAGACCATGGTGGGGTCGCGGCGGTCGTCGAGGCAGATGGGGCACAGCTCGCCGTCGGCCACGTTCCAGCACCGGCTACAGAACCTCACCCGCGCTTTGGCCTCGACAATGGCGGTGGCCAGGCGGGCGACGTCTTCGCCGGGGAGCTTCAGGAGGTGAAAGGCGATGCGCTGGGCCGACTTCGGGCCGACGCCGGGGAGGCGGCCGAGCTCATCGATCAGGGCCTGTACCGGTTGGGTGTAGACGGCGGCCATCGATCACTCGTCGATCATCTGGGAACCGGGGAAGGCGTCGAGGAGGCGATCGGTGGGCGACTGCACGCTCGCCGGCGGAACGTCGACGAGATCGCTGAGGTCGACGTCGTCGTCGGCCTGTGGGGGTGCCGAGCGGCGCAGGGGGACGACGTTGTCGTCGTGGGCGGCGGCCTCGTGGACCACCACCGACACCTTCACCGCGGCCCCGACCACCTTGGCGATGGCGGCCTCGACATCGGCCTGGTGCTGAACGCACTTGGACCGGTGGGCCTCGTTTGGCGCACCGAACACCACCGTGCCGTCGCGCTCGCCGAGAGGCTTGGTGGCGGCGTAGATGGCGCGAACGAGGGGCTTGAGCGACGGCATGACTTCGCCGGCCCACAGTTCGACGGCGCGGGCTGCCGCCTGCGTTGACCCCTCAGGGGGAGGCGGGGGCCCGGCCGGCGCGGGAGTGGGGGTTGGCGCAGGGGCGGGAACCGGCGGAGACGGCGGAGGCGCCGCAGCACTCGGCCTCGGCCGTGGGCGCTACGGCATCGCGACGGGCGCGACCGCCCACTGCAGCCCGACCGGTGGAGGGATCGATGGTGGCCGGCCTGGGTGCCGGAGCAACTGCCGCCCCCGCGGCCACCTGGTGTTCGAGCCTCTCGATGCGGTCGAGCAGGACCGAGATGTCGACACTGGCGGCCTCATGGGTGAGCTGCACCAACGCCACTTCGAGCAGGAGACGTGAGTCTGGGGCGTGACGCATCTCGACGAGCATCTCGCCGAGCCGCTCCATGGCGCGCACGGTGGACGCCGCTCCGAGGCGGGTGGCGAGTGCGGACACCTCGGCGGCGCGCTGCACGGGGAGCTGCACCAGTGCGGGCGCCATCAGCGACAAGAAGCAGTCGCGCAAGTGGCGGACGATGTCGTCGGTGAGGGTGCGCGGATCGCGGCCCTGCTGCACTGCATGGGCCACAACGGTGAGGGCCCGACCGGGATCGTGCTCGATGAAGGCCTCGATGAACTCGTCGAGGGGGACAGATTCGAGGGCGATGCCACCGCCAGCCGACACCAGTTCGAGCGCCGACACCGTGTCGCGCGCCGAGCCTCCACCCTGGCGTAGCACCGACTGGAGGGCCGCGTCGTCGAGATCGATCCCCGCGTCGCCGGCCAGCCAACGGATGTGCTCCTCCATGACGTCCATCGGCAGAAGGTGGAACTGGAGGTGCTGGGTACGGCTGCGGATGGTCTCGCTGACCTTTTGTGGGTCCGTAGTGGCGAGCACGAAGACCACATGCGGCGGCGGCTCTTCGAGGGTCTTCAACAGGGCGGCCTCGGCGGCCTTGGACAGCATGTGCACCTCGTCGAGGATGTACACCTTGTGGCGCCCCGGGGTGCCGAGCGAAGCCTTCTCGATGAGGTCGCGCATCGCGTCGACACCGTTGTTGCTGGCAGCGTCGAGCTCGTGGACGTCGTAGCTGGTGCCCCTCTCCACCGCCAGGCACGAGTCGCACTCGCAGCAGGGCTCACCGTCTACGGGATGCTCGCAGTTGAGCACCTTGGCCAGGATCCGCGCCGAAGTCGTCTTGCCCGTGCCACGAGGCCCGGAGAACAAATACGCCTGACCCTCACGATGGTTGCTGACCGAGTTGCGCAGGGCGCGCACCACGTGCTCCTGGCCCTTCACCTCGCTGAAGCGCCGAGGGCGGTAGCGACGATAGAGCGACTGGGTAGCCATCAGTGCGACTCTACCCAGGGGGTGCCACACCATGGGCACGTCCGGGGTGGACGCCCTTGCGGGGCGCGGGTGGCTAGCGTTGTCACACTTCGATGAACTCATCTCGCCCGTCTGCCCGTCCCGCCCTTCGATGGCTGCTCACCCTGCTTGCCGGCGGGATGCTCGGTGCTCTATGGGCATCCCCAGCGGCGGCGGTCGACAACACCCTCGTCAGCTCCCTGCCGGCGGCAGACAGCACTGTCGAGGTCTCGCCCACCAGCCTCAGCCTTCAGTTCGCGGCGCCACTGGGCACCGACAACCGGGTGCAGATGACCTGCGGTGAGGCGGGCGGACAAGCGGAAGCCGTCGCCGTCGGCAACCCGGTCGTGCTCGCTGACCAGCTCACCTTGACGGTGGCGATCCCCACCCCTCTATCCAAGGGCGTGTGCAACGTCGCCTGGCAGGTGAGCGACACCACCCTCCAACCGGCCGGCAGCAGCAGCTTCAGCTTCACCATCGCCAACGACCCGGCGGTGACCACGACGACGCCTACCACCACCTCGCCACCAGGCACCACCGACACCACCTCGGCGACCACGGCCACCACCCCAACAGTCAACTCCACCACCGGCAGCAGCGGCGACGCCGCCGAAGCAGACAGCAGCGAGGAGAACCCTTCGGGCCCCCTCGGTCTGTTCCGCTGGCTCAGCAACGTCGGTCTGGCAATCCTCCTCGGATCCTTGGTCGTCATCGTCATGGCCTGGCCCGAGGGCGTGGAATACATCCTCACCCTGAGGTTCTTGAAGTGGTCCTGGTTCCTCACCCTGGCCGCCACCTACTTGTTCACCGGCGCGATGGCAGCCGAGGTCGGCGGCGGCGGTCTCGGTCCGTCTCTCGTGCCCACCGGGTGGGGCGACCTGCTCGACAGCACTCCGGGTATCGCAGCCCTGTTGCGCTTCGTGTTCGTTGGCGCCACGGGTTACGCGGTGTTTCGGCCGGACAGGGCGATCGACCCGGCCAACCAGACAGTCGCCCTCGGCGCACCCGTTCTCGCCGTGGTCACGATGGCCTTCAGCCGCGACGAGTTCGGCCTCATCGAATGGACGGTGGGCGCGGCCCACGCCCTCGCCATGGCGGTCTGGCTCGGTGGCCTCGTGCTGCTCACCCGGGTCGTGCTCGCCGGGCCGGGCGACGAGGACCTCGTCCATGCTGTGACCGGCTTCGCCCGTCTCTCCACCCCGGCCCTCTTGGTCACCGTTGTCACAGGCGCGATCCAGCTGTTCAGACTGGACCGCGGGGGCCTCGACAGCAGCCACGGGATGGTGCTGATCGTAAAGGTGCTACTGGTGGCGGTGATGGTGTTCGTCGGAGTGGCCGCGCGGCAGTTCATCGCCCAGCGAGTCAACCGCGCCACCGCCATGACGGTGCCTCTGTCGGTGCGCCTGCGACGCGCCCTCGGCATCGAGGCACTCATCGGCGTGGTGGTGCTGGCTCTCACCTCGTGGCTTCTCGCCCTGGCCCCTCCCGGTCTCGCCGACCGAGGCCCTTCCCTCGACATCGGCCAGGCACACCGCTTCCAGAACACCGATCTCGGCACCGAGGTACTGGTGTCGTTCAGCGAAAAGGTGGGGGTCAACGAGGTCCGCATCGAGGTCGTGTCGCCGCCCGCCGGCCTGTCGAACCTGGCGGTGGACTTCATCCCGCCACCGGGCAGCACCACGAACGGGATGAGCATCAACCGCATCCCGCTCACCGGGCCGGGGGTCGCCGTGCTCGAAGCGAACGACGCTTTCGCCCTCGGCTCTTCGGGCAACTGGACGGTCATCGTGCGCATCGGCGACAACGTGGTCGACCAGCAGAGCGTCTTCGTGTCCGGCGACGACGCCGCCACGACAACCGGCTCAACCTGAACAGCTCAACCTGAACGGCCCACCACTGAAGCGAACGGCACCGGTTCCGCCACCTCGAGCTGGTCGTAGCGACACGAGGCCGGGGCCCGGTCCGGCCGCCAGCGCACAAGGGTGCGAGCCGTGACGGAACCGGCCCTCTTGGAGCTGCCCGAAGGTGACCTCGGCCACCCTCTCGATCGCGCAACGGCACCCAGCTGAGGTCCTTCCCGGCGTTCCACCGGCTACCACCGCCGGGCATGCGCTGCCCCGACTCGGCCGTCGTTCGCTCGGCCCACTCCCTCCACGGGTGGCCTTCGAGGGCGTCGTGGGTGAGGGGTTCGAGCTCGGCAAGCAGTTCGGCACGGCGCGCCACGGTGAACGAGGCGGCCACGCCGACATGGTGCAGCCGGCCTTCGGCGTCGTAGAGGCCGAGCAGGAGGGAACCGACCCCACTGCCGTCCTTGTGAATCCTGTAGCCGGCGACCACACAGTCCGCGGTGCGGCGGTGCTTGATCTTCACCAGGGTGCGCTTGTCGGGGGTGTACGGATCGGCCAGGCGCTTGGCGACCACCCCGTCGAGGCCGGCGCCCTCGAACTCGGTGAACCACTGCGCCGCCACCGTCGCATCGGTGGTGCTGGGGCACAGGTACACCGGCGGCGCCGCGTCGGCCAGGGCAGACACCAGAAGCTCATGGCGGGCGCCCAGCGGGGTGTCGAGCAGGTCGCGATCCGCCAGGGCGAGGAGGTCGAAGGCCACGAACGAGGCCGGGGTCTCGGCGGCCAGGCGGCGCACGCGCGACTCGGCGGGGTGGATGCGCTGCAGCAGGGCATCGAAGTCAAGCCCGCGATCATCGGCGGCGGGAAGGACGATCTCACCGTCGATGACACACCTCTGGGGCAAGTTGAGCAGAAGGGGTTCGAGCAGTTCGGGGAAGTAGCGGGTGAACGGTCTCTCGTTGCGGCTGGTGAGCTCGATCGAGTCGCCGTCGCGAAAGACGATGCAGCGAAAGCCGTCCCACTTCGGTTCGTACAGCCAACCCTCACCGGTGGGGATGACCTCGGCCAGCTTGGCCAGCATCGGGGCGATCGGCGGTGAGATCGGCAGGGTCACGGTGAGATTCTGCCCCTTGCGCGTGTGACCTGCCGACCCCTCGCCCAGTAGCGTTGCCCGACGTGACGTACGAACCCCATGGCCGACAAGCTCGAGGACCTCCGCCAGAGGCGCGAAGAGGCACACAACGCCGGTTCGCCGAGGGCGGTCGAGCGTCAGCACGAAAAGGGCAAGCTGCTCGCCCGTGAGCGGATCGACTACCTCCTCGACGAAGGCAGCTTCCAGGAGCTCGACATGCTCGCCCGGCACCGGGCCCAGGCCGCCGGGCTCGAGGAGCGCCCTTACACCGACGGTGTGGTCACCGGGTGGGGCACCATCGACGGGCGCAAGGTGTTCGTGTTCAGCCAGGACTTCACCGTCTTCGGCGGCGCTCTCGGCGAGGTGTTCGCGGAGAAGATCCACAAGCTGATGGACCTCGCCCTGAAGGTTGGGGCACCGGTGGTGGGCCTCAACGACGGAGCTGGCGCCCGCATCCAGGAAGGTGTCGTGAGCCTCGCCAGCTACGGCGGGATCTTCTACCGCAACGTGCTCTCCAGCGGCGTGATCCCGCAGATCTCGGTCATCCTCGGCCCCTGCGCCGGCGGCGCCGTCTACAGCCCGGCGATGACCGACTTCATCTTCATGGTCCGCGAGCACAGCCACATGTTCATCACCGGACCCGACGTGGTGAAGACCGTCACCGGCGAAGACGTGACCCTCGAAGAGCTCGGCGGCGCGATGAGCCACGCCACCAAGAGCGGTGTGGCCACCTTCGTGGCGAACGACGAGAAGGCCTGCCTCGACGACGTGCGGTTCCTGCTCGGCTTCCTGCCGGCCAACAACCTCGAAGAGCCTCCCCAGGTCGACACCGGCGACGACCCCGACCGCCTGTGTGAAATGCTCCGCGACGATCCTGCCGCCCAGCCCGAACCAGCCCTACGACATGAAGAACGTCATCCGCGAGGTCGTCGACGACGGTGAGTTCTTCGAGTACTTCCCCCACTGGGCGAAGAGCATCGTCTGCGGCTTCAGCCGCGTCGACGGTCACCCCGTCGGCATCGTCGGCAACCAGCCGATGGTGTTGGCCGGCGTGCTCGACATCGATTCGAGCGAGAAGGCCGCCCGCTTCGTGCGCACCTGCGACGCGTTCAACATCCCTCTTCTCACCTTCGTCGACGTGCCCGGGTTCCTGCCCGGCGTCGACCAGGAGTACGGCGGCATCATCCGCCACGGAGCCAAGCTGCTCTACGCCTATTGCGAGGCCACCGTGCCGCGCATCCAGATCATCACCCGCAAGGCCTACGGCGGCGCGTATGTGGTGATGAACTCGAAGTCGATCGGCGCCGACCTCGCCTATGCGTGGCCCACCGCCGAACTGGCCGTGATGGGGCCACAGGGTGCCGTCGAGATCGTCTACCGCCGTGAACTGCAGCAGGCGGCCGACCCCACCGCCCGCCGCGCCGAACTTGTCGCCGAGTACACGGAGAAGTACGCCAACCCCTACAACGCCGCCGAGCGCGGCTACATCGACGACGTCATCGACCCCGCCGAGACCCGCCAGAAGATCGTCGCCGGCCTGCGCATGCTGCGCAGCAAGCGCGAAGAGCTGCCCCGCCGCAAACACGGAAACACGCCCCTCTAGTGGTCGGGACTGGCCTCCGCTTCGCTTCGGCTGCTCCCTCCTGCGGCTCGTCGCTGGCGCTTCCCTCGCCGTGCCTAATGGTCGGACTGGCCTCCGCTTCGCTTCGGCAGCTCCCTCCTGCGGCTCGTCGCTGGCGCTTCCCTCGCCGCCACCGACAATCGGGGGTCGTTTGTGAGTGCTGAAATTTTGCCGGTGCCTTCTGATGAGGAGGCCGTGGCCATCGCGGCCGCTATGGAGGTTCTGTGGCCCCGGCCGGTGCTCGCCACCGACTTGGAGAACCCCCTGCGCAGCCCCACGTGGCGGTTCAGTGCGCGGTGGTGGGCCAAGCCGCTACCTGCCCGCCGCGACCGTCCCTTCCGCTGAACTCTCGGCGGTCACGAGGGCCTCGCGACAGGCCCACTACTGTCGCGGACCATGACCGATCTGCCTCCCCCTCCTCCGTTCTCGCCGCCGCCGATGGCCGCACCGCCCGGGTACCAGCCCTACGGCGGCTACGCACAGGTGAACTACGCCGGTTTCGGCGCCCGCCTCGGCGGCTACATCATCGACGCTCTGATCATGATGCTGTTCTCCCTCCCGGCGATCATCGCCGTCTTCGCCGGACCGAGTGAGACCAAGCTGTGCACCATCAATGACCGAGCCGAGCTCTGCGACGTGCCCACCGGCACCACGATCGCGATCACCGCCCTGCTCGGCCTCGCCGGCTTCGTCGTCTTCCTCTTCCTGTGGACGAAGAAGGTCGGCACCACCGGCCAGAGCTGGGGCATGTCGGCCGCCGGCACCCGGGTGGTCGACGCCAACACCGGCCAGCCGATCGGCCAGGGCCGTGCCGTCGGGCGTTTCTTCGGGCGCCTGGTGTCGGGCTGGGTGTGCTACCTCGGGTTCTTGTGGATGCTGTGGGACCAGCGCAAGCAGACCTGGCACGACAAGATGGTCAACTCGATCGTCGTCAAAGGCTGATAGCGCGCGCCAATAGGCGGCGGGCTTCACGCCGCCCAGCGCTGCGGTGCGGTTGCAGGCCTTGTTCCATAAGGACTTCGGTACTGCCGTGCAGAGGCGTTCGCCCTGGTCACGGCCTATTGGCGCGCCTCTGAGCGCACAAACACAACGTTCGGTCTGTGCGCTCTGAGCGCAGCAGCCTCCCGTCGAGTCGCCCGTCTAGCTCGTGTCTCTCGCATGTCATCATCGGCGCTGGGCCGGGGTCTGTGCCCACCTCAACGCCAACATTGCGTGGGAGGTGTCAGGCGTCAATCGTCTCGGCGCTGGGCCGGGGTCTGTGCCCGCCTCAGCGCCAACAAAGCAGCGCTCGGCCGGCCTGTGTCTGAAAGACGTGGAACTGGATCAACAAGCATGGTCACCCAGAGCAGGTCACGGGCCGGATAGACATGCCAGCCGCCGCCCACCCAGTTCCCATCCGAGTGCCTGGCAACCATCCGAGGGCCTGGCGACCATCCGAGGGCCTGGCGACCATCCGAGTGCGGGCGTGCCCCCGGCGGGCCGCTGTCACTCGGGCGGGCCGCTGTCACTCGGGCGGGCCGCTGTCACTCGGAGCACCCGCGACCAGTGACACCCCTCGGAACTCTTCGGTACTGCCGCTGCCGAGGCGTTCGCCCTGGTCACGGCCTATCGGCGCGCGCTCTGAGCACGTAACCGTTCGCCCCAACCACGATCCCTCGCGGTCGAGCACTAGGGTTCGGCGATGGATTTGACCACGGTGGCGGACGATCTGATCGTGGTCCACGACGGCTTCACCGTCTTGCGCTTGGAGAACCTCGAGCCGAGCACCACCTACGACGTCATGGGGATGGCCGTCACCACGATGGCCCGCCCCCCGGGGGAGTTGCTGTGCCGTTTCGTCACCGTCAACGACGTGCACTTCGGGGAGACCGAGTGCGGGCGCGTCGACGACGACCCGAACGGGCCGATCCAACGCCCCGAACCGGGTGAACCTCCCTACCCGGAGACGATGAATCGGGCCGCGGTGCAGGAGATCGCCTCCATCGAACCGGTGGCGGTGGTGGTCAAGGGTGATCTCACCCAAGACGGCCGCCCCGAAGAGTTCGCGGCCTTCGAGGCGTGCTACCGCCCAGCGTTCGGCGACCGGTTGTACGTCGCGCGCGGCAACCACGATGCCTACAAGGGCCAGTCCAGCTATGCCGGCGACCAGTGGATTGAGCTGCCTGGGGTAGCCGTCGCTCTGCTCGACACCGTGATCCCCGAGCACACCACCGGCGCCATTGGCGTCCACCAACTGGACTGGCTCGCCCACCACGCGGCATCCGCCGACCGACCGGTGATCGTGATGGGCCACCACCAACAGTGGCTCGGTGGCCCCCATGAGCATCTGGGCACCGCCGGCGCCGAACACCACCGCGCCGACGACTACTTCGGGCTCCACCCCGACTCCAGCGACGCCCTCGCCGACGTCGCTGCCCGCCACCGGCGCATCGTGGCCTACACCGCCGGCCACACCCATCGGCACCGGGTGCGTCGCATGTCTTGCGGTGTGCCGTCGGTGGAGGTCGGGTGCGTGAAGGACTTCCCCGGCGCCTGGGCCGAGTACCGCGTCTACGAGGGTGGCATCACCCAGGTGATGCACCGCATCTCCTCCCTCGAAGCGCTGGGGTGGAGCGAGCGCTGCCGCCACCTGTACTCGGACTTCGGGGTCAACTACGAGGCCTACGCCTTGGGTACCCTGGACCAGCGATGCTTCACGATCCCTTTGAGGTGAGGGCCGCCTTCGAAGAGGCCGCCACCACCTTCCTCCATTCAGTCCGCGCCGTCACCGACGAGCAGTGGGACCGCGCCGGGGCTCTCGGCGAGTGGAGCACCCGCGAGCTTGTCGCCCACACGCTGAGGGCCTTCTACACCGTCGAGCGCTACCTCGTGGCCGAACCCCAAACGGACCGGGTGCTCGCCGACGCGGCCGAGTACTACGCCGCCGCGCTGGCCGATCCCACCGCCCATCGCGGGGTGCTGGAGCGCGGCCGCCGGGCGGGCCACCAACTCTTCGACCCCACCGGCGAAGCAGAGGCCACGATCGCCCGGGTGCTGGCGCTCGTGGCCGCCACGGCCGACGACGAGCCGGTGAACACCTTCGCCGGCCAGATCACGCTCAGCGAATACCTGGCCACACGGGTCGTGGAGGTGGGGGTGCACACCCTCGACCTGCAGCGCGCCACCGGCCAGCTCGCCGAACTGCACCCGACGACCGCGGCGACAGTGCTGGCCGTGCTCACCCAGCTGGCGTCGCCGGCGCCCCTGATCCTCGCCCTCACCGGCCGCTCCCCCCTGCCCGCGGGCTACAACCTTCTGTCCTGATGGCGCCCGAGTCCGTTCCGCCGCCTCCCCTTGCGGGCCTGAGGGTGATCGACCTGTCCACCGTTTTGGCCGGGCCGAACTGTGCCCGCTACCTCGCCGACTTCGGGGCCGACGTGGTGAAGGTCGAGCGCCCCGGCGGTGACAGTCTGCGCAACATGGCCTGGCGTGACCCGCGCGACGGGGAGGGCATGTGGTGGAAGCTGGTCAACCGCAACAAGCGCACCATCGTTCTGGACCTCAAGGACGACGCCGACCTCGATGTTCTGCGCCGCCTCGTGACCGACGCCCACGTACTGATCGAGAACTTCCGCCCCGGCACCATCGAACGGCTGGGCATCGGGCCCGACGTGCTCCACGAGCTCAACCCACGGCTGGTCGTCACCAGGGTCACCGGGTTCGGCCAGACCGGCCCCTACAAGGGTCGCCCCGGTTTCGCCACCATCGCCGAGTCGATGTCGGGCCTCGCCGCGATCAGCGGTGAGCCCGGTGGCCAGCCCCTTCTCCCGGCCATCGCCCTCACCGATGAGCTCACCGGTCTGGCGGCCGCGTTCGCGACGATGGTTGCGGTGCACAGTGGGGTCGGCCAGGTGGTCGACATCAGCCTGATCGAGAGCCTGTTCCAGCTGATGAGCCCCCTTGTCACCCTCTTCGGGCTCACGGGCGAGCAACAGCCGCGGCTCGGGGCCGGGCTGCCCTACACCGTGCCGCGCGGTACCTACCAGTGCTCCGACGGCGACTGGGTGGGCCTGTCTGCGTCGTCGGATTCGGTGGCCGCCCGAGTGCTGCGCCTGCTCGGTGTGGACGGCGATCCGCGCTTCACCACCTTCGCCGATCGTATGGCCAACCGCGACGACCTGGAGGAGATCATGGTGGCCTACTGCCACCAGCGCACCCGGCCCGAGGTGATGAAGGAGTTCACCGACGCCGAGGCGGCCATCGGCCCTGTGATGGACATGGCCGACATCGCCGCCGACCCCCACTTCCGCGAGCGCGAAGCGATCGTCGAGCTCGACGGCACACCGATGCAGGGGCTGATCGCCAAGCTCAGCGCCACCCCCGGCGTCTTGGGCTGGCAGGGCCGCGGCCTCGACGCCGACGGGGCAGAGATCCGTGAGAAGGGATGGCAACGATGAGCGACACCAGCCCCAACAACAGCCCCGACCCCGCCCCCCGGCCACGGGCCTACATCGCCGGGCCCCTGTTCGACGAAGGTGAGCGCTGGTTCGCCGAGAGGATCGATGCTCTCGTCGCGGCCGCCGGGTTCGACACCTTCTTGCCCCACCGCGACAACCCGCCCAAAGACGAGCACAACGTTCGCGTGATCTTCGAGAACGACAAGCAGGCCGTCGACTGGTGCGATGTGGTGGTGGCCAACCTCAACGGAGTCGCCACCGACGACGGCACCGCGTGGGAGCTCGGCTATGCGTTCGCCAGGGGCAAGTACATCATCGGCATCTACACCGACTGGCGGTCACGCTTCGCCCACGAGGTGGTGAACCTGATGATCGAGTGCTCCCTCGACCAGATGGTGAGGTCGCTTACGGAGCTGGAGGCTGCGCTCACCGACTGGCAGCGCGCCGGGTTCAGGCCTTGAGCCCGATGGGGCAGCTCACACCCGTGCCGGCGATTCCGCAATAGCCTTCGGGGTTCTTCGCCAGGTACTGCTGATGGCGAGGCTCGGCGTAGAAGAACTCACCGAGCGGCGCCACCTCGGTGGTGATCGAGCCGAGGCCAGCTGAGCGCAAGCGCTGCTGGTAGGCGTCGAGGCTCGCCATCACTTGGCCGTGCTGGGCGGGGTCGGTGGTGTAGACCGCGCTGCGGTACTGGGTGCCGAAGTCGGCCCCCTGGCGCATGCCCTGGGTGGGGTCGTGGCTCTCCCAGAACACCTGCAGCAGTCGTTCGAAGCTCACCGCTGCGGGATCGAACACCACCAGGACAGCCTCCGCGTGACCGGTGAGACCGGAGCAGACCTCGTCGTAGGTGGGGTTCGGGGTGTACCCGCCGGCATAGCCGACGGAGGTGGAGTGGACCCCGCCGAGCTGCCAGAACTTGCGCTCGGCCCCCCAGAAGCAGCCCATCGCGAACACGACTGTGTGCATGCCGGCAGGCCACGGGCCGGTGAGCGGTGTGGTGAGCACGAAGTGCTCGGCCGGCACCTCCGCAGGCGGCTTTCGCGCGGCCGGGTAGGGCCTGGTCGGGGGTGACCATCTCGCTCTTGCGGCGGAACTGCATGGGGGAAAGGCTACGAGCTGTCTGTGTGTGCGGCGACCTGCACCACCGGGCCGGGCGGGTATCGTGGTTTGCCGTGCACATCCGTCGCTTCGCCCACCACGACGTCGAGCCGGCCCTTGCCCTCAACAACGCCAGCGTGCCCGAGCTCAACGAGCTCGACGCCGCCGAGGTGGTCCGCCTCGCCGATCTCGCCGAGGCTGCGCTGGTGGCCGAGGTGGGCGGCGAATTCGCCGGCTTCTGCTGGGTGCTCGGCCCCGGCCAGCCCTACGCCAGCCTCAACTACAGCTGGTTCAGCCGCACCTACGACGACTTCGTCT
Source organism: uncultured Acidimicrobiales bacterium (assembly GCA_963707925.1). Classification (GTDB taxonomy): domain Bacteria; phylum Actinomycetota; class Acidimicrobiia; order Acidimicrobiales; family Ilumatobacteraceae; genus UBA668. Next base: position 93,988 of record CAVPRT010000006.1, read on the forward strand.
ACCTCGATCGCATCGCCGTGGCCCCCGAGTTCCGCCGCTACGGCATCGGCAGGGCCTTCTACGAGGCTCTCATCGTCGAGTTCACCGGCCGAGCGCCGGTACTGACTTGTGAGGTCAACGTCAGGCCCCGCAACGAGACGTCACTCAGGTTCCACCACTCCATCGGATTTCGCGAGGTGGGCCAGCAGGACACCGACGCCGGCACCAAGACGGTGAGCCTGCTCGAACTCGTCTTGCCCGCCGATTGAACTAGGCCGACGGGAGCGGGGGCAGTATCACCGGGTATGAACTGCCCAGCTTGGTGTAGATGACCTTCTTCGGCCTACGGGCGGGCCGGATGGTAGCGCCGGGCCTTTCCCAAATCGGGTCGTCGGGTGACGGATAGCGGCAGTAGATCCACGATGAGAGAACATAGGAGAGCTCCTGCCTGATGTTCGCCTTGTCCTCCGCCGGTGCCCTTGTGTAGCTGTTCAGCATGCCGAGCAGGACGCCCACCGCTGTGCGAGCCACAAAGGCGGCCTCGGCCTCGGGCACGTCTTCCACTCGGTCGAGCACCACGCCCGCAACGAGGTCGCTGATGCGCTCGTAGAGCTCCTTGCCATAGCCACCGGCACCACCGGTGAGGCACAGGGCCGGGGTTGCGGGGTTTGTTTCGATGAACTCGCTCAAACAGTCGACCGTGCTCCGGATGAGCGCCGGTGTGGTGGTGCCTTGCTCGCGTTCCACGAGGGCGGCGAACTCGGCGAACATGCGGTCAGAACTGCGTTCGGCCAGAGCCGAGACCACCGACGGAATATCGGGGAACCAGTAGTAGACGCGTCCGATCGACATGTTGGCGGCGATCGCCAGTTCGTTGGCGGTGAAGCTGACTTGGCCGTGTCGATAGATCAGCTGCTGGGCGGCGTCGAGGATCGCATCGATCGACTGTTGGCTACGCCTCTGGCGCGGTTCTGTACGAAGCTCATGCATTAGTCACACAATATGACAGAAACGGTCCGAGGACTACCATTTAGGTATGCGAATTTCGGCACTGCAGCACGACATCGTCTGGAATGACCGGTCGGCGAACTTCCGCCGCCTCGCTCCCCAGGTGGCCGCCGCCGTGGCGGGAGGAGCGCGGCTGGTGCTGCTCACCGAGACGTTTTCCACCGGGTTCGCCGTCGACGAACCGGGTCTGGGTGAACCCGAGGGCGGGCCATCCTCCCAGTTCCTGGCCGAACAGGCCGTCCAGCACGGGGTCTGGGTCGGTGGCAGTTGCCCCGAAGTCCCCGCCGACAGCGACCCCGCCGATACCAGGCCGGCCAACAGCTTCGTGCTTGCCGGCCCCGACGGCACGGTTCACCGTTACCACAAGATCCACCCGTTCACCTTCGCCGGCGAACACTTGCATTTCCGCCCCGGAGACCGCCCCCTCCAAGTCGAGATCGACGGCGTTCGCGTGACGCCGTTCATCTGTTACGACCTTCGCTTCGCCGACGAGTTCTGGGAACTCGCTCCCACCACCGATCTCTATCTCGTTCCAGCCAACTGGCCCGAACCGCGCCGCCTTCATTGGATGTCGCTACTCCAGGCCAGGGCCATCGAGAACCAGGCCTACGTCGTCGGCTGCAACCGGGTGGGCGAGGGTGGCGGGCAGAACTATGTGGGTGACAGCCGCATCGTCGACCCCCTCGGCGAACTACTGGCCACCGGCTCCCAAACTGAGACGATCCTCTTCGCCGACATCGAGCCCTCCACCGTCGCCGCCGTGCGCACCCGCTTCCCCTTCCTCCAAGACCGCCGCTGACCGGCGTTCAGGCACCGGCTCTGAGGCGGTGGACGGCCTCGTCGAGCACTTCCGGGCGCTTGCAGAAGGCGAACCGGACGAGGTGCCGGCCCTCATGGCGGTTGGCGTAGAACACCTCGTTGGGGATCGCCACCACACCGCAGCTCTCGGGAAGGGCGCGGCAGAACGCCATACCGTCGCCGTCGGGCTGCACCGGGCGGATGTCGACGGTGACGAAGTAGGTGCCCTTGGTGGGGAAGACCTCGAAACCGGCGGCGTGAAGACCGGGCAGGAGGCGGTCCCGTTTGGACTGCAGGTCCGCGGCGAGGTCGTGGAAGTACGCATCGGGCAGGCCAAGGCCAAGGGCGATCGCCGGCTGGAAGGGAGCACCGTTGACGAAAGTGAGGAACTGCTTCGCCGTGCGGGCCGCGGCGACGAGCGGGGCCGGACCGCACAACCAGCCGATCTTCCAGCCGGTGGTGTTGAACGTCTTGCCCCCGCTGCTGATGCTCAGCACCCGGTCGCGCATGCCGGGCAGGGTGGCCAAGGCGATGTGTTCGGCGCCGTCGAAGGTGAGGTGCTCGTAGACCTCGTCGCTGAGCACGATCAGGTCGTGCTCGATGGCGAGGTCGGCGATGAGCTGCAGCTCCGCCAGGTCGAGCACCTTGCCCGTCGGGTTGTGAGGGGTGTTGACGAGCAGCAGCTTGGTCTTCGGCGTGATCGCGTTCCTAAGTTCTTCGACGTCGAAGGCGTAGTCCGGGCGGGCGCAGGGTGACCGGACGAGCCACAGCCCCGGCGAGGGCGATCGCCGCCTGGTAGCTGTCGTACATCGGCTCGAACAGCACAACTTCGTCGCCGGTGTCGAGCAGACCCAGCAGGGCGCCGGCGAGCGCCTCGGTGGCGCCGGCGGTCACCAGCACCTCCGAGTCGGGGTCGTAGTCGAGGCCGTACCAGTGGCGCTGGTGGGTGGCGATGGCCTGGCGCAGTACCGGCATGCCCGGCCCCGGCGGGTACTGGTTGAGCCCGCCGTTGATCGCGGCGATGGCGGCGTCGAGCACTTCGCGCGGCCCGTCGGTGTCGGGGAAGCCCTGGCCGAGGTTGATGCTGTTGGTGGCCACCGCCAGCGCCGACATCTCGGCGAAGATCGTGGTACCGAAGCCCTGCAGCTTGGCCGTCAGGTGGGGCAGGCGCGACGTGGGCACGACCCCAGGTTAGGGCGGGGCCGGGGCTGGCGACCGGCTCAGGTGAGGTGCTCGGGCCCGAAGCTGTGGGGGAGCAGTTCGTCGAGGGTGAAGGTGGCCCTGATGCCTTCGGGGCCGCAGGCGTAAATGGGTGTGTCGGGGCCGGCGAACTCGCGGATCTTCTGCCGACAGCCGCCACAGCACGTGCCGATCACCTCACCGTTGCAGATTGTGAGCACGGCGGTGATCTGGCGTTCGCCGGCGGTGACCATGGCCGCGATGGCGCTGGCTTCGGCGCACAGACCCTGGGGGTAGGCGGCGTTCTCGATGTTGCAGCCGGCGTAGACCCGCCCGCTGCCCGACCGGATGGCGGCGCCGACCGGATAGTGGCTGTAGGGAGAGTGAGAGTGGGCCTGCACGGCCAGGGCGGCGGTGAACAGTTCGTTCTGCTCGGGTGTCATCGCGCCGACACTAGACGACTAGTTCCAAGGGGTGTCACTGGTCGCAGGTGATCCGTGAGCGTCAGCCCTCACCCCGATGACACACGCCGCCCGGCGTTGTCAGGGACGAAGGTGTCAGTGGCCGATTTGTGTGAGCGCTCAAACCGAACGTTGTGTTTGTGCGCTCACACAGATCCGTGCCGGCAGTCGGGCGTTCGAGAAACAAGCAGGGTCCACGGTGACCGCATGAACCCCTTGGAACTGATCATCTAGGCCGTCGTCGGCTCGGCCGATACCCGCCACCCGTCACCGACGGAGATCGACCAGCCGTGGGTAGCCAGCGACTCGCCCTGTTGGAGCAGGTCGGTGAAGGGAAGGTTGCCGACGAGAGGCTCCATGGGCAGCACGGTGGAGCCGTCGAGGGTCACCAGGTGGACGGCGACACCGTCGGCCGGGAGGTGGGCATCGAACCCGTCGGCCGTCAGCAGTTCCACGGCGAGAAACGACGTCGCGTCTACGGGCAGCACCAGCAGCCGCAAACCCTCGGAGCCCGTGGAGGGCTGCAGGGTCGCCGACCCACCTTCGGGAGGCGCCACCAACACGTCGACCGCGGTGAGCCACCCGGCGATCAGGCGTTGCACCGCCAGGGTGTCCGGCGCGTCGCGGCGTTCGGGGTCGATCTCGCGCGGTGCGGCGCTGTTGCTCATCACGTCGAGGGCGCTCAGGTATGGCATCACCGCAGTGGCATCGAAGCCGCTGTGCACCCAGCCGAGAGCGTGGCCCAGTTCGTGCTCCACGAGATCCAGGGGCGGGTCGTCGCCCCAATCCGGATGGAAGTCGGAGGCACCGATGTAAACGAACCGGCGCGACTGGGCTGCGCCGCACGGCGGATCCGCCGGGCACTGGTCCCCCCCGTTGCTGAAGCCGCCCGGCTGCCCGGCGGCGTGTTCGGCGTCAGCCACGACGAGGACGGCGCGAGTATCGCTTGCGGCACCTGCGATCGCCTGATCGATGCACGCCTGGGGCTCGTCATCCGCTGCCATCTGGACCTCACCGCCGGCCACGAACCGGGGGCTGTACTGACCGTGCGACACTGTTTCGAAGTAGGCGGTGACACCAGCGTCGAGTACCTCCACGACGCCGGGCACCGTGAGCGGCAGGCGAAGGGGCAGCCCGCCGTACACAGCGGCCGTCGCATCGCCGGGCACGTGGCAGACCCACACCTCGATGCGCTCCTCAGCGTTCGCCCGCCACGTGCCCGTGGCGGCGGCGCGGAGAAAGGAGTCGAAGGACGGCGACTCGGCCGACTCGACCGACGTGGTCAAGGTCGGCAAGGTGACCGAGTTCGGAGCGTCGGGCGGCGCCGTGCTGCCCCCGCTGCAGGCGACCACGCCGATCAGCGCCACACCCCACCATCGACCGCGCATCCTCACACTCCGACGTTAGATGGAGCCCAGTTGCGCCGACGTGCCACCATTGGGCAATGAGTGTCTCAGCTTTTCGCCAGCGCCTCCTCGGTAACCCCGTGGCCCGCACCATCTTGTCGGCCTGGGCCTGGCTCGTGTTCGGCATCATCATCATCATCTGGGTGCCACTCGTGTTTGTGGTGTGGGTTGTCACCGCGCCCTTCGACAAGGGCCGCTACTGGCCCGGCTACCTCTTCCGCCGGCTGACTGTGGTGCACCAATGGCTCAACCCTCTGTGGCGCTTCCGCACCAGCGGGGTGAAGATCAACGATCCACGACGACCCTATGTGGTGGTGTCCAACCACGAGAGCTTCGTCGACATCCTCCTCATCTCCCACCTGCCGTGGGAGATGAAGTGGCTGTCCAAGGAAGACTTCTTCAAGTACCCACTGGTGGGCTGGCTGATGCGCATGGCCGGCGACATCCGGCTCGTGCGCGGGAACAAGGAGAGCATCGTCTTGGCGATGAACGGGTGCCGTGACCGCCTCGACAAGAAGGTCAGCGTGATGCTCTTCCCCGAGGGCACCCGCTCCCTCGACGGCACCCTCGGCGAGTTCAAGGACGGCGCCTTCCGCCTCGCCATCGAGCAAGGCTGCCCGATCCTGCCCCTCGCCGTGAGCGGCACCCGCGAGGCGCTGCAGAAGGGCGACTGGCGGATGAACGTCACCAACGCCGAGGTACGCGTACTCGAACCGATCGAGACGACGGGCCTCACCAAGGACGACATCGAGGCGCTGCGCTACCGCACCCGTCAGGCGATCGTCGACGAACTGGCCAAGATGAAGGGATGAACAACGGCGATCCGCCCGTGTTCACCAACGTTCATGAGCCGGTTCTCGGCACACGCCTGGTGCTGCGGATCCGGGCGGGCGACGAGGCGACGGCAAGAGCCGCCGAGGGCGCCACGCTGGCGGAGTTCGACCGACTGGAAGCCCTTCTGTCCGCCTACCGACCCGACAGCGAGTGGAGCCGATGGCGCCGCGGCGAGGTGAAGGCGTCGGGCGCGGAGGTGACGGCTCTACTGGTGCTCGCCGAACACTGGCACTCGGCGAGCGAGGGTGCGTTCAACCCCCAGGCCGGGGTGCTGCGACAGCGCTGGCTCACGGCCGAGCGCGATCAGGTCATGCCCGCCGACGATGAGCTCGCCGATCTGGCGGTCGGGCTTCAACAGCTTCCATATCGTCTGGAGGATGGAGGTGTCGAACGCACCGGTGACTGCTCCGCGTTGGATCTTCACGCCCTCGCCAAGGGGTGGATCGTCGACCGCGCCGCGGAGGCGGCGATGACGGTTGCGGGGGTGAGCGAAATCCTGGTAAATGCCGGCGGCGATCTGCTCCATCGCGGCACGGGCGAAGTCGTGGTGGGCATCGAGGATCCGCGCCGGCCCTTCGACAACGTCGCCCCGATGGTGAGGGTCCGCCTGTCCGACGGTGGCCTGGCAACGGGTAGTGGTGCCCGCCGCCCGGTGACCATCGGCGGGCGGCGGTTCAGTCACGTGATCGACCCGCGGCAGCGGCCAGCCGGTGGAGCACATCCTCTCCGCGAGCGTGTTCGCGCCCGATGCCGCCACAGCCGACGCGGTCGCCACCGTGGTGGGCGTGCTCCCCATCGCTGATGGGGCAGGCTTCGCCGAGGCTCTCCCCGGCGTTGGTTGTTGCCTGCTCGCCGCCGACGGCACCTTCGTGCGCACCGAACTGTGGCGCGCCCGCGAGATCGCCTGAGCGGTCTCGCTCAGTTGGCCGCGTTCAGCTAGACCAGGTCAGTTGGCCGGGCTGGCGGCGGAGACTTCTGCCTTCACGGCATCCATGTCGAGCGCCTTCACCTTGCCGATGAGGTCTTCGAGGGCATGGGCCGGTAGGGCACCGGCCTGGGAGAACACCCGGATCCCATCGCGGAAGATCATCAGGGTGGGGATCGAGCGGATGCCGAGCGAACCGCTGAGGCCGGGCTCGGCCTCGGTGTCCACCTTGGCGAACACGGCGTCGGTGTGGTTTGCGGAGGCGGCCTCGAACACCGGGCCGAAGACACGGCACGGGCCGCACCAAGCTGCCCAGAAGTCGATGAGCACGATTCCGTCCTTGTTGACGGTTTCTTCGAACTTTTCGGCGGTGAGCTCAACGGTGGCCATGGTGTACTCCTGAATCGTGGGGTGCCGACCTTCGTGCGACACTAGCTAGATGTAACACTGTACCCCCTGGGGTATATTCCCAGCAGTGCCGAAGGGCTCCACAGCTGCTCTGCCTCGCGGCGCCCGGCGTCACACCATCGTGACGACAATCAGCACCACGGTGACCAACCCACCAAGCCCGGCGAACACAAGAGCCCGAGTGCGACGCTTGCGCTGGAAGAGGTGGATCCCCAGCCCCGTGGCTGCCACCAACACCAACACGACGGCCGAGATGTCGATCACCCACTTCCACGTCGACGAGGTGTCGCGACCCTTGTGCAGATCGTTCATCACCGCGACGAATCCCTGCTGTTCGATGACCAGCTCGAACTCGCCGCTGTCGACCTGGAAGAAGAGGTCGGCCGCATATCCGGGCCCCTTGTAGCTGATCGTGCCCTCGCCACCGGCAACTCCGTAGTCGGCCACTTCGCCGCCGATCGAATACTCGCTTCGGGCGAACTCGCTGATCGCGAGGAAGTCGGGGTCGCCGTCCGCAGCAAGGTATTCGCCGGGCAGGGAGCCCGAGTGGGTGGACCGGTCAACACCGTCGCCGAACGTCCACGAAGGGTGGTTCAAGGTCAGCCCGGTGATGCCGAAGAACAGCACCACGAGAAGGCTGATCATGCTGGTGTAGACGTGGAGCCAGCGCATCCACCTATTGGTCCTAACGCTGCGCCGGCGGGAAACAGTGGTGCGGCCCACCTGCGCAGCGTAGGACTCGAGCTCGCCGTCGGGCGCGTCGTCGAGCTCGATCGTGGAGGTGTCGATCTCAGACAGCAAGGTTCACCGTCACCGCTGAGAGCTCACCGTCATCGGGCAGGGCGGTCGAGAAGCCGGAGGAACCAACGGCGATGGCACCGGTCGACAGGCTCCGCGGCCCGTGCTCGCGGGCCGACTCGACACAGATCACATAGTCGCCCTGGGCGACGATGTTGCCGTCGACGTCGGTGCCGTCCCACACCACGCTGTAGGCACCAGCAGTGCGCGTGGCACCGGAGATCGCATCGACGTTGTCGGCGCCCCCACCGTCGAGGAGAGTCACCTCAGCCTCGTACCAACGGGTGAGCTCGCGCACATACTTCGCCTCACGAGCGGAGTACCACAGGGCAATGGTCTGCACCAGTTCGCCCGTCGGATTCTCCACCCACACGGCGATGTAAGGATTGCGGATGCGCGAACCAGAGTCGGCGGCGGTGTAGGTGAAGTTCACCTGGAGCTCGGCACCGGCGGGGAACAGGTCGTCGTCCGCCGAGGTGGTCGGGGCGGACTCGGGCGCCGACGTCGTGTCGGGTGGTGCCGCTGTCGTGTCGGGGACGGCCGACGTTGGTGCGCTCGTGTCGCTGGTGTCGCTCGTGTCGAACACGTCGGCATCGTCGGCGTTGGCGGAACAGGCGGCGAGAGCTGTGCCGGCAATAGCAAGGCCGCCCGCAGCAGCCAACGACTGGCGGAGGAAATGCCGGCGGGACACCGCTTCGAATCGGGTGAGGGGGGAGGTCATGGGGAGGATCGCCTCGCTTCGCACAGGGTTCTGATCACCAGAGAAGCTAGAGCGGCGCCGTCAGAGGCTGCTCAGAGTTCTACGTGAATCGGGTAAGAGAGCGGGGGCGGCTGCCGTGCGGCCGGCGAGGCTTACCGTGGGGCGGGGAGGGGTAGGCCGCACTGGGTGCAGAACGACCCCGTGGGCGGGTTCGGGTGTCCCCGAGGGCAGAGACGCCCGACCTGCGCCATGGCGACCGGCTGGTCCTCTACGACCGCGCCGCCGTCGGAGACCATCGACGTCCACTGCTGGCCGTCCCAGTAGCGATGCTGGTGGCGCCCGAAGGGGTCCGTCGCCCAGCCGGCTGCAGGCAAGGGAGGTGGCGGCCGCCGGGGCCTCGTCGCCGGTCAGCGCCAGGGCGAGCCCGCTGAGCACGACTGCTCCAGCGACGCTCGCGTTGTGCAGCCCTTCGTAGAGGACACCGAAACCGGCCAGCAGCCCCTCGGCCCCATCGTCGCGGGCGAGCATGAACAGGACCATGCCGAGGTGCCCGATGCCCACACCGGCACCCAACGCCACAGACCCCCGCCGCCGGGAGAGCAACGCCATCACCGCGACCGCCGGCGCGATCACGGCCCATCCGATCATCCCGGCCTTGATCATCCCGTCGTCGATGTCGAGCACCGAGTAGCCGTCCTTGGACAGCAGGATCGATGCTGGCACCCCGACAAAGGCGAGCGCAGCCAGGGTGCACAGAGCCTGGTTCAAGGGCGGCTCCACCGTGGAGCGGGTAGCACCCCAGGCCGCCCCCATCGCCGACAGTGCGCTCGTAACAGCAGCTAGATGGATGAAGAAGCCGACGCCCAGCGACGCCCCGCCACTCGTCTGATCGACCAGCTTGTAGAAGACGGTGAGGATCGAGATCGTCGGCCCGACCATGCCCGTCACCACACCGGCTGCGACCGTGGCGGCCAGCCCGTTGCCGGTGAGCCCCACCAGTGCGGCGATACCCGCCACCGCCGCGGGGACGAGGAACAAGAGGTGCAACTCGCCACCACTGTCGACCAGCGAGATGGTGACCCCGCCGCCCGATACATAGGGCAGCAGAGAGCCAGCGACGAACAGTCCCGCGCTCACGAGCGCCATCAACGCGGCCCGTACGCGTCGCCTGCGAGGGTGCCTCTTGCACTGTCGTATTCACGTCTCGAATCTAATCTGTCCAATCTTTCGCCAAGTGCGTCGCGCGATACGGTTCGCCCATGAGCCAGCGCCCTCCGATCGCCCGGTTCACCCACGTCGCACTGCCGAGCTCCAATCTCGACGCCTCCATCGAGTGGTACGAGACCTACACCCCGCTGCGCCTTCTGCAGAGGCGTAGCGACACCACGGGGGAGAGTGCCTGGTTGGGTCAGCCCGACATGATCGACAAGCCGTTCATCATCGTGCTCGTCAGCTTCTTTCGCGATCAGCACAATGGCCCTAAGCCCACCCTGGCACCGTTCGCCCATCTCGGTATCGAGCTACCCACCAAGGAAGAAGTCGACGAAGTGGCCGAGCGTGGTCGCGCTGCCGGGTGTCTGATGTGGGAGCCCCAGTTGCTGCACGAACCCATCGGCTATGTGTGCGCGCTCAGCGACCCCGACGGCAATCTCGTCGAGTTCAGCTTCGACCAAGGCGTGTACGCCAAGGTCCACGAGGTGTGGGGCCCGGGCGACACCTCCCAGGCCTGAATCTCTGTCGGTCTGGCGCGCCCATGGGTTCGAAAACCCGCAGTTCGTGACGGGGTTCCGCACCCGAAGGACAGGGGTGGCGGGGTTTCGCGCCCGATGGGGTGAGGGGGGAACCGGGGCACACCCGTTCCCTATGCTCGACGGGATGGCCACCAACCTCGCCGACGCTCCTGGGCTGCAGCTCAGCTGGGTCGATGGCGAGGCCGTCGCATGGCAGCCCGGGCGCGGGGTCTACGGCGCCAACCTGCCCCAGACCGTCGCCCGCATGGCCCGCCGACCGGGTCTCGCGTTCACCTCGGCCACCCGGGTGGTGCCTTTCAACCTGCCCAGCGGGCGGGCCAACGTCATGTGCCAGCGACTCGACCCCGCCACCCTGGCCTCGCTCGGCCAGCTCCAGGTCCTCCAGGGCGAGGTCAGCGCCTCGGTGGCCTGGTTCGGCGCGGTCCACGCCTATGCCACCCAGCTCGTCCTCCGCGGCAGGGTCCTGCCCACCCTCACCCACCAGGGTGGAACATGGTGGACGGCGCGGTGGCTGCCCCTCACGGCCGACGTCGAGGCCGTGAGGCCGGGCCTGCTCGCTGCCATGCCCCCGGTCGTCGCTGCGTCGGCGCCCACCGACCCGGCCGACGTGCTCACCACCCTGGTCGACCAGCTGTGCCGCCTCACCCTCGCAGCCAAGGGGTGGCATGCGATGCTCACCGACACCCGGGCCGTCAACGCCCGCGCCGTGCGGCTGGTGAACCGGGCACTCACCGCCGAGCACCCCCAGGTCGCCGTCGCCGATGAACTGCTCGATGCGGTGAAGCACATCGCTCGCGAGTTCCACCTGATGGCCCGCCGCGCCGACGGCGAGCCGATCCTCCACGCCCGGTTGCGTCTCGGCCTGCCCGAACCCGGCGAGACAGACGCCACCGCCTCACTGTGGCCACTCACCCTCGAACTGGTCGACACCGACGACCGCAGCCGCTGGTGCACCATGACCGACATCGTCCAGGGCACACCGGCCGCCCACACCCTGGCCCGTGAGCCGCGCTTCTTGCCCCTGCTCGACGACCTGTTGCGCGCCGCGGCGGATTCCATCGCCCAGGTAGTGCCCGAGGTGGCCCCATGGCTGGCCGAGCGCGCCGACACCACGGACCTCGACGGCGCCGCCGCCGCCCTCGAGGCCGTCGAAACGCTCGAGGCCGCCGGGGTGGAGCTCGTCGCCCCCGAGCGGCTGACCCGCCGCCGACCGACCACCCGGGGCACGGTGCAACCCCGCGCCGAGGCCGGCGGAGGCCGCTTCGGTGCCACGGCTCTCGTCGACTGGGAGGTCGTACTCGACGACACCCCCGTGCCCGAGGAGGTGCTGCGCCGCGCGGCCGAGCAAGGGGCCAACCTGATCGAGGTCGGCGGGCGTTGGGTGCAGGTCGATCGCGCCGAGGCCCGACGCGCCCTCGCCAACCTCAGCGAGCACCGCGCCGAGCACAGCGAGCTCACCCCGCTGGCACTACTCGCCCTCGCTGCCGAGCTGGAGCGCTCCATCCAGGCCGCCGAACGAGCCGATGCAGCCTCCCCGCCCGAACCGCCGATGCGCGGCACCGGGTGGGCGGCCGAACTGCTCGACGGCCTTCCCGATGCCGCTCTCGCCGACGGCGATGTGCCCCCGGGCTTCACCGCCACCCTGCGCCCTTACCAGAAGCGCGGCCTCGGCTGGCTCCAGTTCCTCCACCGGCTCGGCCTCGGCGGCTGCCTCGCCGACGACATGGGCCTGGGCAAGACGCCCACCACCCTCGCCCACCTCGCCGGGCTACCCGGGCCCGCATCTGGTCGTCTGCCCCCTGTCGGTGGTGCGAAACTGGGAGTCCGAGGCTGCTCGCTTCACACCCCTGCTGCGGGTGATGGTCCACCACGGCACCGGCCGTGCCGACGAGACCACCTTCGCCGACGAGGTCGCCGGCCACGATCTGGTGGTCACCACATACCAGGTCGCCACCCGCGACCTCGCCACCTTGCAGAAGGTGGCATGGAGCACCCTCGTGCTCGACGAGGCGCAGGCGGTGAAGAACCCGGACACCCACATGGCGCGGGCGATGAGGGCGATCCCTGCCGGCCAACGCCTGGCCCTCACCGGCACACCGGTCGAGAACCGGCTCGGCGAGCTGTGGAGCATCTTCCAGATCGTCACCCCCGGCCTGTTGGGCAACGCCACCCAGTTCCGCAAGCGCTACGCCAACCCAATCGAACGCAACCACGACGCCGAGGCCGCGGCCGAACTGCGCCGCCTCACCGCCCCCTTCCTGCTGCGCCGCACCAAGGCCGACAAGTCGCTGGTGCCGGATCTACCCGACAAGGTCGAGCAGATCGCCTGGGCCCCGCTCACCCGCGAGCAGGCCCACATGTATCAGGCCGTCGTCGACCAGCTGCTCGTCGATGCCCAACAGGCCAGCGGGATGCGGCGGCGCGGCCTGGTGCTGGCCGCGCTCACCCGGCTGAAGCAGATCTGCAACCACCCCGCCCACGCCCTTGGCGACGGCTCGAAGCTGGGCGGCCGGTCGGGCAAGCTGCACCGCTTCGACGAGCTGGTGGCCGACCTCCTCGACGCCGGCGAACAGGCCCTGGTGTTCACCCAGTTCCGGGAGATGGGCCTGTTGCTGCAGACCCACCTTCTCGAACGGTTCGGCCAACAGGCTCCGTTCCTGCACGGTGGGGTCAGCAAGGCCAACCGCGACCGCATGGTCGCCGCCTTCCAGCACGGCTCGGCGACGTCTCCCCTGTTGCTCGTATCGCTGAAGGCGGGCGGCACCGGGCTCAACCTCACCGCGGCCAGCCGGGTGGTGCACTACGACCGCTGGTGGAACCCGGCCGTGGAGGACCAGGCCACCGACCGCGCCTGGCGCATCGGCCAGCAGAGGTCGGTGTTCGTGCACAAGCTGGTGTGCGAGGGCACCGTCGAAGAACGCATCGACACCCTCATCACCGACAAGCGCAAGCTCGCCGATGCCGTCATCGGCACCACCGGCGAGGCCTGGCTCAGCGAGCTGAGCACCGACGAGCTCCGCGACCTCGTGGTGCTGGACCACGCCAAGGTGCGCGGCTCGTGAGCATCGTCATCCGCCCCGGCCAGTTCGGCGGCGAGCCCCACCCAGTGGGCAAGCTCGCCAGCACCCTGCTGTCGGTCACCCTCGCCGGCATGGCCGACCCTCCCCGGTTCCGCCGTGGCAAGGCCTACGTGGCCGACCGGGCCGTCACCCGTCTCGAAGTCTCCACCGGCGTCCTGCGGGCCACGGTGCTCGGCAGCCGCTCCGACCCTTACGAGGTGATCGTCGCCGTCACCGTGGTGGACCGGCCGGCCCTCGGCAACGCCAGATTCCTTGCGCCCCCTCCTGGCCCGCCTCACCCCCGAGTCCGCCGACCTGATGGTGAGCTGCACCTGCCCCGACTGGGACGAACCGTGCAAGCACGCGGTGGCCGCGCGTGCTTGGCCTTCGCCAACGAGCTCACCACCCGGCCCGAACTCCTCCTCGAATGGCGCTGTCACCCGTCCGACACCACACCCGAACGAGCCCGGGTGGGCTCACGCACCCCGCGGCCCGGCGAACGCCACCTCCGCCTCGCGCCACCACCTCCGGCCCCCCGGCGGGCAGCCCCCGCCCCGATCTCGCCATGGGCAACTCCGGAGTGGCAACGGTTCCTCGGTCAGGTGCCTTTCCCCGACACACCGGCGATACACCCGGACCCGGTCACGGTGGGCCACGCCATGCTCGGCACCATCGACATCGGTGGCTGGGTCCTCTCGGCCGTCGAAGTGCTCACCTCACTCGATTAGGACCCCGCCAACCCACCCACGTTCGGACCGACTCCAACGGCTCGGCCCCCTTTGTGTGAGCGCACAAAGCGAACGTTGTGTTTGTGCGCTTACACAAACCGGGCGGGGCGGGGTCGGCGGCGGCGTGGTCGGTGGGGCGGTGGTCGGCGGCCGGGTGAGGCGGCGGCGGGGTCAGCCGCCTAGACGCTTTCCACCGAAGACGGTGATCTCCTGGCGCAAGGGCACGAGATCGCGGCGGGGCGCCCTGCGCTGGGCTTCGGCGACAGCGGCGGTGGCGATGTCGCGCAACTCGGCCAACTCGGCATGCAACCTCTCGACCTCGGCCTCGAGGGCCATCACCCTGCGGATCCCCTCGAGGTTCATGCCCTCGCCGGCCAGTTCGCTGATGCGATGCAGGCGATCGATGTCGAGGTCGCTGTAGCGGCGGTTGCCGCCCTGGGTGCGCGCCGGACGCACGAGCCCGCGGCGCTCGTAGATGCGCAGGGTCTGGGGGTGCATCCCCGCCAGTTCGGCGGCGACGGAGATGACATAGACGGCATGGTCGCGCGATGGCATCGCTCAGCCCCTCCCCTCTGGACCCGGCGTGGGCTTTCTGGGTGACACGGTAGTCGCCGCAGCGAGGGCCTCGACTGCGGTCCTCTGCTCGGCGGTGAGGTGGGTGGGTACGTGCAGGTCGACGGTGACGATGAGGTCGCCGGTGTGTTTCGGCGTGGCGATGCCCTTGCCCTTCACCCGGTGCCTGCTGCCGGACTGGGTTCCCGGCCTCAGACGCAACATGACCGTGGGGCCTTCGAGCGTGGGTACGTCGATGTCGCCGCCCAACGTGGCCTCGGCGAAGGTGACCGGCACCCTCACGGTGAGGTTGTTGCCGTCGCGGCCGAAGAGGGGGTGAGGGGTGACATGGCATTCGACGATCAAGTCTCCCGCCGGTCCCCCATTGCGGCCGGGTGTCCCACGACCCTTCAGGCGGATCCGTTGACCATCTGCCACACCGGCGGGGATGCGGGCCTGCACGTCGCGCGGGCGACGCTCGATACCTCCACCGCGACAGGTGGGGCAGGGTTGCTCGATGACGACGCCGCGCCCGGCGCAGGCGCGGCAGGGTGAGGAGAAGGAGAACAGGCCCTGGTTGTCGTCGACCACCCCACGCCCTCCGCACTGGGAGCACACCTTGGGCTGGGTGCCGGGCTTGGCCCCGCTACCACCGCACGTACTGCACGTGGCGTCGGCGGTGAGGTGCAAGGTGGTGGTCATGCCCTGGGCCGCGTCGACGAAGTCGAGGGTGAGGGTGGCCTCGATATCGGTTCCGCGCCCGGGCCCGGCCCCTGAGGAGGCTCCACCACGCCTACTGCGGCCGAACATCTTGCCCAGCACGTCGCTCATGCCGTCGTTGCCGACATTGAAGTTGAACCCGCCACCGCCCGGGCCACCAGGGCCACCTGCCCCACCGAAGCCGCCCACGGCTGGGCCGAGCCGCCTGACCTCGTCGTACTCCTTGCGCTTGGCTTCGTCGCCGAGCACGTCGTAGGCCGTGCTGACCTCCTTGAACCTCTCCTCGGCAGCATCATCGCCGGGGTGGGTGTCGGGATGGCTCTCGCGCGCGAGCTTGCGATAGGCCTTGGTGATCTCCTTGGCATCGGTCGTGTCCTTCACGCCCAGCACCTTGTAGTAGTCCTTCTCGAACCACTCGCGTTGGCTTGCCATCCTCGTCTCACCTCCCTCGACTCACTTGGTGCGCCTTGATGCGCCAGTGCCGCGCAGGTCAGCCGCGAACCTTCACCATGGCGGGACGCAGCACTTTGCCTTGCCAGGTGTAGCCGCTGCGCAGCACCTCGCTGACCACCGGGCCGACCGCCGCCTCACCTTCGCCGGGTTCGTGCATCACCGCTTCGGCGAGGTTGGGGTCGAAGGGCTGCTCGAACAGGTTCATGCCCTCCAGGCCGAGCTTGACCATCACGTCGAGCAAGAGGTTGAACAAAGGCTCGATCTCCGCTGGGTGCTGCCCGAAGGCGGCTTCGCAGGCATCGAGCACAGGCAGCAAGGCCTCGGCCATCCGGCCCGTGGCGCGCTGCACCTCGTCGGCCTGCTGGTTCGCCATCCGCTTGCGGTAGTTGTCGAAGTCGGCCTGCAGGCGCAGGGCGATGTCCTTGAACGAGTCGCGCTCGACCAGCAAGGCCTCGACGTCGTTCTCGACCGCCTCGCCGGCCTCCTCGGCCTCAGTGGATGCGGTACCGAGCAGGTCGTCTTCGAAGCGCCGCACGCGGCTGATCTCGCTGGTGAGGTCGGCGAGCAGCTCCGACTCGTCGAAGGGGGCAAAGTCGTCACTCATCGTCACTTCTCGTCGTCGACGATCTCGGCGTCGATGATGTCTTCGTCGCCCTCCTTCGAGCCGGCCTCGCCCGAGGTTGAAGCGCCCATCGAAGCTTCGTGGGCAGCCTTGTCGTAGAGCTCCTGGCCGGCGGCCTGAAGTGCAGAGGACAGGGCTTCGGACGCCTTCTTGATCGCCTCGGTGTCGTTTCCGCTGAGCACCGACTTCAGCTCGGCCAGAGGGTTCTCGATGACCGACTTGTCGCCGAGCTGCTCGCCCTGATCGCGCAGCATCTTCTCCGTCTGGTAGACGAGGGAGTCGCCGATGTTGCGGGCCTCAGCCTCGTCGCGACGCTGGCGGTCCTCCTCGGCGTGGGCCTCGGCATCGCGGACCATCTGGGCGATGTCGTCCTTGTTGAGAGTGCTCTGACCGGTGATGGTCATGCTCTGCTCCTTGCTGGTGGCCCGGTCCTTGGCGCTGACGTGCACGATCCCGTTGGCGTCGATGTCGAAGGTGACCTCGATCTGGGGCACGCCGCGCGGGGCGGGCGGCAGGTCGACGAGTTGGAACTTGCCGAGCGTCTTGTTGTAGGCGGCCATCTCGCGCTCGCCTTGGAGTACGTGGATCTCGACCGAAGGCTGCATGTCGTCGGCGGTGGTGAACACCTCGGTGCGCTTGGTGGGGATGGTCGTGTTGCGCTCGATGAGACGGGTCATCACCCCGCCCTTGGTCTCGATGCCCAGGCTCAGGGGGGTGACGTCGAGGAGGAGGATGTCCTTGACGTCGCCGCGCAGCACACCGGCCTGCACCGCAGCGCCGATCGCAACCACCTCGTCGGGGTTGACGCTCTTGTTGGGCTCCTTGCCGGTGAAACCCTGCACCAGATCGCCGACCGCGGGCATGCGGGTGGAGCCACCGACCATGATCACGTGGTCGAGCTCGCCCTTGCTGATGTTGGCGTCTTTCAGGGCCTGCTCGAAGGGGATGCGGCAGCGCTCGATGAGGTCCGCCGTCATCTCCTGGAACTTCGCCCTGGTGAGGGTTTCGTCGAGGTGGAGCGGGCCCTCGGCGGTAGCGGTGATGAAGGGCAGGTTGATCTGGGTCTGCTGCACCTGGCTGAGCTCGATCTTGGCCTTCTCGGCACCTTCCTTCAGGCGCTGGGCGGCCATGCGATCGGAACCGAGGTCCACACCGTGCTTGGACTTGAACTCCTTCACCAGCCAGTCGATGACCCTCTGGTCCCAGTCGTCGCCGCCGAGGTGGGTGTCGCCGTGGGTGCTCTTGACCTCGAACACTCCGTCGCCGATCTCGAGCACGCTCACGTCGAAGGTGCCACCACCGAGGTCG
This sequence comes from uncultured Acidimicrobiales bacterium, assembly GCA_963707925.1. Classification (GTDB taxonomy): domain Bacteria; phylum Actinomycetota; class Acidimicrobiia; order Acidimicrobiales; family Ilumatobacteraceae; genus UBA668. The sequence goes on from CAVPRT010000006.1 coordinate 111,677, forward strand.
AACACCAGCACCTTTTCGTCCTCGCCGCCCTTGTCGAGGCCGTAGGCGAGGGCGGCCGCGGTGGGCTCGTTGATGATGCGCAGCACCTCGAGGCCGGCGATCTGGCCGGCTTCCTTGGTGGCGGTGCGCTGGGCGTCGTCGAAGTAGGCGGGCACGGTGATGACGGCCTGGGTGACGGTGTCGCCGAGGTAGGACTCTGCGTCGCGCTTGAGCTTCATCAGGGTGCGGGCGCTGATCTCTTGCGGGGTGTAGTGCTTGCCGTCGACGTCGTCGCTCTTCCAGTTCTCGCCCATGTGGCGCTTGATGCTGCGGAAGGTGCGGTCGGGGTTGGTGATGGCCTGACGCTTGGCCACCTCGCCCACCAGCACCTCGCCGGCCTTGCTGAAGGCGACCACCGAGGGTGTGGTGCGGCTGCCTTCGGAGTTGGGGATGACCACCGTGTCGCCCGCCTCGAACACGGCGACGACGGAGTTGGTGGTGCCGAGGTCGATACCGACTGCCTTGGACATGGTGGGGTCTCCTTATGGGGGATGTTGAGCGAACCTGATGCAAGCCTAGGAGCGCTCATGTCGCCACCACAACTCCGAACGCAGCAAACATGAGTCACCCCCACTCAGGATCTGTCGGTGATCGGGAAGAGGGCGGGGCGGATTAGACGAGTCCAGAGTTGTGTTAATTTTCAGATGTGTGGCGATTCGAGCCACCGGAGGAGGAGTCGTCATGCGAACCAGGGTCATCTTGGGCACCGCCGTTGCTGCTTTCATGGCTGTCCAGGGCTTATCGGTACAGGCCCAGGCAGACGCGGGGCCCACAGCGTGCGTCTCACCGGACGCACCCGTCGGGCCCACCGGCCCCCAAGGTCCACCAGGCGACATGGGCCCAACCGGCGACAAGGGGGATCCTTGGAGTGATGGGCCGTCGCGTGCCGTGCACCCAGCGGTAGTCACCCTGCCCGATTGCAGCACCACCATCGGTATCTGCGTCATTCTGGTACCCGGCGACCAGGGTCCCGTCGGCGACAAAGGCCCACAGGGCGAAAAGGGCGACAAGGGCGACCAGGGCATATACGACCTCACCTTCGGCGGCCCGAGCCGAGCAACCCACTCGGTGAACGCCGTCGACCCATGTGGCGATACGCCCCAGGCGTGTCGCATCACATTGAAGGGTGCCACCGGCGCCAAGGGCCCGGTTGGCCCCCAGGGGCCAAAGGGTCTAAAGGGACCGCACGGTACTAACTGGAGCGAGGAAAGTGGGCCGGCGCGGGTCGTGCACCCGATGGCGGTCGGCGCCGTTGAGGTACCCATCCCCGCCGGATGCCAGGTCAACACCACCACTACCACTACCACCACCACGACCACCACCACGGCCGTCTCCGACCAGGGGGGCTCCCTGCCCGCAACCGGCAGCAGCAGCAACTCGCTCGCCACGTTGGCCAGCCTCACGATGGTACTCGGCCTCGTCGCCCTAGCAGTAAGGCGGAGGCCCGCTACCTGACACCCCTCAACATTTCGCCCGTGTCGCGGGCGTACGCGCATCACAGCGTGGTCAGGCCGCGACACGGGCGGGTGGAATGGGGCGGGGCGGCTCAGCTGAGGGTGGCGCCGTAGATCGACTCGAGCACCCGGGCCGCGGTGTCGCAGACCTCGATGTAGGTGGGGTCGGCGAGGGGATCGGCGGCGGCGGTGCGCCACTTGGCGATACCCGTGAGGGCAGCCGACTGGACCTGGGCAACGGGGGTGCCGGCGGCGAGCCCCAGGGCGGATGCCGGTTCGGTGGTGGAGAAGAGCCGATCGAGCTCGGCGCGATCGGCGGCCGGCACGACCACCGCGCCGGACCCCACCAGATGAGCGCCGCGCACCTGGGCGAACTGCACCGTGCTGGCCTCGATCTGCTCCAGCTGGCGATCGAGGTCCGCGGCCAGCGCCGGCACCAACGCCGATAGCTGACGGGAAAGGGAGCGCAAGGCCACCAACGCCGACCGCGACTGGAGGATGCGGGCCCGGGGCATGAAGTGGCGGGTGATCAACGACCTGAGCGCGGTGAGGCCCGAGTACTGGACGAGGATCGGCCCGAGGGTGGCGGCCGTGGTGGCCCTGCCCGCGCGGATCTCGCTCAGGGCCAGCCTCACCCCGTAGATGCCAAGACGGTCGAGCAGGTTGCGCCTCAACTCGACGGTGAGCTCGCTGCTGCTGGTGTCGCAGAACTGGTCCGCAGACAGCAGCATGCGGTCGAGTGTCTCGGCGTCGGTGTTGGCCAGCATGCGCAAAGCCGCGACCTCGTCTTCGCGCAAGGTTAGTCCGGTCTCGCCCAACAGACCGGCGAGCGGCACCACGGCCGCGCACAGGCCGGTGAGCTGGGGGTCCGTGCTGTAGCGCTGGGCAATGCGGGTGGCGGACTCCATCGCATCCATGCGGCCGGCGCCGATCTCGTCGGCCCGGCTCAGCACGGCCACCGCGTTGACCGGTGAGGCCGCGGTGACGCTGCGGTCCATGAACGCGTCGAGGAAGGCGACATCGCTGCGGTGGGCGTGGCGCATGAGGTAGATGACCGCGTCGGCGTCGCTGGGCTTGTTCTCGTCGAACTCGAGGAACTCGCGGGTGCGGCGCGAGTTCTCGTCGTTGAGGCTGGCGAGGCCGGGGGTGTCGATGAGCGTGATCGTCTCCAGTGACGAAGTCGGCCAAGCAACGTCGATGGTGGCGATGTCGGCCTCGCGCAGGCCGCCGAGCTTGATGTCGAGGGAGCCGTTACCGCGGCTGAACGCCAGCGGTTCGCTGCGGCCGTCGCGCAGCCGGGCAACAACCTCGTAGGACTGGCCCTGCGAGTAGCGGCTGACAACCTTGGTGCACTCGCCGGCGTCGGTGGGGGCGAGGCGTTCGCCGACCAGGGCATTGAGCAGGGTGCTCTTGCCGGCCTTGACCCTGCCGGCGATTGCCACCCTCAGGGGTCCGCTCAGCCTGTCGACAACGGCCTGGGCCTGGTCGCGGGCCGGACCGTTGGGGGCCTTGGCGACAAGGTCGCGCGCAACGTTGAGCACCTGCTCGGCGACGCCACCTCTGAGGGCACTCACGACGTCGCCTTTGCCAAGGCACCGTCGAGCAACTCGAAGCGCGCAAGCGCAGCGTCGAGCTGTTTGGAGCGACCCTGCCGATCCACCTGCGACTTCTGCAGCTCCTGCTGTGCCCGGGTGGCCGCATCGGTGTAGGTGCGAAGCAGTTCGGAGAGGCGGTCACCGAACTCGTCGCGCAGATCGCGTTGGATGTCGCGGATGACGGTGCCGATCTGGTTGTTGACCTCGAACTGAACATCGTCGATGAACTGACGCACCTGGGAGCGGGCCGATTGGCGGCGCATCTGCACCTTGCGCTTGCGATCCTCGGCGAGACCCATGCTGCCGAAAAGGGCGCCGATGCCCAGCAGGACCGGGTTTGAGGCGATCAGCACCCCAACTGCGGCGGGCAGGAAATTTCCCATCATGCCGAACATCATGATCCCGCCCTGGGCCCCGCGCAGGCCAGTGAGCCCGGTGGACCACGCCTTCTTCCCGCCCGAGATCTCGGGGTCGATCGACTTGCCCTGCCACAGGTCGCCGACGGCGACATCGCCGACGGAGAAGGAGCGACCATCAACAGCGATGTCTTCCTCCTGCAGCAGATCGACGATCTGGGTTCTCACGTCGAGGCGACCCTCTTCGAGGCTGATGAACGCCTTGGTCACTTCGTCGGCCACCACCGTTTGCAGGTAGCGCGCCAGTTCGTCCCACTCGTCGCCCTTGGACAGCACCTCGATGCGTTCGTCCATCAACCTCTGGATCTCGCGCATCGCGCCGCGCAGCCGGAACGTCACCAGGTTCGACAGGTCGGTGACCTTGTCGCCCACGAGCACGTTCCATTTTGCACCGGGGCCGCGGAGGTATTCGATCCGACCCTTGGCTGCTTCGAGCGCCGCCATTGCCCCACCGGCACCGGCAGGGTCGTCGATGGCAGCTCTCTCGGCGCGGTAGCCGGCAACGACCTGGGCGATGATCGACCTTGCGTCGCCCACGGATCGTTGGGCGGCGCTGGCCTTGGCCGGGGCGACGACGTCGTTGCCGAGGCGCTGGACGAGTTCGGGCACACGACTGAGGTCGTTCAGCGAGCGGTCCTTGCGGGCCAGCGCCACCGTGCGCAGGGTGCTCGACACGGGCACGACGGGGATGTTGATGCCGTTCCGCTCGAGGTGACCGCGGTTGAGGTCGAGGATCTTCTGCCAGTTGGCGAAGAGGTCGGTCTTGGTCTGGGCGAAGAGCACCGAAGGGCAGAGCTCGATTGCCCGGCGCAGGAACTCGAGCTCGGGTGCACTGAGCTCGGCCGAGGCGTCGCTGACGAAGATCAGCCCGTCGGCGAAGGGCAGGAAGCTGAGCGTGGCGGCGGCGTGGCCGGCACCGAGGCCGCCCATGCCCGGGGTGTCGACGATTACCAGGCCCTGCTTCAAGAACGGGCTGGGCACCGAGACCTCGACCCGTTCGACACCCTTGTGGTTGCCCGGGTTGCCGGTCTCGCTGACCCACTGGCTGAGCTCGCCGACCGGGATCGGCGTTGCGACCTCCTTGCCGTCCTGCTTGCTGCGCACCACGGCGCCGGCCTTCTCACCGAAGCGGACGAGGGTGATGGCCGAAGTGGCCAGGTCGTCGTCGACGGGGCATACCGGGTGACCGAGCAGGGCATTGACCAGGGAACTCTTCCCCTGCTTGAACTCGCCGACGACACAGACGATGGTGGACGGGCGGCGCAGCCGCGCTGCGGCGACCGTGGCGCGGGTGGCCAGGTCGCTGCGATCGAGCTGCTGCAGCAGCTTGCCGAGCTCGAGAATCAGGGCATCGGCGGTAGGTGGTGCAGCAGGAGATGTGGGGGCGGGTTGAGACGCCGGCTCGCTCATGAACCGATATCGTCCCACACATCATCGACCACTGCTTCGCTGACCTCGCTCTCGACGATCGCTGACGAGAACTCGTCGAAGTTGCCACTGTCGGCCAGGCTCCCCGCGATGTCGACGATCGACGTGTCGGACTGGTCGGCCATGGTGCCCAGAACGTCACTGAGGTCACCGGCACCGGCCAGGCTCGACACCGTGCCGGCGACGTCTTGCACCTGGCCAAACGTGTCGGCCGCACCGGTCAATGCCCCTTCCGTACCCAGCACCGTGTCGGCAGCCTGCAGCATTGCATCGGTGTCGAACCCGCCGACCTCGGCCCAGCTGTCGGTCTGCGAGGAGACGGTGTTGCCGTTGGCGTCGGTGACTGTCGTGGAGCTTGCTCCGGCACCAACTTCGACCCCATAGCCCTCGCCGGTGACGGATCCGTCGTACTGCTCGGTGACATTGCCCTGGGCGTCCTCGGCCCGCGAGTAGCCACCCTCCGCCTCGACCTCGAACCCATAGCCCTCGACACCCACTTCGCCGGAAACCGAGTCGGTTGTGACCCCGTCGATCTCGCTGTGGGCGTAATCCACCCCGGCCGACACCGAGGGACCGCCAATGGTGCCGTAGGAACCTCCGGCTCCTGCGGTGAACACACTGTCGCCGTCGGCGCTCTCGTCGTAGCCGATGTTGGCGTTGGCGCCGATGACTGCGCCCGCCGGCGTGTAGAGGGTGCCTTCGCCGGCGGCATGGGCCCCCCAGCTGCCATCCTCGTTGCGGTAGAAGTCGCCCTCGGCTGATCCGGACACGATTCCGTAAGGGGTGGGAAGGGTGCCCTGGGCGCGGCCGCCCACGGAAACGTCGCCATCCTCGGAGATGTCGACATGCCCTTCGGCGTAGGGCAAGGGGCCCCAGTCGACCCCGGCCGATGCACTGGTGGCGAACCCTTCGTCGTCGCTGACGCCGAACCCACCCGAGGCGATACCGACGTTTGCCTCTGTCCCGAAATCGAAGCCGCTTTCGCCAAAGCTGATGCCCACCGTGGCAACCCCGTCGATGCCGAGGTTGGCCGAGAAGTCGCCGCCGTCGTAGTCGAAGTCGACGATGCCGCCGGTTACGAAGTCGACCGTGTCGAATATGTAATCGTCGGTTGTGTTGGCTAACCATTCGCTGGCGATGACAACCGCCTCGACAACCGCGTCGGTGGCGGAGTCGACGGCGTCGTCGACGGCAGCACCCAGCCAGTCGCCGGCTTCCACGACCGCGCCGGCCACAGCGCCTGCGGCGCCCCCTACAGCGTCGGCGGCACCGGAAACGGTGTCCTCGACGAAGCCACCCACGGCCTCCAACCCGCCACCCACCGTGTCGCATACATCGTCGAACCAACCCATGTCAGCAATCCCTTTCGTGCTCTGGCGTCATCGTAGGTAAGACCACCGGAGGGGTCACCGGGAGCATTCCCGGTTCCCCGATCAACCAACCTCCACCACGGAGTAGCATCCGGCCGATGGCAGACTCACTCACACCTTCCTCAGTGGTGAACCGCCTGGTGGCCCAACCCGGGCGCATGCTCACGGGCGTGCCCGCTTTCGTATTCGTGATGCCCGAGGGCTGGATACTCGACGAGGCCCCGGGCGCTCTGGCCGCCATCCGCCTTCCCGAACAGGTGGACGACTTCTGGGTCAACGCCCTGCTCACCCACGACAAGGTGGCCAGGTCGATCGACTTCGAGTCGGCCGCCAAGGTCACCTGGGCGAAGCTGCAGCGCAGCGCCACCGACCTCGTCGAGCGAGGCGAGAGACTGATCCGCTTCGGCAACCTGGTGGTATACGTCCGCGGCTGCGAATTCGCCTCACCCGACGCAAGTCGCACCCTGGCCCAGATGCAGGCCCTGTGGTTCACCCCGGTGACCGAGGGCGGCAAGGTGGTCGACCTGTTCCAGCTGGTGCTAACAGCCCCGGCCACCGCGATGCCCAAGTTCAGCGGGCCGATCCTCGAGATGCTCAGCACCTTCCGCTTCGTCTGAGCACCCGATAGATCGGCGAGGATCCGAACTCACAGACCGATGTCGTCGGCGATACCGGCGATCGCGTCGTCCACCTCGTCGATGGCATCCTCGGCAGCGGCGGCAGCGCCGGTGAAGGAGCCTCCGGCGAAGTCCGACATCCCGGCGTCAAGTGAGGTCATCCCATCACCGAGATCGAGGGGGTCGGAGATGATCTCCGTGACATCGCCCAAGAAGCCACTCCCGCCGGTCTCGAACGGGGAAGAAATGGGATCACCCGCGCCGTCGCCGACCAGCTCGACGATCGGGTCGAGTGACCGGCCGAGGTCGACGTTGAGCATGTTGCCGACACCGACAGAATCGCCGAGTACGTCTAGCTGATCGACGACGCCGGCAGCAGCCGCGCCCACGAAACCGGTCGCGGTCTCGCCGAATTCAAACGGGGCACCGCCTACATCGCCGACGAGATCGTCGAACGAATCAGAGATGAACGGCGGCGGACCATCGCCGAGGTCGACGACGGCGCGGACGTCGAGGCCAGCCTCATCGATGATGGTGCCAGTGTCTGGACCTGGAGCGGGAATCCCCCCACCGATCGCATCGGAGACGGCGTCGACTACCGCAGGGTCGATGAGGGAGATGATCGGCGGATCTACGAGGTCGAGGATCGGCGGATCGAGCACCTCACCGGGAACCGAATCGCCTGACGCATCCGGCTCGTCACCTTCGCCATCGGCGGGCTCGTCGGTGGCAGGCATGCCTGCAGGGGTTTCGCCCGTCGCCGGGTCGGTCCCGGTCTCGGCCTCGTTGTCGCGGAGCTGTTCATCGATCAGGGCCTCGATCTTCTGGTCCTGGGTGAAGTCCTGAACCCTCTGGTCGTACTCGTCGCGGAGGGCGGCGAGGGCGTCGTCGGTGCTCTGCCCGGCCTCGGGGGAGAAGCGCTCGACCATGCCGGCCAACTCCTCGCGCAAGGCCGCAGCATCTTCGGGGTTGACACCTTCTCCGAGGTCGAGCCCGGAGATGCGCTCGAGCAACTGCTCGCGGGCCGCATCGAAATCAGCGTCGGGCGAGGCCCCTGCCGGGGGCGGCGGGGGCGGGGCCGGCGCGACCGAGGCAGCACCGAATGGCTGAGACAAGTCGACAACCGGCTCTGCTGCGAAGGGCGGCGGAGGGGGAGGGGGAGCAGATGCAGACGGAGGGGGAGGCGGGGGAGGCGGGGGAGCAGATTGAGACGGAGCGAACTGCTGGGACATCTCCGCAGGTGCAGACTGCTGGGCCCGGGGAGGGGCGAAGCCGCCGCCGCCGCCGCCGCCACTCGCGCCGCCACCACCCTCTGTGGCGAGAGTCGCGGGGCCGGTGTCGAACGCGTCCATGCTCTCGTCCACGACCCCAATCGGGCCGGCCGCGTCCTCCGCGTCGGCAGCAGCGGCCGCGTCGGCGAGGTCCGTCTGGTGGACGGTGAGCGCCTCGTCGACATCGGTGGGGGCTGCACCAGCGGCACCACCGTCGTCACCACCAGTCATAGCGTCGACGACATCGTCGCCGAAGAGGACAGCACCCGCCGTGGCGGCTACTGCTGCCGCTGCGACTCCTGCCGCCACACCGGGGTTGATCTTGCCCTCGTCCTTCTTCGACTTCTTCGGCGGGGGCGGCTGGACCGACCCGCGGCCGGGCTTGCTCGGGGTTTCTGGATTGGTGGGATCGCTCATCGGAGTCTCCTGTGCTGAGGTCGTTTGCTCGTTTGCGGATGTTGGGGTGGTAGCCGCCGCCTCGGATGAGGTGGCGGCGGAAGCAACGGCTGCCGCGGCACCAACCGAGGCGGCCGCAAGGACTGAGGGTGCGGTGATGGAGTCGGGTGTGACAGTCGTTGGCAGAGCTGCGCCGAGCACGACGACCAACTTGGCGTCGGCGTCGAGAAGGGTCGGCCGGCCGGTTTCGGCGGTGACCATCTCAGAAATGATCGGCAGCCGGGAGCTACCACCCACCAGCACCACGCCGGCGAGGTCGCCCATCTGCAGTCCTGCCGAAGCGACGGCCCGCTCGAGCGCCCGGATCGTGTCGGCGACTCGCGGACGCATCACCGTCTCGAGCTCCTCACGGGTGATCCGCACCATGGTGTGCAGGCCCGGCGCGGTGACGGCCACGGTGGCCTCACTATCGGCGGAGAGCTGCTCCTTGGCCGTCGTGCAATCGGCACGTAGCTGCTGGATCGCGCGGCGCACGTCGGGGTCGTTGCGGTCCAGTGCCTCCAGTGAGCCACCAAGGGCGCCGGCCACATGGCTGAACACGGCCTGGTCGATGTCGATGCCGCCGAGCCGCTCGATGCCCTGGGGTGTGCCAAGGATTGTGGGGCCACCGGCCTCGACGCGCACCACTGCGGCATCGAAGGTGCCACCGCCGAAGTCGTAGACCACCACCGCATCGCCGATGGCCAGCCGCCCGGACGATGCGTAGTGGCGGGCCGCTGCTACCGGCTCGCTGACCAGGTCGTGACCGTTGAAGCCGGCCTGGGCGGCAACATTGCGGAGCAGGTCGAGCTTGTACTCACCCCAGTTCGCGGGATGGGTGAGGACGGCCGTGGTAGTTGCGGGGTCGATGCCGGCGAGACCGGCCACCCCGGAGAGCATGGCCCCACTGAGCGCATCGGGCGAGTAAGGCGTGCCGGCGAGGACGATCGGGGTGGTGTCGCCGAAGCGGCGCTTGACCTCGCGCACCCCCCGGTCCGGTGACACGGCGAAGATGCGCTCGGCGGCATGGCCGACAACGAGGTTCTTCTCGTCGTCGACGGCGATCACCGAAGGGATGCAGGCACCTCGGTCTCCGAGGTGGAGGGCTCGGGACCCACCGGCATCGGTGAGGGCTGCGGCCGTCCAGGTTGTGCCGAGGTCGACTGCCAAGCGGTTGGTGTCTGCGTTCACGCCTCGTACCGTACGCAAACGGGCGGCCACACGTGACCGGGAGGATTCCCGGTTCGTGGCTAGGGCCGATGCCTGCGCCCTGTCGCTCAGTCGTCGTCGCCGAGACGACCGATGCCTGGCTGCTCAGCGAGTTGTTGCAGGAAGGCCTTCTGCTCGGCGGTGAGCTCGGCATCCTCGGGGTCGACGACAAGGTGTGCCCAGGGGTCCGGGGCGCCCTCGCTGCGCTCCTGGAGAGCGCGCTCCACCTCTTGCCACCAGTCGCTCATCGGTTCCCCACCGTAGGCGTTCCGAGGGTCATCCGCACCGCCAGTTCGGTGCGCGACCTGACCGCTAGCTTGCGATAGATCTGCTGCAGGTGGAAGTCGACCGTCTTCACCGACAGGAACAGCTTCGCCGCCGCTTCGCGGTTGGTGAGTCCTTCGGCGACCGCCTCCGCGACCCTCAGCTCGGACTGGCTGAGCCCGGTGATCGCCGGGTCGACCACCCGAGGCGCTGATGGCGCTGGAGTCAGCAGGGCCGCGCATCGCGCATCCCACCCGCGCACCCCGCACCTCTGCAGGGTCGCATGGGAGAGCCGCACCGCGTCGGTCACTTCGCTGCCGCGCTTTGACTGGACCGTCGCCCACCACAGGCGTGACTCACCCGCCTCGATCGGCAACCGGGCCTTGTCGGCCAAGGCGATGGCCTGCTCGAGCAGATCGGCTTCGGCCATGGTCACGCCTGCGCGCACCAGCCCGCGGACCTCGGCCAGCGCACCCTCCCCCTCATCGGCCCATGCCGTGGGCTCCGCGGCCGGTTCCAGTGACGGGTCGGCCATCAGCCGGGCGCGGGCGAGAATCGCTGCGGCCTGAGCCCGCAGGGCCGGCGCCGCTCCGGCCGGCAAGGCGAGAACAGAGGCATCGGCTGGACGGCCTGCGAGCACGTCGAGATCGGCCTGGACGACGGTGAACCACTGGCCGATATGCAGCCACGGCACACCGGCGGCAGCATCCGCCCGGGCCAGCGCCTCGCGAGCTTCGCGGGTGCGGCCGGCATGCCTCGACGCCACTGCCCACACCACCAGGTCGAGAGGCGCTGCCGGTGGGTCGCCGACCGCCGCTACAGCTCTGCGGTGGTCGCCTGCCACGGCGGCGGCCCACGCCTGGCGACGTGACGCCAACCTCTTCGCGTTGGGTCCACCAGTTGCCCGATCATTCTTGGGGGAGGCACTCGCCCCTGGGGTTTCGGGCACGACCACGGGCCGTCCGGTGGCGAGTTCCCCAACGTCGGCAAGCGCGCACTGCAGTTCCACGGGCAGGCCGGGCAGGGTGCCGGCGGTCGGCCCACCCACCATCTCCGCCAGACGTACGGCGTGGGCCAGCTCGCCACCGTCGATGGTGGAGCGCAAGGCGGTGGAGAGCAGGGAGTCGCGCACCGAGGGCGAGGCGGCGAACTCGACAGCTCGTTCGTAGGTCTGGGCGGCAGTTGCCGCAGCCCCGCGACGCGCAGCGTCGGCCGCCACCAGGGCGAGCGCCTCGGCCAGGGAGTCGCTGGGTCCGCTCGCCCCGCCAACCAGGTGCCACACCCGCGACGCCGCCTGATGGGCCTCGGTGAAGCCGGCCGCCAAGGCCCGGTGTGCCGCCCGGCGGCTGGCCGGGGCGAGGAGGTGGTACGCCGCGTGGCGCATCCACGGGTCGGGGAAGGCCAATCCGAGTGCCGACGATCTCGACCACGCCCGCTTCCTCGACAGCTTCGAGCACCTCGAGCCCGGGCTCGCCCAGCAGGCCCAGCGCGGCACCGATCGCCCCGAGGTCGCCCCCGTCGGCGGCGGCCGCCACCACCAGGGCGCGACAGGACGACTCACCGAGGGCCCTCATACGCGACTGCAGTTCTTCGGCCAGCTCACCGCCCAACCGCGGGAGGTCGGGCACGGGGGCCGCTGCCGGCACGCTGGGCGTCGGAGAGCCCATCGGCCATGGCCACCGCCACACCCGGGTTCCCCGCCGCCGCGACGGCACACCTCTCGGCGGCTCCGGCGTTGACCCCACGTTCGACGAGCATCGTGGTGATCTCGCCGAGGGGCAGTGGGCCGAGGCGCACCACTGCGTCGGCCGCGAAGGCGCTGGAGGCGGCGGCGGTTGCCAGGACAAGGATCGGGTCGGCGGTTGTGCGCGCGAGAGCGGCATCGAGCACCTCGCGGCTCGAAGTGTCGACCATGTCGACGTCGTCGATGACGAGGCACAACGGCACCCGATCGGCGATCGCCGCCAGGGCCTTGAGGGTGGCCACCTTCACCGCCACGGCATCGGTGCCGTCCGTGATGAAGGCGAAAGCGCGTCTCAGCACATCGCCGTCGGGGCCGAGTCGGTCGAGATCCTCACCGAAGGGCTGCAGCAGGCTGGCCAGACCGCCGAGAGGTAGGTCGCGATCAGAGGCGCGACCGGCAGCCCTGGCCACCGTGAAGCCGTGATGCTCGGCCTGCCTGGCCGCAGACGCCAGCCACCAGGACTTGCCTGCACCCCGGGAACCGTGGCACAGCACCCGTCGCGGGCGCGTCGGGTCGCTCAGGTCGAGGGCTGCGCCGACGTCGTCGGGGTCGACCATGGGCTCACTGCCCCGGGCTCGGAACCGCGAAGCAGTAGGAGGTGCCGGGATCGGTGAGGGTGTGGTCGTAGCTCGCCTCGGCGATGCACAGCGAGGCCCCGTCTTCGTAGGCGTACTCGGCGAGATTGTCCGTGGTGAGGCCGGTGAACACCAATTCACCGCCTCCGTCGTCGGCGTCCCATGCCCACCAGGGACCGCTACCCGGCATGCCGGCCTGTTCGACCGGTACGGTGTCGAAGAAGAAGTGGACGTGGTAGGTGCCGTCACATCCACAGTCGATGGGGTCGAATCCCTCGACCAGGTAGCTGACGTAAAGGGTGTCGGAGGACCAGACAGCCGCGGCGATGCCTACGCAAGCGCCGCCGTAAGCGCCGCACTCGACATTCTCGGCAGCCGATGCGGGTGGCATGAACAGACGGGCGAAGCAGGTGGAGTCGTCGAACCCTTGGGTCGTGCACCAGTCGTTCGCGGCGTCCTTCGTCGCGAACGACGAGGGCACGATGGTGAGGTACCAGCCCTCCATGTTGTCTTCGCCCATGGTGAACGCGTATTCGCCGCCGTCGACCAAGATGGTGTCGTAAGCGTCACGCAGCAGTGAGTGCTCGCCGAGGATCTCGACGGGCCCGTACAAAACGCCTTCGTAGTCCAGCCCCACGTACTTGGCCGCCAGTTGGGGTACATAGGTTCCCACCAGGCCGTCGGCCGTAGATCTGTCGGCATCGAGGTAGTCGGTCAGTTGGGTGGCGGCACCTGTCACGGCATCGGTGCTGGTGGTGCTGAGGGCGGCAGTGGTGGCAGTTGTCGACGAGTCGGCGGCGGTCGTCTCCGCCGCTGCAGCAGCAGTCGTGCCCGGGTCGGCGGACCCGCCGTCGTCGCCCCCACCGAGGGCAAGGATCGCCACGACAACCACGGCTGCCACGCCGGCGGCCGCGGCTGCCCAAATCCAGGCCGGTCGCTTGGGTCCGTCGCCGCCCCCACCCCCGGGCGGTGCGGCGATGGGCGCCCTCACAGGTGCCTTCGGTGAGGCAGTCGACCCGACTACAGGCACCGGCTCCCTCGGTGAGGCCACCGGCACGGAAGCGACGGGCGGGGCCGGCGGGGCAGGTGACGGGGGGACGGTAGCCGCTGGACGCTCGACCACAGGGGCGCTGATGGTGGGTGCCTGACTGCTGAGCACTCCACCCTCCACGGCGGCGGCGAAGCGCGCCGCGCCCAGAGCCACCGAATGCTTGGGGTGAGAGTCCGTGACCACAGGTCGGCCGAGCTCGCTGCGCACCATGTCGGCGATGAGCGGGATCCGCGACGAACCACCGGCGAGCAGCACGGCCTTCAACTCGCCGGCAGTCATCCCCGAAGACTCGATGGCCCGCTTCAGCGAGTCGATGGTCTCGCGCAGGATGGGGCGGATCATGTCTTCGAACTCGCTGCGGGTGATGCGCACCTGGGTCTGCACGTTGGGCAGCAGGACCGGCACCGTGGCATCGCTGTCGGCGGACAAGGACTCCTTGGCCAGCACACACTCCTGGCGCAGCCGGGCCAGCGCGGCGCGGGTTGGCGGGTCGCTGACATCGAGGTCGGCAATGACATCGCCCACCACCTTGCGCACGTGGGTGAACACGGCTTCGTCGAAGTCGATGCCGCCGAGGCGTTCGATGCCCTGGGGGCGGCCGAGCAGTTCGAACCCGCCCTCCGTCTTGCGCAGCACTGCGGCGTCGAAGGTGCCGCCACCGAGGTCGTAGATCGCCACGGCTTCGCCGGGATCCACTCTCTCGCCGGCCGCGTACTGGAGGGCGGCCGCCACCGGTTCGGTGAGGAACACCGCCTCGGCGACCCCGGCCAACTGCACCGCCTGGCGCAGGAGATCGATCTTGAACTCACCCCAGTTGGCGGGGTGGGTGACGGAGACGACATCGGGAGCCGCCCCCTGTCGCTGGGTGATGTCGGCGATGATCTGACGCAGCATGAGCGCCAGAAGGCGATCCGCCGAGAAGGGAGTGCGATCGAGCATGATCGGCGCCGTGTCGCCGAGGCGGCGCTTGAACTCACGCGCCAGGCGGGCCGGCTCTGCCAGGCCACGACGCTCGGCGGCATCGCCGATGAGCACATTGTCGTCGTCGCGCAGGAACACCATCGTGGGAATGGTGGCGGCATGGTTGCCGAGGGGAACGATCTCGGCCCGGCCGTCGCGCACGATGGCAGCACCGGTGAAAGTGGTGCCTAGATCGATTCCAAGTGCGTACCCCACTAGACCTCCCCATCCGCTGCCGGCATCGTAGTGGGGCCTGGGCCTGGCCGGTACCTTCGGCAACCCGGTTCAGGCCCAGTCGAGGATCACCTTGCCACACTCACCGCGGTGGACGATGTCGAAGGCCTCGGCGAAGCGTTCGGCGGGTAGGCGGTGGGTGACGATGCCACCCACGTCGAGACCGCTCTGCAACATCGCCGACATCTTGTACCAGGTCTCGAAGATGCGCCTGCCGTAGATGCCCTGCAGTTCGAGACCCTTGAAGATGACGTCGTTGACATCGAGGGTCATCGGTCCGGCGGGGATGCCGAGGATGGCGATGTGGCCCCCGTGGTTCATCGAGTCGAGCATCTGGTTGAACGCCGACTCTGCACCCGACATCTCCAAGCCGACGTCGAAACCCTCGCTCATCCCCAGTTCTTCCATCACCGGGCCCAGTTGCTCTGTTCTGACGTCTACCACCCGGCTCGCACCGTGGGCCTTCGCCATCGCCAACCGATACGGATTGATGTCGGTGACGACGACGTGGCGGGCGCCGATGTGGCGCACTATGGCCGCGGCGAGGATGCCGATCGGGCCGGCGCCGGTGATGAGCACGTCTTCACCCACCACGTCGAAGCGCAAGGCGGTGTGGGTGGCGTTGCCAAGAGGGTCGAGCACCGCGGCGACGTCGTCGGTGATGTGGGGCGGCACGACGAACACGTTCTGGGCCGGGATGACGACATAGTCGGCGAATGCACCCGGCCGGGTGACCCCGACACCGGTGTGGTTGTGGCAGAACTCGCGGCGGCCGCCCTTGCAGTTGCGGCAATGCCCACAGGTGATGTGACCTTCACCGGCCACCCTCTGGCCAACCTCGAGACCCTCCACTCCGGCACCGAGACCGGCGATCTCGCCCATGAACTCGTGGCCGACCACCATCGGCACCGGGATTGTCTGTTGTGCCCACGCGTCCCAATGGTGGATGTGCAGATCCGTGCCACAGATGGATGTCTTGCGCACGCGGATGAGCACCTCGCCTGCGCCCGGCACGGGGGTGGGCACGTCCTCCAGCCACAGACCCGGCGCTCGCTCGGCCTTGACCAGCGCCCTCATCGTGTCACTCATCGCACCACTCCCATCTCGCGACCGACCTTCACGAAGGCTGCCACCGCGAAGTCGACGTCGGCGTCGGTGTGAGCCGCCGACATCTGGGTGCGGATGCGGGCCTTGCCCTGGGGAACCACCGGGTAGCTGAAGGCGACCACGTACAAGCCCTCCTCCAGCAGACGCTGCGCCATCTCGCCGGCCACCTTCGCGTCGCCGAGCATCACCGGGATGATCGGGTGCCCATCGCCGGCGAGGGTGAAGCCAGCGTCGCCCATCGCGTCGCGGAAGTGGCGCGCATTGGCCTCCAGTTGACGCCTCAGATCGTCCCCATTCGCCAGCAGGTCGAGCACGGTCATAGTTGCCGCCGCAATCGCAGGCGCGAGGCTGTTGCTGAACAGATAGGGCCGCGACCTCTGGCGCAGCCACTCGATGATCTCCCGCCTGCCGCTGGTATAGCCGCCGCTGGCCCCGCCGAGTGCCTTGCCGAGGGTTCCTGTGACGATGTCGACCCTGTCGACCACGCCGTGATACTCGGGCGTACCGCCACCGTTATCACCGATGAAACCCACAGCGTGGGAGTCGTCGACCATCACCGTCGCGTCGTATCGCTCGGCCAGGTCGCAGATGGCCGGCAGATCGGCGACAACCCCGTCCATCGAGAACACTCCGTCGGTGGCGATCAGGCGGTAGCGGCTGTCCTGTGACTCGCGCAGGCGCGCTTCGAGGTCGGCCATGTCGTTGTTCTCGTAGCGCATTCGCCGCGCGCGACAACCTGACGCCGTCGATGATCGACGCGTGATTGAGGCTGTCGCTGATGATGCAGTCCTGCTCATCGAGGATCGTCTCGAACAGGCCACCGTTGGCATCGAAGCACGACGAGTAGAGGATCGTGTCCTCGGTACCGAGGAAGCTGCTGATGCGCGCCTCAAGTTCCTTGTGCACCGTCTGGGTACCACAGATGAACCTCACCGATGCCATGCCGAAGCCGTGCTCGCGAACAGCTTGCGCAGCAGCCTCGACGACGGAGGGGTGATCCGCCAGGCCGAGATAGTTGTTGGCGCACAGGTTCAGCACCCGACGGCGCCCTCCGGCGGCGGTGGCGATGTCGATGTGCGCTGCCTGGGGCGAGGCGAGCACCCTCTCGGCCTTGTACAGCCCCTCGGCGTGGAGCACATCGGTGCGCCGGGCCAGGTCGTCCAGCAATCCGGTTCTCATGATTTGAGCGTACGCCCACCGTCACCGTGCGCCCTCCCGGCCGTAGGCCGGCAGGGTTGGGTGAGTAACGTCGGCGGCCATGTCAGTACTGCACATCGAAGCGGAACCAGAATCGGTGGGAATGTCGAGCGAGCGGCTCGCCCGGCTGGACCGCCACTTCCAGAGGTACATCGACGACGGCCGGCTCGCCGGGTGGCAGATCGTCGCCGCCCGCCACGGCAAGGTTGTGCACCACTCCTTGGCCGGCCAACGCGACATCGCTGCCGGGCTGCCGGTAGAGGCCGACACGATCTGGCGGATCTTCTCGATGACCAAGCCGGTCACCGCTGTGCTCGCCCTGCAGTTGTGGGAGGAGGGCGCCTTCGAACTCAACGACCCTGTGCATCGCTTCATCCCCGCGTTCCGGGACACCCGCGTGTGGAGGGCGGGCAGTGTTACTGCTCCGGTCACCGAGCCGATCACCGAGACGATGCGTCTGTGGCAACTCTTCGCCCACACCAGCGGTCTCACCTACGGCTTCATGTATGCCCACCCGGTCGACGAGCTCTACCGCCGGGCGGGCTTCGAGTGGGGATCTCCCCAAGGCCTCGATCTTGAAGGCGTGTGCGACCGCCTCGCCGCCCTGCCACTCCTCTTCCAGCCGGGCACCGAGTGGAACTACTCCTTCGGGCTCGATGTGCTCGGGCGAGTGCTAGAGGTGGTGTCGGGCAAGCCGCTGGACGTCTTGATGCAAGAGCGCCTGCTCGGGCCTCTGGGTATGAACGACACCACCTGGTGGGTCACCGAGGATCGCCAGCCGCGCCTGGCTGCGCTCTATGGCGCCGAGCCGGGTACGCGACGGGCCGTTCCGCTGGCGCCGATGGGTGTGGCGGCCACCCGTCCGCCGGCCTACCTCGCCGGCGGCGGTGGCCTGCAGAGCACCGCCTACGACTACCACCGCTTTACCCAGATGCTGGCCAACGGCGGCGAGCTCGACGGGGTGCGCATCCTGTCGCCGCGCACGGTGAAGATGATGGCGAGCAATCACCTGCCGGGCAATGTCGACCTCACCGCATTCGGCCGTCCCCTGTTCAGCGAGACCACCTTCGACGGAATCGGCTTCGGCCTCGGGGTCAGTGTCACCCTCGATCCGATTGCCGGCAAGGTGCCGGGGAACGCAGGTGAGTTCGCGTGGGGTGGAGCCGCCAGCACGGCCTTCTTGGTGGACCCCGTAGACGACCTGACGGTGATGTTCTTCACCCAGCTCCTGCCGAGCAGCACCCACCCGATCCGCAGCCAGCTCAAACAGCTCCTCTACCAAGCATTTGTCTGATCGGCCGCACTGTCGCGCACCCTTTCGATATCGTCCACGTATCGGCTTCCCCCACCCCGACAACGAGGAGAGGAGTACGGTGATGTCGATGCCCCTGCCCACGTCCAACGACTGGCCTGGCGATGTCATCTACCCGGAGAGCGATGGCAAGCCAATGGCCGAGAACCCCCAGCAGGGGCGCGTCATCCGCCTCTTGGTCTGCGGCTTTCGCCGCCTCTACCGCGGTCGCCCAGACATGTTCGTCGATGGCGACTTCTTCTGGTACCCGGTACAGGGCGAGCCCTCAACGGTGGCTGCTCCAGATGTCACGATCATCGATCAGCTGGCGTCACCTATCGACGTCACCACCATGGGTAGTTATCGCCAGTGGGTCTTCGGTGGCCGGGTGCTCCTCGCCATCGAAGTTCTGTCACCCAGCAACACCTGGGCCGAGATGGCTCGCAAGCTCAACTTCTACCAACGCCACGGAGTGCAGGAGTATTGGGTGTTCGACCCTGCCGACGGTGCCTTGGAGGTGTACGTGCGCGACGGTGACGAGCTGCGCAAGCTGGGCGATCCGGGAAGCGGGTTGATCAGCGCCACCACCGGGGTACACGTACATGTCGAGGGTAAGGAACTCGTCGTCGCCGACCCCGACGGTCGCAGATGGCTGCATCCCGAAGACGAGGCCGCCCGTGCCGACGAACTCGCCGCCCGTGCCGACGCTCTCGCCGCCGAAGTGGCCGTCCTCAAACAGAGACTCGGCGACGTGGACCCCCTTCCCGACTGAGCCCCGAGGTCTCAGTCGTCGTCGTGTTCCTCGCCGTCACCATCAACTTCGTCGCCATCGTCATCACCGGCGCCGGCGGTGTCCGTCGTGGGCGTGCTCTCGTCGTCCTCACCGTTGTCGGGTGTGGCCACGGTGACCGCGACTTCTTCGCCGCCATCATCCTCGGCGCCATCATCCTCGTCGCCATCACTGACGTCGTCGGTGTCGGTCGTAGCGGTGCCACCGGAGGGGCCACCTGCCTGCGCGCCACCGACGACCTCGGATTCCACCGAAGTGACGACGACGCCGAACAGGTAGCTGGCATGGAACTCGACGAGGAGGTTGCCCGACCGGAACCCCACCTCGACGTGGAAGAGGTCCTCCTGTTCGGCGTCCACGACGACCCAGCCCGAGCTAGGTGTGACAGACACGATCGAGAGCACCTCACCGGCCGTGTCGAGGGTGACCACCCCGGCATCACCGATCTTGTAATCAGCCTGGGTGTCGCCCTCCGCCGGGGCGCCGGTGATCACAAGTGTGGAATTGGTCACCACAGTGGCTGCTACCGGGCTACCCGCGACCGTAGTCGTGGTGGAGAGGTCGACCACCTGGTTGCTCCGCGAGGGGCTGGAGTTCTGCAACACCTGGGTGTTCACCAGCGCCGCGGCCGATCCTGCCACCAGCACACCGGCGAGAGAGATCACCGAGGTAAGTCGAGCCTTCATCCATTCCTCCAGGAACGGCTCGAAGGTGCAGGTTCCCGCTCCTTCATGCCAATGCCAGGAACAGTAAGGCCACATCGTCCAACTGGCGGTCCAGCCCGATCCAAGAATCATCCAATTCTCGGCCACTCCCTGCCCGGTCGGCGCGCCTTCGCCGGCTGCCGTACCAGAATGCACCCGTGAGGATCCTGCTCGTCGAGGACGACCGATCGATCGCCAGTTCTCTCGTCGAGGGCCTTGCGGCGAACGGCTTTACCGTCACCCATGTGGCCACCGGCGCGGAAGCCCTCAATTCAGGCGAGCACGACCTCGTGCTGCTCGACCTCGGCCTGCCAGATATGGACGGTCGCGACGTGTGCCGAGAACTGAGATCCCGCACCAAGGCCCCGATCATCATGCTCACAGCACGAGCCGAGGAGTTCGACCGTGTGCTCGGCCTCGAGTTGGGTGCCGACGACTATGTCACCAAGCCTTTCAGCTTTCGTGAGCTGGTGGCACGCATCCGGGCGGTCGCCCGGCGAACGATCGACTCCGGTCCGACCGAGGACCCCAACTCGCCCCAGATCATCGGCCCTCTGCGCATCGACCGAAGGACACGACGGGTGCATCTCGACGCAGACGAGGTGCAGTTGACTGCGAAGGAGTTCGACCTGCTCGCCTTCCTCGCCACCGATCTGGGGGCAGTGCGCACCCGCACCGAGATCCTCGAGAACGTGTGGGATGCCCACTGGTACGGGCCGACGAAGACGGTCGACGCCCACGTCGCGTCCATCCGCAAGAAGCTCGGTGCTCACCAATGGATCGAAGCGGTGCGCGGTGTGGGCTTCCGGCTGGAGCCACCGAAGTGAAGTGGCGGCTGCTCGCCGCCTTCACCGGCCTCATCGCCTTGGTCCTTCTCGCCCAAGACGTGCCCCTTGCCTCTTACCTGCGCGAAATCGAACGAGACCGGCTCCTGGCCAGCCTGGAGCGCGACGCCTTCATCCTCGCCGGCGCCTCGGAAGACGTGCTCTCCGGCGAGGACACCACATCGAGCATCACCGATCTCCAGTCGACGGTGGACCTCTACGCCGCGCGAGACCTCGCCCGAGTGGTGATCGTCGATGCCGACGCGCTGGTTGTCGCCGCGAGCGACCCCGGTGTTGCGCCGGGCGACGACTACTCGAACAACCGCCCCGAGATCGCCACGGCGCTCACCGGAGCACCGGCGTCGGGCGAGCGGGATTCACAAGATGCCGGGCCGCTTGTCTACGTCGCCGTGCCGGTGCTGTCGGGAGGCACGACCGTCGGCGCGGTGCGTATCACCTATGCCGCATCGGTGATCGATGATCGAGCCGGCGACAAGTCGCGCGGTCTCCTGCTCGTGGGGGTCATTTCCCTCGCCGGTGCCGCCTTGGCGGCGATCTTCATGGCCAACAGCATCACCTCTCCTCTGCGCCGCCTCCAGCGCAGCACGGAGCGTTTGAAGGCCGGCGACTTCTCCGAACGCGCAACCGAGGAGGGCCCCACCGAGATCCGCTCCTTGGCCCGCTCGTTCAACTCGATGACCGAGCAGATCAACCACCTGCTCGAGCAGCAGAGATCGTTCGCCGGCGACGCGTCACACCAGCTGCGCACCCCACTCACCGCCCTGAGGCTGCAGCTGGAAAGGGCGGCGGCGATGATCGACGAAGAACCCGAGACAGCTCGCGAGCGAATCGAGGCAGCGGGCCAGGAGACGGAGCGACTTCAGAGGTTGGTGGAGGGTCTGCTGATGATCGCTCGTTCCGAGGGCTCGACACCCACCACGGTGCCGATCGACGTGACCTCACTGGTGCGCGAGCGAGCGGCCGTATGGATCCCGTTCGCGGAGGAGCGCGAAGTGAGTCTCGTTGTCGATGCCCCCGATGGGTTGGTGGCCATGGCCGTGCCCAACGCGCTCGAACAGATCATCGACAACTATGTCGACAACGCGCTGGGCGTCACCCGACCCGGCGAGCAGATCTCCATCACCGCGGTGCGCCACCGCGACACCATCTCTGTCCATGTCATCGATGAAGGGCCGGGTATGAGCCCGGAGCACCTCGCTCACGCGTTCGATCGCTTCTGGCGCGCACCGGACGCTCCCCACGGCGGGTCGGGCATCGGTCTGGCCGTGGTCAGCCACCTCGCTCGCCAGAGCGGCGGCACCGCCGAACTTCGCAGCCGCACCGATCACCGCGGTCTCGACGCCGCGGTCACCCTTCCTGCAGGATGACCTTCACCGACACCCGGCCGGCCCTCTGGTGGCTGAAGGTGACGACGACTTCAGTGCCGGCGGGCGCCTGCACCACCCACCGGGCAAGAGCGCGTTCGCGTGTGCCGTCGTTGTGGAAGTTGTTGAAGTTCAGATCCAGCCGGCCGGCGAGCTGACCCAATTCGAGGCGGGAGGTTCCGCCCAGCACCGGCGCACCTTCGAGCTCGGCCACAAGGGGCAGCACCAGATTGGCCTTCCGCGCCCTCTGGGTGATGTGGGTGGGCAGCCACCCGGTGTTGGCCACCCCGACCTCCACTCGGTGGGTGTCGGCACCAAGGGGCACGACCCGGGTGTGCAGCACCTCGAGGCGCGGCGAACACAGGGCCTGGTGAACGGCGAACTCGGCGTGCGGCTTCACCTCCGCCCGCAACCGGCTGGCCGGCGCGTTGGACCAGAAGAACACTTCGTCCCAGCCGCCGATCTCGACCGGCCCGAGCTGGGGATGATCAAACGGCCGCCAATCGGCATAGGCCTCGGGATGGTTGGCCACAGCCCACCGGTACACGGCCAGTTCCTCTGCCGCAGTGGGGCCGACGTACCAGATGAGAGTGCTCGACTTGGTTCCCGTCGCCTGCTGGACGACATCCCAGAACTCTGTCGTCCAACCGAACAGGCCGAGGTGCTCGTAGGCCCAATCGTCGGCCGCCCCGCTGAGGGTCTCGGCCTTATCGAAGGTGAAGTCCTCGAACACCGAGTGCACCGGGTAGCCGGTGAGAGCTGCACCCCTTTCGCCCAAGTGCTTCCACGCCCACACATCCATCGGCGGCAGGGCAGAGTCGGGCTGGGTGCTGCTCGGCCTCAGCAGCACCCCACCGCTGGTGTGAAAGGCGTTGTATCCGCACACGTTCGGGCGAGCGACGATGGCCCTAACCAGAGAGTCGATTTCGGGCTCGCTCAGTGGATGGTCGCCACTGCCCGGTACAGCCGTGCCCCATCCGGCCGGGAAGTTGCGGTTGAGGTCGAGCCTTTGGGGAGGGGCCGCTAGGGGCACGGTGAATCCGTCGTGGTCGACGATCTCCCCCTCGTAGAGCAAGCGGAACCGCGGTGTGCCCGCCGGAGCCCCTTCGGCCGGCACCCTGGTCATCAGCCGCGCCTCGTCCGCCGACATCATCCAGGTGCCCGTGGGGTCGGCTATGCGCATCGTGCGGATACATCCATCGCCGTCGACATCGCGCTCGTGCAACCCTGGCTCGAGGTGGGCGTCGCGCCACGGCCACGGCCTCACACTGCTACGCCGGAACCGAGGCTCATCGGCCAACGCCCATTCGACGCCGTCTGGGTTCACTCGGGGGGCGATGTAGAAGGTGCGGGTGCGCAGGGCTTCGGTGACGGCCTCGTCGGTGCCATGCCCGGTGACGAGATGGTGGATGAGATAGAGGGCCGCCACACCTCCGGTCACCTCGATGGCGTGGATGTTTGCATCCACCCAATGGGCGGGCTTGGAGTCGGCCGGCCCGGTGGAGAGGTCGGTGATTGTCGCCAGCCAAAGGTCGCGGCCCTCGAAGGACTTGCCGTAGGACTCGACGGTCATCAGCCCAGGATGAGCCGCGGCCGTGTCGCTCAACCAGCCGGTGAGTTCGTCATAGCGCAGGAAGCGGTCGAAGTCGTAGGTCACGGCGGGCGACCCTACCTCTCCGTCTACCCCACCTCTCCCGGTCCGCGCCGACCTGGTCCGAGACCCTCGGAGGTGGGGTGGGGGTCGTAGCCTTGAACCATGACCGGCACACTCGTCATCCTCCGCCACGGTGAGAGCACTTGGAACAAGGCGAACCTGTTCACCGGCTGGCACGACGTGCCCCTCAGCGAGAAGGGTCTCGCCGAGGGCGTCGCCGCCGGGCGAACGATGGCCGAGGCCGGCCTGCGCTTCGACATCGCCCACACCTCCGTGCTCACCCGGGCGGTGATGACCTGCCACCTGGCCCTCGACGAGATGGGTCAGGTGTGGCTGCCGGTGCAGAGGAACTGGCGCCTCAACGAGCGCCACTACGGCGCCCTCCAGGGGCTCGACAAGAAAGAGACCACGGCCCGCCACGGTGCCGAGCAGACCCAGCTGTGGCGCCGCAGCTACGACGTGCCGCCGCCGCCCGTCGCCGCCGACAGCCCCGAGCACCCGGCGACGGACTCGCGCTACCGGCTCTTGCCGCCCGACGTGCTTCCCGCCAGCGAGTGCCTCGCCGATGTGGTGCTGCGCGTGCTCCCCTATTGGTACGACGTGATCGCCCCCCAGTTGCTCGCCGGCCAGGACGTGTTGGTGACCGCCCACGGCAACTCGCTACGCGCCCTGGTGATGCACCTCGAACACGTCAGCGAGGAGGAGATCGCCGGGCTCAACATCCCCACCGGTGCACCCCGCGTCTACACCTTCGATGACCGCCTTGCGGTTACCTCCGCCGCCTACCTCGGGGACCAGGAGGCCATCGCCGCAGCAGCCGCCGCCGTGGCCGCCCAGTCCAAAGCCTGACCAGCTCCAGGCTCCACCGGACGGACGTCGTTCACCAGCCCGATCACGGGCTACCATTTCTCCTATGGCGAGCAAGAAGGCATATCTCGAGCACCTGCGCAACGTGAGCCTGTTCCAGGGTTGCTCCACCAAGGACCTCGAGAAGATCGCGAAGGCCAGCGATGAAATCAACATGCCGGCCGGCTCGCTGATCGTCGATCAGGGCCAGACCGGTCGTGAGGCGTTCGTCGTTCTCAGCGGTTCGGTGCTGGTGAAGCGCAACAACAAGAAGGTCGGTTCCTTCGGCCCGGGCACCGTTGTCGGCGAACTGTCCCTGCTGGACCACGGCCCGCGCACGGCCACCGTCATCTGCGAGACCGACTGCACCCTACTGCTCCTCGATCAACGCCACTTCGTGGGTGTGCTCGACGAGGTTCCGGCGCTGGCACACAAGCTCCTCGCCGCCCTGGCAATGCGCATCCGCGACCTCGACCGCCAGTACTTCGGCTGACGCCCTCCTCCTCACCGAGCGCCCCGGCCGGGCCCTCTGGTTGGAGGCGGTGTCGCGGAACGGCGCGAAGTAGGGTCGTGCTCGCACTATGAGCAGTCACACTTCTCCTGCGTCCCCTGCCGGTCCGAACAAACCCTGGTACCGCACTCCACACAAGTTGGTGTGGGCCGTGGGCATCGGTATGGGCCTGGTCACCATCGTTTCGGGCATCATCCCCCAGTTCACCCACTGGCACGGCACCAAGGCCGTGTCGCGCGAAGTGTTCGACGGGATCCCTGGCCCGATGCAGGTGGCCTTCTACACGGTCATCCCGGTGCTGCTCGTGTGGGGTGCGTTCGAGTTCGCCAGGCGGGTGCAGAACTGGGAGCGCGGCGCACCGGATCGCCGGCGCACGACCAAGGCGAACGTCAAGCGCCGTCTCGCCGACTTCCGCGCCGGGGTGTACATGCGCACCCTCATCCGCGACACCGGCGCCGGGCTGATGCACTCGATGATCTACTTCGGTTTCATGCTCCTGCTCGGTGTCACCACCACACTCGAGATCGACCACCAGCTCCCCGAGGGCCTCAAGTTCCTCCACGGCCGCACCTACATGGCCTACAGCTTCATCGGTGACCTGGCCGGAGTGATCTTCCTCACCGGCATCGTCTGGGCGGTCCTGCGCCGCTACGTGCAGCGCCCCTACCGGATCCGCATCAAGACCAAGATGCAGCACGCTGTGATCCTCGCCCTGCTCGGTCTCCTCGGGGTGACGGGGTTCCTGGCCGAAGGCTTCCGCATCGCCGAGATGGGATCCCCCGACTTCGAGAAGTGGAGCTTCGTCGGCTACCCGCTGGCCAAGCTGTTCGACGGGATGGGCGAGGGCTCGATCACAACCTGGCACCAGATCATGTGGTCATCCCATGTGGTGGCTTTCATCGGCTTCTTGATCCTGCTGCCGATCAGCATGCTGCGCCACATCTTCACCAGCCCGCTCAACATGTACCTGAGCGACCGCGACCGGCCCAAGGGTGCGATGAGGGCCATGCCCAACCTCACCGAGACCTCGCTGGAGAGCTTCGGCGCCAGCGTGGTGGAGGACTTCACCTGGAAGCAACTGCTGGACACCGACGCCTGCACTATGTGTGGTCGCTGCACCAGCGTGTGCCCGGCCCACGCCACCGGCAAGCCTCTTGACCCGCGCGAGATCGTGCTCAAGACCGGTGAGGTGATGTCGGCCAGCGGACCTCACGGGGCCGTGGCGCCTCCCCTGTCCACCGACAAGGAGATCACCATCTCCGCCAACTCCCTGTTCGAGCGGATCACCGCCGAAGAGGTGTGGAGCTGCACCACCTGCCGCGCCTGCGACGAGATCTGCCCGGTCAATATCGAGATCCTCGACAAGATCCTCGACATGCGCCGCTACCTGTCGCTGATGGAGAGCAACTTTCCGAGCGAGTTGGGCAACGCCTACCGCGCCATGGAGAACCAGGGCAACCCGTGGGGCATGAACCAGGGTGAGCGCGCCGACTGGGCCACCTCGCTGAAGGACAGTGGCGTCGAGGTCACCGTCGTCGACCCGGGCGATCCGTTCACCGCCGAATACCTGTACTGGGTCGGCTGCGCCGGCAGCTTCGACGACAAGAACAAGAAGGTCACCCAGGCGATGGCCAAGCTGTTGAGGAGGGCGGGCATCGAAGTCGCCATCCTCGGGCCCAGCGAGATGTGCACCGGCGACTCCGCCCGCCGCAGCGGCAACGAGTACCTGTTCCAGATGCTCGCCATGCCCAACATCGAGATGCTCAACGGGATGGGTGTGAAGAAGATCATCACCCAGTGCCCCCACTGCTTCAACACCATGGGCAACGAGTACCCCCAACTCGGGGGCAACTACGAGGTCATCCACCACGCCCAGATGCTCGAGAGCCTCATCGACAGTGGCCGCCTCGACCTTGCCGACGCCACCCTCGACGAGCGCATCACCTACCACGACAGCTGCTACCTCGGGCGCCACAACGACATCTACATGGCGCCGCGCCGAGTGGTCGGCAGCATCAAGGGCGTCGAGGTGGTCGAGATGCCGCGCAACGGCACGAAGGGGATGTGCTGTGGTGCCGGCGGTGCCCGCATGTGGATGGAAGAGAGCATCGGCGTCAAGGTCAACGACGAGCGCGCCAAAGAGGCGCTCAGCACCGGCGCCAGCCGGGTGGCCACTGCCTGCCCCTTCTGCTACATCATGCTCGACGACGGGGTGAAGGCCGCCGGCAACGACGAGGTGAAGGTCGCCGACATCGCGATCCACTTGCTCGACGCCATCGAGACCGGCGAGCGCCGCCGCGCCAACCAGCCGACGCCGATCGCCGTCGACACCCCCGTGGCCGTCCGCCCCCTCCGCTGAGCCAGCCCTCGCCCTCGGCCCCACCGGCGCCCGGGCGCAACCGGGCGCAACCGGGCGCGAAACCCCGCCACCCCTGTCCGTTGGGCGCGAAACCCCGTCAGAACTGCGGGTTTTCGATCACATGGGCGCGGGACACCGTCAGTACACGCGCCCCAAAGACCGGTGTCTACAGGGTGTTCTCGTTGTACTTGCTCGCCACCGCACCCGACTGACCCTGGTACTTGCTCTTCAAGTCGGGATGGCCATAAGGACGTTCGGCGGGCCGGTCGAGCTTCTGGAAGACAAGTTGAGCCACCTTCATGCCCGGCCTCAGCAAGATGGGCAGGTTGGAAACGTTGGACAACTCCAGCACCACGGTGCCCTTGAACCCGGGGTCGATGAAGCCGGCCGTGGCGTGCACCTGGATGCCCAGCCGGCCGAGGCTGCTCTTGCCGTTTACCACACCGACGATGTCGTCGGGGCAGCCGACGGTCTCCAGGGTGTGACCGAGTGCGAACTCGCCGGGGTGAAGGACGAAGGGCTCGCCCTCGGGCACCGTGACCGTGTCCATCAGCTTGGTCTGGGGCTCGAACGGATCGATGTGGGTGATCCGGCTGTTGCGCATGACCCGGAATTCGGTGCCCAACCTGACGTCGACGCTGGCCGGTTGCACCAGGTCGGGGTCGTAAGGATCGAGAAGGATTCGCCCTGAACCGAAGAGCTCGCGGAGGGTTGCGTCGGAGAGGATCACGTAGCGAATCTAGTGGCCTGGGGCGATAACCTCTCCGACGCTTCGCGGGTGTAGTTCAGAGGCAGAACATCAGCTTCCCAAGCTGAGAACGCGGGTTCGATTCCCGTCACCCGCTCCATGTGATGTCGCGAGACATAGGGGCTGCGTACAACGCTAAGTACGATGCGGGCATGCCTGAGGCCGCCGTCGAGGTACTCGACGCACTCGCGGACCTGCAACCGAACATGTTGAAGCTGCTCGGCGACCTGGTTCGAATTCCGAGCATCAGTGGCACCGACGAGGAGAACGATGCGCAGGCGTTCGTCGCGGGAGTGTTGGATCGTGCTGCGTTCGACGTGGATCACTGGCGCATCGACCTCGACGCACTCGCTGACGATCCGGAGTTCCCCGGCATGGAGGTGGAACGATCCGAGGCGTGGGGACTGGTCGGTCGCCGCCCCGGTACGGGCGACGGCGCGGCGCTGATGTTGAACGGTCACATCGACGTCGTGCCGATCGGTGACCCGGATGCATGGGAGACGCCTCCGTTCGCTGCCCAGGTACGCGACGGCCAACTGCACGGTCGCGGGTCCTGCGACATGAAGGCCGGACTGGTCGCCGCGCTGTGGGCGGCGGAGGCGATCCGCATCGCCGGGGTGCAGTTGCGCGGGGATCTGCTCGTGGCCTCGGTTCAGGGCGAGGAGGATGGCGGTCTGGGGACCTTCGCAACCCTCCGTCGTGGCTGGCGCGCCGACGCGTGTGTGATTCCCGAGCCGACCTCCCTCGCCACGATCCCCGCCAACTCGGGAGCGTTGACTTTCCGCCTCCGCGTCCACGGGAGCGCGACGCATGCGGCGCGTCGGACCGACGGCGTCAGCGCGATCGACAAGTTCTGGCCGATCTGGCGCGCGCTCGCCGATCTGGAACAGCGCCGGCACGACGTCGTCGATCCGCGGATGACGCGCTGGGCGCTTGCGCACCCGCTGTCGATCGGCACGGTGCGAGCGGGCGACTGGGCATCATCGGTTCCTGATCTGCTGGTGGCGGAAGGCCGAATGGGGGTTGCGATCGGTGAGCCGGTCGCCGACGCCCGGCAGGCGCTCGAAGACGCTGTCGCCGAGGTCTCTGCTGCGGATCCCTGGCTGCGCGACCATCCGGTCTCGGTGGAATGGTGGGGCGGTCAGTTCGCGTCAGGTGCCTTGAGCGCTGGCAGCGATCTCGTCGATCGAGTCGCCCGTGCACACCGCCGAGCGACCGGCATCGAGCAGGACCCCGACGTCTACGGCGCACCCTATGGCAGCGATCTGAGGCTCCTCACCGGCTTGGGCGGGGTCGCCACCGTGCAGTACGGACCGGGTGACGCCAAGCTGGCGCACGGCCCGTTCGAGTCCGTCCCTCTCACCGAGGTCGTCACGACTGCACAGACGCTCGCCGTGCTCGCGCTCGACATCTGCGGCGTCGCGTGAGAGCCGAGCCGCTTGGCGTTCATCCCGCGACCGGTTCGCTAATTGGGCGGCGATGGGATCCGGTGTGCCGGCAGCTTCTTCTCGGCAAGCGCGAGGATTGTGTCGACCAGCTCGCTGTATTGCTCGACCTCGCGCGGCGGGGCGCGATGAGGTCCTCGGGGTAGTTGACCTGGTGGCGTAGGTCGCGTAGTTGGTCGAGCTGTGCGTACTGGCGGCGGTCGACGAGCTTGATGGTGAAGGCGTAATCGACGACGGCCTCGTGGGCGCCAGCAGTGTTGGAGAACCGGTAGCCATCGAATGCTGCCAATGCCGTCACGGCTAGACGGGCGGACTCGTGCAACGCGGAGATTGCCGGCAACACCAGTCCTTCGGCCAGATTGCCCACAGCGGCGCGACGAAGTCGCGTGCCTGACCGAGCGTTGACCGTGCAGCCTTGGCCCGATCAGTCGCGTTGCCCGCCACTTGGTGCATGCGATTGCGACGGAGCTCGTCGAGGCTCGCCGGGCGGGCGGCTCTCATGCCGACACTCGTTCGAGCACCGGAACGCCGCCGGCGCGCAGCTCGGGCAGCCGCTCGTTGTCGGCTTCGAACACGAAGAGGTTGATCGACAGCTTCGACTCGTTCTCGAGATCGAGGCGCACCTCGGCGAGATCGAATCGAGTGAGCGAGTCGGAAACGATGGCGACATCAACATCGTTCGGTGGCGCACCGGCCTCGTCGCGGTAGCGGGCAGCCCACGAACCAAAGATGAACACCTCGCTGATAACCGGGTTGTCGCCGAACGCACGCGCCAGCATCGGGATCACTCCTCCGGCGTAGGCCAGCAACTGACGTAACACCGGCCCGTAGGGCAGGTCCGGGGCTGCGCGTATCGTCTTGGCCGTGCCGACCCGCTCGGTCACCAGCACGCCGGCCTGCTCGAGGCGAGCCACCTCGCGAGCGACGGTTTGCTGCGGGATGCCGGTGTGCCGTGCCAGCTCGGCACCCGTCGAGTTGCCCTCACCCCAGAACACTTCGGCGAGGATCTGCATCTGATGCTTCGACCGGAACATCGGCAGCAGGGCGACAATGGGCTCAGCCATGGTCATCACCTTACACTCACATTATGGACAACGCTTTGGCAACGTGTGGGTGGTGCCAAGGGATGCAGTCGCGGCCCGTCGGCACTCGCCCGGGGTTCAAGGTCGCCCACTCGGCGCTGTGAACGCGTGGCAGGAGATCCTGGCCGGGTCCGTCGATCTCCGCCACCCGGGCAGGTATCAGCGCCGAGCAGACGTCACTCGCTGCGAGATGAGCCGAGCCGACGTCGCTGCGCTGCCCGAGATGGTGGGGGCGATGCTCGGCGGCGTCGCGCCGCGATCGACCTCGGCGAGCAGTTGGCAGTCGATGACAACGTGGACCTGTACCTCTCGGCCGAGTCGTTCGCCGACCTTGACGAACGTGTCGCTTATGTCCCTGATGCGGCGGGGCGCTTTGCGCTTCGAGTGGTCAACGATGAAGCTTGGGGGCTTCTCCCGCAGGATGCTCTCGCGCCGCAAGCGGCAGTGGCCCTCGATCTCCTCGAGTCAGGTGATCCACGGCACTGGATCGCCGCCGAACACTTGGCTCAGCGCAATCGATGAATCCGTCGGCGTTCGCCTGCCTGCGTTGGTCGGCGGTCAGGCCTAGTTCTGGCGCGCCCTCATCGAGATCGCACCACAGCTCGGCCGCCACTGGCTGCTCATCGGTGGCCAGATGGTGTTCCTCCACGAGGTGGGGCGCGAGTCGACCGACGTTCGCCCCACCAACGACATCGATCTCGTCCTCGACCTTCGCATCGATCCAGCTGCGCTCGGGCACACACACCGTCGTCGAAACGAGCTGGCCAGCAGTAACGCCACGGCTCCTCGCCGTCAGTTGGTCACCAGCGCGGCTAGGGCCGCGACGGCGACCACAAACCCGACTGTCGCCATGGCGATGCTGCGACTCCGCGGAGCCTGGGTGAGATCGCCGGCCTGCTTGGGCACCACCGGTGGCTTGACCAGCGCCATCACGTTGCCTGCGAACAGGGCGGCACCGAGCGCCAACAACAGCCAGACGATGAGGTCCTTGCCCAAGAACATGGCCCCAGTGTGCCGTCAGCGACACCGGCGCGCCACAGGAGGGCGGGAGAAAGCGGAGGGTGGCCGACCGAGCGGGTCCGGCCTCCTCGCAGCTCTCGTCAGAAACTGCCAGGAGGCCGGATCACTTCGACGGGGACCGGTCAAGGATCGCCGAGGTGTCGTGCCCGTTAATCCTCTAGTCGACACGTCGGCGGGAAAAGTTCCCGACCTTCGAAAGAAAACTCAGACGCCGCGGGCGGCGTTTCCGAACTTGG
Source organism: uncultured Acidimicrobiales bacterium (assembly GCA_963707925.1). Lineage (GTDB taxonomy): Bacteria > Actinomycetota > Acidimicrobiia > Acidimicrobiales > Ilumatobacteraceae > UBA668. Next base: position 143,538 of record CAVPRT010000006.1, read on the forward strand.
CGTACTGGGCGCGGAAAACGAGCCGGGCGACACCGGTGGGACCGGAGCGGTGCTTGGCGACGATCAGCTCAGCGCTGGCCTTGTCGGGTGAGTCGCGGTTGTAGACCTCGTCGCGGTAGAGGAACATCACCACATCGGCGTCCTGCTCCAGGCTGCCGCTCTCGCGCAGGTCGGCCAGCATCGGGCGCTTGTCGGCGCGGCTCTCGAGGTTTCGGCTCAACTGGCTCAAGGCGAGGATCGGCACCTCGAGTTCTCGGGCCAGGATCTTCAGACCACGACTGATCTCGCTCACCTCCAGTTGGCGGTTCTCCGAGTTCGAACCACCGCTCATCAGCTGGAGGTAGTCGATGAGCACCAAGCCAAGGCCTCCGTGGCGGGCCTTCATCCGCCGGGCCTTGGCGCGGATCTCCATCACCGTCACCCGCGGGTTGTCGTCGAGGTAGAGGGGAATCGTGTCGATGCGGTTGATCGCTCGCCCGATCTTGGTCCAGTCGCTCTCCGCCAGCCTGCCGGTGCGCAGCTTCTGCGACTCGACCTCGGCCTCGCTGGACAAGATGCGCTGGGTGAGCTCGGCGTGACCCATCTCGAGCGAGAAGACGAGCACCGGCTTGTGGGTGGTCTTGGCCACATGGGCGGCAATACCCAGACCGAGAGCGGTCTTGCCCACCGACGGGCGGGCGCCGACGATGTTGAGGGTGCTCGGTTGGAGGCCGGACAGGATCTCGTCGAGGTCGTTGAGCCCGGTGGCCGTGCCGGTGATGATGTCGCCGCGCTCGAAGGTCTCCTGCAGCTTGTCCATCGCCATCGGCAGCAGGTCCCCGAGGGCGACGGTGCTGTCGACGACTCGATCCTCGGCCACCTCGAACACCTTGGTCTCGGCCTCGTCGAGCGCCTTGGTGACGTCGTCGGGCTCCATGTAGGCCATCTCGGTGATCTCGCCGGCGACACTGATCAGCCGTCGCAGCACCGCCGTGTCCTGGACGATCTTGGCGTAGCGGGCAGCGTTGGAGATCGCCGGGGTGGCGTTCTGCAGGTCGAGCAGGGCCTGTGCGCCACCGATCTCTTCGAGCAGGCCGTTGCGGCGCAACTCGTCGGCCACGGTGACGATGTCGATCGGGTGGCCCTGGGTCATCAGCCCCCGGATCGCAGAGTAGATGTGCTGGTGCGACGGCTTGTAGAAGTGCTCGACCACCACCCCGAGCTCGGCGACCTGGCCGACCACCTCACGCGAGAGCAACAGGGCGCCGAGCAGGCTCTCCTCGGCGCTGAGGTTGTGGGGAGGGATGCGCGCGTCGATGCGGCGAGCCCCGGCGCGGTCGCGGCCCTGGTCGCGGGAGTTGCCGCTGTTGCGGCCGAAGTCGTTCATGGTTCACCTACCTTGCCCTCTCAGGCCTGTGGATCGCTAGGGGCGTATCCATGGGGACAGCACTGTGGACAACTTTTTCAGACCACTTACAGCACAGCCCCGGTCACCTGCATCACTGCAAGTGGCCCGGGGCTGTGGATAACCCTGTGGGGCTGGAACACCTACTTGGCGACGACCTCGACCGTGATCGGGAACTCGACGTCGTGGTGCAGCTTGACGCTGACCTGGAACGTACCGATGGTCTTGATGTGGTCGACGTGCAACTTCTTGCGGTCGAGTTGGATATTGGTCTGGGTGGCGACGGCCTCGGCCACATCGGCGGCGGTGACCGAACCGAACAGGCGGCCCTCGGTACCGGTCTTGGCCTTGATCGTGATGGTCTTGGCCACCAGGGCTGAGGCCACGGTCTGGGCCGCTTCGCGGTCCTGGGAATCGCGCAGGTCGCGGGCACGCCTCATCGATGCCGCCTGGCTGGCCGCCCCATCGCTGGCCTTGAATGCCAGGCCCTTGGGGAGCAGGAAGTTGCGGGCGTGGCCCTCACTCACGTCGATGATGTCGCCGCGCTTGCCGAGGCCCTTGTGATCCGAACGCAGAATGACCCTCATGTCAGGCCTCCACGATCTCGTCGACGACCTCGGCCGTCTCGACTTCGGTGCTCTCGATTTCGGTGCTCTTGACTTCGGTGCTCTCCACCTGGCTGACCACCTGCTCCTCGGACCTCTCGCTACGACGGCTGTCGCCATCGCGCGGCGCCCGCGAAGTGCGGGTCTGGGAGACACGCTTGGTGTAAGGCAGCAGAGCCATCTCGCGGGCGTTCTTGACCGCGTTGGCGATCTCGCGCTGCTGCTGTACGTCGTTGCCTGTGACCCGACGGTTGCGGATCTTCGACCGGTCGCTCACGAAACGGGTGAGGAGGTTGACGTCCTTGTAGTCGATGTACTCGACCTTGTCGGTGACGAGGATGCTCGTCTTCTTCTTGAACTTCTTCGGGTTGGCGTCCTTGGACGTCCGAACCTTGCTGTTCTTCTTGCTGCTCATGATTGGTCTTTCTCGAACTCTCGAACGGGTATCAGAAGGGTTCTTCGTCGCCGTACACCGGATCCGGTGCACGCCCACCGCCACTGCTGGCGGCACCGCCTGGGGCGGAGCCACGCTGGTCGCTGCCGGCACCGCCGCTGTCGCGAGCGATGCGCTCGACCGTGGCACGTGCCCACCTCAAGGAGGGGCCAATATCGTCGGCGTTGATCTCGACGATGGAACGCTTCTCGCCTTCTTTGGTCTCGTAGCTGCGTTGCTCGAGCCGTCCGGTGACGATGATGCGCATGCCCTTGTTGAGCGACGCGGCAGCGTTCTCGCCCAAGTCACCCCAAGCGACCACGTTGAGGAACGAGGTCTGCTCCTGCCATTCGTTGTTCACCTGGTAGCGACGGTTGACAGCGAGGCCGAAACTGGCCACGCCGCGACCACCGGTGGTGAAGCGGAGTTCGGGATCCTTGGTGAGGTTGCCCACGAGAGTGACGCTGTTGTCGGCCATGGTGGTTGCTCCTTGCGGAAAGAGGCGAAGAACGCCAGAGGTGTCAGGCTGCGACGCCCATGCCGCGGCGGGTCGCTTCGGCATCGGGGAGGCGCAACAACTTGTGGCGGACGACGTCGTCTGCAATCCGGAAGGAGCGCTCCACCTCGTCGAGTGCACTGGGTGCAGCGAAGAGGTTGATGACGACGTAGTAGCCGTACTCCTTCTTGTCGATCGGGTAAGCGAACTGGCGCTTGCCCCACCAGTCGGGCTTGCCGTGCACCTCGCCTCCGACCTTGGCGATCGACTCGGTGATGGACTTCACCCAACCCTGCGCCGCAAGCTCATCGAGGTCGCTGTCGAGGATGACCATTAATTCGTAGGCACGCATCATGCGTGTTCTTCCTCCCTTCGGACCCGGCGGACAGCCGGGGCCCCTCTTTGGGGGCAGGGCCAATATGACCTGGAAAGTGTAGCGGCCCGGTGAGGGCATCGGTCGGGCGACGAGCAGGGCATGGACACGGACACCGACACGACGTTACTCCTCTCCTTGTTCGGGACTTTCCTGGGGATGTTCGCAGGGGAAGCCGTTGGTGGAGACCGTACGGAAGGGGTCTCACACAGGTTTCTCCGGCACTACGGTGAACCCGATGGACCTGCACGGATGGATGAAAACCGACCTCGGAGCCCTGCGCGCAGACCTCTTCGGCTCTGTGATCGAGCTGGTTCCCGGCGCGAGATGGCACGAGCAGGCCGACGGCGGTGGCAGCACGATCGCCGGCCTCCTTCTCCACCTCGCCCGCCACCACGACCTGGCGATCAACGCGGTCATCCGCAATCACCCCACCCTGTTCGCCACCCATTGCGAAGCTCTCGGCCTGGCCGATGCTCCCGCCGGGGTCGCCCTGGCCGAAAGGGAAGATCCGGCGCTGACCGCCAGGGTCGCCCCGGAAGCGCTCACCGACTACCTCACCTCCGTGTTCGACACCACGGCAGCATGGCTCGATCGCCTCGGCTCACTTGCTCTCGACATCGAGCCCCACACCGACTATCGACTCACCCACCAGGCCGGCCTCGACCCGGGCGAGTTCCCCTGGCTGTATGCGGGCTGGCGGGGCAGGGCCGTGTGGTGGTTCGTCCAGTGGCCGGTGCTCGGCCACGGTCACGCCCACGTCGGCGAAGCGATCAGCATCCGCAACCGTTTCGGCCTCAGCCCCTTCTGACCGACGCCCCAGACGGCCGGGCGCGGGCGTCGCTAGGAGGAGCGGCGTTGGCGCGCCGGGCGCCCGCCCGACCGGGAGCACCTTCAACAGGTGGTGCCAGCGGCACGCGGTGCAGGCCTCGACGACGTAAGCGGTGAGCTCGTCGGGTCGGGCGTCGAGCTTGGCCAACTCCTCGGCGGTGCTGACACAGCGGCCGTGGGCCGGAAGGCGGGGGCCGAACACATAGGTGACCAGACGCAAATCGTTCTCGCCACAGATCGGGCAGGCGACACTGGCCGGGCTGCCCACGTTGCGAGCCGCGCGGATGAGCTCGGGGTGAGCATCGCAAACCTGGTCCTGGCGCAGGCGGCCACGGCGGAACTCGTTGATCAGATGGCGGCGCGCGAGGCGGTGGTCGATGACCCCGTTTCCTCTCAGCAAGCCGACGTCGAACGCCATGGCCGGTGAGGCTATCCCCGTCACCGGCCCCACTGCGGGCCACACTGGTGACATGAGCATCTCGTACGGCGCCCACGTCGCCGACGACGCCGAGCTGCGCCTCTGCGGCGAGTTCGCCGGCAAGCGCGTCATCGAACTCGGCATCGCATCCACACCCAACTCGATCACGATGGCCATCGCCGGGGCGAAGGCGATCGCCGTGGATCCCGACGCCCAGGCCATCGTCGCCCTACGAGCCACTGCCGAGGCCGCCGAGGTGAAGGTCGAGTGCCACCAGGGAGACCTCGCCGACCTCGGCTTCGCCACCAGTGCCTCGGTCGACCTGGTGCTCGCCGCCCACTCCCTGGCCGACGTCGAAGACCTGCCCCGCCTCCTGCGCCAGGTGCACCGGGTGCTCAAGCCCGGCGCGCCTTTCGTGGTGGCCATGCCCCACCCGGTGGCGGCGATGTTCGGCACCGACTCCTCCGCCCGCTACGCCTATGGCGCCACCAGCCCGACCTTCGCCGAGCTGTACATGGCCTTCGAGCGCAGCAACTTCCACCTCGACCAGGTCCACGAACTGCCCGACCTGCGGGTGCGCGATCCCCTCGCGCCAACGGTGCTCGTAATGCGCGCCCGCAAACAAGGCGTCTGAGCCCGCCGAAACTGTGGTCAGCGCACCTTGACCTTCACTGAGTGGTGGCCGGTGGCTCCGTCGGGCGCCACCGGGGTGCGTTCATCGGTCTGGGTCTCGCCGGTCTTGTCGGTGGCCCTCACCATGAGGGTGTGATTGCCCACCGTGGCATCCCAGTCCAGCACCCACTGACGCCAAGTGTCGTCACTCACGTCGGTGGCCAGGGTGGCTTCCTGCCACGGACCCTCGTCGACCCTGACCTCCACCTTCTCTATGCCGCGGCCTTGCGCCCAGGCGACGCCGGCGATCTTGTTGGGCCCGGCGGCGAGGACGTCGTTCTGACGCGGGTAGCCGATGCGCGACTGGGTCTTGATCGGCGCCTGCTGGGCCCAGCCGCGCGGCACCCAGTAGCCCTCGCGGGACCAACTGGTGAGCTCGATCCTGGACAGCCACTTCGTCGCGCTGACATAGCCGTACAGGCCGGGAACGATGAGCCGCGCTGGAAAGCCGTGTTCCAGAGGCAGGGGTTCGCCGTTCATCCCGATCGCCACCATCGCGTCGCGGCCGTCGAAGGCTGCCGCCACGGGGAAGCCGCAGCTCCACCCGTCGAGACTGGTGCTGTAGACCTGCTCGGCCTCGGGCTTGACGCCGGCCTGCTGCAACAGATCGCTCAGCAGCACTCCACGCCACACCGCGTTGCCGATGTAGGGGCCGCCCACCTCGTTGGAGACGCAGCAGATGGTGATGATCTTCTCCACCTGGGGCAGGGCAAGCAGGTTGTCATAGGTGAGGGTGACCTCGCGGTCGACCATGCCATCGATGGTGAAGGACCACGTCGCCGCCTCGGCGCGGGGGAACGACAGGGCTGTGTCGATGCGGTAGAACCGGTCGTTGGGCGTGAGGAACGGAGTGTTGGGGTCGAGGTCCGCGCCCTCAGGCACTGAAGGCGCGCTGCCGGTTGCGCCGAGGTCGGGCAGTGGCACCGCGGCGATCTGGCGGAACTCGGCGAGGCGCCGCGAATCGATCAGCCGGGCCAGGCCACCTGCGGTAGTGGCTGCCACGGCTGTGGCACCGCTGGCGGCGAAGAATCGGCGACGATCCCATCCGAGCGGTGCCCGTGACTCGCCCGGGATCTCGATCGGCCGACGGCGCACGAGGAGGTAGAGCACCCAGGCGCCGACCAATGCGCCGAGCACGCTCGGCACCCCGGCACCTGCTCCCTCGGCCGGCCGGCCGACAGCAGAGAGCGCCCCCACCACCCCGAAGGCGCCTATCCCGATAACCCCCAGCAGGGTGCGCTTCAGGGCCAGTACACCGAGGACCCCCGCAGCGATCGCCAGCACCACCACGATTCCGGTGCGCAGCACCAGCTTGTCGTTGGTGCCGAACTGCTTGATGGCCCATTCTTTGAGCCATCGTGGTGAGAGGTCGATGACCTCACTGCCCACGGCGTCGATTGGCGAGACCACGTCGGTGATCGCGGCCACGAGCATGCCGATGGTGACCGCAAGCGCCCCCGCCACAACCCCCGCAAGTGCACCGTCGGTGGGCGACGGTACGGACCGCTTGTGGGATGCCGGCCAGACAGGCGGGGAGAGTGCGTGATCGCTCAACGATGTCCTCCGGATGGAAAGCCGGAACCATGCTCGACCAAGAGGACTCGGGACCCGGGCATGCGCCAACAGTACGGCGAGATCGGCCTCACCGGACGTCGCTCGACCCAAGTCGGCGCTCCGACGGGCCACCACCCCGGCCCAGCGCCAACATCCACGAGCCTCAACCTAAGTCGGCGCTGAGGCGGGGTCCAGGCCCGGCCCAGCGCCAACATCGCACGGTGCGGGGACGGCGCGGGCAGCGGACGGGGCTAGCGCAGGGAGTACTCGGTCTCCACCAGTTCGGCGGGGCGGGGACGGCCGAAGAGGTAGCCCTGGCCGCGTCCGCAGCCCATCTCGCGCAGGCGAGACAGTTGGAGCGGGGTCTCGACTCCCTCGGCCACCACCGTCAGGCCCAGGGAGTGACCGAGCTTGACGACGGCCTCGACGATCGACGAGTCCTCGGCGTCGAAGCCGAGGCCGCTGACGAAGGACCTGTCGACCTTGATCGCCTCGATGGGGAAGCGCTTCAGGTAGGTGAGCGAGGAGTATCCGGTGCCGAAGTCGTCGATGGCCAGGTGGAGGCCGAGGTTGCGCAGGCTGCGCAGGGCGACCGCGGCGAGCTTGGCATCGGACATGAGGGCGGTCTCGGTGATCTCCAGCCACAGGGCGCCGGAAGACACCCCCGACTCGGCCAGGGCTTCGGCCACGATGTCGACGAACTGGGTATTCATCAACTGGCGCACGCTGACGTTGACCGACATCGACAGATCTCCATACCTCTGGCTGCTGTTGTGCCAGTGGCCCAACTGCACCAAAGAGGTGCGCAACATCAGCGAACCGATGTCGCCGATGAGCCCCATCTCCTCGGCCATCGGCAGGAACTGATCGGGGCCCAGCAGGCCACGTTCGGGGTGGCGCCAGCGGGCCAGCACCTCGAAGCCGACGAGGTGGCCACTGCTGAGCTCGACGATCGGCTGGTAGTAGGGGATGATCTCGCCCCGGTCGAGACCCTTGCGCAGCTCATTGGTTGTGCGCAAGGTGAGCATGTTGGCGACGAGGGAGTCGTGGGAGAAGACCTCGACACAGTCGCGACCCCTGGCCTTGGCCCGGTACATGGCCGCATCGGCGTCGCGGAGGAGATCTCCGGTGTCGGTGTCGTCGATGCCGTTCAAGGTGATACCGATGCTTGCGGTTACGTGGAGCTCGGAACCGTTGATGACCATCGGCTTGACGATCTCGGCGCGCAGACGTTCGGCCACCTCGATCGGATCGTCGGCGCCACCGACGTCGCTGAGCATGACGATGAACTCGTCGCCACCGAAGCGGCCGAGCAGGTCCCGATCGCGGACCACAGCGCGCAGTCGTTCGGCCAGGGTGATCAGCAGCTGGTCGCCCACCTCGTGGCCGAGGCTGTCGTTGACCACCTTGAAGTTGTCGAGATCGATGAACAGGACGGCGACCGAACCCGGCTCGGCCCCGGCGAGGTGGGTGGACAGGCGCTCGAGGAAGCTGAAGCGGTTGGGCAGCCCGGTGAGCGCATCGTGGGTGGCAGCCCATTCGAGCTGTTGGGCGCTGTTCCTCTGCTCGGTGATGTCTTCGACGTGGACAAGCACCAGGTCCTCGGAACCCGTCTCGAGCACCGATGCCCAGGTGCGGACCCACACCGTCGACCCGTCGAGGCGGCGGAGCACCCTCTCCTGTCGCATTTCGAGCCCCGTGGAGCCGTCGTGGAGCCGCTCGGCCCGTCGGTCGTCCCTCTGCCAGTCCGTTGGCGTGGTGAAGTCCTTCAGGTTGCGCTCGATGACGTCCTCACGGGTGCCGCCGAGGATCCCGGCGAGAGCCTTGTTGGCGTCGACGAACGTCCCAGCGCCGTACGACAGGAGTGCCATGCCTATCGGTGCGTCGTGGAAGGCACCGCGGAAGCGCCGGCGGGTTTCCTCGGTGAGGGCGGATTCGGCCAGGCGTTCGGTGACGTCGCGCATGGCGATCACCACCCGATCAGGGTCACGGACAGGCAGCACGGCCCCGGCTTCGATCATCAAGCTCTTCCCACCCGGCCGATCGAAGCGATAGATGGGCATGGTCGTGAGCGAGCCTCGCCTCATCTCCCGCCACAGCTCGAGCAGCTGTGCCCTCTGGTCGCCGGGGAAGACGTCGACCATGTACTGGCCGAGCAGCTCGTCGCGGCTGAGGTTGGTGAGGCGCAGGGCCGACAGGTTCGCATCACGAAGCCTGCCGTCGCGGCCGAGCACGATGATGGCGTCGGGCACGTCGTCGAGCAGTTTCCTGAGCTCCGCCTCGCTGCTGTGGAGTGCAGAAATCACCCCCTCAGTACGCTCCGACCAGCTCCTCGCCAGCAGGTGATCGGCGGTGCGGCTGAGGAGACGCAGCACCACCGAGGCCGAGGCGAGCAGGATGGACACCCCCGAGGCCTGGTCACCGTCGATGAGGTACTTGACGATGATGATCGCGAAGCCGGTGAATGCGGCCGAGCTGACCACCAGAAGACGCGTCTTGGACGGCCTGGGAACGACGAACCGGTCGCCGCCGGGAAAGCCGAGAGCCACGCCCAGGAGGACGACGCCAAACACCCGGGCCGGGGTGGCGATGGCAACGGTGAGCGCGGTGGGGTAGTTGGCGCTCGCGTTGATCGCAGATTCGGCTATCAGGAACATTCCGACCGAAGAGGCGAGGTTGAAACCGGTCCGTGACCATTTGACGATGACGACGAGGGTGAGGGTGCAGAACAGGAACAGATCGAGCCCCACGGGCGCGAGTACACCCAGTTGGTCTGCCATGCTCATCGCCTTCTCGTCCCTCACGGGCAGGACGATGATCTCCCAGTGAACGATCGCCAGGCCGACAGTGACGATGGCCGAATCGACGACGTGGACGAAGGCGTTCTTCCACGGCATCGCGACCAACTGCTGGGAGATGTACCAGAAGATGCCGGTGAACTGCACTATCCGGCCGAGGAGCACCGGACCGGTGACATCGTGGCTGCCGTTGAGAAGTTGCTCCAGAGCGTGGATGAACTGGCTGAGGGCGAGGCCGCCGAGGGTGAGGATGATCGGCCACCGGCTCGCTCGACGATCGACCGTCTTGTGGGCGAGGACGAGCACGAGGGCGGCTGTGGACAACAGGGCGGTGACCAGGTCGGCCCATCCATCCCAAGAATCCGCCGTGCGGGCACCTGAGGCGAAGGCGCCGAGGAAGACGAGGGCGGCGATCGACAGACCGATGGCACCCTGCTTCATCGGGCTCGAAAGCGAACGCGTGCAGGGTGGACTGTGCCGGCGCAGTCTGGGATCGGGCCTGATCGTCGCCCACTTCCTCACCCCCTGACAGGCTCTCTGTTCCAACGATCGTCAGGTCCCTGTCAACCCATCACGGAGCGTAGTGGTTCTGCCACCATTTGTCGAGACGTTGACAAACAATTTCTTTGCCGAGCAGACCCTCCTCGAGACGGACCTCGAGCAGGAAGGCCAGCGCCCGGCCCACCTCCGGCCCGGGCGCGAGGCCGAGCTGCTCCATCACCTCGGTGCCGTCGAGCTCGGGACGCATCGCGGCCAGCTCTTCGCCGGCGGCGAGCTCGGCCACCCTGGCCTCGAGGTCGTCCATCCGCTTGGCCAACATCTCGGCCTTCTTCGGGTTGCGGGTGGTGCAATCGGCACGGGTGAGCACATTGAGCTCGTTCAGCAGGGGACCCGCATCGCGCACATAACGGCGCACGGCGGAGTCGGTCCAGCCCAACGAGTAGGTGTGGAAGCGGAGGTGCAGGGCAACCAGTTCGGTGACCGCCTGGATGTCGCCGCTGCTGTAGCGCAGGGCATCCATCCGGCGGCGGGTCATCTTGGCGCCGACAGCGTCGTGGTGGTGGAAGGTGACCCCCTTGCCCTTCAGATAGCCGCGGGTGCGCGGCTTGCCGACATCGTGGAACAGGGCGGCCAGGCGGGTGCGGCGGAAATCGAACAGGGGCGGGGTGCCGTCGGGCCACGACGCGACCCTCGGACGGGGGGCGAACGTTGTCGACCACGGCCAAGGTGTGGGTGAGCACATCCTTGTGATGGTGGATGGGGTCCTGCTCCAGGCGCATCGCCGGCAGCTCCGGCAGGAACTCCTCGGCCAGTCCGGTGTCGATGGCGAACCACAGGCCGGCTGCGGGGTGAGGCAGGGTGATGAGCTTGTCGAGCTCGTCGCGGATGCGTTCCGCCGACACGATCGACAGACGGCCACGCATCGCCGACACCGCCTCTACCAGGCCGGGCTCGGGCTTGGCATCGAGACGGGCGATGAACCGCGCCGCTGCGAAGCATGCGCAAGGGGTCGTCGCTGAAGCTCTGCTCGGGTCCGCACGGGGTGCGCAGGGTGCGGGTGACCAGGTCTGCCGCACCACCGTAGGGGTCCACCAGGGTTGGCGAAGGGGAGGTGAGCTCTAGCGCCATGGCATTGATGGTGAAGTCGCGCCGGGACAGGTCGGCCTCGATGAGGTCGCTGAACTGGACGTCGGGCTTGCGCGAATCCGGCTGGTAGGCCTCGGCCCGGTGGGTGGTGATCTCGTAGCTGCGCTCGCCGTGGGGGCCGCGCTTCTTGGCAGCGATGGTGCCGAACTTCTCGCCCTGGGGCCATACCGCATCGGCCCAACCGGTGAGCAGACGCTTGATGTCGTCGGGCCGGGCATCGGTGGTGGCATCGAAGTCCACCGCCTCATCGAGCTCGCCGACGAGCAGGTCGCGCACCGTGCCACCGACCAGATAGAGACGGAACCCGGCCCGCCTGAAGAGTTCGGTGAGAGGAGCCAGTTCGTGGAGGATCGGTTGGAACCGCTCGGGGATCACAACAGACCCTCGGTCTCCCAGTGCTCGCGCACCTGGGCCAGGGCGCCGTTGCCCGGCCCCCCGCTGGTGGTCTCCTCGAAGGGCTCACCCTCGACGCCCTCCATTTCGCGCATCACCGTGGCCGAGCCGAGGGTGAGGGCATCGAGGTCGTATCCGCCCTCGAGCATCACCAGCCTTCGCCCGCGCGGCACCAGATCGAGCACTCGTCGGGTGAGGGGGCCGTAGTCGCCGGCGGCGAGGCTGAGGTCGGTGATCGGATCGTTGCGGTGGGCGTCGAACCCGGCGGAGATGATCAACCAGGTGGGGGCGAACCTCTCCGCCACGGGCGCCACAAGGGTGTCGAAGGCCCTCAGGTAGACGTCGCCGGTGGCACCGGGGGGCATGGGGATGTTGAGGGTGTGGCCGCGGCCTGGGCCCTCGCCGGTTTCGGTCATCCAGCCGGTGCCCGGGTAGAGGGGCCACTGGTGGAGGCTGACGAAGAGCACCCGCGGATCGCTGTAGAAGGTTTCCTGGGTGCCGTTGCCGTGGTGGGCGTCGTAGTCGAAGATCAGCACCCTCTCGCCCTCGTCGGCCAGGGCTGCGGCCGCAACGGCGACATTGTTGATGAAGCAGAAGCCCATCGACTCGCCGGGTGTGGCATGGTGGCCGGGCGGCCTCACCGCGCAGAACGCAGCGTCGGCGCGGCCGGCGCGCATGGCCCTCACTGCCGTGAGGCCCGCTCCGGCAGCGAGCACCGCCGCATCCCACGAACCGGGGCTGGCGTAAGTGTCGGGGTCCAGGCGGCCGCCACCGTCGAGGCAGATGCCTTGGATGCGATCCAGGTAGTGGGCGGGGTGCACCCTCTCCAGCTCGGCACGAGTGGCGGCGAGGGGATCGAGCTCCACCAGAGCCTCGCTGAGCCCGGCTCGCCGAACCCCGTCGAGCACCGCGTTGAGCCGTTCCGGGCGTTCGGGATGACGCGGGCCGGCCAGATGTTCGAGATAGGCGGGGTGGGTGGCGAACAGCACGGTCACACCGAGTGACGCTACCGTTCGGTCGATGACGAACGAGGCCGAACGGCAGGCCCCGTCACGCCCTGCGGCAGACGGCGACGCCTCCCTCGACCGGCGCGCCATTACCCCGTTCGTTCTCACCGGCGAAGGTGTGAGCTGTCGGGTGCGCACCCAGCCGTTCCGCCCCGACTCGGCTCATCTGGTGCTTCTGCAACGGATGCGCCTGCCCACCGACAGCGACCTCACCCGATGGATCGACGAGCTCGCCGAGCGCGGCTATCGGCGGGTGCGCACCGGGGCGCTGGGCACGACGGCCTCCCTCAGGGTCGAGGCAGCAGGCTTCACCCTTGTGCAGCAGTTGATGCTTCTCCAGCACGACGACCCCCGGGGCGCATGCACGGGCTCTGCCTCGCGCCGATCGCCGGCCACACGTCGCCACCCACCGCCTGAACCCCCGCCACCACGACGTCGCATCCAAGGTCGATGTCGCCGCCTTCGGCGAGCTGTGGGGGCTGGACCCGTCGGCCGTGGCCGACGTGCGCTGCGCCACCCCGCGGCACCGGGCCCGGCTCGCCGGCGACGCTGACGCCCATCTCGCCGCCTACGCCATCACCGGCCGCGATGCCGGCCAGGGGTTCCTGCAGCGCCTGGCCGTCGACCCCGCCCACCAACGTCGGGGGCTCGGCCGCGCCCTGGTGCTCGATTCGCTCCAATGGCTTGGCAGGTGGAGGGTGAGGCGGGTACTGGTCAACACACCTACCGACAACGAGGCTGCGCTCTCCCTGTACGAACAGGTCGGGTTCCACCGCCTACCCGAGCTCCTGGGCGTCTACGAGCGGGTCCTGCCGTGAAGTCAGCCCGTCGTCGTACCGGTATCTCGACCGCCGCCCTGTTCGCCTGGGTCGCTGCCGGCAGTGTGGTGGCTGCAACCTCGCCGCCGGCTTCCGCTCGAGGATCGGTCCTCGCCCCCCGACTGGGGCTGGTTGCCCAAACCTTCAACGTCGCCGCCGAAGGGGCGATCGACTTCACCATCGACCTTCCATCGGCGACCAATCTCGATTCCGCTCCCGATGCCACCCTCGTGATCACGGCCTATACCCAGGTCGATGGTCGCAACGATGTCGCCGCCGCCATCGGTGGCGACATGCCGCGCAGCCTGGACTCGGTCGACCTCACCGTGTCCACTCTCGAACGCCCGGCCCCGGACCGGTTGAGGGTGGTGGTCCCCCTCGAAACCGACACCCGCACTGCCGACCGCCTCCAGCTTCCCCAGTTCGGCGTCTACCCCCTGACGATCGAGGTCCAAGAAGGCGGTGAGGTACTGGCCGAACTGCTCACCTTCGTCCACCGCCTGCCCACCACCGAAGAGGGCTACGAGGCCGAGCTCCCGTTGGCCATGGTGGTGGCCACCGAGGAACCGGTGATCCTCGGCGACGACATGAAAGTCGCTCTCGATGATGACGCGCTAGCAGAACTCACCTCCCTCGCCGACGTCCTCGAGGCCAGTGCGATCCCGATGACGGTGAGGGTGCCGCCGGCCCTTCTCGCCGCCCTCCCCGACTCAGGACCCGAAGGGGCGGCGCTGGCCGAACGACTCCGCCCCCTGCTCCGCCGCAACGAGCTGATCTCGGCTCCGTCACTGCCCCTGGACCCATCGCTGGCGGCTGCCGCCGGCCAGCAAGCTCTCTACACCCAATGGCTCCGCGATGGCGAGGACATCCTCGGTGATGTGGCCTCGACCTCTACCAGACGCGCCATCTCAATCACCGACGAACCCCTCAGCCAGGCTGGCGGGGCCCTACTCCGCGACCTCGGTGCGCGCCTGCTGGTTCTGCCGGTCGAGTTGTACGACGGCCTGCCGGGCACCCTCGGTGGTTTCACCGACTCCTCCCAGTTGGTGCAGATCGAGGTCGCCCCAGGTGTCACCGTGGACGCCGCGGTGGTGGACAGGATGATCGACGACACCCTTGCCCGCGAAACATCAACGCCCGTCCTCACTGCGATCACCACGGTTGCCGATCTGCTCGCCCTTCGCCAGCAGATCGAAGACGGTGGCGGTGACCCTCGCCGCCACGGGATAACCCTTGCCACCCCCGACCTGTCTCTCCCCCCGAGCGCCACCGTGGCGGCGATCACCGACCTGCTGGCCACCACCCCCGGCCTTCGGCCAACATCACTCGACGACATGAGTGTGAGCACCGACCAACTCCTCAACGACGGCAGGGAGGCCGTCGTTGGACTGCCCGCCGAAGTCGAGGGCAGCATCGCCGACCGGGCTGATCTGTCCGCATCCCTAGCCCTCGAGGCCGCCAGCATCGTCAGCATGCTGCCTGCCGACGACCCGCGCAGCACCGAGTTTGCCTTCCTTGCCGGCATCCTGCCCACCAGCGCGCTCACCGACGAACAGGTGGCGACGATCAGAGACGTTTTGCGCTACCAGTACGCCTCTATCCGCAACTCGATCGTGCTCCCAGAGCACTTCTCCTTCACCCTCACCGGCCGGCGCAGCGAAGTGCCTGTGAAGCTGCGCAACACCAGCGACACCGCTCTGACAGTCAAGGTCAGGATGACTTCACCCAAGCTGCTGTTCCCCGATCCCCCCCAATTGCTCACCGTGGAACCAGGCAGCTACGGCGAGGTCAACATCAGAATCGAAGCGCGCACCAACGGGAGCTTTACGGTGACTCTCGAAGTGCTCACCCCTGCGGGCGATGTCGCCATCGGACCGCCCGTGCCGCTCAAAGCCAGCGTCACCGCCCTCAACGGGTTGGGCAACCTGGCGACAGGCGCTCTTCTGCTTGTGCTGCTCAGCTGGTGGGTGCGCCATGTGCGCCAGAGCAAGCGCAAGCGGGCGGCAGCGGTCGCAGCCAAGGGTCACCCCGCCACCGGACCGGGTGACGACGATGACGCCGATGACGCCGCGGACCCACTGCCCGACACGACACCTAGATGATTGGTTCCAGGTGGTTCGCGGGTGGCCGGTGTCGGGGCGTCAGAAACATTCTGTTGATTTCTCTGGTTTCAGGTTGCGGACGTGCGTTCGTCGAACTAGAGTTCTCCCATGGACATCGCCCATGTTCACACCCTCGTCGACAACACCCACGACACCGCCACCTCCGATGCTCGACCACCGGCACGGATTTGTGTGAGCGCACAAACACAACGTTCGGTCTGTGCGCTCACACAAATCGGCCACTGACGCCTTCATCCCTGGCTGCGATGTCCCGTTCGACAAATGCACAGTCCGCCACCTCGACAACTTCGTCGACCAGCGACACCCCGCTGGAACTACTCACCTAGTACCCTGCCCCCTTCGTGAGCACCAATCGCGTCCGCATCGTCACCGACTCTGCCTGCGACCTCCCCCAGAGCGTCGCCGACGAGTTGGCGATCGAGATCGTCCCCCTCACCATCCGCATCGACGGTAACGAGTACGTCGACCGCGCCGACCTCACCCCGACAGAGTTCTGGGCCAAGTGCTCGGCGTCGCCCACCCTCCCCGAGACCGCGGCACCGGCCCCCGGTCAGTTCGAGGCCGCCTACCGCAAGTTGGCCGCCGAGGGTGCCACCAGCATCGTGGTCATCGACATGAGCGCCGCCCTCTCGGCCACTCTGCAGTCGGCCGAACTGGCAGCGCGATCAGTCGCCCCCGACATCAAGGTCACGGTCGTCGACAGCCAGCAGGTCACCCTCGGCCTCGGAGTCGTGGTGGCCGACGCGGCACGCCTCGCCTCAGCAGGCGCCGATCATCAGACGGTCGTCGACAGGGCCACCGACCTCTCCTCGCGTACCAAGGTGTGGGGCGCTCTCGACACCCTCGAGAACCTGAAGAAGGGTGGCCGCATCGGCGGGGCCAAGGCCCTGCTCGCCTCCGCTTTGGCCATCAAGCCGATCATCGAGGTGCGCGACGGCAAGGTGGAGCAGGGTGGCAAGCAACGCACCCGCAGCAAGGCGCTCGCGTTCCTCGTCGAAAAGGTGCAGGAGGCCGGAGCCATCGAGCACCTCGCCGTACTGCATGCCGATTGTGCCGACGTCGACGCCTTCGTTGCGATGTTGCGCCTCCACTACTCGGGCGAGATCGTCGTGGGCGACATCGGCCCTGTGGTGGGCACCCACGCCGGTCACGGAACAATCGGGATCGCCATCAGCCGGGCCGCCTCGTAGTGGCCGGCACACCCTGAGACGCCCCGCTCAATACGCCCCTCCATTGCCCGGGAAACCTGGCGATGCACTACTAGTGTCGGGTGGCGGACATGTCTGCCACCCCACCTGACGCGAACCCCGCGTCTTTGCCCCCTGCGATTCTCGCCCAGCGTTACCGGCTGGAGCGTCGCCTCGCGCAAGGTGGCATGGCCGAAGTGTGGGTTGCGACGGACCTGTCGCTCACCCGTCAGGTGGCGGTGAAGCTGCTCAAGCCGTCGTTGGCGGCCGATCCGATCGTGGCCGAACGCTTCCGCCGCGAGGCCATCGCCGTCGCCCTGTTGAGCCACCCCAACATCGTCGCCGTCTATGACGCCATCGAGGAACGCATCGGGGGCGAGAAGCGCCAAGCGGTGGTGATGCAGTTGGTCAACGGCAAGAGCCTGCGCCAGTTGCTCGACGAGCAGAAGAAGCTCAGCCCGGACCTCACGGTGCACATCGGCGCGTGCGTGGCCAGCGCCCTCGACTGCGCCCACCGGGCCAACCTCGTTCACCGCGACGTCAAGCCGGGCAACATCCTGCATCACCCCCGATGGGAGGGTGCTGCTCACGGACTTCGGGATCGCCAAGGGCCTCGACGGTGGCGAACGACGACCTCACCAGCCCCAACGTGATGATGGGCACGGCAAAGTACCTGTCGCCCGAACAGGTGAGGGGTCGCCGCCTCGACGGCCGGGCCGACCTCTACTCGCTCGGCCTCGTGCTCTACGAGTGCCTCGCCGGCCGGGTGCCGTTTCTCGGCGAGACCGACGCCGACACCGCGCTGGCCAGACTCAACCGGGACCCAACCGATCTCACCCGCCTTAGCCCCACCCTGCCCTACGGGCTCGCCGCCCTCATCCACCGCCTGCTGGCCCGCAAGCCCGACGACCGCTACGCCAGCGGGGTCGAGGTGCGCAATGAGTTGCAGCGCATCGCCGCCCAACCGCGCACCGATGTAACTGTCGACACCAGCCGCGGAACCCCCCGCAGTACCACCATGCCGAACCACCACCCGCAGCGAACCGCGACAACCAGCGACGCAGCACCCCTGTCACACCCACCCGCAGCACTACCCCTGTGGGTGGGTACCAGCCGGTCAGACCGGGTCGGCCGGCCGGCTCGGCGGTGCGCGCTGATCGCACCCCACCCTCCACCACCCGGCCGCGCCAGCAACCCAACCGCAAGTTCGAGCACGGCAGCGGTCCCTCCCTGATCGTGGTGGGTGGTCTGTTGCTGATGGCCTTCGTCGTCGGCGGTGTGCTGTGGGCCACGATGGGCCGCGACGCCGGTGGAGCGCGAGCTTGCCGCTCCACCACCTCCGCCCAGGTCAGCACCAGCGCGCGCTGTCACACCGGTGGCCGTGATCGCCTCCGTCGCCGCCTACGACCCGCGAGGCGACGCCATGGAGCGCGACGAACTGCTCCCATCGGCTGTCGACGGAGACCCTTCCACCGAGTGGGTCACCGAGTGCTACGCGGACCTCTACCTCGGCGCCAAGCACGAGGTGGGCCTGGTGGTGGATCTCGGCAGCGCCGTCACCGGAATGATCAACATCTCCGTCGGCAGCGAGCCCTTCCAGATCCGCGTCTACGGGGCCGCCGAATCGGTGCCCGCAGACTTCGACGACTGGGGCGCGCCCCTCGACACCGCCAATGGCCAAGAGGCTAGGACCGTGTCGGTGATGCTCACCACCCCGGCCCGCTATGTGCTGGTCTCGTTTGTCGAAGTCGGACCCGACGACAGTTGCTCCGCCGATCACCCCTACCGCGGGGCCATCGGCGACATCTTCCTCGGCTGATCCCGCCGCCCCGTGGCCCCGTTGCCGGCCACGTCACGCACTAGCCTCGGCCCATCGCTACGCCCCTCGACGACCTCGGGCTGGTGGCCTCAGCCCAAGGTGGTGACCGGGGGGCGATGGACCAGCTCCTGCGCCGCCACTATGACCGCGTCCACGCGGTGTGCCGACGGATCACAGGCAACGAAGCCGACGCCGCAGACGCTGCGCAAGAGGCGATGATCGCGATGGTCCGCGGACTCGCCCGCTTCGACGGACGATCATCCTTCAGCACCTGGGCATATCGGATAGCCACCAACGCCAGCCTCGACGAGTTGAGGCGACGGCGACGGCGCCCTCTCACCGAAGTCGTCAACGACGACCACCGACCCCACGAACACGCCGACCCCGCGGCCGGGCTGGGCATCGAGCACCTCGGTGATCGTTTGGCCATCGACGCCGCCCTCGCCCGTCTCCCGGAGGACTTCCGTCTGCCGGTGGTGCTTCGCGACGTCGGCGACATCGAGTATGCCGAGATCGCCGACGTGCTCGGGGTGCCGATCGGCACGGTCAAGAGCCGCATCGCTCGCGGGCGCGCCCTCCTTGCCGCCATGCTCACCGACGAGCACGGGAACCAGTCCGACGGACCACGACGTCAAACGGAGGCACCATGAGCGACGATGCCCTCCTCCCCGACCACGAGTTGGCCAGTGCCTACCTCGACGGCGATCTGAGCGAGGTAGAGCGCGCCCTGGTTCAGTCCACTCCCCGCCTCGCGGCCCTGGTGGCTGCGTTTGCCCAAGTGAGGGCCGAGGTCGCCAGTGTCTCTCCCCCAGACTCCGACGCGCTGGAATCGGCACTGGCTGCATCGCTCTCCCAGTACGACACCCTCTTCGCCACCACTCCCACCCGCGCTGCCGGAGAGCCCTCAGCGAGGGTTGTGCCCTTGACCCCCCGCCTGAATGGGCGACTGACTGGGCGACGAAGGTGGGTCAGGCCGATGCTTGCCGCTGCCGCCTCGGTGATCCTGCTCGGAGTAGCAGGGGTGACTGTGCTGAACAGCAACGACGACCACGACGACGAGAGCGCCACCGAGCAGACCCAGGCCAAAGATCTCGCCGCGTCGGGTGAGGCAGAGTCGGCGCCCGCCGATGTGTCCCTGTCCACGATCGGTGCGATCAATGGCCCTGCCAGTGCCGTCACCCAGATCCTCGACGGCGACCAGCTCCTCGAGTTCGCGGACCAGTACGCGCCTCTCGCCGCCGCCGACACCGGTGGTGCCGACACGAACCCCGCCGCCGAATCCACCGCAGCCGTTCCCGTCGGCGAAGTACCGGTGGACGATACGGCAACCGAACTCAGGGTCGTCCTCCTGCCCCCTCGGCGAGAACCAGGTGATCGTGGCCGACATCATCTGGATCGACACCCTGGCCGTAGCCGTGCGCGACATGGTGACGGGCGTTGTGCAGGCCATCGACGCCCAGTGCAGGGTCTTGGTCTCGGTCACACCATGATTCACACATGAATCCGCCGCAGCCGGTCCGGCCATGAAGATCGCTCTCCTCGTCGTCACCGTTCTCGTCATGTTCGTCAATTGGTGGTCACGTTGGCGCGGCGACGATCGCGTCGAGCAGTGGGCCAAGCCCCTCGCCACCATCGGGGTGATCGGTCTCGTCTTGGTCAGCGGCGCGCCCACGGCCCAGGTCGTGGTCGCCTCGATTGCCCTCGCCCTGTGCCTCGCAGGCGACGTGGCACTGATGCCCGTCCTCGACAAATTCGTCGTCGGCTTGGCCTCCTTCCTCCTCGGGCACCTGGTGTTCATCATCCTCTTCATCCAGTACGGGCTCACCGAACCCGCGCTCGCCGGGGTGGCCGTCATCATCACCGGCGTGGTGGTGGCTACCACCGGCCTCGCCATCGTCAAGGCCGCCGCCGTCCAGGATCGTGCCCTCGAGTTGCCCGTGCTCGCCTACCTGCTCGTCATCTCGGTGATGGCGGTGTTCGGGTGGGCCACCGGGAACCTGTGGGTGATCGCCGGGTCGGCCTTGTTCGTGCTCTCCGACTCCCTGCTCGGCTGGCGCCAGTTCGTGCGCCGCCACGACTGGATGGCTGCGGCCGTGATGGTCACCTACCACGGCGCCATAGCCTCCCTCGCCCTCAGCTTGTGGTGACCCCTACGGGCCGGGCTGAGGCATGCCGCCCGGACTGCTGAGACCGTCGGGCGAGTAGGATCGCTGCCATGCCGGGCAATCCGTTCACCGATCCAAACTGGGCCCCCGATCTCGCCGACACCGTCGAACGCACCGTGGGCAAGGTGCGTAGCCTCGCCACCGACAACGCGGTCAAGGTGTCGCGCGGCCTCGTGTTCGGGTTGCTCGCCCTCATCTCCGTTCTCGTCGCCGTGCCGCTGGTGATAATCCTCCTGCTCGGTGTCTTTCGCGAGACGCTCGGTTTCTTCGTCGACCACGACCAAGCCGTGTGGATCTCCTACCTCACCATCGGAGGCCTGATGGTGCTCGGCGGGTTCCTCGCCCTGTCGCGCCGGCAGTCGAAGCAGGCTGCGTGAGTCACCACCAGGTGATCATCATCGGGTCGGGCCCCGCCGGCCTCACCTCGGCCATCTACACCGCCCGTGCCAACCTTGCTCCCCTGGTCATCGAGGGCGAACCGAGCAGCACCAGCGATCAGCCCGGTGGCCAACTGATGCTCACCACCGAGGTCGAGAACTTCCCCGGGTTCCCCGAGGCCATCATGGGGCCAGATTTGATGATGCGCATGCGCGAGCAGGCCGCCCGCTTCGGCGCCGAGTTCCTCACCGAGAAGGTCACCGCAGTCGACTTCACCGAGCGCCCCTTCAAGGCATGGGTGCGCGACTCCCTGTACACGGCCGACGCCATCATCGTCTCAACCGGGGCCCAGAGCCTGATGCTGGGGCTCGAAGCGGAGAGTCGTCTTCTCGGCCACGGTCTGTCCACGTGCGCCACCTGCGATGGTTTCTTCTTCCGCGGCCACGAGATCGCAGTGGTCGGGGGTGGCGACAGCGCCATCGAGGAGGCCGCCTTTCTCACCAAGTTCGCCTCCAAGGTGTCCCTAATCGTTCGACGCGACCAACTCCGCGCCTCGAAGATCATGCAAGAGCGGGCATTCTCCAACCCGAAGATCGAGGTGGTGTGGAACACCGTCGTCGACGAACTCTTGGGCGAGCATCAACTCGAGGGCGCAGTCGTGCGCAACGTCAAGTCCGGCGAGGTGCGCACCCTTGCCGTCACGGGCCTGTTCGTGGCCATCGGTCACCGGCCCAACACCGATCTGTTCAAGGGGGTGCTCGACATGGAAGACAACGGCTACCTGATCACCGCTGCCGGGTCGAGTCGCACCAATGTTGCCGGGGTCTTCGCCTGCGGCGACGTGCAGGACCACACCTACCGTCAGGCGATCACCGCCGCGGGTTCTGGCTGCATGGCAGCGATCGACTGCGAACGTTGGCTCGAAGCCCAGGCCGGCCACTCCTGATCACACCCGGCGCGTCGCTCGTCCCACGAGAAACGCGGCGATAGAATCATTGTCCCTGCCGAAAGGATCCCGTCATGGCCAATGGCATCGTCACCCTCACCACGTCGACCTTCGACGAGACCGTCAGCGCCAGCGAAAAGCCGGTGCTCATCGATTTCTGGGCCGAGTGGTGTGGCCCCTGCAAGATGATCGCCCCAATCCTCGGCGAGATCGCCCTCGAGCATCCCGGCATCACGATTGCCAAGCTCAATGTCGACGAAAACCCCGAAATCGCGATGCGCTTCAACGTGATGAGCATCCCCACCCTCTTGATCTTCCACCAAGGTGAGGTGCGCAAGCGCCTCGTCGGGGCGAAGGGCAAGGGCCAGCTGCTGCAGGAGTTGAGCGAATTCCTTCCCACTTCCCGCTGACACCCGGTCAGCGCGGCGAGGCCATCTGCGATCTGCAACGTCGCCTCGGTGCCGCCGGGTTTCCACCCGCCGCGAACGCCGAGGCGGGTGTCTACTGTGCTACCACGGAGGAAGCGGTAAAGGCCTTCCAGGCGGTTCGCGGTCTGCGAGCCAGCGGGGTATGCGACGAGAACACCTGGACGGCGCTGGTAGAGGCATCGTGGAAGCTCGGGGACCGTCCACTGTTCCTCACCTCACCCCAGCTGCGCGGCGACGACGTGGCAGAACTCCAGTCACGACTGGCTCGGCTCGGTTTCGACTGTGGACGGGTAGACGGAATCCTCGGCCCGCGCACCGCCCAGGCCCTGGCCGATCTCCAGTCCAACTGCGGGCTCGCCGCCGACGCCGTCTGCGGGCCCGAGACAGTGAGCGCGATCTTGAGGGTGAGCGGCCAGACCGGCAACGGACCCGGAGTCGCGGCGGTACGTGAGAAGGAACGCATGCGCACCGGCCTCGGGGGGATGGCCGACTGCCGCATCGTGGTCGGCCAGTTCGGTGGGCTCAGCGCCCTCACCCGCACCCTCAGCCGCGAACTCCGCCAGCGGGGTGCGACAGTGATGCTCCTCGACGAACCCGATGCTGTGGCCCAGGCGGTCGCCGCCAACCAGTTCGCTGCCCACGTCTACGTCGGATTCGAGAGCAGCGCGGAGCCCACCGCCGTTGCCTATTTCTACCAGGTGCCGTCCTTCGAGTCGTTGGGAGGACGAACCCTGGCCGAGGCAATAGTCGAACGACTTGTCGAGCTGCCGGGGATCAACCCGTCGGTGGCCGGAATGAGGCTGCCGGTGTTGCGTGAAACTCGGATGCCCGCCGTGCTGCTCACCATCGGTCCAGTGAGGGTCGCCGCCGATGCCGGCCCCCAGTTGGTCAGCTCCGTGCTCGCCGCTCTCGAGGCCTGGGTCTCACGCTCGACCTGAGGCTTTATCCACAGGGTTATCCATGGGTGTGCGTAACCCTCATTCGGAGGTTTCTCACCGAATACCACTCTTGGTGGTGGTTCCCTAGTCTTTATCACTAGGGGTGGTCATCTGGTGGTAGATTCGCTCCAGATCCTCGAGATCGGCGAAATCGATCACCACCTTGCCGCGGCGTGCCCCCATGCTCACCTTCACCCGTGTGGACAAGTGCTCGGCCAGCAACTCCTCCAACTCGAGCAAGCCGGGAGGGCGCAGCCGGGTGCTGCTGGTCAGCCCGGCTCCGTCGATCGTCTTGCCTTGGCCGTCTGGAGACTGGGCCGGGTCCGCCGGAGTGGCGCCCCCGCGATCACGGACTGCTTCTTCGAGCATCCGCACCGACCAGTTCTCGTTGGCCGCTCGTCGCGCCAACTGCTCCTGGAAGGCGCGGTCCGGGGTGGCGAGCAGAGCCTTGGCATGGCCGGCGCTGAGCCGACCGTCGGCGAGCAGATGTTGGATGGCCGCCGGCAAGCTCAACAGGCGCAGGGTGTTGGTGACTGCCGAACGACTCTTACCCATCCTTCCGGCGATCTGCTCGTGGGTCAGATGGAAGTCCTCGATCAGTTGCTGGTAAGCGGCGGCCTCTTCGAGCGGGGTGAGGTCCTCGCGGTGGAGGTTCTCGACCAACGCCTTCTCCACTGATCCAAGCTCATCAGTGGTGCGCACGATCGCCGGGACGAGAGCGAGACCGGCCCGCCGGGCGGCCCTCCAGCGCCGCTCACCGGCGATCAACTCATAGCTGCCATCCCCAACCGCCCTCACCAGGATCGGTTGCAGCACCCCGACCTCGGTGATCGAGGCCGCCAGTTCCGCCATCGATTCCTCGTCGAAGTGGACGCGAGGTTGGTTCGGGTTGGGCACGATGCTGCCAACCGGAACGTCCTCCAACCGTGGTTCTTCGCCGGCGACAATTGCGCCGGCATCGGCCGGGATCAGTGCCCCGAGCCCTTTACCGAGTCCGCTTAGCCGGGCCACCGCTGACCTCCTTGGCGACGCTGCGGTAGGCCGTTGCCCCCCGCGAGGTGGGATCGAAGGTGATGATCGGTTGCCCGAAGGATGGGGCTTCCGAAAGACGGACGGTGCGCGGCACGACGGTGCGGCACACCTTGTCGCCGAAGTGCTCACGGACCTCGTTTACCACCTGGTCGGCAAGCTTGGTTCGGGCGTCGTGCATCACGCAGACAATGGTGCTGACCTCGAGGTTCGGATTGAGGTTGCGCTTAACCAGATCAACGTTGCGCAAGAGTTGGCCAAGGCCCTCGAGGGCGTAGTACTCGCATTGGATGGGGACCAGCACCTCGTTGGCGGCGGTCAACCCATTGACCGTCAGGAGTCCGAGCGAAGGCGGGCAATCGATAAGGACGTAGTCGTAGTCGGGGAGCACGGCATCGATGGCCCGACGCAAGCGATTCTCACGGCTGAAGGCGGGTACCAACTCGATCTCCGCTCCGGCGAGGTCGAGGCTGGCCGGGGCAACGAAGAGGTTCTTCACCGCCGATGGTTCGACGCAGTTCTCCAGTGGAACCTCATGCATGATGACGTGGTACATCGATGTTTCCAGGCCACGGTTGTCGATCCCTAGCCCGGTGGAGGCATTGCCCTGAGGATCGAGGTCGATCACCAGGGTGCGATAGCCGAGCTCGGCAAGGCAGGCGCCGAGGTTGACCGTCGTCGTCGTCTTCCCCACGCCACCCTTCTGGTTGGCGATTGCAATAACGCGGGGCGTTGGCCGGCTGAGGGCCTCGGCTGAGGTCATCGAGGAACAACTCCTGCTCGCTCAGACCCGTCGAACGGGCGCGTCCACGGGCGGACCCGAGCAAGGATAGCGGGCGTCCTGCCGAGACGGGTGGATGTCTGTCTTGGACGGTGGAGGATCAACTCGCGTTCATCGAGCATCGACCTTTGTGTTCCACGTGGAACACAAAGGGGTGCCTGGGGCCCGCTTCGGGCATGTTCCACGTGGAACAGTCACCCCGCTTGGAAACAACGAACTCCCTGCTCACGGCCCAGATCTATCAGTCCGTAACGTGACAGCAGAGCGTCGGGCCAGCGGCGCGGCTCGTCGGTCGGGGGTTCGCTCACAATAAGTCTGCCCCCTGGTCGAAGCAGGGCGGCCGCCCAACGAGCCGTCACCGGTGGGGCGGCAAAGCTGCGTGCCGTAGCCACGTCGAAGAAACTCGGTTGACGTCCAGCGACGGCGCTCACGTCTTCGTCGAGAACGGTCACCTGGCCTGCGAACTCCAGAGCTGCCACAGCGCGGCGCAACAGATCAGCGCGGGAGCGGCGTCGCTCGACCAACACCACATCAAGATCTGGGCGGCGACGGGCGATCACGAGCCCCGGCAGACCACCTCCCGAACCAAGGTCGACAAGGTTGTGCGCCGCCATCGGGATCATCGCCACAAACTGCTCGGCGTGTTGTATCGCCTCACCCAAGGGAGTGGTGCCACCGATCGCACCCCTCTCCTGGATCGCGGCCAGGGCCGCCAGAAGGGCTTCGTCTTCAGTCATTCGCCGGGCTGATGACCACCCGACGGTAGGGGTCGTCGCCCTCGGAACGAGTGGCGATACCTTCCACCGACGAGAGCGAATCGTGGATGATCTTCCGGTCGGCAGATGACATCGGCTCGAGCACCCGGGCCACACCTGACTCCTTGACCTCATCGGCCATCTGATCGGCAAAGCGCCCGAGTGCCTCCCGGCGCCTCTCGCGGTAGCCACCGACGTCGAGCCGGAGTCGGGTGTCGTGGTCGCCCAGCCGGCGCTGCGAAGCGACACGAGCCAGATCCTGCACAGCCTGCAGGGTGACACCGCGAGGACCGACGAGGAGACCGAGTTCCTGTCCGCGGACATTCAACTCCAGATCGTCGCCGTCTTCGGTCAAATCCACCGTTCCCTCGAGACCGAAGGCGTCGAGCAGGCCGGTGACGAATCTACGGGCCTCTTCTCCAACCTGGTGTGCATCCACGGGGTGCTCCCTTTCCTTGTGCTCGATCGACGAGGTCCGCTCGGGGCGATCTTCGCTGCTTCCAGCGGACCTCGGTGCACGAGGCGCCCTGGGACGCGCTGCGGCCTCGCCGGAGGAGGAGCGGGGTGCCCGAGCCGGCTTGTCCTGCTTCTCGCCAGCCTCAGCCGAGTCGCCCTTCTCGCCCTTCTCAGCGCGGCGACGATCGCGGCGATCGACCTTCTGGCGCGCTTGCGCCGGGCGAACGCGCGCTCGCACTCGGGCCTCACCTCTGATACGGCCGAAAAGCCCTGGCTTGGGCTCGTCGAGGACTTCGAACTCGGCGTCGTCCTCGCTCACCCCGAGCTCGTCGAGGGCCTTACCCTTTGCTTCGTCGACCGTCTTGCCAGTCGTCTCAACCCATTCCATCGTGTTTACCTCTACTTCTTCTTCGGTGTGCGTCCTGGACCGGCCGGCCTTGCGGCCTTACCGGTCGATGCCGGTCTGCTGCCCGTGCGAGAGGACTGGGGTGTTGGTTTGTTCTTCGGCGGGGTGACCCGCTTGCTGACGTGGTCCCAGGAGCAGCCTTCTGGCCGGCCTGGTCCTTGCCGGCAGCGATCTCCTTCTTCGCCTGCGAGAAAATGCCACCACCACCACCGTCCTGCTTGGTGATCTCCCGAGCCCTCTCGCCGGCACGCTGTGCCTGTTGGCCGAGCGACTCGTGACCCTTGTAGAAGCGGTGAGTGATGTAATAGTTGAGAGCGATGCGAATGACCGCCTGCGCCATGTAGTAGATGACCAGGCCGGTGAGGTAGAAGACGAGGAAGACGGCGAAGACCACCGGCAGGTACTGCATGATCTTCTGCTGGGTCGGAGAGACCGTCGGCGACACCTGGGCCCGCGAGGCAACCATCTTCTGCTGTACGAGGTAGAGACCTCCGAGCAAAACCACCAGCAAGGCGTAGACCAGGCCCTCGGTGAACGACTTGGACAGCATGTCCATCGGGCGTACGGCAAGGTCGAGGCCGAAGGACTTCATCTCCGTCTTGCCGACCAGTGATCGGTACATCTCCGAACTCTTGGAGATGAACTTGGGCGTGAAACCGACAGCACCCTCGTCGGTGTCGGATAGGCCCTTGAGCACCTGGAACATGATGATGAACACCGGCATCTGCAACAGCAGGGGGAAGCACGATGCAAGGGGATTGACCTTGTGCTCTTGGTAGAGCTTCATCATCTCTTCGTTGAGCTTCTGCCGATCGCCACGGTGCTGCTGCTGCAGCTTGCGCATCTCGGGCTGCAATCGCTGCATCTCGAGCATGCCCTTGGTGCTCTTCAACACGAGGGGGGCGGTGATCACCATCACCATCAAGGCGATGAGCGAGATGGCGAGGATGTAGTTATGGGTGATGCTGTAGAACCAGGCCAGAAGGGCCGCGGGCGGTTCGAACAGGCCGAGAGCGATCATGCGTGCAGTTCCTTGCGAAGTCGGCGGGGGCGATCAGCGGATTCTGGCACCGGATCCCAACCAGAGGGTCCGAATGGACGGCACCGTAGCAAGCGACGCAAGGAGAGCCATCCGCCACGGAGTGTGCCGTGTGCCTGCAGCGCCTCGATCGTATAGGTGCTGCAAGAAGGGGTGAAGCGGCAGGGGGAGGGACGCCCTTCCACTGCCTTCTGGTACCAAGCGACCATCCTGATCAGCCGCGAATGCGGTCGAGTAGCAGCTTGAGGTCGAACTGCAGTTCGGTGGAGGAGAGCTCGGCGGCGTTCGGGCGGGCGCCGATCAAGTATTCGCCCGCCGGCAGGCCGCCGCCAGACGACGCGGCCAGCAAGGCGGCCCTCAGCCTGCGCCGAACACGGTTGCGTACGACGGCGGGTCCGAGGGCGCGACCGAGGGCGAACGCCACCCGCGGCGGTGTGGCGATGCCAGGAGGATCGAGGACGTAGGTGCACCAGAGCACTCCGGCTCGAACGCGTCGCCCCTCGGCGGCGAGGTGCGAAACTCGCGACGCGTTCGAATGCGCCAGATCAAGCCGACAGACGGTGACGGCCCTTGTCGCGGCGGGCCTTCAATACGGCCCGGCCGGCGCGGGTGCTCATACGCAGCGCGAAAACCGTGCTTCTTGGCGCGGCGACGGTTGTTCGGTTGATAGGTGCGCTTCACGCAGCCCTCCTCAGGCCACCCTGGGGGCAGCATCGACAGACGAAGTTCGAAATGACGCACCCCGGTGAACACCAGCAACGCCAGACCAATCAACAAGACTAGGGTCAGATGACCCCTGGTGGCAACCGACACAGGCCATGACCCATGATTCCGCAACCTGAGGTGCCTGCTGCTGAGCCCGGACGGGCGGCGGCCAGCAGCCCGTGACCAAGCTGCTGTGGCCGCCTGCTAGCGTGCGGCCTTCGTTGTGCAATGTTGTCCACATGATGTGGACAACATTGTGGATACAGCTAGGTTCGTTGGAAGGAGCCGCAGGTGAACGATCATGAGTCGCTGTGGATAGCCGTTGCGCAACTCCTTCGCGCTCAGGTCTCGGAAGCGGTGTGGTTCTCCACCTTTCAAGATGTCGTGCCTCTGGACAGCGATGTCTCGATGCTCAGAGTGAGCGCACCCAACGCCCACGCCCGTGATCGCATCTTGTCGCGTTACCTGCCCTTGGTCAGGGATGCTCTCGACGAAATCGGGGCCGGCGGACTCCAGTTCACCGTCGAAGTTCAGATGGCTGAAGCAGAGTTGGCATCGGAATGGTCACCCGAGACCCCACGCGACTCCCCAGCGCTGGAGGGTTCATCGGGAACGGTGCTAGCACCGAGCGGAGAGATCCCCATCGACACCAGCGGGATGAACCCGCGCTACACCTTCGAGACCTTCGTCAAGGGCGCAAGCAACCAGTTCGCCCTGGCCGCCGCCCTCAGGGTGGCCGAGACCCCCGGCCGCAGCTACAACCCCTTGTTCATCTACGGAGCTGCGGGTCTCGGCAAGACCCACCTGCTTCACGCCATCGGCCACTACGTGCACAATCACTATGCCCACGACGTCGTGCGCTACGTCACCACCGAGACCTTCCTCAACGAATACGTCGACGCCATCCGCACCAACACCACTGCCAACTTCAAGCGTCGCTATCGCGACATCGACGTCCTGCTGATCGACGACATCCAGTTCATGGAAGGCAAGGAGGGCCTCCAGGAAGAGTTCTTCCACACCTTCAACTCCCTCCACGGCGCCAACAAGCAGATCGTCATCTCCAGCGACCGCGTACCCGACGCGATCCCCACCCTCGAGGAGAGGCTCCGCGGCCGGTTCAAGTGGGGCCTGATCACCGACGTCAAACCACCCGACCTCGAGACTCGTCTTGCCATCCTGCGCAACAAGGCCGAGCGCGACCACAGCCCGGTGCCCCCCGACGTGCTCGAGTTCATCGCCTCTCGGATCACCAGCAACATCCGCGAGCTCGAGGGTGCTCTCATCCGCGTCACCGCCTACGCCA
The DNA here is from genome assembly GCA_963707925.1 of uncultured Acidimicrobiales bacterium. Classification (GTDB taxonomy): domain Bacteria; phylum Actinomycetota; class Acidimicrobiia; order Acidimicrobiales; family Ilumatobacteraceae; genus UBA668. The sequence continues at coordinate 173,428 of CAVPRT010000006.1, forward strand.
GCCTCAACCACCTCCCGATCAGCATCCATCTGGCCGAGCAGCAACTGGGTGATCTGCTCACCGGATCGTTCGTCAAGCCGCGCTCCGACGAGGAGTTGCTCAACGAGATCGCCTTGATCCTCGGCTTCAGCGTCGAGGCCCTGCGCGGCAAGAGCCGGCAGAGGCCCCTGGTTACCGCCCGCCAGACAGCGATGTATGTCTTCCGTGACCTCACCGACCTGTCCTATCCCGCCATCGCCCGCCTCTTCGGTGGCCGTGACCACACCACCGTCATCCATGCCGTCGACAAGATCCAGAGACTGATGAAGGAACGTAAGGCGATCTACGATCAGGTCACCGATCTGGTTCAGCGACTGAAGAAATCGTGAACGGGGACAAGCTGTGGACGCACGCCTCAGAACGGTGGACAAGGTGATGTTGTCCACCGAATCACATCGCGGTGATTCCTTGCCTGTGTACACACGGGGAAATCGCTGTGCACTTGTTTTCGCCGCCTACGCTGGGCAAACGATGAGTTGTGCACAGTCCACAGCCCTTATTACCACTATTAGTCTTCTTCATCACCCGATGTCGAGAAAGGGAACCCTGTGAAGTTCCGTTGTGAGCGTGAAGTTCTTGCCGAGGCACTGGCCACTGCAGGCCGGGCTGCCACCGGGCGCACAGGCGCTCTTCCCGTGCTGTCCGGTCTGAGGCTCGAGCTGTCGGGCGACCAACTGACCGTGACCGGCACGGATCTCGACCTCACCATCCAACTGTCTGTCGAAGTGGGTGGTGAGCGCGATGGTGGAGTGGTGCTGCCGGCCCGCCTCGCAGCCGACATCGTCAGATCGCTAGGAACCGGCAAGGTCGAGGTCTCCGTCGAGAACGACGACGTGAGCATCAGCAACGGTCGCTCCCAGTTCAGTGTGCGCCCCCTGAGCTTCGACGACTATCCGAAGCTCGCCTCGCCCGTGAACTCATCGGTCACCCTGCCGGCCGCCCAGTTCGGTGACGCCTTGCGTCAGGTGGTGCGCGCCGCGAGCAGCGACGAGGCCCGCCCGATCCTCACCGGTGTGCTGATGGCCGCCGAGGCAGACGGACTGCGCATGGTCGCCACCGACTCCTACCGCCTGGCGGTTAGAGACCTCGTTGGCCAACAAGTACTCGCCGCCGACCAGAAGGTCCTCGTTCCCGGTCGTGCGCTCACAGAGCTGCAGCGTCTCGTCGGTGGCGGCGACTCGATCACGATGCGTCTCGGCGACCGCGATGCAACCTTCGAGGTCGGCACCACTCGGCTTTCCACTCGGCTGATCGAAGGCGAGTTCCCCAACTACCGCCAGCTGATCCCGCCCAGCCACGCAAATGTCCTCACCGTCGAGCGCGAGCCCCTGCTCGAGGCAATCCGCAGGGTGAAGATCCTCGCCAAGGACGCGACTCCTGTGCGACTCCAGATGGGCGGAGACACTCTGCGCCTGATGGCCATCACCCAGGATGTAGGAAACGCCACCGAAGAACTCGACGCCCAGTACGAGGGCACGGAGCTGACGGTGGCTTTCAACCCGGACTATCTCGCTGCCGGAGTCGAAGCCTGCACCGGCGACTCGATCACCCTCAACACGGAGAACGCCCTCAAGCCGGCGATCGTGCGCGGCGTCGGCCACGACGACTACCTCTACCTTCTGATGCCCGTCCGCGTTCCGTAATTCTGCGGGTTCGTCGGCCGCTGACGCTTCCCTCGCCGCCCTATTGGGCGCGGAATCCCGTCAGGACTGCGGGTTTTCGATCCCAAGGGCGCGGGACACCGTCATGATCTGCGGGCTCGTAGGCTCGCGACGATGATCGTCTCGCGGTTGGAACTGGTCGACTTCCGCAACTATCGCGAGGCCTCGTTCGAGTTCCACCCCGGTGTCACGGCGGTCGTCGGACTGAACGGACAGGGCAAGACCAACCTTGCCGAGGCCCTTGCCTACCTGGCATCACTGGAGAGCTTCCGCAATGCTCCGGGCGAGGCCCTTATTCGTGTTGGGGCCGAGGCGGCGGTCATCCGCGCCACCGTGCTGCATCCCGACGGCCGCGAGGTGCTGGTCGAGCTCGAGCTCTCCCGCCACGGTCGCAACCGGGTGCAGGTGAACAAGCAACGCCTCGGAAAGTCGCGTGAGCTGCTGCGCGTGATGAGGGTGACCGTGTTCTCACCCGATGACCTGGCCATGGTGAAGGGTGGGCCCCAGGAGAGGCGGCGCTTCATGGACGACACGCTCGTGGCGTTGGCGCTGAAGTACGACGCCCTGCGCCTCGAACTGGACCGCATCATCAAGCAGCGCAACACCCTGCTCAAACAGGCCGGCGGCCGGCTGAACGAGGAGGTCGAGGTCACCCTCGACGTATGGGACGCGAAGCTCGCCGACGTAGGCGACCGATTCGGTCGGGCGCGAAAGGTGTTGAGCGATCGCTTGTCGCCGATGGTGGCGGAGGCATACACCCAACTCGCCGACAAGCCGACAGAGGTGGAGTTGGGCTATTCGCCGACCTGGTTCGAACGCGGCCTCGCCGCCTCACTGACCGAGGCACGTGGCGACGACGTACGCCGCGGGGTGAGCACCGTGGGACCCCACCGCGACGACCTCGAGCTGTTCATCGGCGGGATGGCGGCACGCACCCACGCGTCACAGGGCGAACAGCGCACTCTGGCACTGGCCCTGCGACTCGCCGCTCATCGGATGGTGGCCGAGAAGGCCGGCAGCACCCCCGTGTTGGTGCTCGACGACGTGTTGAGCGAACTCGATCCCACTCGGGCGGCTGCCCTGCTGCATCACCTCCCTCAGGGTCAGGTGGTGTTGACCACGGCCGGCGTGCTGCCCGAGGCCGCGCACCCCGACGCCATCGTGCGCATCAGCGGTGGCATGGTTGTGCGATGAGAGGCAATGAGCCGGTGAGGCTGGGGGAGAGCCTGCAGCAGGTGGTGCGCGGGCTGAGGCCCGAGGGAGCGTCACCGGGGGCCCCCGTCGCTGCTATCGGGGGGTTGTTCGGGCGTTGGGAGGAAGCCGTCGGCGCCGCCGTTGCCGCCCATGTGCAGCCGGTGAAACTCGATGGCACCCTGCTCGTGGTCACCGTCGACGATCCTGCCTGGGCCACCCAGTTGCGCTTCCTCGAGGGCGACCTTGCGCCAACGCCTCCTCGACGTCGCCGGCGCCGTCATCGAGGTCATCGAAGTCCGCGTAAGTCCCCGCTGACCTGGAAACTGCGGGGCGGAAACCGGATCCGGTTCCCCAACTTCGGCACACCCCTCCGGTAGGCTGTAAGTCGTTCGCGACGAAGGCTGAGGTGGCAGGGCCCAGCCCCCTTGTCGCCACCGAATCCGCAGGTCACGACCTGTTTTTCCTGAACCGATCGAGGTGTTAGTGGCTTCCGACGCCAATCAACCCAGTGCCGATTACGGCGCCAAAGATATCCAGGTCCTCGAAGGCCTCGACCCCGTCCGCAAACGGCCCGGAATGTACATCGGGTCCACCGGTCTGGCGGGCCTCCACCACCTCATCTGGGAGGTCGTCGACAACTCCGTCGACGAGGCGATGGCGGGCTTCGCCACCACCATCTCGGTCACCCTGATGGCCGACGGCGGATGCCGCGTCGAAGACAACGGTCGCGGTATCCCGGTGGACCCCTACCCCTCCGGGCCTCACAAGGGCAAGAGCGCAGTCGAGGTCGTGCTCACCGTGCTCCACGCCGGCGGCAAGTTCGGCGGCGAGGGCTACAAGGTGTCCGGCGGCCTCCACGGAGTCGGCGTCAGCGTGGTCAACGCGCTCAGCGAAAGGCTCCTCGTCACCGTCGACCGCGACGGTAAGCGCTACCAACAGGAGTACGCCAAGGGGGGCAAGCCGCAGGGCAAGCTCGCCGTCATCGGCGACACCCCGGCCCGCGGCCGCACTGCCGGCACCACAGTCGACGTTCTGGCCCGACCACACCGTGTTCAACAGTGAGGGCACCGAGTTCGTGGTCCGCACGGTGCTCGAGCGTCTGCAGACCATGGCGTTCCTCAACCGGGGCCTCGAGATCGTGCTCCACGACGAGCGTCTCGAGAAGGAGCAGACGGTCACCTTCCAGTACAAGGGCGGCATCGTCGACTTCGTCAAGCACCTCAACACCACCAAGGAGCCCCTGTTCTCCAAGGTCGTGCCACTTCGAGGACGAAGACACCGCCGGCGCCCAGACCCTCGACATCGCGATGCAGTGGAACACCGGCTACCACGAGGGCATCCACGGCTACGCCAACGGGATCAGCACCATCGAGGGCGGCATGCATGTGGAGGGTTTCAAGACCGCTCTCACCAGCGTGCTCAACAAGTACGCCCGCAACAAGGGACTGCTTAAGGAGAAAGACGAGAACCTGCTCGGCGAAGACATCCGCGAGGGCATCACCGCGATCATCTCGGTGAAGCTGCGCGAGCCCGCAGTTCGAAGGCCAGACCAAGGCCAAGCTCGGCAACGTGCCCATCCGCAGCTTCGTGCAGAAGGCCACCAACGAGAAGCTCGCCGAGTGGCTCGACGAGAACCCCGCCGAGGCCAACAAGGTGGTCAAGAAGGCCCAGTCGGCCGCCCAGGCCCGTGTCGCGGCGAAGAACGCCCGCAACGCCATCCGCCGCAAGACGGCACTTGCCGGGGCCGGCATGCCCGACAAGCTGAAGGACTGCAGTAGCAGCAACCCCGAGGAGAGCGAGCTGTTCATCGTGGAGGGCGACTCGGCCGGCGGTTCGGCGCTCAACGCCCGCGAGCCGCGCACACAGGCCCTCCTGCCTATCCGCGGCAAGATCCTCAACGTCGAGCGCGCCCGGCTCGACAAGATGCTCAAGAACAACGAGATCCAGGCGCTGATCACCGCCATCGGCGGCGGAGTTGGCGACGAGTTCGATGCCACCAAGGCCCGCTACCACAAGGTGATCGCCCTCTGCGACGCCGACGTCGACGGCAGCCACATCCGCACCCTGCTGCTCACCTTCTTCTTCCGCCAAATGCGTCCCCTGGTGGAATCCGGCTACGTGTACATCGCCCAACCGCCGCTCTTTTCCACCCTGGTCGGCAAGGAGAAGGTGTACCTGAAAGACGAGCACGCGAAGGTCCGCTTCCTCGAGCGCCACCCCAACCACAAGAACGACTTCAACCGCTTGAAGGGGCTCGGTGAGATGGACTGGCACGAACTCAAGCCCACCACGATGGACCCCGCCTCTCGCACCCTGTTGCAGGTCACGGTCGAAGAGGCTGCGTTGGCCGACGAGATCACCAGCGTGCTCATGGGCGACGACGTCGAGAGCCGCAAGAAGTTCATCACCGCCAACGCCCGCGACGTGAGGAACCTCGACTTCTGATGAGCGACACACCGACATCCCCCACCAACGGCGATTCGCGAGCGCAACGGCCCCGGCGACGACATCCAACCTGTCCAACTGCAAGACGAGATGGAGCGCAGCTTCATCGACTACGCGATGTCGGTCATCATGTCGCGTGCCCTGCCCGACGTGCGCGACGGGCTCAAGCCGGTCCATCGGCGCATCATCTGGGACATGGAGCAGCAGGGCTTCCGGCCAAACCGCTCCCATGTGAAGTGCGCCCGCGTCACCGGCGACACGATGGCCAAGTACCACCCCCACGGCAACACGGCGATCTACGACGCCCTGGTGCGCATGGCCCAACCCTTCAGCCTGCGTCACCCTCTCATCGACTTCCACGGCAACTACGGAAGCCCGGACTTCGGAGCAGCTGCGGAGCGTTACACCGAGTGCCGCCTCCACCCCCTGGCCATGCAGATGCTCGCCGACATCGACGAAGAGACCGTCGACATGGTGTCCAACTACGACAACACCACCGAGGAACCAGCGGTGCTGCCGGCCAGGTTCCCCAACCTCTTGGTCAACGGCAGCCAGGGCATCGCCGTGGGTATGGCCACCAACATCCCGCCCCACAACCTGGGCGAAGTGATCGACGCCACCATCCACCTCATCGACCACCCCGAAGCCACCGCCGACGACCTGATGCAGTTCGTCAAGGGCCCCGACTTTCCCACCGGTGGCAGCATCCTCGGCCGCGCAGGCATCATCGAGGCCTACCGCACCGGTCGGGGCAGCATCAAGATGCGCGCCACCGCCACCATCGAAGAGGGCAAGCGCGGCCAGATGCAGGTGGTGGTGACCGAGCTGCCCTACCAGACCAGCTGTAGTGCCATTGCCGGGCGCATCCAGGAGCTCGTCGACAGTGACGCCCTCGATGGCATTGCCGACGTCAACGACGGATCGGCGGGCGGCAAGACCCATCTGGTCATCACCTTGAAGCGCGACGCCAACGCCAATGTGGTGCTCAACAACCTCTACAAGCTCACCCAACTGCAGACCAGCTTCCCGGTCAACATGGTGGCCCTGGTCCACGGGGTGCCCCGCACCCTAAACCTGGTGCAAGCCCTGCAGGGCTATGTCGAGCACCAGGTCGACGTGCTCACCAGGCGCACCAAGTTCCGCCTCGACAAGGCCAAGCGTCGCGAGCACATCCTCGAGGGTCGGATCAAGGCGCTCAACGTCATCGACGCGATCATCGCCCTCATCCGGGCCAGCGACGACGCGGCGGCGGCCAAGGCTGGACTGATGGCTGCGCCCTACGAGTTCAGCGAGATCCAAGCCACCGACATCCTCGAGATGCGCCTGGCTCAGCTCACTCGGTTGAGCCGCATCGACCTCGACACCGAGCTCACCGATGTAAGGGCACGAATCATCGAGCTGCAGAGCATCCTCGACGACCCGGCGAAGTTGCGCGGCGTGATCAAGACCGAGATGACTGCGATCAGGGACGAGTTCGCCTCCCCCCGTCGCTGCCTGATCGGCCTCGACTACGGCGAGATGAGCATCGAGGACCTCACCGACGACAAGGAACTGGTCGTGGTGATGACCGAGGCCCAGTACGTGAAGGCCGTTCCCGCCGCTTCGTTCAAGACCCAGGGCCGTGGTGGCCGCGGCGTCAGCGGCGCCAAGCTGAAGACCGACGATCTGGTGAGGCATGTGATCTTCACCACAGCCCACGCCTACCTGCTGTTCTTCAGCAACCGGGGCAAGGTGTATCGCCTACGTGCCCTCGAGGTGCCCGAGCGCGAACGCACCGCCAAGGGCATGCCCATCGTCAACCTCCTGCCTCTACAGGCCGGCGAGACCATCCAGGCCATCATCGACACCCGCGATTTCGCGGGTGAGCGCTACCTGTTCTTCGCCACCCGTAAGGGTCAGGTGAAGAAGACCCTGTTCCACGAATACGACTCGTCTCGCCGCGACGGTCTCATCGCCATCAACCTGCGCGGCGGCGACGAGTTGGTGAAGGTCATCGAGACCGGCGGCACCGACGACATCTTCATGGTCAGCCGCAAGGGCTCCACCATCCGCTTCGCGGAGAACGAGGTGCGCCCCATGGGCCGCGCCGCTGCCGGGGTGCGTGGCATGAAGCTGAAGACCGGCGACGAGCTGGTCAGCGTCGATGTCGCCCGCGACGACGTGGCCATCTTGATGGTCACCGAGTCCGGCTACGGCAAGCGCACCCAGCTCGAACGGTTCAACGTGCAGGGCCGTGGCGGGCAAGGTGTCATCGGCATCCGCCTCACCGGCAAGAAGGGCCAGGTGGTGGCGGCGTTCATGGTCGGCCTCGACGACGAGATCGTCGCCGTGTCGAGCGGTGGCGTCACCATCCGCATGCCAGTGCGCGACATCAGCTCCCAGGGCCGCGACGCCACCGGGGTGAGGGTGATGAGCCTCGACAACGGCCAGACCGTCGCCTCTGTGGCGCCGATCCTGTCCAACGAGGACGAGGACTGACCGCGTCGCTATTGCGCACCTAGTTGCGCCACCTTGCGGCCTCGCGCCGCCTCCAACCCAAAGAGTTGTAGGAGGTGAGATGGGCGCGTCAATTCGTTCTGATCGTGGCCAGGCGGTGGTGCTCGTGCTGGCGGTGGTCACCCTCGTGGTAGTGATGCTCGTTGCCGTGGCTCAGTTCGGTACCCGGCTCGTTGCGCGTGAGCAGGCGCAGGTAGTCGCAGATGCGGCGGCCCTGGCCGGAGTGGTCGCTGGTCGGGCAGCCGCCGAACGAATGGCCGTCGCCAACGGAGGGGTGCTGCGGTCATTTCAGTCGGTCGGCGACGAGGTGGTCGTCGAGGTCGAGGTGGAGGGCGAGACGGCTACGGCGCGGGCCACCCGCGCTCCTTGAGCCGGCCGGGGTGTCATACACTCCCGACGTGGACACCGGCGAAACCCACAGCCCCGAGCGCCCTTCTGCCGCGCCCGGTTGGCAGTGGCCCCGCACCTCGCACCGTGGGTCCCGAGGACCCACGCACCGAGTCGCCAGGCAGGGCCGTTCGACCTCGGCCGGCCGGGGTGTCGAAGAGCCCGCGAGCCCCGAGGAGCCCGAAGGCCAAGGTCGTTCCGGTCCCGAATTCGGAGGCAACTCCGCAGACACCCGACGGGTCCGGCTCGGACTCTGGGACCACATCGGTTCTCGACGACTTGGCCTTCATCGAGACGGAGAGCGGGCCCGTCTCGATTCCTATCATCGTGCCCGCCGAGCCCGATGTACCGCTGGACGAACACCCAGAGAATACACACAGACGAACCGACGGCCGAAGCCACCAACCAGCCCCGTGCCTTGCTCAACCCTGTGATCGTGAGACGCCGGCGTCCCCGGGTGCGTCGGGTTACCCGCATTGTCCGCCATGTCGACACCTGGAGTGTGTTCAAAGTGGCGGTGGTGTTCAACGCCTTCCTCTACGGCGTGTGCGTCACTGCAGGGGTGTTGTTGTGGCAGGTGGCTCAGAACACGGGCACAGTCGACAACATCGAGAGGTTCTTCGAGAGCAATGGCTGGGAGACCTTCGAGTTGCACGGAGGAGAGATCTTCCACAACGCCTGGGTCGCCGGCGTCTTCGTGGTTGTCGGCTTAACCGGCCTGGCAGTGCTGATGGCCACGATGTTCAACCTGATCACCGACCTCGTGGGAGGGATACGGGTGAGCGTGCTCGAGGAAGAGGTGGTTGCCCGCGAGGAGCGCAGTCTCGGATGGCGCTGGCCATGGGTACGCAAGGCGATTCCCGACCCCAGCTCAGCGTCCGGCCCCGACCCGGAGCCAGGCGAGGCAGGTCTCACACCCACGGATCCCGCTTGAGGGTTTTCGAACAGGGCCGCTAGCCTTTCCCCGCTACTGGGGCTATAGCTCAGTCGGTTAGAGCGCATCCCTGATAAGGATGAGGTCACAAGTTCGATTCTTGTTAGCCCCACCACGGCCTGGTAGCGAGCCCGCGAGGCGCCGCAAGGCGCCTCGTTCGGGTTTTCAGGTCAACGTCACGTCCGCGTGTCGAGCCACCCACCAGCCCCGACTTCGGCGGGTCAGCTCCGATGGACCGAAAACGGCGTCCGCGGACACATCACCGTTTGGGTGAGTCGCCCTATGCAAAGCGCCCCCACCGAAGAGCCATAGCGCGAAACAGCCGCCGAAGTCGGGTAAGACAGGTGAATGAACACGTCGCGTGGGTTCGGTGGAGCGGGTGGACGCGGAAGCCGCGTTAGGTTCCGCGAACGGGTATTCGGCGGCTGCGGCCCCCGAGTCGCTCGACGGTCCAGGTGTCGATTCGAGTCTCGGTGTGCATCTCAGGAACCGTCGCCGGTGGTGGCACCGGCACCTCGACTCCGAGGAACGCAAGCGAGTGATGCTCGAGTTGTCGATCAGGCGTCAGGACGATTGGGGCCGTCGCTTTGGGATCATGCTCACCTTGTCGGTGGTGGTCGCGGTGATGGGTCTATCGGCCAACTCACCGGCTGTGGTCATCGGTGCGATGCTCCTCGCTCCGCTGATGCAGCCCGTACTCGCAACGGCGGCCTGTGTTGCCATGGCCCTTTTCCGGAATGCGATCCGTTCGTTCGGGGCGGTCGTGCTCGCGACTGGTTGGGCTGTCCTGCTCTCCTATCTTCTGGCCGTGTTGTTCGTCAACGGCGAACTGCCGAACGAGGTGACGAGTCGAACGGCTCCTGACATCCGCGACCTGATCGTGGCCCTAGGTGCGGGAACTGCCGGCGCATACGCGACCGTTCGTAAGGATGTGTCGTCGTCGCTGCCAGGAGTCGCTGTCGCTGTCGCGCTTGTACCGCCGCTCGCCGTCATCGGCATCACAGTGCAGGCGGGCAATGCAACGCTCGCTTGGGGCGCCCTTCTGCTGTACACGACCAATCTGTTCGCGATCATGTTTGCCGGTGCGCTGGTGTTCGTGCTGACCGGGTTCGTTCCACCGCGGCGCCTGGCTACCACGTTCCGGCGGTCATCGATCGTGGCGGCCCTAATTGGGGTGGTCGTCGTCGCGGCGGCGCTACCTCTTTACGGCGCGTCTACTGCGGCGGTTGAGCGTTCTGAACGCGAGGTCAAGGCCCTCGATCTGGTCTCCGCATGGCTGGGTGTTACCGACCGCCGGTCAGCGCCGGAGGTGTCCTTCGACGACTTGCGGATCACCGTGGCAGTGAGGAGCTTCGAGTCGCCACCGGATCCCGGTCCCCTGGTCGATTCCCTGCAGGCGGCCTTCGGTGAGGACAAGATCGTCTCAATCGAATGGGATCACGTCGACCAGGCGATCATTACGACGACAACACCCACGGCGACGTCGATCCTCAGCGACGAAGAGACCCTTTACACAGACATCGCCGCGATCGTCGACCAATGGCTCCTAGACCTCGGGCCCGCGGCAGCCGGGCACCGTGACCTGCTGTCGGTCAACGGCAATGTCATTCGACTTGATGCAAGTGGCACCCGCGATGCGCCATCACTTCGTTCCCTGACGGACGTGCTCGACTTCGAACTCGGCCAGACGTTCGAGGTGCAGCTGACCTGGCTCAAGCTAGAGAGCGTGTCCGATCCTCGACCGCCGACTCCAGATGAGGAGCTCGCCGATCAGATCGACGCCTTGGCCCGGGCATGGGCAGAACCGCGAGCAATGACCGTTCTTTCGACCTCGTTCGACGGGTTTCTGGCGATCATCGAACTCGCCGGGCCGTCTGCGCCCGACGCGACCAGTCTGGTGCGCACCGTGACCGATCTCATTGGACCAGACGACCGAGTCACCGTGCTGTTCGTCGAGCGCCTCGACATCACCTCGACCACTTCGACCGCCCCTATCAATACTTCGACCACTACCTCACCCTGAGTTCCGAGTGGCCACCGGCCAGCACTCGGGTCGAGTTGGCGCTGGGGCGGGGTCCATGCCCGGCCCAGCGCCGATGCTCGAGTGGGTAGATGGCCCCACACCGAACGGCCTGCTGGCACGGGTTGGTACGCTCCGACGCATGAAAGCGCTGCGCCGAGCCCTCGTCGCTCTCTCGCTAGCGGGCACCATTGCCGGGGTGCTGCGCATGCGGGGCAAGGGAGGGGTGCCACCCCAGGAGGGTGGCTGGCGCGAAGTAAGCGTGCCGCCACGATGACCGACCCGGCTCCGATCGTCGGCGTCGTCGGGTGTGGGGTAACCGGCCGTCGTGTGGTGGCCCACCTGGTGGGCGCCGGTCAAAGGGTGGCCGTTTACGACCGTGAGCCATCGGCCACTCTCGGACCTCAACGCCAGGGGGCCGTCGCTGTCGGTGCGTTCGAGGATCTCTTCGTGTGCGACCTGGTGGTGCTCTGCCGGCCGGCGCCCCATGCGGCCACGGTGATCGAACTGATCGAGGAGCGCGTGCCGGTGGTGTCGATCAGCGACGACCTCGACGACATGCGCGACCTCCTCGCCCTCGACCAGAAGGCCCGTCTTCACGACACCCTGGTCATCGTCGGAGCAGGCATGGCACCAGGTCTGTCGGGGCTGTTGGCTCGCTGGCTGGGCAAGCAGCTGCACACCCTGGATGAACTGCACCTTGCCGTCCACGGCACGGCCGGCCCGGCGTGCGCGCGCCAACACCACCATGCCCTCGGCCACCGATCTCTGGGCTGGCATGACGGTGAGTGGATCGAACCTGCGGGTGGTACGGGTCGCGACCTGGTGTGGTTCCCCGACCCCGTGGCTGCCCACGACTGTTATCGAGGCGCGCTTGCTGATCCCCTTGTGCTGCAGAAGGCGTTCCCAGCCGTGAGCCGGATCTCGGCGCGGGTGTCGGCCACCCGCCGGGACCGCTTTACCGCACGTTTGCCGATGCTCGTTCCGCCTCATGCAGCAGGCGGGGTGGGGTCGGTGAGGGTCGAGGCCCGTGGCGCTGGGCCAGAGGGCGAACGGGTGACGGTGATCGCCGGGGCATCGGCGCCGGCGGCCGACCTGGCGGCAGCAGTGGCGGCGACAACTACCATCGCGGTCCTCGAGCGGCACCCGGTGAGTCTGTTGGCGGCCGGCGTCCACTGCCCCGGCGACGAGGCACTCGAAGGGCTGAACCTGCTGGACCACGTCACCGGGCTGGGTGTGAGGGTGCAGGAGTTCACCGGGTTGGCGAGGGCTACCAGCTGGTAACAAGCCGGTAACCTGGCCTCATGGCTACCAGCAGCCCTACCATCGAACCCCTGGTGGTGCCCTGGCTCCCCCCGGGCCACACGATGCTGTTGCCCGGGCGAGGCGAGGTGTTCTACCGCCACCATCGCCACCCGGACCCTGAAGCACCCACCCTGCTGCTCCTCCACGGCTGGACAGCGAGCGCCGACCTCCAGTTCTTCACCGCCTACCAGGCGCTGGCGGAGCACTTCTCCTTCGTCGCCATCGACCACCGCGGCCATGGTCGAGGCCTGCGCAGCCCGGATCGCTTTGAGCTCGTCGACGCCGCCGATGACGCCGCCCTTCTCCTTCGTGGACTGGGCATCGACAAGGTGATCACCGTCGGTTACTCGATGGGCGGTCCGATCAGCCTCCTCCTCGCCTACCGTCATCCCGACCTGGTCAAGGGCCTGGTGGTGCAGGCCACAGCGCTGGAGTGGAGGGCCAGGTGGAGGGAGCGTTGGCAGTGGAAGACGGTGCGTTTCCTCGGCCCACTCCTGAGGTCGCACACCGTCGCCCTCCTCATCGGCCGGTCCATGAGGAGAGTGCTCGGTCCTGACCATTCGATGACCCCCTTTGTTCCGTGGCTGGCCGTCGAGTTCCGCCGCAACGACAGCCGGCAGGTCGTGCACGCCGGTCGGTCGCTTGGCCGCTACGACGCGCGCGAGTTCGCCGCCGGTCTGGCCAAGCCGGCGGCGAGCCTGATCACCAGTCGTGACCGGCTGGTGAAGCCGCGCAAGCAGAGGGCCCTCGCCGATGCCCTGGGCGCCCATGTGGTGGAGATTGCCGACGACCACCTGGTATCGCTCACCTCACCAGAAGAGTTCGCCAGGGTCACCCTGCAACTGGTGCAGCACGTCACCGCCTGGCCCCGTGTTGGGAGTCAGTCGTGCTTGTCGAGGCGGGCGCTGAGCTCGTCGAGGCGGGTGGTCATCTTCTCCACGGCGTTGGTGAGCCGGTCCAGTTGATCTTCCAGGTCACCGGCAGTGGGCACGTCGGCCAGCGACATGCGCACGCTGGCGATCTCGCGGGCGAGGAACTCGGTGTCGGCCTGGTTGCGCTCCGCCAGGCGGCGGTCGGTCTCGGTCTGGGTGCGGTCGCGCTGCTCCTGGCGATTCTGGGCGAGCAGGATGAGGGGCGCCGCGTAGCTGGCCTGCAGGCTGAGTACCAGGGTGAGCAGAACCAGGCCGCGACCCCACGGGTCGAACTGCCAGTCCGCCGGGGGGAGCAGGTTGAGGCCCACCCAGGCGACGATTACGCCGGTCTGGTAGACGAGGAAGCGGGCCGTGCCCAGATAGCGGGCGATGCTCTCGCTGAACTGGCCGAAGGCGTCGGGGTCGTAGTGCACACCCAGGCGTCGGCGCTCGCGGGGAGTGCTGAGGTCGGCGCGGCGGGTCATCGCGGCACCGGGGCCGTGGTCACCCGCCTGCGCTGGCGCCAGCCCGTGGGCAGGGTGCGGTCGAGTACGTCGTCGACCGTGATCGCTCCGAGAAGGCGCTCGGCTTCGTCGCACACCCCGATCGACAGCAGGTTGTAGCTGGCCAGGCGTTCGGCCACCTCGCGTTCGGGCATGTCGGGGGTGATGGTGGGCTCTTGGGCGACGCAGCGGCCGAGCTCCATCGCCGGCGGCTCGCGCAAGAGGCGCTGGAAGTGGACGATGCCGAGATACTGCCCGGTGGGTGGCTTGAAGGGAGGCTGGACGACGAACACCTGGGCGGCGATCGACGAAAGCCAGTCGGGGTCGCGGATCTGGGCGAGGGCCTCGGCCACCGTGGTGGTGGGGCCGAGGATGACGATGTCGGGCGTCATCAGCGAACCCGCCGTGCCCTCTTCGTAGGAGAGAAGGCGGCGCATGACGTCGGCGTCTTCGTCGTCCATCGCTTCGAGGACCCGGGTGCGCTGCTCGCCCGGCATCTCGGCCAGAAGGTCGGCGAGGTCGTCGTATTCCATCTCCTCCAGCACGCTCACCAGGCGCTCGATGTCGAGACCCTCGATGATGCGCAACTGCTCGGCCTCGGGCAACTCCTCGAGCAGATCGGCCAGGCGCTCGTCGTCCATGGCTTCGGCGAGCTGCTTGCGCTGGGTGAGGGGCAGGGCCCTCACCACCCCGGCCACATCGCTGGGGTGCATGTCGCGCAGCCTGGCCGCCTCGGCGGCCATCTCGGAGCCGACTGCGACGTGGAACAGGCCGGCCACTTCGGAGACATCGACGAGGCGATAGCTGGGGCGCCGGCGCAGGGCGCTGCGCCTTGCGAGGCGAACCTTGGCGGGTTCCCACCAGTTCTGCTTGCCGTCGGTGGCAGCGCGCAGGGCGACGTCGCTGACCGTCTCGTCGCCGATGCGCTTGTCGATGACATCGCGCCCGATGATGATCTCTCCCGACTTGGGCTTGAACGGGTTGAGGTCGAGGTCCCAGCTGCGCAGGCGGGCACCGTCGCTGTCGAGGGTGGCGATGCGGGCGGCGTTGACGAAGATCCGCCGCCTCTGGCTGGTGGCCACGAAGCCGACCACGCGCGAAGGGCTGCCGTTGGCACCCGGGACGAGGACGATGTCGTCGAGACGGCCGATGGCGGCCCCGCCGGCATCGAGCAGGGGTAGCCGCATGATGCGGAACGCGTAGATCAGCTCCCCTGCCATGGGCCAAGGCTACCCCTCACCTGGGATGACGGCGTGGCCAGTATCCCCACCCCCACCCGGCCCACCCCCTCGGGCGCGAAACCCCGCCACAACTGCCGTTCGGGCGCGAGACACCGTCACAACTGCGGGTTTTCGAACCCACGGGTTCGAAAGACCGCCAGCTCGGGGCCCCAACTCTCAGGCCGAACGCGTACCATGCGCCCCCATGACCATCGTCCTGCTCCACGGAAACCCCGAAACCCCGGTCATCTGGCAGCCACTGGTGGCCGCCCTTGGCCGCGACGACGTGGTGACCCCCCAGCTCCCCGGGTTCGGGTGCCCGGTGCCCGACGGGTTCGGGTCCACCAAGGAAGAGTACGTCGACTGGTTCATCGGTGTGCTCGAGGGACTCGTTGCCCACCACGGTCCAGTCGACCTCGTGGGTCACGACTGGGGCGGGGGGATAGCCATGCGAGCTGTCGTCCTGAGGCCCGACCTGGTGCGCACCTGGGCATGCGATGTGCTCGGCCTGTTCCACCCCGACTATGTGTGGCATGCCTTCGCCCAGATCTGGCAGACCGAGGGGGCAGGGGAGCAGTACTTCGAGCAGTCCCTGGCGATGCCGGCTGCCGACCGGGTGGCGGCCTACGAGTCGATCGGCATCCCCGCCGACTTCGGCGTGGAGTTGGTGGCGGCCGGCGACGAACTGATGGGGCGGTGCGTGCTTGCCCTTTACCGTTCTGCTGCCCAGCCGGCGATGAAGGAATGGGGTGAGAGCCTCGGCCCGGCGGCCCTGTTGCCCGGTCTGGCGATCGTCGCCCCAGAGGATCCATTTGTGAACGGTTGCGACCTCGGCATGGAGATGGCCGACCGCCTCGGTGCCGAGCACCATGTGATGGAAGGCCAGGGCCACTGGTGGATGCTGGGTGATCCGATTGGAGCGGCGGCGATGCTGCGAGACTTCTGGGCTCGCGCTTACTAGACGAGCCGGACGAGTTCGACCAGCGACTTCGACCAGCGAGTTCGACCGGCAACCTGTAGAGGGAAGATCTGATGGACCTGATGACGATCGTCTGCCCCCGCTGCGGCGCCACCCTCGACGAGCGCTTCTACGGACCGTGCACCGATTGCAGGGCCGCGCTGAGGGCGAAGTTCCTGGGCGAAGGTCGTCACGTAGAGGTTGCCGAGTACACGCCGAAGGTCAACGTCACCCCCAACGCGGTTGCGACCAAGGACGACTGAGCGCCACCGGTTAGCCGCCGCAAGGGATATCGCCACCCGTTCACCTGGTGTACCTTCTCTCGTCACGGACCGTTTGCGGTGAGCACCTAGCGTCTCACCCCGGCATCAGTCCACTACCAAGGGGAGACATCATCATGAAACTGAGTTCTAGGGCGGGCCACAGGCTCGCTGCATCTCTGGTCGTCGGGGCACTGGTGCTCGGCGCCTGTGGCGACGACGAAGACTCCAGCTCGGAGTCCACCGCCGCCGCCGCCGAGACCACGGCCGCGAGCGAGACCACCGCCGCGAGCGAGACCACGATGGGCAGTGACACCACCGCCGCATCCGAGGATCCGCTTGCCGGCCTTGTCGAAGAGTGCCAGGCCGAGGGCACGGTCAACCTGATCGCCCTCCCCGATGAGTGGGCCAACTACAAGGGCATCCTGGAGTCGTTCGGCGAGAAGTACGGGGTCGACCACCCGGTCCAGAACCCCAACGCTTCGTCGCAGGAAGAGCTCGACGCGATCGTCAACCTCGCCGGTCAGGACGACATGCCCGACTCGATCGACGTCAGCCCTGCCAAGGCCCAGATCGCCATCGACGAAGGCCTGTGGGAGCCCTACCAGCCGACGACATGGGATGAGATTCCGGACAACCTGAAGGATCCCGACGGCAACTGGATCGCCGCCTACTACGGCGTCATGGCCATCGGTACCAACACCACGATCGTGACCAACGCCCCGGAGACCTGGGCCGACCTGACGAAGCCGGAATACGAGGGTCAGGTGGCCCTCAACGGCGACCCGCGTACGTCCGGCTCGGCGTTCGCCTCCGTCATGGCCGCGAGCATTGCCAACGGTGGTAGCGCCGACGACATCATGCCCGGCATCGAGTTCTTCGCCGACCTGAAGGCCAGCGGAAACCTGATCCCCACCGAGGTCACCCAGGCGACCGTCATCTCCGGTGAGACGCCCATCGCCCTCGACTGGAGCTACAACTACCCCGGCCTCGCCGCAGCCATCGAGGACGCCGGCTTCACCATCGAGATCAACTTCCCGAGCGACGGTGTGTACGGCGGTTACTACTCCCAGGGAGTCGTGAAGGACTCGCCGCACCAAGCCTGCGCCAAGCTGTGGGTGGAGCACATCCTCTCCGACGAAGGCGCCATGGGCTATCTCGAGGGTGGCGCAATGCCGGCCCGCTTCGCCGAGCTGGAGGCCGCCGGCCTCATCGACGAAGAGGCGAAGAAGAACCTGCCCCCGGCCGACCTGCTGGCAGAGGTGAGCTTCCTCACCGCCGCTCAGGTCGAGGCCGCCAATGCACTGCTCCAGGAGAACTGGGGTCCGATGGTGGCTGACGCAGGCTGATAGCCAGTGTCCGTCGTTACCGACACCGCTGAAGGGGGCCGCACCACTGGTGCGGCCCCCTCGGCGCGTCGGTGGAACTTGGCCTGGATGGGGTTGCTGCCCTTCTTCGCCTTCCTCTTCATCTTCTTGGTGCTGCCCACCTACGGCATCATCAAGAAGGCCTTCATCACACCCGACGGCGCCTTCACCACAGCAGCGTTCACCGATGCGATCGACAGTGAGTGGAAGTCCTTCTGGGGCTCGCTGAAGGTCTCCTTCGTCACCGCCGGACTTGGTGTCGTGTTCGGCGGGCTGCTCGCCTACGCCGCAGCCACGGCGAAACGTCCGAAGTGGCTCCGCTCCCTGGTCACCGCGTTCAGCGGGGTGGCGGCCAACATGGGCGGCGTCATCCTCGCCTTCATGTTCTTCACCTTGCTCGGGCGCCAGGGGCTGGCCACCAAGCTCCTCACCGAGGCCGGGTGGGACCCCTACAAGGCGTGGTTCAGCCTCAATGACTTCTGGGGCTGGGTTGTCGTCTACATGTACTTCCAGATCCCCCTGATGGTCCTGGTCACCCTGCCGGCCATCGATGGTCTCAAGCAGTCCTGGCGCGAAGCCGCCGCCAACCTCGGCGCCACCCCGTTCACCTACTGGCGCAGGGTGGGCCTGCCGGTTCTGGCTCCGTCCCTGCTGGGTGGGTTCCTACTTCTCTTCGCCAACGCTTTCAGTGCTTTCGCCACGGCCTATGCGCTCAACACCCAGGGCGCGCTCATCCCGGTGCGCATCCGGTCCTTCCTGCAGGGCGACGTCGGCGGCCGCACACCGATGCCGTTCGCCCTCGCCACCTGGATGGTGCTGATCATCGGCGTCGCGATGGGTGGCTATCTGTTGTTGCGCAAGCGAGCCGAGAGGTGGCAGAAGTGAAGCCCAGCCGCTGGCGGCGCGTCCTTGCGAGGTTGGGCCCCACGCTGGTGCTCATTGCCGCGGCAGTGTTCTTCATCGCCCCCATCCTCTCCACGGCTCGGGCGGCGATGCAGAAGGTGCCCATGCCGCTGCTCACCTGGGACAATGTGTTCTCCAAGTGGTCGCTGGCGGGCCTCACCGAGGTCTTCGACGAGACCCTCTTCTGGCCCACCCTGAGGCTCAGTTTGAAGCTCACCGTGACGACGGTTCTGCTAACCCTGCTGCTTCTCGTGCCCACCGCTTTGTTCGTGCACTTGCGCCTGCCCAAGGCCAGAGCCCTGGTCGAGTTCCTCACGGTGCTGCCCTATGTGGTGCCGCCGATCGCCCTCGTCGCCGGGGTCGCCGCCTTCTTCCGGCCCAATGCGCGCTGGTTCCTCAACAGCGACCTCGCCCTCGTGCCGTTCTATGTGATTCTCGCCCTGCCCTTCACGTACCGCTCGATCGATGCCGGGATCAAGGCCATCGATGTGCGCACCCTGGTCGATGCCTCGCGCAGCCTCGGGGCCGGCTGGGGCACCACCTTTCGTCGCGTCCTTCTGCCCAACCTGTCGTCGGCACTGATCTCGTCGTCCTTCCTCACCGCCACGGTGGTGCTCGGCGAGTACACCATCGCCAGCACCCTCGCCAAACAGACCTTCCCAACCTTCAGCTTCGAGTACTTCGGCCGCTCGCCCCAAGGCGGCGTGGCCCTCGCCTTGCTCACCCTGTTGGCCACCACAGGCCTGCTCGGTCTGCTCACCCTGCTCACCCGCCGCCGCTCCAGCGGTGGTGCCGTCCGATTCTGATCCCCGAGGACTCCGCCGATGAGCGCACTCACCTTCTCCTCAGTCCGCAAGACCTTCGGGCCCGTCATCGCCCTCGAAGGCCTCGACCTCGAGGTGAGGCCCGGTGAACTGATCACCCTCCTCGGCCCGTCGGGCTGCGGCAAGACGACGGCCCTGCGAATCGCCGCCGGCTTCGAGCACGCCGACTCGGGCACGGTCACCGTGGGGGGCCGGGACCTGGGCGGCACGCCGGCGCACAAGCGCAACATGGGCATGGTCTTCCAGAGCTACAGCCTGTTTCCCAACCTCACCGTCGCCAACAACGTCGACTTCGGCTTGCGTACGCGGAAGATCCCCCGCCATGAGCGCGCCCAGCGCGTCAGCCAGATGCTCGAACTGGTTCAACTCGACGAGCATGGTGACCGCTACGCCCACCAGCTCTCCGGCGGGCAGCAACAGCGTGTGGCTCTCGCCCGCGCCCTGGCCGTGAGGCCCGAGGTGCTCCTCCTCGACGAGCCGCTCAGCGCCCTCGACGCCAAGGTGCGCCTCACCCTGCGCGAGGAGATCCGTCGCATCCAGACCGAGACCGGCATCACCACGTTGTTCGTCACCCACGATCAGGAGGAAGCGCTGGCGATCAGCGACCGGGTCTGTGTCATGTCGCAGGGTCGCATCGAGCAATTGGGAACGCCCACCGAGGTCTACCGCTCCCCGTCCACCGCTTTCGTCGCCAGGTTCGTGGGATCGATGAACGAGTTCGAGGCCGAGGTCTCCGGTGTGGGTGAGGTGAACGTGCTCGGCGTGAGGGTCGGCGTGCCAAGCTGCCGTCCCTACGCGGCGGGTACACGACTGGTGTTACTGGTGAGGCCCGAGGACCTGTGCCTCAGCGACGACGAAGGCCTCGCCGGCACCGTCACGTCGGTCACCTTCCAGGGCGCCACCACGACCGTGGGGGCGCGTCTCGACGTTCTCGACATCCTGGTGAGCATCTCCGTCGGGCAGGGTGCCGCCGACCATCTCACCATCGGCGACCGGACCACGGTGGGGGTCAACGGCGCCAACGCGATGTGCGAGGCCGTCTGACGGCTCCTAGCCGGTATTCTGAGCTTGCCATACGGGGACGTAGCTCAGTTGGCTAGAGCACTTGCTTTGCATGCAAGAAGTCGTGGGTTCGAGTCCCATCGTCTCCACTCGGTCGTTTGTGTCGTCGAGCAGTTCTCAGTCGAGATCATTGCCGACGATGCTGACGAAGCTCACGCATGCGCCTGGAACGCCACCGAGATTGTGGGTCAGGGCCTTCGATCTGTTGCCGGTCGCGGACGGGATCTGGCGCTCGCCGGCCTCGCCACGCAGTTGGGTCCAGCACTCGAACAGCATCCTCAGGCCGGAAGCGCCTATGGGGTGGCCAAAGGACTTGAGCCCCCCGTCGGGGTTGACCGGCATCTGACCGTCGAGGTCGAACCTGCCGGCGAGAACCTCCATCCACGCCGTGCCGCGCTCAGCGAAGCCGAGGTCCTCCATCAGTACGAGTTCTGTGGGGGTGAAGCAGTCATGCACCTCCGCCATCGCCAGTTCCGCCATCGGGTCGGTGATCCCCGCCTGCGAATAGGCGTCGACAGCTGAGCGCACGACCTCCTCGAAACTGGTGTAGTCGTAGGAGGGGTCGATCGGCCCGGTTGCCGGACCGGCGACGAACGACAACGCCTTCACATAGATGGGTTGGTCGGTGTAGTTGAGAGCATCTTCGGCGCGGACGATGATGGCAGCCGCCGAGCCATCGCTCACGCCACTGCAGTCGAAGATGCCGAGGGGACCGGCAACGAGAGGGCTGCAGGCGATGGTCTCTTTCGACACTTCTCTGCGGAACTGGGCGCGGGAGTTGAGCGCCCCGTTGCGGTGGTTCTTCCAGGCGATGCGGGTGAGCACCTCCTTGAGGGTCGCTTCGTCGACGCCGTACTTCTCGGCGTATGCGGGAACCAGCAGGCTGAAGCTGCTCGGCGCGGTAGCCGAAGACCCCGTGCCGTCATCTGCCGGCCCGCTGATAACCAGCCCGGAGTATCCACTGTCCTTGAGCTTCTCGACACCGATTGCCATAGCGACGTCGTACGCTCCGCTGGCGACCGCATAGCACGCGTTGCGGAATGCTTCGCTTCCCGTGGCGCAGTAGTTCTCTACGTGGGTGACCGGCTTGTACTGGATCTTCAAGGGTCGGCTGAGAGTGAGGCCGGAGAAACCGGAGCCCATGGTGCCCAGCCAAAAGGCATCGATGTCGCCGAGTGCCACGCCGGCACTGGTGAGGGCCGCCGAAGACGACTCGATCAGGAGATCGTCGGTGCTCTTGTCCCAGTGTTCGCCGAAGTTGGTGCAACCCATCCCGACGATGGCCACCCTGTCGCGTATGCCATGACTAGCCACGGATCGGCCTCGCTTTCCAGAAGTAGTTGTGAATGCCGTCTTGCGTGTAGAGGCGACGGAAGGTCATCTCCACACGATCACCGATACGAACGGCCGCTGGGTCTGAGTCGGTGAGCTCACACTGGAACCTGCCGCTCTTCCCGGTGCCTCCAACACCGCCTTCGCCACCGTCTTGGATCGAGTCGAAATCGATCACGACAGACACCGAGGGTGGGCTGAGGCTGTAGGCCAAACGGTCGATGCTGAAGGTGGCGATAGTGGCCTGCACATCGGCCATGCGAACCATCTCCATCTGATCGATGGCCCCGCTCGCCATGCTCACCCGTGCCGGAGGGAGGCTGACGAAGCCGGCCTCATCGCGTGAGCCGAACAGTCCGAACTTCCAGGAAGCGGAGCGCAAGGATGGGGGTGCCGCCGGACGATCTGGCTCAGGGCGGCGCGGCGGCTCCCGATGCAACTGCCCCCTCCAGGTCAAGAAGGTGGTGTAGGCAAGGTCGTCTCGGGTGGCGGAGATCAGGTCTCGCACCGAGTGTGCGGGCCGGCGCTGGTCGACGCACTCAGTCGTTCGCAGCAGCCAGGTTGAGCAGCCGTCGGCGAGGTGGACCACGGCGATGGTCTCTCGAGGTTTCGCCCTATCGAGCACATCGGCGAGCATCAGGGCGAAGTGAGGTGTGCCCGTGTTGCCGATCACGGTGGAGAAGTCATCGACGATCGCCTCCGGCCGAGCCCCTATCGCCCGACGAGCGGCAGTGACCGCCCGCGTGTGCAGCCCCGTGACGATCAGGTGGTCGATCTCGTCGATCGAGAGCTGTGCCTTGCTCAGTGCGTCGTTCAGCGACTGTTGAACGAGGGGCAGGTAGACATGCTCCCCGAAGCGTTCCTCCCATTGCCTGGAGTGGTCCTCGCCCGGTGACCGCCAGCGGTCGAGGAACTCAGACGTGACCTCTGAACCGCCTATCACCTCGGCGAGGACATCGTCGCCGGAGCCCATCAGGAGCGCTACGGCAGCATCGCCGCCGGCGGACTCGTCGGCGCCGCCGGGTAACCCAACGCGGATGTCGGAGAGCACGGCCAACCCGCCACGGTGTTCGGCCACCATCAGAGCCGCGGCCGCTGACCGCGCCGACCCCACACAGTCGACAGCTCCGACGGTGGACGGCATCGCCAGAGCGGCGTGGATGGCGTTGGCGTTCGTCTTGTCGAGGTATGCGGGGGCGGAAGTAGCGAAGGCAATGATCGATGGTGCGCACCCTTCGGGAGCGTTACCCAGGGCGCGTCGGGCGGCCTCGACACCCATGGATGTCGTGTCTTCGTCGTAGCTGGCGACGCTGCGCGTACCGCGACCGCCACCAGAGCCGAGCGCTGCCGTGATCGCGCTGCGCTGGAGTCGCCAGAACGGGATATAGACGCCGTAGCTTACGATCCCCGACCTGACCGGCTGCGTTCCCATAGTCTCACCACCGATGTTTGCCGTCGTTAACTTATAGCATATGCATCCGGCTGACTTCGGGGTCGGGGCGCTATCGTCGATCGTCGCAGTTGGCAGTGGGACGCAGGAGGACACCGTGTCGGAAACGAGGAAGAAATCTTCGGCGCCTGCCGACGCGCGCCCGCGTGAGAAGAAGCGCACCCAGCGCCGTGACGAGATCCTCCAGGTGGCCGCGGAGTTGTTCCACGAGAAGGGCTTCCATGCGACGGGCATGGACGACATCGGTGCCGCCGCCGGAATCACCGGTCCCGCGATCTACCGACACTTCAAAAGCAAGGATGAGCTGCTCGAGCGACTGATCGTCGGTAACACCCTCCACCTGCGTGAGAAGTCCGACGAGATCGTGGGATCAGCTTCCACTCAAATGGAGGTGCTGCGCGGGCTTGTGGATCTCTTCGTCGAGACGACAATCGAACACCCAGCCCTCGCCCATCTGGCCTTGTTCGAGAGGCGCACTCTTCCAGCAGGCACACGTTCGACGATGGAGAGGGCCGAACGGCTGTATTTCGAGGAGTGGGTCCATGCGCTCACCCAGGTGAGTCCCGGTCTCACCGATGCCGAGGCGCGCGTGATGGTCCATGGTGCCAGCGGCATCGGCTTCCTGTCTGCCACCTATCGCAGTGGTCTGCCAATGGAGACGCTCAAGCCTTTGGTCAGAGACATGATGATGAACGCCTTGCTGGTCGGGCGAGGCGCCACGAAGTCTGCGCGACCCCGGCCGAGGCCGAAGGCGACCAGCGCGATCTGAACCGTTCGGGGTCCGCCCAGTAGGTGAACAAGTGTTAACTTGTTCTGCATCTTGTCGGGTGTCCGTCCGGAGGAGTGATCATGTCGAAGGTTGGGGAGGGCTCCCTTGCCACGGTGTCGCAGCAGCGTCTCGGGGCGCGGCGGACTTCTACCTGGGCTGTGCCTCTCCGCCGCCACGCCGGTGCTCGTGCTTCTTGCCAACCCACCGGTCGGTGTTTGGCCGCTGATCTTCGTGGCCTTTGTTCCCATGTTGGTGGCGCAGCACCGCGTTCGACCGGCGCGGGCGTCGTGGCTCGCCCCGGCCATCGGCATAGGTGGTTCGTACGCGGTCTACTTCTCCCCCGGCCTCGCGGACGGCGAGGTTGCCCTGGTGTACCAGTTCCTGCCTCTGTACGTGGCGGTGCTGGCCGCTCTGCTTGCTGGTCGCAGCCGCGGGTTTGCCGAACGTACGGGTCATAGATGGTTCGTCCTGTCCGCTCCGCTGGCCTGGACCGCCATCGACTTCGTGCGGTCCACGGGCAGCGAGACAATCGGCGGAACGTGGGGCTTCCACGCCTACGCACTGCACGATCACCCGATTCTCTTGCAGCCGGTGAGCGTGTTCGGCATCACTGGTCTGCAGTTTCTCATCCTGCTCACGAGTTGGGCACTCGCCGGGCTCGCACTACGAGGACGCGCCGCGCTACGGGGGGCATTGGTTGTCGGCGCACTTCTCGTCTCGTGGATCGGCGCCAGCGCGCGCTGATGATCGATGAAGCCCCTCCCACCGTGCGCGTCGCCGCGGTGCAGAACGGTCTGCCGAACACCGATGAGGACGCCGATGCCCGGCTCGAGCGCTACATGGACCAGACCCGTGACGCCGCCGAACAGGGTGCTCAACTTGTGGTCTGGAACGAGGCCGGGCTCCGGTTCGATCCTCAGCGCGAACACACCGAGGAACTTGCCGCGCTGGCGGCGGAGACCGGCGCATACCTGGTGATCGGCTATCTCGTCGAGGAGTCCGGTGGGCGCACCCGCAATGCGACAACGGTCCTGGCGCCCAACGGTGAGTTCCTCGGTGTCTACGGCAAGGATCATCCGGGGACCTTCGCCGGCGACATCAACGACTTCCAGGGCGACTTCCCGGTGTACGAAACCGAGTTCGGGCCTCTGGCCACGATCATCTGCTACGACCTCGACTTCACGGACACGGCTCGCACCATGACCCGCCGCGGTGCGCGGCTCATCGCCGCACCTTCGTCGGATGTCTCCGCCATCGCCACCACCCACTACACCCACCTCGTCTTTCGAGCCATCGAGAATCGAGTCTCGATGGTCAAGGCGGACAGTCGCTTCGACTCCGCGATCATCGACCCGTGGGGCCGTGTCGTCGCGTCGACCGTCGACCCTCAGGGCGAGACCCGAGCCACCCTCGTCGCCGACGTACCG
The DNA here is from genome assembly GCA_963707925.1 of uncultured Acidimicrobiales bacterium. Lineage (GTDB taxonomy): Bacteria > Actinomycetota > Acidimicrobiia > Acidimicrobiales > Ilumatobacteraceae > UBA668. The sequence goes on from CAVPRT010000006.1 coordinate 198,895, forward strand.
CTCGGGTCCGGTCGATCGCCGTGGGTGACCTTCGGCGATTGGCTCGGCTGGTTGACCGTCGCCGGTGCTGTCGCCTTCGGCGTCCTCGGTGCCACGCTCAGAATCAAGGCTCGAAGGACACGATCCCGCCTTACCGACAGCCCGGAGCGGTGACATCCAGGTTCCATCTACTGGTCGAAGGCCAGATGACTAGTCAACAGGGGTTAACTTTGTGGGTATGACCGAGGACGTGCTGTACGAAGTTGCCGAACATGTTGCGACTGTGACCCTCAACCGGCCCGATCGACTGAACGCGGCCACGTTCGACCTCGGAGAGGCGTTGATCGACGCCTTCCGGCGAGCCGAGCACGACGACGACGTTCGCGTCGTTGTGCTCACGGGGGCGGGCAGGGGCTTCTGCTCGGGTGACGACATCGAGGCTGCATGGGGGGATCCCCGCATGGATGAGATCAGGCGCGACCTCGCCAGTGTCCGTCCCCCGATGACGCCTGAGGCGGCGGCCCTGTTCGGGTGCACGAAGCCGACGATCGCCGCTGTCAACGGTGTGGCACTTGGCATCGGCATGGACCTCGCCGTGATGTGCGACATCCGCATCGCCTCGGAGAAGGCACGCTTCGGCCTGCTCTACGTGAAGATGGGGCTGATGGCGGATGTGGCGTCGTACTGGCGGTTGCCCCAGCTGATCGGTTACGAGAAGGCAGCGGAGTTGCTGATGACGGCCGAGATCATCGATGCTGCCGAGGCACACCGGATAGGCCTGGTGTCGCGTGTGGTCACGCCCGACGAGCTCATCGGGGTGGCGCAGCAACTTGCCGCCAAGATCGCGGCCCAGCCGCCTCTCGCAGTCAGTCATGTGAAGGAAGGCCTGCGGCGCGCGGTCGGGCGCTCCTACACCGAACTGTCCGACGTAGCCACATTCGTGGGCAACGGCCTGGCGCGGCTCTTCGAGAGCGAGGACCACAAGGAGGCAGTGGCCGCGTTCATGGAGAAGCGGCCGGCGGTCTTCACCGGCCGTTAGGAGCCGGCGCGCCTGGTATCGCTACTGCTCAGGCACCGAAGCGAGGTGCCCGCTTGGCTAGAAACGCATCGATGCCTTCTCGGCCGTCGATGCCTGCGTTCGCCGACAGGGCCTGACTCTCGAGAGCGAGCTGGGTTTCGAGATCGTTCCCGAGGCTGCCGCGCAGAAGTCGTTTGGCATCGGCGAGAGCAGCTCGCGGGCCCCCGGCCAGGGTGAGGGCCAGGGCCTCGGCCTCGGCGGACAGCTGGTCGTCGGGAACAACTCGCGTCGCTACCCCCCATTCGAGCGCTTCCTGCGCCGAGAGGACACGGTTGGTGAGTGCGATGTCGAGAGCCCTGCGCATACCGACGAGCCGTGGCAGGTACCACGACCCCCCTCCGTCCGGGGTGAGCCCGACACGCGAATAGGCAAAAACGAGGCGAGCCGAAGATGCCATCAGCAGTAGGTCTGCACCACAGGCGATGCTCATCCCGGCCCCCGCTGCACTCCCTTGCACCGCGGCGATCACCGGGGCGTCGAGGCGAGCCAGCAGAGACACGGCGGAGTGCAAGTGGCTGGTGACCTCGGCCAGATGCACACCGAGATCGGCTTCCTCCGAGAACGCCTTGAGGTCACCTCCCACGCAGAAGTTCCTGCCCGCACCGGTGAGCAGCACAACGCGTATCGACGGGTTCTCCGACATGGCGGTTGTGATCTGCAGCAACTCGCGCGCGAGCAGCAGATCGGCGGCGTTGCCATGGTCTGGCCGGTTGAGTGCCAGGCGAGCGACACTGTCTCTGACTTCGAAGTCGATTGTGGTGTAGGTCATCGACAGAGGACGATAGCCGTCCGACCGCTTGCCCTGCCGGTGTCGACAACGACGATCATCGTGCACAAAGGTGAGCCGTCGTTTACACTGTGCGGTCATGGCTGCCAATCAGCAGGTGCCCGTCGCCCCGGATCTCTTCACCTGGCCCAGCGATGATCCTCGTCTCCTCGGCGGCAGATGCTGCGCCTGTGGAGTGATGACGTTCCCTCGTCAGGCGGACTGCCCAAAGTGCTTCGGCGACCAGATCGAGGAGGCCCAGTTCGCACGGCGCGGACTGCTGTGGACGTTCACCACACAACAGTTCATCCCGAAGTCACCGCCGTACGCGAGGCAGGAGTCGGAGGAGACCTTCATTCCTTACGCCGTTGGCTATGTGGAGTTCGCCGGGCAGGCACGTGTGGAGGGCCGGATCTACACGGACGACCTGTCCGCCCTGCACATCGGGATGGAGATGGAGGTCGTCGTGGTTCCCTTCATGACCGACGGCGAAGGTACCGAGATCATGACGTACATGTTCCGACCGGTGAAGGGCGCTTGAGATGACGGCAGAAGTCGCCATTGTCGGTATCGGTCTGCATCCTTTCGGCAGGTTCGACGGAGTGTCGGCCATGGATATGGGTGTGTACGCAGTCCGCCAGGCGATGCGCGACGCCGGCGTCGACTGGTCCCAGCTCCAGTTCGGGTTCGGTGGAAGCCTGGCGAGTTCGCTCGGCGGCGACGAGCGCGAATCCCGACACGATGGTCGGGCGGCTCGGTCTCACTGGCATGCCCTTCGTCAATGTGATGAACGGTTGCGCCACGGCGGGAAGCGCCCTCCTGATGGCGTGCAACACCATTCGCTCCGGTGCCTCCGACATTGGTCTCGTGGTCGGCTTCGACAAGCACCCACGTGGCGCGTTCGACCCCGACCCACGGAGTGTGGGGCTGGGCGAGTGGTACGGACATGTCGGCATGATGCTGACGACCCAGTTCTTCGCGATGAAGACAAATCGCTACATGCACGACCATGGGATATCGGAGTCGACCCTGGCGAAGGTGGCAGCGAAGAACTTCCGCAACGGAGCGATGAACCCGAACGCGTGGAGGCAGAAGACCTGGAACGAGGACGAGATCCTCGATTCGAGGATGCTCAACTTCCCCCTCCGCCAGTACATGTTCTGTTCTCCCGACGAGGGCGGCGCGGCGCTCATCGTCTGCAAGGCCGAACTGGCGCGACAGTTCACCGACCGCCCGGTCTTCGTCGACGCGGTCACGCTGAAGAGCCGTCGCTTCGGGTCATTCGAAGTCTTCAGCTCGTGGTTGCCACTCGAGTCGAGCGAGTCGCCGACCGTCGACGCCTCCAGGGCGGCATACGAGATGGCTGGTATCGGACCCGAAGATGTACAGGTGGCCCAGATCCAGGACTCCGAGGCCGGCCACGAGGTGATGCACATGGCCGAGAACGGCTTTGTGATCACGGCGAGCAAGAAGGCATCATCGAGGCCGGCGAAACCGAGATCGGCGGCAGGCTTCCCATCAACACCGACGGCGGCCTCATCGCCAATGGTGAGCCGATCGGTGCCTCGGGTCTTCGCCAGATCTACGAGGTTTGTCTGCAGTTGCGCGGCCAAGCCGGACAGAGACAGGTCCCGGCCGGTCCGCAGCGTCGGGTATACCCAGGTCTACGGCGCCCCTGGCATCGGTTGCGTCACCATCCTGAGCGTCTGAGCGTCTGAGAGGCAAGATGAATTTCAAGAACGAACTGGTTCTCGTAGAAGTAGCCGGCGGAGTCGCGACCGTCACCCTGAACCGTCCAGACCGGCACAACGCGATGAACTCCGAAATGGTCGAGGAGTTGAGAGATGCCCTGTGGGGTCTCGAAGAGGATCCCACGGTAAGGGCGATCGTTGTGACTGGCGCGGGCGCGACATACTGCTCCGGTATCGACATATCCGGCGGACCAGTGTCGTTCGAGCGCGACGCCGACAGCGCCACAGAGGCCGACAGTGGGATGGTCGTGCGCAACTTCTCGCTTTGGCGCATGTGCACACCGGTCATCGGTGCGATAAACGGTGCTGCCATCGGCGCCGGGCTCACGATGGCGCTGCTCTTCGACGTACTTTTCGTGGCTGACACGGCCAAGCTCAGCTTCCGCTTCAGCCGACTCGGCGTCCTTCCCGAAGCCAACTCACTGTGGTTGCTTCCGCGCATGATCGGCGTTCAGCGAGCTCTCGATGTGTTGCTCAGCGGGCGCGACTTCGACGGGACTGAAGCCGTCAGGCTCGGCATGGCCAAGGAGTCGCACCCGGCCGGTGAGGTGCTGGCAGCCGCTCAGCAATATGCACAACATCTCGCGACGAATACGTCACCGATCTCGACGACCCTGATTAAGCGGCTCACCTACGACTTCCTCGGAGTCACCGACCGTGCAGCGGCCATGACCGAGGAGACGGACTGGACCTGGTGGACGAGCACCCAGCCCGACATCATCGAGTCGATCACCGCGCGTATGGAGAAGCGGCTTCCGGAATGGAAGACGACCAAGCACGGCGTGCCTCAGGAGAGGCCGCAACCCGACTGACCGATCCAGGTCTAAACGAGTAGTTCCGAGGGGTGTCACTGGTCGCGGGTGCTCCGAGTGACAGCGGCCCGCCGGGGGGCACGCCCGCACTCGGATGCTCGCCAGGCCCTCGGATGGTTGTCAGGCACTCGAATGGGAACTGGGTGGGCGGCGGCTGGCATGTCTATCCGGCCCGTGACCTGCTCTGGGTGACCATGCTTGTTGATCCAGTTCCGCCTCTTTCAGACACAGGCCGGCCGAGCGTTGCTTTGTTGGCGTTGAGGCGGGCACAGACCCCGGCCCAGCGCCGAGACGACATGCGAGAGACACGAGCTAGACGGGCGACTCGACGGGAGGCTGCTGCGCTCAGAGCGCACAAACCGAACGTTGTGTTTGTGCGCTTAGAGCGCGCGCCAATAGGCCGTGACCAGGGCGAATGCCTCTGCACGGCAGTACCGGAAGTCCTTATGGAACAAGGCCTGCAACCGCACCGCAGCGCGGGGCGGCGTGAAGCCCGCCGCCTATTGGCGCGCGCGCTCAGACAAACCCGAGCCGGTAGTCGGGCGTTCGGGAACCAACAAGGGTTTACGGTGACCGCGCCAGCCCCTTGGAACTATTCAACTAGGCGCCAGCCTCCCCGGCGGCGAGGTAGGCCTGTTCGACCCGACCGAAATCGTGTCTCAGCTCATCGGCCGAGCCTTCGAGCACGACACGACCCCGGCGAAGGACGTAGACGCGATCGGCGATCTCCAGTGCTTGGCGGGCATATTGCTCGACGAGTATGACGCCCACTCCGTCGTCGGCAGCGCTCCGGATGGCACGAAGAAGGCGCTGCACGAGGATCGGTGCCAGTCCGAGGCTCAACTCGTCGGCCAGCAGGACCGTGGGCTTGCGGCCGAGGGCGCGGGCGAGGGTCAGCATCTGTTGCTCCCCACCCGACAGCAGCCCGGCCCGGCGACCTGCCAGCGTTGCAAGCTCAGGGAACAGCCCGAAGGCCACGGATTGGTCAGCACGGGCCAACTTCAGGTTGTCGGCAACCGACAGGTCGCGCACCACCGCTCTCTCCTCGGGAACGAACGCCAGGCCCTCACGGGCTCGCCGGTGGAGTGTGGAGGAACGGGCCGACCCCCGCCAATCCAGCTCGCCTCCGAGCGGAGCCAGTTCGCCGGCGAGTGTCAGCAGGGTGGTGGTCTTGCCGGCCCCGTTGGCGCCTAGCAGGGCAACGACTTCGCCCGCCCTCACCTCGAGGTTCAGATCGCGCACGGCAGCCAGATCCCCGTACCCCGCAGCCAGACCACGGCACGCGAGCAGGGGTGCACCACTGGCGATCGCACGCCTGTTCGCGGGCCTCGGCGGCGAGGCGTCGATGGCATCCGCGGCGCCGGCGACGGACGGTTCGGCGGCAGTCTGGGCACCGCCCAGATAGGCGGCAATGACCGCCGGGTCGTCGCGGATCTGAGCCGGTGTGCCCTCGGCGATCGTGCGTCCGAAGTCCAGAACAGCGACACGGTCGCACACATCGAGAACCAGCACCACGTCATGTTCCACGAGCAGGATGGCCATGCCCCATTCGTCGGCGAGGCGGCGCACGAGGAGACCCAGCTCGGCTGTCTCGGACTCGCCCAGCCCGGCGGCCGGCTCGTCGAGGAGCAGCACGGATGGTCTCGCGGCCACCGCACGGGCGATCGCCACCAGCCGGCGCCTGCCGTAGGGCAGCTCTTCGGGTCGCCGATCGAGGTCGGCTTCGAGGCCGAACTCGCGCACTGCGGCGACAGCGGCCGGACCGAGCGGTGCCCGCCCGGGTCGAACGAGATCGGTCAGGTAGGCGAGCCAATCGCGCCGGTCGCATGCCGTTTGGAGGTTCTCGCGCACCGTCATGCTCTCGAACAGCTCCAGGCCCTGGAAGGAACGGCCGATGCCGAGCGCTGCCCGACGATGAGCAGCGCCTCGGGAGAGCGGGCGGCCATTCAGCGTCACATCGCCACGCGCCACTCTGGCGAAACCGCTGAGGGCATCGATCAAGGTGGTCTTGCCGGCGCCGTTGGGGCCGATCAGCCCGACCACCTCTCCGGGGCGGATGGCCAGCGAAACACCGCTGACGGCCGTGATGGCTCCGAAACGCACCGACACGTCACGCGCTTCGAGCGTCAGGGGTTCGACCCTGCTGATGTCCCCGACCTCCAGGGGTTCTCCGGCAGGCTTGCGATCACGGAACCATCGCCCGGGGCGGATACTTACGAGGCCGTTCGGCAATCTCATGAGGACGACGATCACCAGAACACCCAGGAAGAGGCGCACCATCGTGTCGCTCGAGAAGATGTCTCTCGCCACAGTGGCTACCACGGCGCGAGGCGCGAGGGCTGAGCCGACCACTGCTCCGGTGACGAAGCCGACACCGCCGATGACCGAGTAGACGACCACAAGGATCGACTCGAAGATCGCGAAGGTCGGGAAGAAGACCACACTGGGTCGGCGGAACGCGATGAGGATGCCACCGACGGCGGCGATTCCGGCTGCCAGGCCGAAGGCGTACAACTTGGCGCCGAAGACGCTGATGCCGAGGGCCGCGGCCGCGCGTTCGTTGGTGCGTACGGCGATGAGCCGCCGCCCGGTGCGACCACGACGAAGGTTGGCGACGAGGAGGGCCACACCGGCGAGACACAGTACGGCTAGTACGGCGTAGCGTTCGGGGTGGATTGCGGTGTTGAGGTCAATGCCGAGGAAGCTGGCTGAGCCGATCTGGGTGCCTGTGATCCCGCCGGTTCGTGTCGAGTTGTTGAGCACGAGGCTCTCGATGACAAGTGCCAGACCCAGCGTGACGACGGCGAGGTTCACCCCCCGTGTTCGCAGCGCAGGCAATCCAATGACAACGCCAAGGGGGATCGCACCGAGAATCCCGGCAACCGCCGCCAACTCGAACGGCAGATCCCAGTTGACGGCGAGGCGAGCGGCCATCCAAGCACCCATGCCGGCCAGGGCGAACTGGGCGAGGGACAGCTGCCCGGCGAAGCCCGTCACGACCGTCAACGACAGGGCGACGATGGCCACAGCGGCGGTCGACGTGGCCGCCTCGACGAGGTTGTCCGGCAAGCCGAGACCGACGAGCAGAACACCTGCGAGGACAGCCACCGGGAAGGCGATCGGTCTCACCCTGCCACTGCCGACCTCGGGTGGTCGTTCGGCCACCTCGCTACGCAGAGGCAAGGCGCGGCCCCTCACAACCAGAACCGAGATGATGACCAGGAACGGCACCGCCCTACCAAGTCCGGCGACAGATGAAGGATCCGACACCTTCGTTTGGAGGTAGGCCACCTCGGACTCGAGGATGCCGATTGCCAGGCCGCCAAGGAGAGTTAGCGGGAAGGAGCGAAAGCCGCCGACCAGCGCGGCGGCAAGGGCGGGGATGACCAGCAGGGTCAATCCGACGACCTGGAGACCCGTCACGTTCACGATCAGGATCGCACCGAAAACCGCTAATGCGGTGCCGATTGCCCAGTTGGCGGCGGCGATGAGATCGGGCGACACAGCGAGGCTGGCGGTCACCATGCGGCTCTCGGCAACTGCCGTCGTGGCTCTGCCGAACTGGGAGAAGCGGTACACGGCCTGCAGAACGAAGGTGAGGACAAGGGCAATCCCGGCGAGCATCAACCGGTCACGGCCGATGATCGCTCCCGAGAAGACCTTGACACCATCGATGGGCAGCAGCTTGGACACGATCCGAGCGGTGTCGCCCCATCGTTCGGTGCCGAAAGCGAGCAGGAGGGTGAGTAGGCCGAGTGTGGCAATAAGGCGGGCCAACGGCGGCGCCCGGCGAAGGGGTCGCATCACGACGACGTGGATCGCGACGCCGATGGCGGCACCGAGCAACAGGGCGAGCGCCAGAGCGAGTGGCACCGCCATACCGTCCGCCCTCCACGAGTAGAAGGCGAAGGCACCGATCATGCCGACCGCGCCGTGGGCGAAGTTGAGCACGCCCGAGCCGCGGTAGACGACGACGATTCCCTGTGCTGTCAGTGCGTAGACGGCGCCTGCGCCGAGCCCGAGCAGGGCGAAGCGGATCATGCCGGGGCTGCTCCGCTTGCCCTTCGAAGAGATTGGGTCATCTCTGGGTCAGCAGGCATCGCCCGTGAACGGGTTCAAGAAGCCATCTGAGAACACCGTCGACTTGCCGCCCTGCATCTCCGCGTACTGGACGCAGACGTTGAACAGGCGGGGAATGCCTCCGGCGCCGCCGGTCTTGAACTGCACCGGGGGCATCATCCCGACGTCAATGTTCTCGATGGTGGGCAACAGATCCCACAGGGCGGCGGCCGTGATGTCGGCCATCTCGCGGACGATCTGGGCGAAGACCATGACCGATGCGTAGGAGTTGGCGCGGAAGCCGCCTGGCTCGTCGATTCCGATTGCTTCGAGGTCGTCCATGAACTGCTGGGCAGCCGGAGAGTCACCCTCGACGGACTCGAAGAACTGGGTGACGACGATCCCATCTGCTGCATCCCCTAGAGCCTCGACTACCGCCGCGAAGTCGGTCGTGGTGGCGGCGATCTGTACGTCGGGTGCCGTCTGGCGGAGTTGGATGATGAAGTTGGTGGCGTCCTGGCCGAATAGGCCGACGACCACGCCGTCGCTGCCGCCGTCTGTCGCCAAGGCGACGTAGGGGGCCATGTCGGGTGCGCTCGCCGGGACCGACACATCATTGCCGACTGCGAGGCCCTTGGTCGCCAGGGCGGTGTTGGCGAAGACGGCGATCGCGGCTGCCGCTGCCAGATCCACACGAGCCACGCTGATGTTCGTCGCGCCCTTCTCGACGAGACCGGCCGCGAGGGCCGCTGATGCCGCCGGCAGGCCACCGTAGATGGGGAACGAGGCTGCGGACAGGAAGTCGGCCGTAGCGGCCGGCACATTGCCGATGGCAGGGATCTTGTTCTCCTCGAGGATCGGCATGTACTCGCCGGCATTGGAGGTCAAGGCCCCCACGACGGCGATCACGCCTTCCGCGACCGCCTGGCGACCGCACTCGGCAGCAGTGTTCGGATCGTTACCCGCGTCGCACTCGATTACCACGATGGGCCGCCCGTCGATGCCACCGCTCCGGTTGATCGCCTCGGCAGCGGCATGCACGCCATCGGCTACTTCGGGTGTGGCTCCTGCACCGCCGGCCTCGAAGATCGTCATCAGCTTGATCGGCTCGCCCGTGAGGGGAGCCGCAGTCGTTGTGGTGGACTCTTCGGCTGCGGCCGTTGTGGTGGACTCTTCGGCTGCGGCCGTTGTGGTGGACTCTTCGGTTGCGGTCGTGGTGCTGCTGGCTTCGTCGTCGTCGCCGCAGGACGCGGCTACGAAAGCCAGTGCCACCAGGATTGCCGCCGACCGGCCCAGTCGTGATCGGATCATCAGTCTCTCCCCCTCGAGTCAATCTTCGTCCGAATGTTAGTCGCTGTTCACGAAAATGCAAGGCCTGGCGACACCGGCCAATTTCCTCAGCACCGGGGCCTCGCGTCTCTCACGCAGGCGTCAGCTCCGGGGGACCTGCGACCATGGGAGGACCTTGTCGACGCGCACGTCGGCTGGTAGGCCGAGGACCCGCTCAGCGAGCAGGTTCTTGCTGATCGCCGAAGTGCCACCCCCGATGGTGCCGCCGAGCGATGTGAGCCACGCCTTCTGGACGTTCGCTCCGTCGCTGTCACCGAGCGACGATCCACCCATCGTCGTCGGTCGGATCATGTCGTAGTTGTCGATCAGCAACCCGTCGGCACCGAGCAGATCTACGCACAGTTCATAGGTGGTGTGCGACGCCCACGTGTAGGCGAGCTTGATGATCGAGCCTTCGGGCCCGGGGGTGCCACGATCGCGGGACTCTTGGGCGCGCAAGGTGGTGAGCCGAACCAGCTCGTTCTCGATCCACTTGCGCACGACCTGGTCGCGAACTGCTGCGCTGCCACCCTTGAGGCGGAACAGTTCGACCATGTGCCCCGCCGCTCCAGAGCCACGAGGTGCCTTGGCGAGGTGACCGAACGCCGTGCGCTCGTTCATCAGCGTCGTGATCGCCACCCGCCAACCGTCGCCGACCTCGCCGATGCGCATCGAATCGGGAGTGCGCGCGTCGGTCAGGTAGACCTCGTTGAACTCAGCCTCGCCGTTGATCTGACGCAGGGGTCGGACTTCGATGCCGGGCTGTCTCATGTCGATCAAGAAGTAGGTCAAACCCCGGTGCTTGGGCTGCTCCGAGTCAGTGCGGGCCAGGATCATGGCCCAGTCGGCCACATGCGCCAGAGTCGTCCACACCTTCTGGCCGTTGAGGACCCACTCGTCGCCGTCGCGCTCGGCTCGCGTCGACAGGGCTGCAAGATCGGATCCCGCACCGGGCTCCGAGAACAGCTGGCACCAGATCTCCTCGCATGCGAACCCACGTCGCAAGAACCTCTGCTTGTGCTCCTGCGAACCGAGGGCGACGATGGTGGGACCGGCCATGCCGACGAGCATGAAGTTGACGTTGACGTTGCTCGGCGCTCCCGCCGCAGTGAGCCGTTCGTCGACGTGTTCCGCCAGCTTGGGGTCGACGCCCAGCCCACCGCAGCCGATCGGGAAATGCACCCAGGCAAGGCCGGCGTCGAACTGAGCCCCCCAGAATGCCCGGTTCTCGGTGGTGGCAGGTGGGTGGTCTGCCAGGAGCCGGTCGATGGCTTCGTTGACGCAGCGGGCGTCGGTGTCGTTCTCGGACATTGGGATCAGCTCCTCGGGACCTTGGACCAGGGAAGGTCCTTATCGACGCGCACATCACCGGGAAGGCCGAGCACACGCTCGCCGAGGATGTTGCGCATCACCTCGGAAGTGCCCCCTTCGATCGTGCTCGCCCGGGAGCGCAGGAACGACTTCACGATGTCGTGACCGGCCTCACCGATGTGGTCGGGCCGAGTCATCTCGTAGTCGTCGATCAGCATCCCGTCGGCCCCGAGGAGGTCGACGCAGAGGTCGTTCACTCGCTTCATGTTCTCGGTGGCGGCCAGCTTGCCGATGGACTGCTCCGGCCCCGGAGTGCCTGCCTCGGCACACTGTCGCGAGCGGATGCTGGAGAGCCTCATCACCTCACTCTCGATCCAGAGTCGGGTGACACGATCCTGAAGGGCTTTGTCGTCGGGCATGCGACGCGGACGGCTCTGCCAGAGGCCGACGGCGTCGCCGATAACGCCGGCACCCTGGGGGGTGGCACCCATGGCGCTGATCGCGTTGCGCTCGTTCATCAGCGTGGTTATCGCGATGCGCCAACCGTCGCCGACGTCGCCGAGGCGGTCGGAGTCGTTGACGCAGACGTTGGTGAAGAAGACCTCGTTGAACTCGGCAGAACCGGTCATCTGCCTCATCGGTCGTACTTCGACTCCGGGGGCGCGCATGTCGACGATGAAGTAGGTCAGCCCCTTGTGCTTCGTCGCCTCGGTATCGGTCCGGGTGAGGAGGAGACCCCAGCTCGCCAAGTGAGCCAACGTGGTCCACACCTTCTGGCCGTCGACGATCCACTCGTCGCCGTCGCGAACCGCCTTCGTCGAAAGAGCGGCTACGTCGGATCCCGCTCCAGGCTCGCTGAACAGCTGGCACCAGATCTCGGCGCACGTCCAGATCTTGCGAAGGAGGCGACTCCTGTGGTCGTCGTTGCCGTACTGCTGGATGACCGGACCTGCCATGCCGACGCCGATGCCGTTCGTGGAGAAGTTCGACGGTGCACCGGCGAGGTCGAGTGTCCGGTTTACGAGGTCCTGCAACCCGGCGCTGACACCGAGGCCGCCTTGGCCAACCGGGAATTGCACCCAGGCCAGGCCGAGGTCGAACTGGGCGCCCCAGAACTGTGAGGGCTCCGTGGTGTCGGGTGGGTGGCTGTGCAGCAGCTGATCGACCTGTGTCTGCACCAGCCCTGCTTCAGTCGGCATCGCCTCATTGTAGTGAACGGCAGTTTGCATTTGAAAGACCCGTGTCGGTAGTCCCGCCTCAGGGCACCGGTCCCGCGCGTGGGCGGCCGAGTCGGCGGCGGCGTGGAGCCGGGCAGCACGGAGCACGATCAGACCGCCGGGGGCCACAGGGACGAGCCCGACCACGAAGGCTCCCTGCAATGACCCGACGAGGTCGGACAGGCCGCCGATCACCAGCGGGCCCAGAGCGCCGCCGCTCACGATCACGAAGGTGAAGGCGGCGTAGCCGATGCCGCGACGAGACGGTGGAAGGACGTCGGCGATGATTGCGGCGAAGTTGGGGGCGGCGCTGACAATGAGTGCGGCCCCCACCAGCAGGAGAGCGGCCTGCACTGCCAGCGCGGGACTCGCCATACCGCCGACCACGAATACGCCGCCCAGAACGAGTCCGCCACCGGCGACGACGACTCGGGCGTTGGCGTGCTGCGCCGCCCAGCGGTCGCCGAAAATCCCGCCGAGGACCGACCCGCCGATGGCCGCGACCAGCCCGATGACGCCGGTCAGAGCGGCCGCCTTGCCCTCACCCAGGTCGAATTCGCGCTCCCAGAAGGTGGGTAGCCAGTAGGCGATACCGTTGAAGCCCAGGTAGGCGACGGCAGCTCCGGTATAGATCGCGCGCAGCGTCGGGATCCGCCAGAGAGCCGCCAGGTCAGAGCCCAAGCCGTGCAGCCTGCGCTGGCGGACATGGTGCTTGACCTCAGGCTCGCCAACTGTTTCGCGTGCGCCACCGATCTCGCCGGGCTCCATCCCGCCGCGGGCCGGCTCGGCGATGTTCCAGCACCACCAGGCAACGAGCAGCCCGGGGCCGACCATCACGAGGAATGGAACGCGCCATCCGAAGGTTTCGCCGAGGACGCCGCCCATTACCACGCCGAGGGAGGACCCGACCGTCCACGAGGTGCGTTGGAAGGCAAACACTCGGCTGCGCGACCCCGGAGGGTAGAAGTCCGTGATGAGGCTGGACGCGGAAGGGTTGTCGAGGCTGTTGGCCGATCCGACGACAGCCCGGATGAGAAAGAAGACCCAGAAGCCGGTGGCGAGCGACGAGGCAACGGTGAGGAGAGCCCACGAGCCCACCACGTAGGCCAGCAAACGGGTGCGTTCGAAGTGGTCGGCCAGATAGCCGGCGGGAATGATCATCAGCAGCCCGGTGATCGCCGCCGCGGTGGGGAGAGCGCCGGCGAGGGTGTCGCTGAACCCCCATTCGTCCTGCAACAGGGGCAGCACCCCGATCAACAAGCTCGATTCGATTCCATCGACGAGGTTCACTGCGACGAGGGCCAATGCGGGCAGCAGCCCGAGTGGGGCAGCTGGGCTGACTCGCCAGCCGTGACGAATTGTTGTCGGAGGAGCACCGGCCACCGTGGCAGAGTAGCGTGAACCGCAGTTAATCATCGATGGGGGAAAGTGATGAGCCAACCCGCACGCGACCTAGAGCTTCACGAGATGGATGCACGAGTGATCGCCGACGGTGTCCGTTCGGGTCGGATCAGTTCCACCGAAGTGCTCGAGCACAGCCTGGAACGGATCGAGCGCATCAACCCCGAGTTGAACGCCATCGTCTTCCTCGACCCTGAGCGGGCACGGAGGGTGGCCGCCTCCGTCGACGCGCGAGTTGCCGCAGGCGACGACCCGGGTCCGCTCGCCGGCGTACCGCTCGGGATCAAGGAGTTGGAGTCGGTCGAAGGATGGCCCGACACCAGAGCCAGCACTTACTTCCGCGACCGGGTCGCGACCACCAATTCGATCATGTCTGCTCGCCTCGTGGCGGCCGGGGCTGTGCCCGTGGGACTCACTGCGTCACCCGAGATCGGGCACCTTCCGTTCACCAATTCGATTCTTCATGGCCCCACTCGCAACCCGTGGGCTCGCGACCGCACGCCAGGAGGATCGAGCGGTGGCTCTGCTGCGGCTCTGGCCGCCGGACTGGTCCATCTGGCCACGGGCAGCGACATGGGGGGCTCGATCCGTCTGCCGGCAGGTTGGTCGGGGGTCGTCGGCGTGAAAGGAACCCTTGGCCGCATTCCTCGCGGGCCGGGGTACCTGGGCAACGCCAACATGATCCACTACGGCCCGCTCGCCCGCTCCGTGGGTGATGCCGCCCGCTTCCTCGACTGTGCCGCCGGGGTCGATCAGCGCGACCAAATGTCGCTGCCGCCGCCTCATGTCCCCTTCGAGCAGAGCTGTGCCCAGCTACCGATCGCCGGTTGCCGGGTGGCGGTGCTGCACGACCTGGGCACGTCGCCGAGCCACCCAGAGGTGAGGGCCATCCTGAGAGACGCCGCTGACGCCCTGATTTCGGCCGGTGGTCTGGAAGAGGTTCGCGGCGCGAGCCTCGAGTTCCCCGACATCATGCTCGGCGCAGCCGCACTGCTGTTCGCCGACGCCGACCCGGCGACGACCGATGCCATGGGCGAGATCATGGCCAACCTCTTCAGCACGGAGGGTGCAGGCCCTCTGATGGAGACTGCCTTCGTGGGTGCCGACCTAAGCCTCGAGGCTGTGGCCCTCGCCAACCAGACTCGTCATGTCCTCAATCAGAGGCTGGCCGCACTCTTCGACCAGGTCGACCTGATCCTCCTCCCGACCTCTCCAGTGCCGGCGTTCGGCTGCGCTGGTCCCCTGCCCACCTCGGTCGACGGGCGCGAGATCGGGCCTGCTGCGTGCGCCCTGTTCACCTCACCCTTCAACCTCTCGGGACACCCGGTGGTGTCGGTGCCGATGGGCTTCGTCGACGGTGCCCCGGTGGGCATGCAGATAGTCGCCCGCCGCCACGAAGACTCGCTGGCGCTGGCGGTGGCGCACTCATTCGAGCGGGTGCGCCCGTGGGCCAAGATCGCTCCCCACCCGGGCGGTCGCGGATAACCGCGTCCCGCCCACAGATCAACGGAGGAAACCGACCATGTGGCCCGGTCACCACTCAGCCAAGAACCCCGACAAGACAGCCTTGATCATGGCCGCCAGCGGTGAGTCACTCACCTACGGCGAGCTCGACGACCGCAGCAATCGGCTCGCCCAACTCTTCGCCGCGTCGGGTTTGGGTTTCGGCGACCATGTCGCCGTCTACATGGAGAACAATGTTCGGTACCTCGAGGTGCTCTGGGCAGCCCAGCGATCCGGGCTCTACTACACCGCGATCAACTCCCACTTCAACGCCGACGAGGTCGCCTTCATCCTTGCCGATTGTGGCGCCAAGACGCTGGTCACGTCCCACGCCAAGGCGGATGTTGCCGCCGGCCTCCTCGACCGTGGTGACGGAGTAGATCAGTGGCTGATGGTCGATGGTGTGATCGACGGCTACGAGTCTTACGAGGCATCGATCGCCGCCTTTCCACCGACCCCGATCGCGGAGGAACTCGAAGGTCACGCGATGCTCTACTCCTCGGGAACGACTGGACGTCCCAAGGGGATCCGTTACGAGATGACGCGCCAGCCGATCGGCAGCTCTCCGTTCGCGGTCGACATGTTCATGGCGTTGTACCGACTCGCAGAGGACGACGTCTTTCTCACCCCGGCGCCGATGTATCACTCGGCCTCGCTCCAGTTCACGATGATGCTCACCCGGATCGGCGCCACGGTCGTCGTGATGGAGAGGTTCGACCCCGAGGCCGCTCTCGCCGCAATCGAGAGGTACCGGGTAACACAAGCGCAGTGGGTGCCGACGATGTTCGTGCGCATGCTGAAGCTCCCCCAGGCTGTCCGCGATCGCTACGACGTCTCGTCGCTCCGGGGCTCCATCCATGTGGCCGCTCCGTGCCCCATCCCGGTCAAGGAACAGATGATCGAATGGTGGGGTCCGATCATCCTCGAGTACTACGCCGCGACCGAGGGCATCGGGCTCACTCTGATCGGCAGCGAGGAGTGGCTCGAGCACAAGGGTTCGGTGGGCAAGTCGATGCTCGGGGCACTCCACATCGTCGACGACGACGGTCGGGAGCTGCCGGCGGGCCAGACCGGTCGGGTCTACTTCGAGCCCCCCGAGTTCATCCGCTTCGAGTATCACAACGACCCAGCCAAGACTGAGGCGGCACGCCTCGGGCCGGGCTGGGCAACGGTGGGCGATGTCGGGCATGTCGACGATGACGGCTACCTGTACCTCACCGACAGGTCCGACTTCATGATCATCTCCGGCGGGGTGAACATCTACCCGCAGGAGAGCGAGAACCTCCTCATCACCCATCCCAAGGTGATGGACTGTGCCGTGTTCGGTGTGCCCGACGAGGAGATGGGCGAGGCCGTAAAGGCCGTCGTCCAGCCCGTCGACTGGGCAGATGTCGGCCCGGAGCTGGAGAGCGAGCTGCTGGCCTTCTGCCGCGACCATCTGGCCCACTACAAGTGCCCCCGTACGGTCGACTTCGAACGAGAACTACCGCGTCAGGAGACCGGCAAGCTCTACAAGCGTCTCCTGCGCGAGGTCTACTGGACCGGGCGCGACACCCGCATCATCTGAGCCCTGCCGCAGACGGCATGGCTCTCTCTCTCAACCGAGGAAGTCGCGAGCCAGCGCCTCCCACAGATCGACGGACATGTCGAGCGACTCGATGTCGATGCGTTCGTTGTCGCCGTGTGCCATGGAGGCGATGTCGTCCATCCCGAGGCGCTGGCTCCACATCCCGAACCCGTAGGCCGCCGTGCCGAAGATCCGCCGGAAGTGCCGCGCGTCGGTGCTGCCGACCATGCGCATCGGCACCAGTTGTGAGTCCGGGTAGAAGCCCTGAGCCACCTTGTGCAGGGAGTCGACGAGAGGTGATTCGGCGGGCGACTCAGTGGCCACTCCCGAACCCCTGTTGAAGTGGACATGTACGCCCTCGGCCACGTCGCCGAGAGCGCGAGCGATCATCTCGCGCACGGCGGCCTCATCGTCGCCGGGAAGCACCCGGATGTCGAGGGCGATGGTGGCTTCCTCAGGGATGATGTTGGTCTTGCTGCCACTGTCGAGCATCGTCGGGGTGATCGTGGTGTGGGTGCACGAGTAGGCCATCTTCGCGATCCCCGTCGGCAGGAACTGGAGCGCTTCGACGAAACCCTCCTCCTGCAGCAGTAGCTTCGCCAGGTCATCGGGGATGCCCATGCCCCGCACGAAGGTAGTCCAGGCATCGTCGATGCGGGTGGGTGGCCGGTAGACGCTGATTCGCCTCACCACCTCGGCGGCTTTCACCAGAGCGTTGTCGGTGCCGAAGGGCATCGAGCCGTGTCCCGGTGCGCCGTGCACGGTGAGCTTGGCCCACATCGGACCCTTCTCTTCGCGGAGGTAGGGCAGGCGTACGCCTGCGGGAGTCAGCAGGGGGAAGCCGCCCGATTCGGTGACCAGGTAGTCGCAGCGCACGGAGTCTGCCTCTTGGAGCGCCAGGTGCTCCGCGCCATACGTCCCGCCAGCCTCCTCGTCGGCCACGGCGACGTACAACAGGGTGCCACGGGGGCGGAAGTCGGCCTCGGCCAACCTCCTCATCGCAACCGCCATCGACGCGGTCATGTTGTACATGTCGATGGCGCCGCGACCCCATACGACCCCGTCGATGATCTCGCCGCCGTATGGATCATGGCTCCAGCGGTTCGGGTTGGCGGGCACCACGTCGGTGTGGCCCATCAGGCACAGAGACGGTGCGGTCGGGTCGCTGCCCTCGATCCGCACGACCAGGTTCGAACGGCCGGGGGCCGAGTCGAACCGCTCGACGTCGAGACCGCCCCCCTCGACATACGTGCGGATGACGTCGGCGTTGCGGACCTCGTTACCGGACTCGGGCCGGCCGTCGTTGACGCATTCATTGCGGATCAACTGCTGGACCAGGGCAACAACGTCACTCGTGGGTGCGCTCACGATCTGTGAGCATAAAGTGATCGGGCGTTAACTTCAATGACGAGCCCTTGGGAGGGAAGTTGAGCATCGAGACCATCGCCGACATCGTCCGGGTCAACGCGGCCGAGAGTCCCGCGGCTCCCGCCATCGTGTACGGCGATCGCACCCTGAGCTATGGGCAGCTGCACGAGCGTTCGAGTCGTCTCGCCAACGCACTTCTGGCCGCTGGAGTAGGGCCTCAGGAGAGGGTGGCGTTCCTCGACAAGAACACTCCCGAGTACTTCGAGCTCACCCTCGCCGCAGGGAAGATCAATGCGGTGGGCTGTGCGGTCAACTGGCGATTGGCCGCACCCGAGGCGGCCTTCGTGATCAATGACACCGACGCCACGGTGCTCATCGTCGGCGAAGCCTTCGCACCGATGCTCGAGGCGATCCTCCCCGAGCTGTCGAGCGTTCGCAAGGTCGTGGTGATCGGAGATTCCGACGACCACGAGACCTTCGAGGACTTCGTCGCCGGGCACGACGCCTCCGATCCAGCCGTGCGATCGGGCGCGGGTGATGTGGCCCTCCAGTTCTACTCGTCGGGTACCACGGGACGACCGAAGGGAGTGATGCTCACCAATGCCAACTGCTTCTCGAACATCCTCACCAACAACTCGGCCCTGAAGTTCAATCGGACGTCGATCAACCATGTGGTCATGCCGACATTCCACGTGGGCGGCGGCCTGTGGGGGCTGATGGGCCTCTACAACGGGGTGCCGAACATACTCATGCGCGATGTAGATCCGGATCAGATCGTGAGCGACATCGGCACCCATCGCATCACCCACACCGTGATGGTCCCTGCGGTGATCCAGTTCGTGCTGATGCACCCCGACACCAAGGATGCCGACTTCACCAGCCTCGAACTCATCGTCTACGGCGCCTCACCGATCTCCGACGAGGTGCTCACAGGGGCGATCCGCACCTTCGGCTGCGACTTCGTGCAGTCCTACGGCATGACCGAGACCGCCGGCGGGGTGGTGATGCTTCCCGCGTCTGATCACGACCCCGACGGACCCAACCGGCACCGGCTGCGCGCGGCCGGTAAGGCGGCACCGAACGCCGAGGTCAAGGTCGTCGACGCGGTGACACTCGAGGAGGTCCCGGTCGGCACCGTGGGAGAGATCCTGATCCGCAGCGCCCAGAACATGAAGGGCTACTGGAAGCTGCCCTCGGCAACCGCCGAGACGATCCTTTCCAACGGCTTCCTTCGCACCGGCGACGCCGGTTACCTCGACGCCGACGGCTACCTCTACATCCACGACCGGGTGAAGGACATGATCATCTCCGGTGGCGAGAACATCTACCCCGCCGAGGTCGAGAACGCGCTCATGTCACACCCGGCGATCGTCGACGTGGCCGTGATCGGGGTGCCCAGTGAGAGGTGGGGCGAGACCCCCAAAGCGATCGTCGTCAAGGCGGCAGGGGCCGAAGTAACCGAGCAGGAGATCATCGCCTACTCGAAGGAGAACCTGGCCGGCTACAAGTGCCCCACGTCGGTCGAGTTCACCGACGCCCTGCCCCGCAACCCGAGCGGCAAGATCCTGAAGAAGGACCTGCGTGCGCCGTACTGGGAGGGTCGAAGCCGCAACGTAAATTAGCAGCTGTTGGTGCGCTCTGCTACCCCTGAGCTGGGAAGATGGTCCGACAGCGAGCCCAGCCGATGTGTCCGCCAGCGACCGCTCTCGGCCGTCATCAACCTCCAGTGACCGACGAAAAGTGCCAACGGAGTGCCAACGAGAGTTCGTGGGCGTCGCTATTGGTCCTGCACGGGCGGAACGACGTGACTGCAATTCAGCGACACCACACACATGCACCAAGTGGTTCGTGAACGTCGGAAGTCAGCCTGCTGGGGCCGTCTGTCGGCGTCGATGAGATCCTGCACGTAGGCAGTCGCGAGACTGCCCTTCGACGGTCGACCGGGCACTGAGCGCGACCGGCTTCGTCGATGTTCGGATATTTGGGACGCACGCAGATCGGATGATCTGTGCGGCAGAGGGCCTTGCGTAAAGCGCACATAGCGGGCACTATGCGCCAAAGCCCGGGGTCCGCCGTCGGGAACTGCGGCGTCCCGCC
Source organism: uncultured Acidimicrobiales bacterium (assembly GCA_963707925.1). Classification (GTDB taxonomy): domain Bacteria; phylum Actinomycetota; class Acidimicrobiia; order Acidimicrobiales; family Ilumatobacteraceae; genus UBA668. Next base: position 219,133 of record CAVPRT010000006.1, read on the forward strand.
GCAACGTCCAAGAGACATGGGGTTCACTGTGGCGAATCGGGCACGAATGGCAGCCGGCTTAGCAGCGGGGGTGCTTCTCATCTCTGGCTGTTCGGACTGCAAGGAGGATTCCTCGTGCCTGCCGAGAGGCACCTACATCGATGCGAACGAACTGCTCGGGGCAACGTCGGCCAAGATCTGTTTCGACGACGACTGCAAGACGCTGGTGCCGGGCGAAGACGATGGCGGCGGCAGCGTCGATGGAAACGTCACCAACGGTTTCTACCGGAGCGACTGGACAGATGGTCGGGAGTTGATGCTCACCATTGAGGTCTACAACTCGGCGGGCAACACACTGGCGTCGATCTCAGAAGAGCGCACGATGGACTCTGGGGGCTGCGCCTGCGGCGTCCTCTTCTACGACTGGAAGGACGGAACACTGCACCGTCTCAACTAGCGCCAGATCTGCCGCTCGGCGCTACCTGGCACGCGCCTACGGTGAGCGCATAACAACGGCTGCAAAGTCGGGTGGTTCGGGGCAGCGTGGCGACGTTGCAGCCTCCATCTTCGGTCAGTGGTCGTCGGTGTCGAGCCGGTCGTGGTTCCTCCACGCAACAGCGTTGAGCCGGATGCCGCCGAGGCGCTCGTAGAACGGCACGACACCGTCGTCGCACACGAGATCGATCATGTAACAAGAGCGGAGGCGCTCGAGCAGGGTCTGCACCATCTGAGAGCCGATGCCGCGACCTTGGTGCTCCGGCAAGACCTCGACGAGCGGGATGTAGGCGGCGAACCGGTAGTCCGTGATCGCAGTCGCGAAGCCAACGACGGCGCCGTCAGGAGTCCTGCAAACGACGACCTCGTCGGCAGAGCTCAGGATCTCCAGCCGGTCATCGAGTGACGGTGGACGTGGCCAGCCGACGAAGAAGCTGGCGAGGTCCTCGCTTCGGAGCCCCTCGGTGCCTCCAGAGAAGATCACGTCGTTCATTGACTAAGTCTCGCAGGCTCCAGCGAGCGTCCCAGAAGTGCCGTTCATGGGCGCCCACCAGCCGCACAGCCGACCACGCTCAGCTCTCGGGATGGCCATCTGTGCACGGTTAGACGATGGTGGCGTCGCCGCGCTGGCGGTGATCACTGATCAGGCGTGGCGGCTACTGACCAACAACCTCGATGCGGCTGAGCACGGAGCGCCGACGACCTTGGGCGACGACGAAGTCGCCGAGGTGCACCACCGAACCAGCGCCATCATCGGCCGACCCAGAGGAAGAGGCCAGCGTCGCGATCGCGTGGACAGTCGCGTGGCCGACGCGACTGTCCACGCGACTACTCACGCGACTGTCGGACGTAGTACCTGCTCAAGCCCTTGACGGCCGGCGGGATCAACCTCGTGCCGTGCTTCTGCGCTGCGGCTGGCGATGATCGCTCACCGATTGCTCTCGCCGGCTCAGCCCCGAATTCGCAGTGGCCGTACACCCTGGCTCGTGAGAGCGGCGAGCCATGGCCCGCTCGGGCGCTGCGCGAGGTGCCGCTCCAGCGCGTCCCACTGACGCACGAGCAGTGAGAGCGTGTCCCAGGTGCTGAGGTCGCCGGCGCTCGTGAGGACGAACCCGCGGACGCCGGCGGCCACGACAAGTTCGGCTTCTGCCGGACGGGACCGGATCTTCTTGTCTCGTGTGATGACGACCAAGCCGAGTCCGCCGACGATCGGGAGCCACACAGCGTCCGGGGTGCCGAGCGGGACTTCGGGCAGACGAACGTGGCCGGGGTGCAGCACGTCTTTGCGGGCGAGGGCGAGGCTTCGGCCGAGTGCGAGGTCGTTCTCGTCGACGAAGAACCGCGCCGGAGCGTCAGCGCCCATCAGGCAGCCGTTGCCGCCAGTTGGGTCTCGTACGCGATAGCGGCGTTGATGTCGCCGATGGGAAGCTCGTACGTCTCGGCCAGGAACTCGGCGCTGTCTCCGCTCCGGTAGAGCTCGGCGATGCGTTCCGTGGCCACACCGCGGATCGACGGCCGACCGAAGGAGAACTCGGGGTCGATGACGACCGGTGAGGTCTTGCCTGCCGGTCGAATGCGGGCGACGACGTTGTCGGCGAACTCGACCTTCTGCAGGTAGGCCTCGACCTCGCGGGCGAGGATGAGCTCCTGGCCCGAGCGGATGACGATCGCCAGCGAGGGATCGAGATGCGTCTCCTCCTGTATTCGGAGAACGAGCTGCCGGTCGTACACCCATGGCCGAGAGTGGGCGAGGGGGTAGCGAACGCCGAACTCCTGGCGAAGGCGTTCGATGACTGGACGGATGTGCTGCAGGCTGACACGAGCGCGGCGGTACTCGCGGAGGTAGCCGAGCTCGACGAACTCGCCCCAGGTGACGAGGTCGCTGCCGGTGGAGGCTTCACGGATGACGGGTGCGTACTGAACTCCACCTCGCTCGTAACCGTCGAGCCAGCCGCGGACCTTGTCCTGTCGGAGGCCGAGCAGCGCCGACGCCTGACCGACGCCGTACACATCACGTTCGAGGGTGGTCACGGCACTCATGGGCCACACGATACGCCAGGCCTGTGACGGAGTGCGCGACCTGATTGCTGATCGGTGAGAGCACCTTCATCGCCCGGTCGCAAGTGCGCCGGCATCGGACAGCCGTCCAGCGGCGAGCTCGTCGTCGCCGGGGAGTCGTGACTCGTACCAGCGCAGCATGGTGGCGACGTCGCTCCAGCCACCCCGAGCGCGCCGCCGTCCGCAGAGGAACGCCTGCTCGCAACCAGCGAGTCACGGCCAAGTGTCGGAAGGCGTGACGGCCCACGTCACGCAGACGGTGGCCTTCGGGGAAGGCGAGTTCCCTGGCACGCTTCCATGCCCGCTGCTGGAGGTGGGAGACATCGAGGTGGCGGTCGGTGGTGCTGGTGAACACGCGAGCGTCGGCCGGGCCGGCGCAGAACTGTTCGAGGTGGGTGCGCAGCACGGACGCCTCAGCCGCCTGGAGGTAGGTGCGCCGGCCCCGGAGGTCGCCGTCGGGTCCCTTGGCCTTGGTGCCCCGTCGCTCGATGCCGTCGCCGGAGTCGGTCCACGAGCGGCCGGGAGTGGCCAGCGTGCCCCGAACTGAGATCCACATGCCGCTGTTCGGCCCGTCCGTGCAGTCGCGTCGACGGAGCTCGCAGCACTCACCGATACGGAGCCCGGCACCACCCATCACCAGAGGCAGTGCGGAGTACTGCGGCTTGCCGATGAGGCACAGCGCCCATGCCATTGCCCACATCTCGCGCTCATTCGGAACGGGCTCGTCGTCGCCGAGGGTCGGGATGCTCGTGCCGCGGATGACGCCGAGGCGCGTCGTGAGGTCAGCGGTGGTGACGCCCTCGACGTGCCACCAGCGCAGTACGGCGCGCAGCTGTGTCCACCGACGGCCCTCCGTGGCCGCTGCCCGCCCATGGCCGAGCTCGGCGATGAGCCGCCGGACGCGGTCACGGTCCAGGTCCGCGACCGGCAGTGACCATCGCTCGAGGAAACGCCGGCCGGCGAGGAGGTCTGCAGCACCGAACACCTCGCCGTGGAACTCGAACTTCTCGACGAGCGCGCACACGTTGGTCGGCTCGTCGGCAGCGCGGAACGCGATCAAGTCGAGGTACGCGCGGGCGGCCGTCGGAAGGGGTGGAGCGTTCGGCTTCAACACCCGCGCCGTCGTGCGCAGGGTGAACGAAGCGGCCTTTCGACCATTCGCCGACGCGCCGCGCCACGTGGCCGACCGGTACAGCCGCAGCGCGGCCCAGACCGTGAGGTTCTCGGTTGTAGGCGCGGCGATGACGGTGTCGTCGCTGGGTCGTCCGTCGTCGTCGAGGTGCCAACCGCTGGCAGGCAACCCGACGGCTCTGAGCCGGCTGACGAACTGGTCGGCATCGGCCACGCGGTCGAAGCGCTGCCGGAACATCCGGCTCTCGCCGCAGCGGAGCAGCGCTCGCCACCGCACCTCGTACCGTTCGGTCACCACGCCGCGGCGATCGCGCGTCGTCACCCGCTTACGGCTCCCGCCCAGTACGGTCACCCGTGTCACGTCCAGCGCCATCGCTTCCTCCAGCGTTCTCGTCTCTTACAGAGGCAGCGGAACCGAAAGCGCAGCACAGAAGTTGAGTGCCATCGGAGTGCCATCGAGACCGCTACGGCCTCGAAACCCCAGGTCAGGTGCGGTATCTCAGCGTCCTGAAGAAGGACCTGCGTGCGCCGTACTGGGAGGGTCGCACGCGAAACGTCAACTAGCACGTCGTCCACCCTCCGTTCATACTCACCGCATGAGCGATCGAAACCCCCTCGACGATCCGGTGCTGCCCCTGGGTTGCAGGACGAGCTGGCCACCGTCATCCGTATGCTCCACGGTGGGTTGGGTTTCGACGAAGGGGGCGTGCCATGACCGAGCAAGAGGTACTTCTCCCCGCCGAAGCCGCACAACGGCTGGGCGTCGCGACCCGTGTCGTTGTACAGGCGATGTACGAGAAGCGACTGCCGCGAGTGAAGCTCGAAGACGGAACGCTCGGCATCCCGGCCGACGCTCTCGACTCCTTCCATGTCCAGACGGCGTAGCGCCGAGCTGCCGTTAGGTCGCTGGGCAACTGTCCGGCGCCGTGGCTTCCAGTTGCTCGATCAGTGATCGTCGAGTAGCTCGAGCGCCCAGGTCGTGAAGTAGCGGCGAGTGGTCGCTGCGTCGGTGGCGCGCTCCGGGTACCGGTCGTCAGCGATGCGGTCAATTCGTTTGAAGGCCTCGACAATGGCGCCGACGGTGAGACCGGCGTCCATTGTGAGCGCCGAGTCGATGCAGATCTGTTGCCCGACGAGATGAGCGAGTGCGTGCAGGTCTGTGTAGTCGCGGGCTTCGAGTCGATCGACGATGGCCAGCACCTTGCGTGCGGCGAGGTCGAGGGGTGTAAGTACTGGGATGCCGTCGATTGCGGTTGGGGTTTCGAGGAGGGGTGAGTCGACGGCGAGGTCGAGCTCGACGGTGTCGTCGTCGCGGTCGAGGATGAATCGACAGAATGTTGGATGGCGCCGGGTGGTCTGGAGTGTCCAACCCGCTCGCCGTGCTGCTTCGGTGAATGCATCGGCGAGCAGGTCGACGGTGCCAGGTGTCGGTCCGGGTGTGGCGGCGATGAACGCGTCGAGGTCCCGTGTGTCGCGGTCGACGATCTGCCGCACGACCAACGCAGCACCACCGGCGAGCGCGTAGCCTGCGGCCTCGGGGAGCGAGAACAGCAGGCGTGCAAGGTCGCGCTGGACGGGTAGTAAATCGCTCATGATGCTTCGGCGAGTTGCGGGTGGGCACGGTCGATCAGGTGTCGCCATGCTTGGCGCAGCTCCGCCGGCAGGATGAGGTCAGGCCACGCCTCGACTAGCAGGGCGCCGTCAACGACTGAGGCGATGTCATTCGGCGTGCCTTCGCGAAGGACGAGTTCGTAGGTGCGGGAACGTTCGCTGCGGTCGGCGAGGTCGAATTGGGGGGAGGGGCCGCTCCACCACAGATGGAACCCAGGTGTCAACACCCGGAAGGCCTCGACAAGCGGTAGCCGCCATAATCGGGAGGGAACGGCGTACGGGCGTCGCCCGTTCGTCCACGACCAGGTGACGGGCTGCTCGACGTCGATCGTGGCGCCGGTCGCCTCGAGGGTGAGTACCGCAGTGTTCCAGCGTGGTTCTCGTCGGCCGGACTCGAACGCGGCGATGTTCGGGCGGGCTACGCCACTCAGTGCCGAAACCTCGGCCTGTGTCAGACCCGCAGCTCTACGAGCCTCAGAGAGCACCTTGGAGAACATCATGGAATGTATCGTATCCGATACATGATTGATGTGCGCGTTCGTGGCCGGCACGGTGAGACCGATCGATTCACGGTTTCCTAAATCGCACGTCGGCGGTTCGGATCATCCCAGGTGCCTCGTCCCCCGGGGGCGCGGGCGAGTTCGGCGTAAGCAGACGCGCCGTCGTGTTCAGCGGATGGTGCTGCGGGTGAGGTCCTTGAAGGGCAGATCGCGATCCACCGCTGGCTCGCGTGGCAGGCCGAGCACGGTTTCACCGATGATGTTGCGCTGGATCTCGTCGGTTCCGCCACCGATGTGCATCGCGAAGCTGCCGAGCAGTGCATTAGTCCACCGTCCGTCGTCGGGAGCGTCCCCACCGGACAGGGAACCCGACGCGCCGAGGATGGTGGTGCCGATGACGGCCAGCTCGGTGAAGAACAGTGTGGCAGCGAGCTTCAGGATCGACGCCTCAGCTCCGGGGATGCCACCCGCGGCGAGCGCCCCGCGCACCCGAGCCGTGGTCAGGTCGAAGAGAAACCCGCGCGTATAGACCTTGGCCAGCGCCTGGCGGAGTACCGCATCGTCTGCCGCGCGGCCCCCGTCGCCGCGGGGAGTCTTCGCCAGGGCGGCAAGCACCTGGAACGCCTCAGTGCAGGCAATCGACGAGCCTGCCGACATGCGCTCGTTCATCAGGGTGGTGCGGGCCACGCGCCAGCCGTCGTTGAGGTCACCTACGAGGTTGGCCGCGGGGATGCGGACATCGTCGAAGTAGACCTCGTTGAAGTGGGCATCGCCGGTCATCTGCTTGAGGGGGCGGATCGTGACGCCCGGCGCGTCAATGGGCACGATGAAGCAGGAGATGCCCTTGTGCTTGGGCATCTCGGGGTCGCTGCGGAAGATGCCGAGCCCGAAATCGCAGTAGTGGGCGCCGCTGGTCCAGACCTTCTGCCCGTTGAGTACGAACTCGTCACCGTCGCGATCGGCGCTGGCCCTGAGGCCGGCGAGATCGGACCCTGCATCGGGTTCGCTCCACAGTTGGCACCAGATCTCTTCGCCGCGCAGCATCGGCGGAAGGTAGCGACTCTTCTGCTCCTGCGTCCCGTGGGCGATGATCGTCGGGCCGATCATCCCGATGCCGATCATGAACACACCGGTCGCCAGGTCGTAGCGGGCAACTTCCTCGCTGAAGGCCATCACGTCGAGGGGGCCCGCTTCGCGGCCGCCGAACTCCTTCGGCCACATGATCGCGCCCCAGCCGCCGCCGGCGAGTTTGCTTTGGTTGCGGCGGGCCTCGGCGATGAACTCGGGGCTGTCGCGCAGCTCGGTCATGATCGAGATCGCACCGCGATCCGACGGCCTCGTTGTGGCGTTGGCCTCCAGCCACGCCCTCAGCTCTTCGCGGAACTCGTCGGTCACGGTGAGCCCCATTCTGTACGGCCATCGGTGGGTGGACCGGCGAAGGCCTGGGCGATCGACATCCATTGCTTGGCCCGATCGCCTTCGATCCGAAGGGCGGTGTCAGCACGATGACGCCGTTGAGTCACCACGAGGCAGAAGTCGAGCGCCGGCCCGGTGACTCTGTCGGTGCTGTCGTCGCCCCCCCACGCCCACGTCGTGCCGTCGGGTGCGACGAGCTCGACCCGCACATCGGCACCAGGCGGTTCGAGCCCCCGGTTGACGTAGCTGAATCTCCTGGTGGTGACACCTAGGTGGGCGATGTGGCGCAAGCGGTTCGTCGGCGTGCGGGTGAGGCCGAGCGCGTCGTACACATCCTGGCCGTGGGCCCACGTCTCCATCAGCCGGGCGGTGGTGAACGACGTGACGCTCATCTCGCCCATCACCCAAGGGATCCGGTCGCCGGGGTCGTGGCGGCGGAGTGCAGCAACTGTGACGCTGCGCCAGTCCCGCCAGGCCGAGAGCAGAGTTCGGGGATTCCTCGTGCGGAGATCGTCGGGCTGCAGCCCGGCCGCGTGTATGTCGCTCATGATCACCGCCAACCTGAGGCGGAACGCGTCAGGGTCGGAGGCAGCGCGTGACGCCAGTTCCTCGCTGAAGGCGAGGTGGTGGACCTGGTGCCGCACGGTGAACCCGACGGCAGGTGTATCGCGATCCCACGCTGAGTCTTCGAGCGCGGCGAGTACAGCATCGAGCTCGCCGTACTCGGCGACGAGATCGTCCAACAGGTCGAGCGCCACTGATCTCATGTGTACTACAGTTAACGCCAGTTCTCAATTTCACCCGGAGGTCAATCCATGCTCGAGCGCAGCCGGGTGCTGCCCCATCTCATCGCCGAGCTAGGGGAGCGGATCGGCGACACGGCTGCTGTCGTCGATGTGACCGGACCGGTGGTCACCTATCGAGAGCTCGACCGTGAAGCGCGGAAGTGGGCGGCGGCGTACCGGCGGGCTGGGCTCGGCGCGGGCGAGACGATCGTCACGATGCTCCCCAACTCGCTTCAGGCGTACTACGCCTGGCTGGGAGCGGCATGGCTCAAGGCCCTCGAGGTGCCGGCCAACAATATGTACAAGGGCAGCATGCTTCGCTACCTCATCGAGAACTCCGAGGCGCAGACTGTGCTACTCGCCGAGAGGTTCGTCGAACGCCTTGCCGAGGTGGCGCCGGAGCTCACCAGGCTGAAGAAGGTGATCATCCCCGACGCCACCGGAGATCTGCCCGACCTGCCCTTCGAAGTGGTCAGGGGTGAGGAGTTCCTCGAGGGAATCGAACCGGCCACCGACTTGCCTGGTCCTGATGACCGCGACGTCATGGCGATCATCTACACGTCGGGCACCACGGGGCCGTCGAAGGGCGTCCTCGTGCCGTGGGCCGAGCTCTACTGGTTCGCCAACTCATTGCCCGACGACATCCTCGGGCCGGGAGACCGCTACTACAGCCCGTACCCCGCGTTCCACATGTCCGGAAAGTCCGCCCTCTATCAGACGGCCAGTACGGCCTCGACACTCGTGATCCGCGAATCGTTCAGCGCCACCGCGTTCTGGGACGACATCCGCAACAACCAGATCACTGTTCTCGGGTTGCTCGGTCCTCTGGCGCAGATCCTGCTGCAGGCGCCCCCCGACCCGCGCGATGCCGACAACGTGGTGGCCTCGATGGTGTGTGGCCCGGTGATTCCTCAGATCGAGGCGTTCAAGGAGCGCTTCGGCATCGACAGGTACTCCACCGGGTTCGGCATGACCGAGACCGGCGTGGTGATAGGTGCAGGATGGAACCCACCCAACTACAGGACATGTGGCAAGCAGCGCGTTGGCCGGCCGGGCTACGAGGTGAGGGTGGTCGACGAGTTCGACGAACCAGTACCGCCCGGCACTGTGGGCGAGTTGATCGTGCGCTGCTCGGAGCCTTGGTGCATGAACATCGGCTACTGGAAAATGCCCGAAAAGACGGTCGAAGCGTGGCGAAATGGTTGGTTTCACACCGGCGACGCCTTCATGGTCGATGCCGACGGGTGGATGTACTTCGTCGACCGGATGAAGGACTCGATCAGGCGCCGGGGCGAGAACATATCCTCGTTCGAGGTCGAGGCAATCGTCAACCAGCACCCAGCGGTGCAGGAGTCGGCGGCGATCGGCGTGCCTGCCGAGTTGGGGGAGGACGACGTCAAGATCCACATCGTGCTCAAGCCGGGGGAGTCGTTGACGCCATTGGCGCTGATCGAGTACCTCGAGCCGCGCATGCCCAGCTTCATGCTTCCCCGCTACATCGAGTTCGTGTCCGAGTTTCCGAAGACGGACGCCACCTTCCGTACCCAGAAGGTGAAGCTCCGCGAGCAGGCGTTCAACTCCAACACGTGGAGTCGCACGTAGAACTGGGTTGACAACGCCTCACCTCGGCGATGAGACCACGGCCATCGCGATGGCCAGGGCATGCCCGAGATTCAGCGAGTCCACGTCGTGGTGCATGGGGATCCTCACCTGATGGCGTACCCGAGCCAGGGCGGCGGCGCTGAGACCGGGGCCCTCCGCGCCCGCGACCAATGCCACCCGGTCGGCGACGGGCACCGCGAACAGGTTTCGCGCCTCGGCGCGCGGGTGTCAGCGCCCAGGTGTCGAAGCCGGCGGCGAGGATGAGGTCGAGGGGGTCGGGCCACGAGGTACAGCGGACCACCGGCAGGTGCAGCAGAGCGCCCATGCTCACCCTCACCGCACGGCGGGCGAAGGGGTCGGCGCAAGTGGGATCGAGCACCATCGCCTCGAACCCCAACGCCCATGCCGAGCGGGCGACCGCGCCGATGTTCTCGTGATCGTTGGACCCTTCGAGCACGAGCAGGCGCCGAGCCGACGACACAACGTCCTCGAGTGCCGGACCCGGCCTTCGCTCCACCGATGCCAGCACCCCACGATGCACATCGAAACCGGCGACTGCACTCATCACCTCGGCAGGGGCGAGGTATACGGGAGCGGCGACAGGGTCGACGAGCGACTTCAACCTTTCGTAGCGGTGGGGGGTGAGCAGGAAGGAGCGGACAACGAAGGGTGAGGTGACGAGGCGGGCGACCACGGCCTCGCTCTCGGCGATGAACAGATCGGCTCGTTCGGCCCTGCCCTTCAACCCCGCGTAGTCGGCCAGACGCGGGTCGTCGGGGGCGTCGATGAGCAGGGGTGCCACGCGGCGACTTTATGTGAGTCATCGTCGGTTACAGGCCTGCGATACTTCCGAACCTATGCCCACCGATATCGACCGCTACGCCTTCGTCCCCGGCGCCCCGCCCTATCCGACCATCGTCGGCGGTGAAGGATGCTTCCTGATCGCATCCGACGGTCGGCGAATCCTCGACGGCGCGGCCGGTGCGATCGTGGGCAACATCGGCTGGGGTCGCACCGAGGTGGCCGAGGCGGCCGCGGCGGTGATGTCGACCGGCTACGTGGTGCCCCTGTGGCCCACCCCGTCGCGCCTCGCCCTGCTCGACGAACTGGTGCAGCACTGGCTGCCCGATGGTTTCAACCATGTCTTCTTCACCAGCGGAGGCAGTGAGAGCACCGATTCGGCCCTGCGTCTCGCTCGTGCCTACCAGGTGGCCAAGGGTCGCAACGCCCGCTGGAAGGTGATCGGCCGCCACCCCAGCTACCACGGAATGACCACCGGGACCATCGCCGTGGCCAGTCACTCTGCCCGCCAGAAGGGTTACGAACCCCTCCTGCTGCCCTTCCCCAAGGTGCCCTGGGACGACCCCGAACAGGTGCTGAAGGTCATCGAGCAGGAGGATCCGGCCACCATCGCCGGCTTCATCGCCGAGCCGATCACCGGCGCCGCCGGCGCCTGCCTGATTGCGAGCGACGAGTACTGGCGCACGGTCACCGAGGTGTGCCGCGCCCACGACATCTTGTTGATCGCCGACGAGGTGATGACCGGCTATGGCCGCACCGGACGGAAGTTCGGCCACCAACACTTCCCCTTCGATCCCGACGTGATCGTGGGTGGCAAGGGTCTTGGTGGCGGCTACGTGCCCCTCGGCGCGGTCGCCGCCCGCGACGAGGTTGTGGAGGCACTGCGCGGCAGCGGGTTCATGTTCTTCACCTTCACCGGCAACGACGGTGCTTGCGCGGCCGGTGCCAAGGTGCTCGAGATCCTGAGGCGCGAACAGTTGGTCGAACGTTCGGCTCAGATGGGCGAGGTGCTCGGCGCTCGCCTCACGGCGGAACTCGGGCAGCACCCTGGCGTCCTCGACATACGTGGGTGCGGCCTGTTCTACGGCATCGAGCTGAATTGCAGCCGCGACGAAGTGGTGATGGCCGCACTCAACCACGATCTGTGGGTGTACCCCGCCGGCTCGGGCCCCGTACCAGAGGCCGTGATGGTGGCCCCTCCGTTCGTGATCACCGAGGCCGAGATCGACCAGTTGGTCGGCGGTCTGAAAGAGGCGATCGAGGCCGTGCACCCTGCCTGAACCCCGGTTCAAGGGTTGTACATATATGTACAGAGCTGTACTGTAATGGAATGGCAGTCGTTACCACCGACACGAGCAAGGTCTCCAGTCATGTACCCATCAGCCGGGCGCGTGCGGAGCTGCCCGAACTGATCGAGAGGGTGATCGCCGGCGACGAGGTCACGCTTACCCGTCACGGCGTGCCGGTAGCTGTGATGGTGAGGCCTGACACCCTTCGACTGCGCCGGGCCGAGGGTGCCCTCGCCGAAGCGGCGACCATCCGCGGCATCCTCGAGCGCGGCCGTCGAACAGTGTTGCCGGCACACCCCACCATCAGCGAAGAGCGGGCCAAGGCCCTTGTGGCCGAGGTTCGAGCCGGCCGGTCGCGACGCTGAGAACACCACGTGGACGCCTTCGATGCCGATGTCCTGATCTATGCCGCCGTACCCGGCCACCCCCTCGGCACGAGGGTGAGGGCCCTCTTCCCGGTCGGTGAGGTGGACGAAACGGGGGGGTCGGCCGGCATCGGTTCCATGCTGCTGGTACCGGAGCTGCTGGCCAAGCCGATGCGCGCCGGCGACGAAGATGAACTTGCCCAGCTCGGTACCCTCCTGGCCCGTCTCGACCTCCGCCCCGTCGATGCGGCCACCGCTGAGCTGGCCACCTCACTCGCAGCTCGCCACCGGCTTCGCCCGATAGACACCGTGCACCTGGCCACGGCTGTGATCCACGGTGCCGATCGCTTCATCACCAACAACAGGCGCGACTTCTCCCACTCGATCACCGAGATCGATGTGACGTACCCGGACGACCTGCCCAGCTGATCCAGTGCTGATGACTCGCCCGGCGGCGTGAGGCCGGCGTGCCACTCGGTACCGTGGTGCCGATGACCCACGACGAGTTCCCCGAAATCGGCGACGACCCACGCCGCGTGGTGCGGCTCGACGCCGTGCACAACTTTCGCGACGTTGGCGGGTACCCCACGGTCGACGGGCACACCACCCGCTGGGGCCGCCTGTTTCGCGCCGACGGTCTCTACCGCCTCACCGGCTCCGATCTCGAAGTGGTCCGCCGGCTGGACCTGCACACCGTCATCGACCTGCGCACCGAGGAGGAGCTGGATCTGAGCGGCCGTTTCCCCCTCGAGTACCACCCGGTTCACTTCCACCACCTACCGGTTCAGGACGTGCTGTGGACCCAGATGCCCGACATCGACGTGACCGACCGCGACCCGGCCGAGTTCCTCGAATGGGCGTATCTGCACATGCTCAGCGAGTGCTCCGACCGCTTCGCCCGGGTCATCGATCACCTCGCCGAGGCCGAGGTGCTGCCAGCGGTCTTCCACTGCGCCGCCGGAAAGGACCGTACGGGGGTATTGGCGATGCTCATCCTCGGTGCCCTCGGTGTTCGTGAGGAGTACATCGTCGCCGACTACGCCCTCACCGCCGGAGGGATGGAGAGGATGCGCGACTGGTCGCGTCGCGACGCCCCGGAGCTGTACGAACGACTGGCCAACCTGCCGTCGGTGTTCACTGCAGCGGTCCCTGAGGCGATCCTCGCCGTGATGGGTGTGATCAACGAACGCCACGGCTCCATCCGCGACTACGTGCTCCACCTCGGCGTATCAACCGACGCCCTCACGTGTCTCGGTGCCGAGCTGCTCGAGTAGAGCTTGCGGGCCTACGCTGAACTCATGAGCGGCACCATTGCACTTCAGGGAGGCGGGCCCTTCACCGCCAATGATGAACTCGACGCCCGCCTGTTGAAGGCGGCTGGTGCGGACCGGGTGGTGGTGCTGCCCACCGCCGACGCCTTCGAGCGCCCGGACCGTCTGGTGGCAGCGTCGATGAACTGGGGCGAGAGGCTCGGCGTCGACGTAGAAGCCTTGATGGTGCTGCGACGCGGTGAGGCTGTCGAAGAAGGGGCCGCAAGGGTGGTGCGTTCGGCCAAGGCCGTGTGGTTGGTCGGCGACCAGCCCCTGCACCTCAAGTCGGTGCTCAAGGACACACCGCTGTTCGACGCGGTGAGAGATGTGCTGGCCATGGGAGGTGTCGTCACAGCGACTGGTGGCAGCGCGGCGGCGATGTGCGACCCGATGGTGGATCCACGCGGCGGCGCCTTCACCCTTGGCCTCGGCCTGGTAACGGGCCTGGCCCTGGTCACCGAAGCAGAGGGCTGGTCACCCGAGCGACTCCACCGCACCCGCAAGCTGGCCAACACTACGTTCGCAGTTCTGCGCACCGGCGATGCCCTTGTGCGCACGTCGGCCGGCTGGGAACAGGTCGGCGCACCCGAAGTGCACGGCGACCTGCCCTAGACAACCACAGCGGATCAGCCGCCCGGGGTGATCGACACGATGTCGACGACGAAGGTGATGGCGTCGCCGGGCTTGATCAAATCGCCCGAACCGGTGTCGCCGTAGGCGAGTTCGGCGGGGATGTCGAGCTGGTAGCGGCCACCCGCCTGGAGACCGATGAGGCCTTGCTCCCAACCCTGGATCACCATGCCGCTGCCGATCGTCACTTCCAAGGGCGAACCCCGGTCGTAGCTGTTGTCGAACTCGGTGCCGTCGGCCGACAACACACCCACATAGTTCACCTGCACCGTGTCGCCGACGACGGAGAGGTCGCCCTGACCTTCCACTAACTCGGTGACCACGAGCTCGGTGGGCAGTTCGGCCGGCGGTGTCACTTCTGGCTTCTCGGATGCGGCAACCGTGGTCGTGGTGGTCGTAGTAGCGGTTTGGCCGCTGTCATCGCCTCCGAGCCAGACGGCGATGCCAACCAGGGCTACGACGGCGGCGACCACCAGCCCGATGCGCAGTCCGACCCGCTTCGACTTCTCCCGGCGCGCCTGTTGGGCGAGCTCCTGCAGTCGGAGTTGGCGGTTGGCCTTCTGACGTTCACGCTTTGCGGTTCCCACGAGCGCAGGAGGCTACCTGACGGGCGGCCTCTACGTCTCACCGTCTCCCGTCCTGGCTCCCGCAAGGACTGCTCAAGGAACTCGCTCCCCGTGCCGATATTTCACGCGTAGTGATGCGACCGGACAAGAACAGGTGGTAAGGATCAGATGAGACGAACGGAGCACTTCGCGGCCAGAGTCTCTACTGCCATCGGTATCGCGGCGACCATCGCCTACCTGTCGTGGCGTGCCCTGTTCTCGATGTCCGGCTCGAAGTGGTGGTTGGCCGGTCCGGCGTTCGCCGTCGAAGTTGTTGGCTTCGGGGGGGCGCTAGTGCTGGCGTGGGCTCTGTGGCCGGCGCCGCGTCGTACCGGAGCTGTCGAGAGCATCTTGAAGAGCAACGACGGGGCTACGGACATCGACGGTGTCGTTCGCGTCGACAGCCAGGCCGAGCACGAGGTGAGAGCCACACTGCTGGCGCTGCGCTCTGTACGCCACGTCGATCACCTGATCGTGGTCGACCTGAGCGGCAGGTCGGCGATCGCTTCCCTTGCCACCGAGTTCCAGGCGGTCTACGCCACCGCGGCCCGCGACGACTTGAATGGCCTGAGGGTATTGGCCGAAGCGGTACGCACGCCCGAGTTCCTCCTCCTCGATGCCGGCGACATCCCGACCACCGACATCGTCAGCAGATTGATCCCCGAGATGGCCGTTACAAATGTGGCCGTCGTCCAAGGCGCTGGGACGGGTTGCTTCGACGATTCGCCAGAACACGGCCTGAACCGCCGCCACGAACTCGTATTCGAGAGATCGTCGCTGAACCCGGCGCTCGGTGCTAGGGGTGCGGCCATATGGCTCGGATCGGGATCATTGGTGCGCACCGACGCCCTGCTTGAACTGCCCAATCTGGATGTCGAGAAATTGGAGGCCCACTGGAGAGCGGGACTCGCCCTTCTGGCCAAGGGCTGGCAGGTGGTTGCGCCGGCCACGACGGTGCTGGCTCATCGCCCCCTCGCCGACGGCGCTGCGGTTCACGCCGATCGGGTGCTCAGGGCGCGGGCAGCAAGGCAGATGGTGTTCGGCCCGGGAGGTGCCCTGCGCCGTGGCCGGCTGGGCTCGTCACAGCGCCTGGCGGTGCTCGCTTGGTCCGTTCGCCCCCTGTCGGGTCTGCGCCGGGCCGTTTTCGTCGCCGTGTTGTGTGGAGCCCTGATCGCCGGCTCGGCACCCTTCGGCGCCAGCGCCCTCGTGCTCGGCGCCGGCTGGCTTCCCGCCTTCTGCATCACATCTTTGGGTCTCTGCTTGTTGAGCGGATGGACCTTGCGTCCGGGCGACCGGGTGAGTTGGTCGCTGCACACCGTCGGGCCGGCCTTCACCAGTCTGAGGGCTGGTGTGATGGCGTCCGGCGAGAAGCGGCCACCGGTTTCGCCTTCCCCCAAGGCCAACATGGCGCTGGTTTGATCGTCGCCGTCGTCGCCTTGAGCATCGTGCTCGTGCTTCGCGGCCTGAGTGAGAGAGTCACCCACACCCTCGGCGTTCTGCCGAAGGGGCAACTGCTCGCGCTGGTGGTCGTCAGCCTGTGGACTCTCGCCATGTCGCTCGACCTGCTCAGAGTGCTTGCTCGCCGTGCTCAGTTGCGCCGACGGCCTCGCGTTCGCGTCCTCGATCTCGGCGACCCTGGGTGATCGCGCTGTGTCGATCCTCGATCTCACCGGGTCCGGTGCCGGACTCCTCGGCCACTTTCCGATGGATGTCGGGGAACGCGTCGTGTTGGAAACTGCGATCCCGACGCTCACCGGCATCACCGATGTGAGCATCCAGTGCGTGGTGCGCAACACCAGCCCGACCAGCCTCGGCGTACACCGCATCGGCGTCGAGTTCAACGCCACGGATGACGCCACGGCCAACGCCCTAGCCGAATACTGCGACATCGAACCGATATGGGAGCGCCTGGGCGTTGTGCCCGGTAGGCCGGCGACCCAGAGCCGCCCTCGCGTGCGCCTTCCCGATCCGAGCGACCTCGTTGCGGGGCGCGTGGCGGTGAGGGTCGTGTCGTTGGTGGCCCTGGTGGGTGCCGTCGCCAGTTCTATGCCGTCGACTGCCGAAGCCTCGTCGACACCGACCCACCGGCTGAGCGGCACCGTCGTGGCCGGCACAGAAGGCGTCGAGGACGCAGTCGTGGTGGGTGTCTGCTCCCTCGATGCCGGCCCCGATGGCGACTGGGGCACAGCCGACGACACTTACGGCGACCCGGTTTCGTCGGTCACCGGCGCGGACGGCAGCTATGAGCTCGACCTCGCCGGCCAGTCCTGCTGGGCGACGGTGGCACCCCCCGTCGGGTATGTGCCCGCTCAGGGTGAGCCGGGTGAGTCCGTTGAGGTTGTGGCGGCAAGCGAAGCTCCGCTGGAGCTTGCATCGGTCGACGTGAGCTCGCCCACCTCCTCGAACCGCACGGTGCTGCAACGCGAAGACGAGCCGGTGGCGAATGCGCCATCCGCAACGGGCACGGGCACGGCACAGTTCGGCACCGTTAGTGATGTGTTGAGCGACCTGGACACCAGCCTGACAGAGGCAGCTGCCTCGCTACCGTCAGCGGACCCGGTCGCCGCCCGGATCCTGCCGGCACCAGAGCCCCACCAGTTGGCTCAAGGTGGAGTTGGCGACGGGGCCGGCGACGACAGAACCCTCTCCATCGCCGTCCTGGTGCTAGCCGGCCTACTGGCGCTGAGCATCATGTTCGGACTCATCCGCCCCCGCGACTTCACCGTCGAGTGAACCGACCTGCCGGGACCTGTTCAGCCGGAACCCAGTCAAAGGGTGTCGCCGAAAGTGATCGGATCCACCAGTTGCACCT
Organism: uncultured Acidimicrobiales bacterium; assembly: GCA_963707925.1. Classification (GTDB taxonomy): domain Bacteria; phylum Actinomycetota; class Acidimicrobiia; order Acidimicrobiales; family Ilumatobacteraceae; genus UBA668. Next base: position 236,522 of record CAVPRT010000006.1, read on the forward strand.
GTTCGCCGGCTTCCACCCGACCGTCGGTGTGGATATGGAGCCAGCAGCCGCCAAGGTTGGTGAATCTCACGTCTGGTGCAGAGAGGGCCAACCTCACGCTGCGGATGAGGCCAGCATGGGTGACCGCCAAGACCCTGCCACCGGGCGCTTCGGCAGCGATTCGGCGAAAGGCAGCGAGGGCGCGTCCCGACACCACATCGGGCTGCTCGGCACTCTCCGGTCGACGATGAGCAGCCAGGTAGCCCGGCCAGCTCTCCTCGATCTCGTGCACGGTGAGGCCCTGCCACGGCCCGAAGGAAGCCTCCATCAGACCAGGCTCGAGCCTCACCCCAGCGGCTCCGAGCCCCTCGGCGATGATCGTTGCAGTATGGGCGGCACGCTGCAGTGTGCTGCTCCAGATGGAGTCGAAAGAACCCAACTGTTCGGCAGCGGCCACCGCCTGACGTCGACCCACATCGGTGAGAGGAGGGTCGGCCTGGCCCTGCCAGCGGCCGAGTGCGTTCCACTCGCTCTCACCGTGACGCAGGGCGAGCAGGCTGGTGACCGTCGCAGTGCTCATCGGTCCGAGGGTACCTGCCACGTCCGAGCGGCGCCCACTAGCCTGAGTCGTATGGCCACGCTCCGTCTGTTCGCCTCGGCTCGTGAGGCCGCGGGCACCGGGAAGGCGACCATCGACGGGGCCACCGTAAACGATGTTCTGGAGGCTGCCGTGATCACCTATGGCGCCCAGTTCCAGGCTGTTCTCGCCAACTGCAAGGTCTGGGTCAACGGCAATCCTGCCGATCCCGGCACGCCAGTGGGCACCGACGACGAAGTGGCGGTGCTGCCGCCCGTGAGTGGAGGTTTCTGATGAGCCCAGCCGAGCTCGACCCTCGTTCGCTCTCCCTGCCGGAGTTGCGCGCCCTGCGCGGCGGGCTGCAGGAGCAGGACGACGCCGTCAGCTATGTGCGCCGAATGGCCCAGGCCCGCCTCGACCTGGTGCGCGCCGAGATGCGCCATCGTGTCGCCGGCGACGACAAGGACATCACCGGTGAACTGCCGATAATCCTCGGTGCCCATCTCACCGGCGGCCAGGCGCTGTCCGCCGCGGCCGGCCGATGACTTCAGCAGCCACCCCCTGGCGATGGACCTCGAGGAGCTCTGCCAGGAGGCTGGCGGCACCGATCTGCGTTCCATGGACACCGACGAACTGGCTGCCTTTGCCCTCGAGTTGTACGAGTTCGAGCAGAAGCGCTCCGCCGAGCGTCAGGAGTTGTTCGGGCGCATCGACGCCCTGAGTGCCGAGCTGGTACGCCGCTATCGCGACGGCGAAGCCGATGTCGAGGAGTTTCTCGCCGGGGACGACGGAGCCGGATGAGGCAGCCCACCGTGCCCGACGTGCGCGAGGAACTCGAGCACGGCCTGGCCCACGTGGGCGAGTTCATCCGCACCCAGCGCGAGGTTGCCCGCATGAGCGTGCGCCGCCTGGCCGAGGTGGCAGGTGTCAGCAACCCCTACCTGTCCCAGATCGAACGGGGCCTACGCAAACCGTCGGCCGAGATCCTCCAACAGATCGCCAAGGCGTTGCAGATCAGCGTCGAGACTCTCTACGAGAGGGCTGGGTTCCTCAAACCCGACTCTCGCGAGGGGTGTGCGCGAAGCCATCGCCGCCGACCCCTTGTTGACGCCCGAGCAACAGCAGGCGCTGTTGAACGTGTACGAGAGCTTCGTCGGTTCCCGTCGCCGCTAGAGGTCAGCGTCCGCAGGCACCCGGCCACGGCGCAGGACAACGAAGGCAAGGATACCGCTCAGCAATGAGGCCACGAGGATGGCCATCTTGGCGTCGGCCACCCTCACCGCGTCGACAGCCGGATCGCCGCTCTTGAAAGCAAGCTCGGCGATGAAGATGGCCACCGTGAAGCCGATGCCGGCAGCGTGTCCGGCACCGAGGAGGTGGCGGGTGGTGGTACCGGCCGGCAGGTCGGTAAGGCCGGAACGTGTGGCGAACTTGCTGGCCAGCAGAACGCCGAGAGGCTTGCCGGCCATCAGACCAGCGAAAACCCCCCAGGTGATCGGCGACTCGAGGGCGTGCTCCACGCTCGTGTTGCTCACCTCGATGCCTGCGTTCGCCAAAGCGAAGATCGGCACGATCAGGTAGCTGGTCCAGGGGTGCAGAAGGTGCTCGAGCCACTCCACCGTGCTTACCGAACCGCGAGCCAGGGCGATGGTGCTGCGCGCGTTTTCGATTCCCTCGAGGTTGGTGAGTTCGTCGTCGTCGACCAGATCGGCCTGGAACCTCGGTGTGACCGGTGCGAGCAAGCCCATCGCCACCCCGGCCAGGGTGGGGTGCACCCCGGCCTCGTGGAGGGCGAGCCACATTGTGACGCCGAGGCAGACGTACACGACCATGCTCTGCATCCCGACCTGGCGTGCCACCACAGTGGCCAGGAGGGCGCCCGCACCGAGGCCGAGCCAGGCAAAGGACACTGCACTGCTGTAGAAGACGGCGATGATGATGATCGCTCCGATGTCGTCGACCACCGCCAGCCCGAGCAGGAAGGCCCTCAGGCTCGACGGCACCCCATTGCCGGCGAGGGCCATCACCCCTACGGCGAGGGCGATATCGGTCGCCATCGGTATCCCCCAGCCCCTGGCGGCCTCTCCACCGGCAATGGCCAGGTAGATACCGGCGGGAATCAGCATGCCCCCGAGCGGCCGCGACCACCGGCAGGGTCGCAGCCCGCCGGCCGGCGAGATGTCCACCGGAGACCTCGCGTTTGATCTCCAGCCCGACGATGAGGAAGAACACGGCCATCGGCGGCGTCGTTCACCCAGTGGCGCAGGTCGAGCGAGAAGGAGTGGCCGGCGATCTCGATCGCCGCCCGGCTGTGCCAGAGATCGCTCGTAGCTGCCCGACCAGGGGGAGTTGGCCCACACAAGTGCCACCACTGCGGCGAGCACCAGGAGGGAGCCGCCCGCAGCCTCTGTATTGAGAAAGTCGCGCAACGGCGACATGACGCGTAGGACCGGCGATTTCTTTTGCTTCACCGGCCAATTCTGGCCCAATACTGAGCCGGTGACGGAAACGCACGCCCGAACCGGAATGCTGACCCCATAGATAGTGTTTCAACTTGTCGTGCAAAAAGTCGCAGTGCTCTCCCTCCACACATCGCCGCTCGCCCAGCCGGGCGCCGGCGACAGTGGTGGTATGAACGTTTACGTTCGGGAACTCGGCTCGGCCCTCGCCCACGCAGGCGTCGAGCTCACCACCTACACCCGTCGCACCCATGCCGATCAGCCCGACACGGTGCAGGTGGAGCCAGGGCATCGGGTGGTGCATGTGAACGCCGGCCCCCTGAACCTGGGCAAGGACCAGTTGCCCGAGGTGCTCGGCGAGTTCGGCGACGCGGTCATCGATCACCTCGAAGATGAGGCCCCGGTGGACCTCGTCCACGCCAACTACTTCCTCAGCGGGCTGGTGGCCCACCGCATCAAGCATCAACTCGACCTGCCCTTCGTAACCACCTTCCACACCCTCGCCAAGGTGAAGGCCGAGGGCGGCGACCATGAGTCTCAGTGGCGTCACGATGCCGAGCAGGAGATCGTCAATTGCGCCGATGCGATCTGTGTCAACTGCACCGAGGAGGAGAACCAGTTCCGTCGCCTCTACGGCAGCCCAAAGGGCCGCATCGAGGTCGTCTCCCCCGGGGTCGAGCACGCCTTCTTCGCCCCCGGCGAACGGCACGGCGCCCGCCGCGCCCTCGGCCTGCCGGCCGACGCGCCGGTGCTCCTCTTCGTCGGCCGCATCCAACCATTGAAGGGCCCCGATGTGGCGGTGATGGCTTTGGCCGAACTCCGCCGTCGCGATGCCCTGTTGTTGATCGTCGGTGGGGCCAGCGGCCAGGAGGGCGACGACGAGGTGGGCCGGTTGCATGCGCTCATCCGCGAGTTGGGCGTCAGCGGGCAGGTGAGGTTCGTACCGCCCCAACCCCACCACATCCTCAGCACTTACTACCGTGCCGCCGATGCCGTCGTGGTTCCCAGCCGCAGCGAGAGCTTCGGGTTGGTTGCCCTCGAGGCGGCGGCCTGCGGTGTGCCGGTGGTGGCGTGTGGTGTGGGTGGCCTGCTCACCCTTGTCGATCACGGGGAGACCGGGTACCTGGTGCCCGACCGCGACCCCGCCCTGTTCGCCCACTACCTGGGCGAGATCATCGACCACCCGGCTCACGCCGCGGCCCTCGGCCGGCGGGGCGCGCAGAAGGCCAAGTTCTACACCTGGAGCCTCGCCGCCGCCCGCCTGCGCCGCCTCTACGCGGACCTCGGCGCCCGCGAACTCGTCGACTGCAACTGACCCCCACCCCCCACCCCCGCACCCACCCCACCGGTCGGGCGCGAAACCCCGCCACCCCTGTCGGTCGGGCGCGAAACCCCGCCACCCCTGTCGGTCGGGCGCGGGACCCCGTCACAACTGCGGGTTCTCGATCCCATGGGCGCGGGAACACCGTCAGTTGACGGGGGTCCGGTAGGGGGTGCATCAGGGCGAACAGGAGCGTCCGCCGAGATTCGCTCACGGCCCCCTTGCCGATTCGGTGATCTCGCTGTGCCCAGTGGGGGTGCAGGTGGGTGTCGGCGTCGGGGAAGTCGCGGCACCCACCCGCAGGCGCTCCGTCGGGACGCCTAGCCTGGCGGCATGACGACTTACCGGTTGGCGGTGGTGGGCGGCGGCAACATGGGTGCCGCGCTGGTTGGCGGACTGTTGAAGGCCGGCTGGGCACCCGGCACGATCGCCGTGGTCGAGGTGGTGCCGGCGCGGGCCGAGGAGGTGCGCCTCCAGTTTCCCGGGGTGACCGTTGCTGCCCTGGTCCCTCCCTGCGAGGCCGCTCTCATTGCCGTGAAGCCCTACGACGTCGCCGGGGCAACGGCCGACGCGGTCAACGCCGGCGCGTCGCGGCGTGCTCAGCATCGCCGCCGGTGTCACCATCGCCGCCCTCCAGGCAGCCGCCGGCGACTCTGTCGTTGTGAGGGCGATGCCGAACACGCCGGCCCTGGTCGGCCAGGGAGCAGCAGCCATCTGCGGCGGCCCCACTGCAACCGACGACGACCTCACCTGGGCCGAGGGCATCCTCGGTTCGGTGGGAACGGTGGTGAGGGTGCCCGAGAGCCATCTCGACGCTGTCACCGGACTGGCCGGCAGTGGGCCCGCCTACCTGTTCCTGATCGCTGAAGCGCTCATCGATGCCGGTGTGTTGGCGGGCCTCACCCGGGCCACAAGCGAGGCCCTCGTAACCCAGCTTCTGATCGGCTCGGCGGCCCTGCTGGGTGAGCGCGGCAACCCCGCGCAGCTGAGGGCGATGGTCACCTCACCGGGCGGCACGACCGCCGCGGGGGTGCGCGTGCTCGAAGAGCATGCGGTGAGATCGGCTTTACTCGAGGCGGTCATGGCGGCGACTCGTCGCAGCGCCGAGCTCGGCCAGAACTGACGATGATCGCGGTCTTCAGAAATATCGGGCTGTGACTCTTTTCTCGTCGCCGGTTGTGTGCCTATCCTTCGCCTCGGTCGTAAGACCGCCGTGAGATTCATCACACGGGTGTCGCGCTCGTAAGAGCTGCGCCGCAGAGGGCTGGTGCCATCGGGGGGTTGGCATCGGCCCTCTTCGCTTTTCCGCCGGCGGTCCGGGCGGATAGGTTGGCGGCCCATGGGCCGGCGCTTCGACACGATCTCGTTTCTCAGTGACCTCGGCCTCGTCGATGAGACGGTGGGCCTGATGAAGGCGATCGTGCGCGACCTCGCCCCCCACGTGACCGTGGTCGACCTAACCCATTCCATCGCCGCCTACGACGTGCGCGGCGGCAGCCTGGCGCTGGCCCGGTGCATCGGGTACGTGCCCTCGGGTGTGGTGGTGGCTGCGGTCGACGCCGGGTCTGATAACGGTCGTTCGCATGTGGCCATCGAGGTTGCCGGTGGTGAAGGGGTGCTCATCGGGCCCGACAACGGGCTTCTCGCGCCTGCCGTGGCGATGGCCGGTGGCGCCGGACGGGCCGTCTTGCTCACCGATCCGGATTTCCACCTCACCAGCCCCGGCGCGGTGTCGGTGGTCCGCGACATCTACGTGCCGGTGGCCGCCCACCTGTGCAACGGTGCCGACCTCGCCGATCTCGGTGAGATGGTGGACGCCGATGTGCTCCTGCCCGGCGTGGTGCCCCTGCCGCGCGACGCAGACGGCGGAGGGGTGAGCGCCGAGGTCCTGTGGGTGAACCATCTCGGCGACTGCCAGCTCAACATCGGGCTCGACGATGTCGCCCCCTGGGCGGTGGACCTCGGGCAGAAGGTGCAGATCGTCGCCGGCGAAATCGTGAGAGTGGCCGAGAGGGTCGCGCACAGCGGATCCCTCGGGCCAGGTGCTGTGGGTCTGGTCGTGGATCCCTCGGGCTTACTGGCCCTCACCCTCGACCATCGCTCGGCTGCGGTCGAGCTGGCGATCGGGGGGTGCGACCAGGTGGTGCTGCGGCCCCTAGAGAAGGGTGACCGCGGCGCGGGTACCACCATCCCCGTCGAGCTCCGGCAGCGATGACGCTTGCGCCCCGCCGGTAACGTGGCCGCATGCGCCCAGCCACCACCCTCACCCTCGGACTGCTGCTGGCGGCCATCCTGGTTGCGGGCATCATCTCCCTGATGCGGATCTGAGGGGTTTAGCATCGCCTCCACAGGAGGGCCAGGTTCCGTGAATCTCGCGACCATCATCGATCCACACCCGGCCGACCGTGTGGCCATCATCAGCCGCGGCCGCCCCACCACTTACGGGGAGCTGCGCGACCAGGTGGCCCATGTTCGTGGGGGCCTCGCCGCTATGGGCTTGAAGAAGGGCGATCGCATCGCCCTGCTGTGCAGCAACGGCCGCTACTTCGTCGACCTTTACCTTGCCGCCCTCGGCCTGGGAGTGGTGGTCGTGCCGCTCAACCCGTCCAGCCCGGGGCCCGAGCTCGAGCGCGAGCTGCACACCGTCGGTGCCGCTGCCGTGGTGGTCGAGCCCTCCTGCCGCCCACGCCTGGAGCCAGGTCGATCGCGCCGCTGATCCCCACGGTCAGGCATGTCGTGGCCACCGAGACGGGCACGATCGAGGGTGCCGATGTGGCCTTCGACGACCTTCTCGGCGCCGGCCAGGTGCCCGTGGTCGAAGTGGAACCGAACCACCTCGCCGCCCTGATCTTCACCAGCGGGACGGCCGGTTCGCCACGGGCAGCGATGCTCAGCCATGGCAACTTGTTGGCGAACATCCAGCAGGGCACCTCGGCCGGGGCCGGCTCCGGCCAGGGCCTCGGCCCCGACGATGTCGTCTACGCCGTCCTCCCCTTTTCCACATCTTCGGTCTCAATGTCGCGCTCGGGCTCAGCCTCTACCGCGGAGCCACCGTGGTGCTGGTGCAGCGCTTCGACCCGTCCACCGCCCTCGACACCATCCGTGAACGCGGCATCACCGTCATCCCCGGGGCGCCGCCGATGTGGTTGGCCTTCAGCCATTTCGAAGAGGCACCCGCCGACAGCTTCGCGACAGTGCGCCTGGCGCTCACCGGTGCGGCGAAGATGCCCGAGGAGGCCACACGGAGGATGAAGGAGAGGTTCGGGGTAACCCTGCTCGAGGGTTATGGCCTCACCGAGGCCTCACCGGTGGTCACCTCGTCGGCCGGCATGGGGCAGAAGGTCGGATCGGTAGGCAAGGTGCTCGACGGGATGCACGTGCGTCTCGTAGACGACAACGGCGACGATGCCGTTGCCGGGGATGCCGGTGAGGTATGGGTGAAGGGGCCCAACGTGTTCCTCGGCTACCTCGACGAGCCCGAGGCGACCGCCAAGGTGCTCACCGCCGACGGTTGGCTTCGTACGGGCGACATCGCCGTCGCCGACGGCGATGGCTACCTGTACCTGGTCGATCGAGCCAAGGACCTGATCATCGTCAGCGGCTTCAACGTCTATCCCGCCGAGGTGGAAGAGGTGCTGATGGAGCACCCCGACGTGGTAGAGGTGGGTGTAGTGGGGGTGCCCCACCCTCATCACGGCGAAGCGGTGAAGGCTTTCGTGGTCTTGAAGCCGGGGGCGACGGCCCACGAGGACACCCTTGTGACCTGGTGCCTGGACCATTTGGCCCGCTACAAGTGCCCCTCGAAGATCCTTTTCGTCGATGAGTTGCCGCGCAACCTTAGTGGCAAACTGCTGCGCCGCAGCCTGACCTAGCCCCAACTTCCCGCTAAGTCGGCGCTGAGCCGGGCTCAGCCCCCGTGGCAACGCCGACAGTGCCAACGCCGACAGGAGTCGAGACCGGCACCGGCACCGGGCGCGGCGCGGCTGAGGCCACCAGGAAGCCGGCGAACAAAACGGCGATTCCCACCAGGAGGGTGAGGGCGAAGGCCCGATCCTTACCCAGGCGGCCGGCCAGGGTTCCGCTGGCGCTGAGGATCAGGGTTCCGCCGGCGATCAGCAGGTTGCCCAGCACCAGGCGACCGGGGGCAGTGACCACCCGTGCGCCACCGAGGGAAGGGTTGGCCCCGCGCCATACCCGCCAGGCACTCCACAGGGCACCACCGATGATCACCAGAGCGGCGACGCCCGACCCCACGCCGGCGAGCACCCGCGGCGCCACCCCGAAGACCTCCTTGCCGGTGGGTAGTTCCGCTCCGCTCACCTCGGCCCGGGTCGGGGCGAACAGGACCACGCCGGCGGTGAAACCGCTCAGCAGCACCAGCCACGAGCGCACCTGGTTGCCCAGGCGGGTGCCAGCCAGCAGGTAGACGGTTCCGAGCGCGAGCCAGGGCACGTTGAGCACCGCGCCGGCCATGTAGAAGACGCGGAACTTGCCGGGGCTCCAGCCGCCGGCTTCGGCCCACCACAGGGCCGCGGAACCGAGGGCGAAGAGAGCCAGGGACACCGTCCAGGCGAGCTCGTGGGGCCGTCGGCGCCTCAGCCAGCGATCGAGGGTGCTCAGGCAGAATGCCAAGGCCACCAGGGTCGCAGAGGCGGCTAGGGCGGCGTTCATCGGTCGGAATGGTACGGGGCGCCCGACGTCACACCGAACTCTCACCCGGTGGGCTTTGTGAACGTGTGCACTAATGCCTAGGTTGACATGGGTATGGCCCTCGACCGCAACCGCCGCCGCATCCCCGATGCCACCGTGTCGCGTCTGCCGGTCTACCTGCGCATCCTCGGCGAGCAGGCTGCCGAAGGGGTGGAGAGCACGTCCAGCGAACGCCTCGCCGAACTGGCCGGGGTCAACGCCGCCAAGGTGCGCAAGGACCTCAGCTACCTCGGCAGCTATGGCACCCGGGGTGTCGGCTACGAGGTCGCCTACCTCATCTACCAGATCCGCCGCGAACTCGGGCTCACCCACGACTGGCCGGTGGTCATCGTCGGTGCCGGCAACCTCGGTCAGGCCCTCGCCGGATACGCCGGCTTCGGCGAGCGCGGCTTCCCCGTCGCCGGCATCGTCGACGTCGACGAGAGCAAGGTCGGTTCGGTGCTCGGCGGGGTGAGGGTCCGCCACATCGACGAACTACCCCAGATCGTGCAGACCAAGAGGGTCAACATCGGTGTCATCGCCACCCCTGCCCATGCCGCCCAAGAAGCAGCCGACCTTCTGGTGCAGGCGGGGGTCACCAGCATCCTCAACTTTGCCTCGATCGTGCTCTCCGTGCCGCGGGCGATCGAAGTACGCAAGGTCGATCTCGCCGTCGAGCTCCAGATCCTCAGCTATCACGAGCAAAGGCGTTCCGGTGGTGCCATCGGCTCGACGCCAGTTTCACCACCGCGGACCGCGAGCGCATAGGCTGGCCGACGAATGAGCATCGTGGTCATCGGTGTCAACCACCGCACCGGCCCCATCGACCTCCTCGAGAGGGTGTCGTTGCAGGGCGAGGCCTTGGGCAAGGCCGTCACCGGCCTGGTTGGCCGCGCGAACATCCGCGAGGCCGTGGTGCTCAGCACGTGTAACCGCACCGAGGTCTATGCCGTCGCCGAACGGTTCCACGGTGCCTATGCCGACATCCGCGACTGGTTCTGCGAGCTCGGTGGCCTTGAGCCCGACGACCTCCACGCCCACCTATACAGTCAGCACGACGAAGCTGCGGTGGGCCACCTGTTCGAGGTCGCTTCCGGGCTCGACTCCGCTGTGCTCGGTGAGAGCGAGATCCTCGGCCAGGTCCGCGCCGCCTGGGAGACCGCCCAGGCCGAGGGTGGCGCCAAGGCGACCCTCAACCTCCTCTTCCGCCATGCCGTCGAGACAGGCAAGCGAGCCCGCACCGAGACGTCCATCGGCAAGCACACCGCCTCGGTCAGCCATGCGGCGGTCGAGATGGCCACCGAGCGACTCGGTACCCTCTCCGGGCGCCGCGTCCTGGTCGTCGGGGCCGGAGAGATGGGCGAAGGCGTCGCAGTGGCGTTGGTTGGTGCGGGTGCAAACGACATCAGTCGTCACCAACCGCACCGAAGCCCGGGCGATGCAGCTCGCTCAGAGGGTGGGCGGCACCGTCGTGCCCTTCGCCGGGCTCGGCGATGCCTTGCGCACGGCCGACGTCCTGCTCACGTGCACCGGTGCCGGCACCGTCGTGGTGGACCACGACCTTGTCGCCTCGGCTCGCGCGGGCGTCACCCGGCCCCTTCTGGTGATCGACATCGCCGTCCCCCGCGACGTCGCTGCAGACATCGTGTCCGCCGGAGATGTGACCCTGTTCAACCTCGACCACCTTCGCGACTGGGCGGCACGCGGCCTTGCCCAGAGGGCTGCCGAGGTGGATCGGGTGAGAGAGATCGTCGGCGAGGAGGTCGAGCGCTTCGTCATCGAGGTCACCGCCCGCCAGGCGGCGCCGCTGGTGGCCCAGCTCCACGAGAAGGCCGAGGCCGTGCGCCAGGCCGAGCTCGAGCGCTTCGCCAACCGCCTCGGCAATCTCGAACCGGCCCAGCGCGACACCGTCGAGGCCATCTCCAGGGGCATCATCGCCAAACTGCTCCACCAGGTGTCGGTGCGCCTGAAGGACGACGCGGGCACCCCCCAGGGCGAGCGCAACGCGGCTGCGGTGCGCGAGCTGTTCGACCTCGGCTGAAGCGTCGAGCCGCCCTTCGTGACCCGTCTCCGCCTTGCCACCCGTGGCAGTGCCCAGGCCACGGCTCAGAGCTCTGCGGTAGCCGACGCGCTGAAGTCCGCCCACCCCGGGCTGGAGGTGGAGTTGGTCCTGGTCGAGACGCTCGGTGATCAGAAGGCCGATGTGCCCCTCCACACCATCGGTGGCCAGGGTGTGTTCGTGAAAGAAGTGGAAGCGGCGGTGCTCGCCGGTGACGCCGACATCGCCGTGCACAGCGCCAAGGATCTGCCGTCGCTTACCGCCGACGGCCTTTCTCTGGCGGCCTACTGCGAGCGCCGCGATCCCCGTGATGCCCTCGTGGGCAGGGCTCTTGCCGACCTGGCTCCCGGTGCCACCGTGGCCACCGGGTCGGTGCGCCGGAGGGCACTGCTACGCGAAGCCCGTCCAGACCTCGTCTTCGTCGAGCTGAGAGGCAACATCGGCAGCCGACTCTCCAAGGTGCCGCCCGACGGGGCGCTGGTGATGGCCCTCGCCGCGCTCCAGATCCTGAAGCTCACCGAGAAGGTCGCCGAGGTGCTGCCGACGTCCTTCGTGCCCTCGCCGGGGCAGGGTTGTGTCGCTGTCGAATGCCGCTCCGGCGACCGTGCGACGGCCGAGCTGCTCGTCGCGCTCGACCACCCACCCACCCGGGCCACTGTCGGCCTCGAGCGGGCCTTTCTCGCCGAGCTCGGCAGCGGGTGCTCACTACCTGTCGCCGCGTTTGCCGAGGGCGACCGGCTCACAGGCTTTCTCGCCCACCCGACCAGTGGCGTGAGCGTTCGTCGGACGATCGAGGTGCACGGCACACCCACCCAGCGCGCCGACCAGGCAGCGGAACTTGCCCGTCTCCTGCAGGCCGAGCTCGAGGCGGGCTGAGGCGTGCCGGGCGCTCTCGTAGGACGCCGGGTTGTCGTCACCCGCGCCGGAGACCAGGCCGCCGACCTGGCTGACCTGCTCGCGGAACACGGTGCGGTGCCCATCATCGTGCCCTTGATCGAGATCGTGGCCGAGCCCGATGGCGTAGCCAAGCTGGCCGAGCTCCGGCCGGCGGACTTCGATTGGCTGGTGATCACGTCGCCGAACGGTGCCGCGGCCTATGCGCGGGTCCACTCCACGGCACCGCCGAAGGTCGCTGCAGTCGGCCTCACCACAGCGGCCACCCTTACTGCTGCCGGATTCGGTGTCACCCTCGTGCCTTCCCGCCAGAGCGCGGCCGGCCTGCTGGCCGAACTCCCGCCCCGTCCCGGTCGGGTGCTGGTCGTCCAAGCTGTAGACGCCGAACGCACCCTGGTCGACGGCCTCGGTGAGTTGGAGGCCGTTGTCACAGCGACTGCCCCCTATCGCAGCAGGCCGGCCCCCTCCGTGCCCGGTCTGAGCTCTCCCGGAGGGCAGCGAGCGGCGCCGCCGGCGGGCGATGCGGTCGTGTTCGCCAGCGGCTCGGCGGCGCGCGCCTGGGTGGCCGCCTTCGGCACCGCCACCCCACCTGTCGTGGTCGCCATCGGGCCCCGCACAAGGGCTGCCGCCGAGGCCGTTGGGCTCAAGGTTGGGCTCCTGGCCGCCGATCACTCATTGCCGGGGATCGTGGCGGCGCTGGAGGATCATTTCTCCCGGGCGCAGTAGCCTGTAACCGTCGGATCCGGCTGGAGAGTCCCACCCATGCAACCCACTTCGAACATCCGGCGGCTGGCAATCACCGGGCTTGCCGCGATCACCGGAGCATTTGGGGTTGCGCACGCGTCACCGGCGCCTCGGCCCTCAGCACCCACGCCGCGGACACCCACTCCGATCGCCGAGACCGTGGCGTCTCAGACCCCTTCGGTGTCTGGCGACGGCCGCTTCGTCGCCTACGCCGGAGCACCCTTGGCCGAGGGCGACACACGCTCCAGCACTGCCCTTCTTCGCGACCGCCAGGCGGGCACAATCGTGGAACTGTCGCCGGTGGTCGATGGTATTCACCCCGGTGCCACTGTTTGGCCGGTGATCAGCGCCGACGGTTGCACCGTCACGGTCATCACCGAGATGGCTCTCGACCTGTTCCGCGACGACGATTCCGGTGACCGCTGGGACGTCTACCGCACCGTGCTTGCTCACTGCAACGGCGACGGCGACTGGGAGCTCGTCTCGGCCTCTTCCGGCAGCGGATTCGCAGTGGCCGCCGGCGACGACGTGAGCCCGCTCTACCCGCCTGCGGTCTCGGGCGAGGGGTCGATCGTGGCCTACACCCATTCGTTCAGCCCACTCACCGATGACCTCATGGGCATCACCCTCGTCGATCTCACCGTGCCCATCGGCGACACCGGGCGCTCGCGGCCTGTGGCGGGTTCGCCCGCAGCCGCCCCCGACACGGCCTTCCTCTACCGAGGCCTGCGTCAGCCAGCGCTCAGCACCGACGGATCGGTGCTGGCTTACACGTCCGATGCCCAGTCGGAGCTCGCCTTGCCGGAGTGGGGCACCGGGCCAACGCCAACCGAGTTCGCCACCTCGAGCGTGTTCGTGTGGGACCTCACAAACCCCGACCTCACCACCAGTGTCAGCCGGGTCACCCCCGGGTCACCCCAGGCCGGGAGCAAGGATCCCGCCATCTCGGGCGACGGCCTGGTCGTCGCCTTCGTGTCGGATGCTGCGGACTTGGTGCCCGGCGCCGTCCTGCCCGCGTGCAACCCCGAGTGTGTGCCCCAGGTCTATCTCCTCGACCGGTTGTCCGGCACCCTGCAGCTCGCCAGCCGAGTGCCCGGCGACCCCGCCGGCGCACCCGTCGGAGCCGATGCAGCGGCCACCCAGCCGGCTCTCAACCACACCGGCGACGAACTGGTCTATATCACCAGGGCCGGCAACCTATTCGCCACCCGCAGCGGCGTCGTGGGCGGCCCGTCCGACGGCGATGTCGTGCTCGCCGTACCCGCCGCCGGCACGGCCCAAAGGGTCTCGCTGCTGGCTGATGGAATCACCCCTGCACCCGCTGCCAACTCCCATCCGCGCCTGTCCGGCGATGGCCGGATCGTGGTGTTCGACACCCTCGCCGGTGCTGCTTTCGGTGAACCGGTGCTCGACGGTCGTCAGGTCGTGGTCGTGGCGCACCCACCGGCTCTTCACCTCGCCGACCTCGACATGGGTACCGTGGCCGTCGGCTACCCGGGTCCCGAATGGTTCCTGGTAGTGGCCAACAACGGCCCGTCCTCCTTCGTACCGGGCAAGGTCGAGGTCGACCAGCCCGATTTCTTGATCAGCGGCGGTAGCTGCGTCGACCAGGCCGGAACCCTGGTCCCCCCGGGCGGATCGTGCACGGTCAACCTGATGTTCATGCCCAGCAGAGAAGGCCCGCAGACGGCCACCCTCACGGTCGGCGAGGCGGGCTTTGCGCCTGTGCAGGTGTCGTCTCAGCTCACCGGCCGGGGCGGTGAGCCGGCGTTGGCACCAAACCCGGCGGGTGCCGATGGTGGTTCGCTGGTGGTGGGTGACCACGGCCAGCCGATGGTCTTCGAAGTTCAGAACGTCGCCTTCAACCCGGTTCGCATCGCCAGCGCGGTTGTACAGGGAGCGAACCCCCTCGACTTCACCATCACCACCGACCGGTGCACCGGTACGTCCGTTGACTCCGAGCAGTCGTGCACGATCGAGACCGAGTTCACCCCAACCGGTGCCGGCCGGCGCACGGCCAGCTTGGTGGTGAGCACAGAAGACGGCGCGTACACGACGATGCTCCTAAGTGGCGACGCCCATTACGAACCCCACATCGCCGTCGCCAACCCAACAGTCATCGCCGGCTCGCGGGTCACGGTGGTGGGTGCCGGGTTCGCCCCGCTCACCGAGGTTGCGGTCACCTGGGCCGATGGTCTCGGCCACCCGGTCATCGCCGCCACCGACTGGACTGGCACCCTTCACGTCGACTTCGTCGTATCGGGCACCGAACGGCCTGGTCCGCGCACTCTGGTGGGGCAGAGCGCGGATGGTTCGGCCGCCTCGGTGGATGTGCTCATCCTGGCCCCACCTCGTCGGGTCACCCCTGGTTCGGCAAACTGGCCGGGCGGCTGAATCCCTGGCGGGATCTCAGGCGTCGACTAGAACTCCGCTGACCAGCACCGTGGGGTTGCACGCGGTGGCGGTGGGGTCGCCCACGCCGTAGCAGGCGACGGTGACCACGAACTGCTCGCCGGGTGCCAACTCGAGCGGGGTGACGAGGGGCACGAACACGTCGGGGGCGACGAAGAGGAGGTTGTAGCCGAGAAGGGTGGAGGTGCCACGCGAGACGGTGAGGGTGCCCTGGTCGCTCTGGGGGTTCTGAATGATCAGGTCGGTTACCTGCAGCCGCTTGCCGGCGGGGACGGTGTATTGGTTGGAATCGCTCTGGGCCTGGGCGACTGATACCGGGAGCTGGAAGTTGACGATCGTGCCCTCGTCCACGGCCTGACCGGGCACGTTGGTTTCGGTTGGTTCGCCGGGGTCCTCGGGCAGGGTGGACCCGGATGGAGCGAGAGTGGCAACGGGCTCGATGTCGGCTACGGCGTCGTCGGCGGCGTCGCGAATGGCCGGCTTGATCAGACCGAACCAAGCGCCGGCCAAGAGGGCGGCGACTGCGGCGGCGGCGATCAGCTTGCCGACCAGTCGCTCGGGCACCATCGGCGTCTGGACGAAGGTGGCCGGCGCCGAGGCCGTGGGGCTACCGGGCTGGTCGGCGTCGATGCGGAAGGGGATCGTTCGCGGATGGCGCCGCCACAGCAGGCCGTTGGCCCTCACCTTCAGCCTCACCAGGGTGCTGCTACCGGGTTCGATGCCGGCAGCAGGTGGATCGAAGGTGCCGTCTACTCGCCCCGACGGGTCGACGAGGTGGAGGCGGCAACTGGCCTGGGTGTTGCCCCTGTTTTCCAGCATCATCTCGTAAGTGGTGCCACGACGGCCCCGTTGGGCAGGCTGCAGTACGTTGATCCGTCGGTCGAAGCTGGCGCCGATGACGATTGTCGTCTCGGCCGTGGCCGCGTTGTCGGGGTCTTGCTGAGGAGCGATGCGCACCGACAGCGATGTCGGCCCGGCGGTGGTGCTGGGCAGCAGGGGAGGGCGGAGCTCGACCTCGATGGTGTCCTGGGCGCCTCCGAACAGGGTGATCACCGCCGGCTCGATGGTGGCCCACCCGGCGGCCATGCCGACCGGGGTGAGCACGAACGAATCGGTGGTGTCGGAGAGGTTGGCGACGACCATCGTCAGCACAGCAGTGGTGCCCGGTGCCACATCGATGTCGCCCTGAGTGAACCAACCCTGTGCTGCCATCGTTGGAACGCTATCGGTCACGGTCCGTCAGCGGAAGATGATGCGGTCGCGCCCGCCGCGCTTGGCCTGTTGCATCGCCTCGGTGGCATCGGACACGACCTGGTCGGCGTGCAGAGGTCCGCTGCCGACGGCGACGCCGATGCTGGCGGTGAGCCTGAGGCCGCTCGGCAGACCATGGAAGGTGCGGGTGCCGATCATCTGGCGCACCCGTTCGAGTACAGCGCGTGCATCGCCTGGGGAGGTGTCGCGCAACACGATCACGAACTCGTCACCACCGAGGCGCACCACGGAGTCATTGCGCCGGCTGATCCTCTCGAGCAGCCCTGCCACCTCCTGCAAAACACTGTCGCCGCGCACATAGCCGAAGTTATCGTTGACTTGCTTGAAGCCGTCGAGGTCCACCACGGCCACACACACCGGGACACTGCCGTCGAGCAGTTCCGGCAGCAGGGCATCAAGGTGACGGCGGTTGGGTAGGCCGGTCAGAGGGTCGCTGGTGCTCAACGCCTCGACGCGCAGGTGCTCGACTCCGAGGCGAACGTGCTCCCACCTAGCGGCACGTTCCTCATAGATGCAGCGCTCCGCCTCGCGAAGGTTGTGTTCCAGAGCAGAGCGAGCATCCTCGTATCGACCAAGGCTCCACAGCGACCTCGATCTCGACGTCCTGCACGGCAGCGAGGTTGGTGGTCAAGTTCAGTTCGGCACCGAGGGCCAAGGTGTTGGTCACCAGGTCGAGCACCGAGGGGTCACGTGTGGAACGCCACTGGGCGATCGCCTCGCCGGCCATCGCGATCACCTGGTCTTCGACCATTCCGTGCTCGGTCGTGATCCGACGAGCCGCGGCGCGTCGGTAAGTGCTGCCTCGTAGTGACCGATCTCGGCGAGCATCATCGAACGGTGGGAGAGTGCCGTGCCGACCGCCAGGACTTCGGTGGCGCCGGTGGGGTCGAGGGCGGCGGTCGCCGCGTAGAGCCCGTCGTGGAGCAGGCGGTTGCGTTCCAGCGGGTCGGGTTCGCGTTGGGCGGCGTAGTGGTAGGCGGAGGCCATGCTGGCGTAGGTGAACTGTCTGGCGTCGTCTGTGGGCGCCAGGCGCAGGGCACGATCGAACAGGTCGAGAGCGGCCTTGACGAACCCCGAGGAGGTGTAGGTGGACGCCATGTTGTGGATCACGAGGTAGTTCTCGACCTCGTTGGGCAGCCTGTCGAGGAGGTACATCGCCTCCGACATCACGTGGGCAGCTTCCGCCAGACGTCCGGTGCGGAGGTGGTCGTCCACGAACACACCCAGGGCATCGATCAGTTCGGGCAGGTATTGCTCGGCTCGAGCCCTCTGGGTCACGACGCGGGCAAGCGCAGCTGCTTCCTCATGACGATCGATGGCGATCAGGCAGAAGGCCTGACGCAATTGAAGATGGAGGCTGGTTTGTTCGTCCTCGGCCTCCCCGGCGGCTGCGGCGAACAGATCTGCGGCGCCGGTGAAGTCGCCGATCCGGCGGGCCTCGACGGCCTTCTGTTCGAAGGTGGCCGACGGGGGGCCGACGACAGCCTTCAGCTCCGAGTGATCCAGACGGCGGGTGTCGCTCATGGCCGGATCCCTTGGTGGGCGCAATACGATGCGAGGCCGTGAGCTTCCCAATATCGCGGCCGCGACGCTTGCGCAGTTCGTCCGCCCTGCGCGATCTCGTCGCCGAGACCCAACTCGATGTTCGTCATCTGGTCGCCCCGTTGTTCGTTCGCGAGGGCATCACCGAACCCCAACCGATCGCCTCGCTGCCGGGCGTGGTGCAGCACACTCGCGAGAGCCTTCGCGAGGAGGTGCGCCAGCTCGCAGATCTGGGCGTAGGTGCCGTCATTCTGTTCGGTGTGCCATCCATCAAGGATTCCATCGGCTCGCAGGCGTTCGATCCTGAGGGGATCGTGCAACTTTCTTTGGCGGATCTTGCTGGCGACGTCGGCGACCGGCTGGTGCTGATGGCCGACCTGTGCGTCGACGAGTACACCTCCCATGGCCATTGCGGGGTGCTCGACGGTCCTGAGGGCCATCCCCGAACCTCGGTCGACAACGACGCCACCCTCGAGATCTACGGTCGTATCGCCGTGGCCCAGGCCGACGCCGGTGCCCATGTGGTGGCACCCAGCGGGATGATGGATGGTCAGGTCGGGGCGATCCGAGCCGCCCTCGACGGCGCCGGCCACAAGAACACAGCGATCCTTGCCTACTCGGCCAAGTACGCCAGCGGCCTCTACGGGCCCTTCCGCGATGCAGTGGACTGCAGCATCGTCGGCGGCGGCGACCGCAAGGCCTACCAGCAGGACTGGCGCAACGCCCGTGAGGCAATGGTGGAAGTGAAGGCCGACATCGACCAGGGCGCCGACATGGTGATGGTCAAGCCGGCTCTCGCCTACCTCGACATCATCGCTGCGGTGAAGGCGGCGGTCGATGTGCCGGTGGCCGCCTATCACGTCAGTGGCGAGTACGCGATGATCAAGGCCGCTGCTGCCAACGGCTGGATCGATCACGATGCGGTCGCCGTCGAGCACCTCACGGCCATCAGGCGGGCCGGGGCCGACATCATCCTCACCTATCTCGCCGGCTGGTACGCGGCGGCTCAGCAGTGACCGGCGAGCACCTGCCCCGCTCCAACGCCGAGCTGTTCGCTCGCTCGTGTGCTGTCATTCCCGGTGGGGTGAACAGCAGCATCCGCGCCTTCAAGGCGGTGGGTGGCACCCCTTACGTCGTCCAGCGCGCCGAGGGCCCCTATGTGTTCGACGTCGAGGGCACCCTCTACATCGACCTGGTGCAGAGCTATGGCGCAATCATCCTCGGCCATGCCCATCCGGCCGTCACCGCGGCAATCACAGCGGCCGCAGGGGGAGGCACGTCGTACGGCGCGCCCACCCCGGGTGAGCTGTTGCTGGCCGAGGCCATCGCCGCCCGGGTGCCCAGCTGTGAACGGGTGAGGCTGATGAACTCGGGCACCGAGGCCACGAGCACGGCGGTCAGGCTCGCTCGTGGGTTCACCGGCCGCGATCGCATCGTCATCTTCCACGGCAACTTCCACGGTGCCACCGACGCCCTCCTCGCTGCCGGGGGCAGTGGTGTGGCCACCCTCGGCCTACCGGGTACGGCCGGGGTGCCCGCCCACGCCGTCGCCGACACCCTCGTGGTGCCCTACAACGAGGTGCCCCGCCTCGACGAGGGAGTGGCGGCGGTGTTCGTCGAACCGGTGGCCGCGAACATGGGTGTGGTCGCGCCGGCCCCCGGTTTCCTCGAAGGTCTGCGCGCCGAGTGCTCCAGGGTCGGCGCCCTGCTCGTGTTCGACGAGGTGATTACCGGCTTTCGTCTGGGGCCTGGGGGCGCCCAGGTGGTGTTCGGTGTGAGCCCGGATCTCTCCACCTTCGGCAAGGTCATCGGTGGTGGCCTACCCATCGGTGCAGTCGGCGGTCGACGGGAGATCATGGAAACTCTCTCCCCCTTGGGCCCGGTGTTCCACGCCGGCACCCTGGCAGGCAACCCCCTCGCCACCGCCGCCGGCCTCACCGCCTTGGATCTGCTCACCCCCCCCGCCTACGAGCTGCTCCGTGGCCGTGCCGCCCACCTGGCCGATGTCCTCGGAAGAGCTTGTGCGAACGCTGGTCTGCCCGCCACCTTCCCAGTCGTCGGCACCCTGGTGGGCATGTACTTCGGGTCGGGAGCGACGCCGACCAACTTCGTCGGGGCCAAAACCACCGATGAGGCCATGTATGCCCGGTTCTTCCACTCGATGCTTCGCGAGGGTGTGGCGTTGGCGCCAGGCGCCTACGAGGCCCTGTTCGTCGGGCTCGGCCACACCGACGATGTGATCGACGCCGTCGGCGCCGCGGCCACCCGCGCCGCGCTGAAGGCCGTCTCCGTCTGACGGGCCGCCGGGTCACACGCCGGCACCTGACGTACGCTCCAACGTGTGCGGCAGTTCCTCGGCCTTCGCTTCTGGTTGACCTTGGCGTGTCTCGCCGGCCTCCTGGTGGTGCTGTTCGTCGTGTTCGCCGGCGACGACGACGCTGCCGACGGTGCCGCGGCGCCAACCAACTCAACTCACCGCATCGACCTGGTGCAATGGGTGTTCTCCGTCGCTCCCGCTGACGGCTTCGAGATGGTCGACGGGGTGGCCACCACCGACCTGGCCATCGTGATCGACGGCAGCCGCACGATGGTGGTCAAGGCGGGTACACCGGGTGAGATCGACTGCCCTCGGCTCACCTCGGTCGCGCAATGCACCGTCGCCGCTGATCTGCTGGGCGACGCCGTGCTGTGGTTCTCGATCGTGCGCGGTCCGCCGACCGGGGTGATCCACCTGCCTGGGGTGGTCGACATCCTCGACGATGGTTGGGTGCTTCTCGACAACGATTGGATCGTCAGGCACGCCGAGAAGGTGGAGCGAAAGTGCGATGAGGAAACGACGTCCTTGAGCTCGTTCATCGCCACCTTCGGCGACGAGGCGACTTCCACCTACAGCTTCGAGAGCCAGCAGATAATCAGCGTCACCTGTCCCTGACGCAGAACCCGGGACCCGCAACCCAGGACCCGGGACCCACAACCAAGTTTGTGTGAGAGCGCGCGCTCTGACTACACGAAGCGTTCCGAGGGGTGCTCCGAGTGACAGCGGCCCGCCGGGGGGCACGCCCGCACTCGGATGCTCGCTAGGCACTCGGATGGTTGCCAGGCACTCGAACGGGAACTGGGTGGGCGGCGGCTGGCATGTCTATCCGGCCCGTGACCTGCTCTGGGTGACCATGCTTGTTGATCCAGTTCCGCGTCTTTCAGACACAGGCCGGCCGAGGGTTGCTTTGTTGGCGTTGAGGTGGGCACAGACCCCGGCCCAGCGCCAATGATGACATGCGAGAGACACGAGCTAGACGGGCGACTCGACGGGAGGCTGCTGCGCTCAGAGCGCACAAACCGAACGTTGTGTTTGTGCGCTCACACAAACCTGGGTTTGGGGGTCAGCCCGTGCCTCTGAGGCGGTGGCGGGCGACTTCGTAAGTGGCGAGCGCAGCGGCCGCGCTGACGTTGAGCGAGCTCAACCGACCGCGCATCGGGATGCTCACGATCAGATCGCAACGCTCGCGCACCAAGCGTGAGAGCCCGCTGCCCTCAGCGCCGAGAACGAGGCAGATCGCGTCGGCCGCCAGGTCGCCGAGCTCGAACAGGCTGAGCTCGGCGGAATCGTCGAGGCCCACCACCCAGATTCCTGCCTCCTTCACCCGGGCCAGCGCGGCGGGCAGGCCGCCCACCATGGCCAAGGGGACGTGCTCGACCGCACCGGCAGCTGCCTTGGCCGCAGTGGGAGTTATGTGGACGGCTCGGTGACGGGGCAGCACCACCCCGCTCACCCCGGCACCATCGCAGCAACGCAGAAGGGCGCCGAGGTTGCCCGGGTCGGTGACCCCGTCGACGGCTACCAGGAAGGGAGGTTTGTTAGGCCGGCGTCGCAGCAGGTCGCTCAGCTCGGTTTCCGGCAAGGGGGCGGCGAAGGCAATGACACCCTGGGGAGCCTCACTGCGGGCCTGGGCGTCGAGCCGCTTGCGGGCCACCTCGGTGACCTGGACGCGCATGCTGCGGGCGATATCGACGATGTCACCGACGATCTCGTTCTCGTCGAGGTCGGTGGCCACCCAGATCTCGCGCACCTTGCGCTTGCCGGCGATGAGTAGCTCGCGCACGGCCTGGCGGCCCTCCACCTGCTCCCCGCCGAGGGTCTTCTCGCTGGCCTTCTTCGGCTCGCCAGGCGCGGCGATGCGTCCTGTTCGCCCGGCGCCTCGCGAAGCGAACTGGCGACCTCCGGTTGCCGCGCTCGACCTGCCCGTACCCGCTTTGCGCGGGCCTGCTGCCTTGCGCGGGCCTGCCGCTTTGCGCGGTGCGGCCGCCTTGCGCGGTGCGGCCGAACCGCCCGCTGCTGCCTTGCGCGGACCCGCCGGTTTGCCGGCGCGGCTGCCCTTGCCCCCTGGGGTTGGCTTTCGTGGACTCACGTCGACTCCTTCAGCTCACGACCGTCTCCCGACGTTCGAACGATTACAGCTACGGCCCAGCAGGCGATGCCCTCACCCCGGCCGAGTGCACCGAGCCCCTCGGCGCGGCGGCCCTTCACCGTGACCGGCCCGCCGGCAGCGGCGCTGAGCCGTTCTTGCATCTCTGCTCGACGGGGTGCCAGCCGGGGTTCCTCGCACACCACCGAGCAGTCGACGTTGCCCACACGCCACCCGGCAAGCCTCACCTTGGCCGCAGCATCGCGTAGCAGGGCCAGCGAGTCGGCGCCCAGCCATCGCGAGTCGGTGTCGGGGAAGTGCTCGCCGATGTCGCCGAGGCCGGCGGCACCCAACAGGGCGTCGGTGACCGCGTGGGCAACGGCGTCGGCATCGCTGTGGCCGTGGAGCCCCCGACCCTCGAACACAACCCCGCCGAGAACCAAGGGTCGCGTTGTGTCGTCGCTGAAGCGGTGGATGTCGAAACCCTGACCGACCCTGATGTCGCTCCCACCCATGTCGCTTCCACCCATGTCTCTGGCCCCCACTTGCTCGCGCGCCCAGCTCAGGTCGGCGGGGTCGGTGATCTTGCGGTTCGCAATGTCGCCGGGCACGACCACCACCCGTCCGCCCCCTGCTTCTACCAGGGCGGCGTCGTCGGTGGCCGAGTCGCGCAACGGACCCGACGAGGTGTGGGCGGCGCGCAGCACGTCGGCGCGGAAGGCCTGAGGGGTCTGCACGGCGAGGAGATCACTGCGCGCCGGAGTGTGCATCACCGTGCCCGTGTCGTCGACCTGTTTGATCGTGTCGGCCACCGCCAAACCGGGGACCGCGCCGTCGGCGCCGTGGGCGATGGCATCTATCACGCTGCGAAACAGGGCCTCGTCGGCAAAGGGCCGGGCGCCGTCGTGGACGCAGATGATGGTGGCGGTGGGCGGCACATGGGCCAACCCGGCCCTCACGCTCTCGCTGCGCGTGGCCCCACCGGGCACCCCGCCTTCGCGTGTTGCGTCGGCCTGCGGTACCACGACCACGACCCCGTCGCCGGCTGCGCGGGCAGCTGCGACAGCCCAGTCGAGAACCCTCTGGGTGCCGAGCACCTCGTACTGCTTGGGCCCGCCGAAGCGCGTGCCCGAACCGCCGGCGACGACGACCGTCCAGACGCTCTCCACGCTCTCCGTGGCATTCGGTTCGGGTTGCTGATGCGACACGGCGGCGAGGGTAGTACCGTTCGGTCGAACATGGCTCACGAAGAACTTCTCGCTCGAACCGATTTCTTCGCCGACGCGCCCCCGTCGGTGGTCCGCGACCTCGCCGCCATCGGCAGCGAGCTTCACCTCATTCGAGGTGATGTGCTCTTCCGTGAGGGCGACATTGCCGATTCCGTGTACCTCGTGGTCAGCGGTCGGGTGGCCATAGCGATCGCCAATCCCATCGATCACCGCGAGACAGTGGTGGCGCTGATGGACGCTGGCGATCTCTTCGGCGAGATGTCGATGCTCGATGAAGGTCCGCGTTCGGCCCTGGCCCGCGCCCTCGAGCCATCGGTGGTGCTCGCCATCCCGTTCGACCCCGTGGTGAAGGCGTTCCGCAGCGACCCCACCCTCTTGTGGGCGGTCACCCGGCTTCTCGCCCAGAGGCTGAGGGTGATGGACGAAGCTCTCGCCGACAGTGTGTTCCTCGACGTCACCGGCCGCACGGCCAAGCGGATCCTCGAGCTCTCCGAGGGCACCGACGAGTTCGTGCTGCCGATCACCCAGGAGGAGTTGGCGGGCATGGTGGGGGCGTCTCGGGAGAGGGTCAACAAGGCCATTGCCAGCTTCATCCGTCTCGGCTGGATCGATCAGCACGAGCGCCGCTACACGATCCTGAAGCGCGACTCGCTCGAGCTGCGCGCCCGCTGAACCGGGCCCTCTGAACCGGGCTTGCGGGCCCGATCAGAGGGTGTCGACGAAGGCGTTGGCCACCACGGCCGGGTCCGTGCCGTTGGTGACGATCTCGTTGAGCATCTGGTTGAGGCGCTCGGTGGTGAGGCTGGTGGCGAGAGAGTCGAGAACGGCCACGAGATCGGGGGTGGCGATCTCGGCCGAGAGAAGGGTGATAGCTGCGTTGCCGGGGATCATCACCTGGTCGTCGTAGAGGATCCTGAGGCGCTCGGTGGTGATCAGGGGGTTCAGCGACTCGATGGCCATGCAGTCGATGTCGTCGTCTGTGATCGCCGCGGCAAGTCCGTCTTCTTCGACGGTGACGATCTCGTCGAACTCACCGCCGTAGAACTGGGTGAACGCGGGCAGGCCCTTTTCTTCGTCGTCCTGCCACTCGGCGGACGCGCCGAGGCGGATCTTCGGGGCATTCGACGCGAGGTTGGTGAGGGTGAACAGTTCCGTGTCGTCGTTGGCCTCTATCGATGCCGGGGTGCAGGCGATGACGACCTTGTCTTCGGCCAGCACGCCCGAGTTGATCGCGACTGTGTCGGCCAGTACTGCGTTGATCGCTGTCAACTGCTCGAGCACCGACCTGCCGTTGGTGATCGGCGCCTCGGTGGTGGTCGTGGTTTCGATGGTGGTGGTGGTCTCATCCGAGACTGTCGTCGTGGTCTCGGTCGTCGTCGTCGTGCCTTCTGTAGTGGTGGTCTCGACGGTGGTGGTGGTGGTCGTGTCGCCCGTCGTGTCGCCAGTGGTGTCGCCGGGGGCGAGCGTGGTGGTGACCTCGATCGTGGTGGTGGTGGTGACGATGATCGGCGCCTGGGTGGTGGCGGGGGAATCGGGCACCAGGGTGGTGGGTGCGGTGTCCGCGCCCGGCAGGGCGTAGAGGAAGCTCAGCACCTCGCCGCTCCAGTCGGGGATGAGGTGGATCGTGCCCTCTTCCACCGCTGCGTAGTAGCCGGCGCGGTCGAGATCGACAGGATCCCGCCGGGCCACGCTGAATCCGGCGTCCTCGAGGACGCGACCGTAGATGGCGGCGAGCAGCTCACTGGTGACGTCGCCCTTCACCGAGGCGATCACCACACGGGTGGCGGGCGGGACGGTGTACGTGGTCTCGTCGTCGCCGCCGCAGGCAGCCATGAGAAGGCCGGCAAGCACCAGAGGTGCCGCGCAGCGGGTGAACAGTCGGGCAGTGGGCGTGGTCGGTCGCATCGGGCCGAGATCCTACTGGTGCGGGCCCCGACACAGGCGTCGGATCAGGTCATCGAGGTGGCGCCTCAACCCAGCGCCGGCTCGGTCGTGCGGAGCCATGCGAGCTGCACGAGCCTCACATCACCATCGGCAACCACCCAGGCCAGAACGGCTTGTGACCGCACAGGTATGCGCCGGGGCAGTACTGCGCCGAGCAGGTCGCCGTCGAGGTCGCCACCTCCGGTGTGCACCACTCCCAGCCGGCTGCGCCTCACCACCGAGGTCCAATGGCCGAAGCCGAGGCGCAGGGCATCGGGGCGCCCGGCGGCGATCATGATCACCCGGGACGGTCCCCCGGCGGCTATCGCGGCGAGCCGTCCGCCCGGGTCGTCGACCAGTTCGGCGTCGTCGACCACCACCAGACAGTCGCGGTGGGGGGGTATGGAATCGAGCAGGCCGGTATCACCGTGGACGTGGTCGGCGAGCCCCGTATCGAACGTCGAGCGACGGGGCATGATCACCCCCACCCACCCGTCGGGGTGGGCCGCTCGCCACGCCGCGGTCAGCAGCCCGAGGGTGGAGCTACGGCCGCATCGGGAGGGACCCAACACGAGGACGTGTTCGCCGTCGGGCACGGAGATCGCCGCCGGTTCGCCTCCGGCGACGTCGAGGCCGAGAGGCAGCACGGTGAACCCGCCGGCGGCGAAGGCCAGGGGTAGCGACTCGGGCGAGAGTACGAGGGGCAGTCCGCTGATCGGTGCGATGTGAGCGCCCGGTGAGCGAGTTTCGTCCGGTGCCAGTCGCTGGCCGGGGATCACGAGTTGGGCGAGCAACCCGCTTGCGGCGACCCTCAACCGTCCGGCGACACGAGTTGGAACGGCCGTTGCGGGCACACCGAGCAAGACGGCGTCGTGGGGGTCGTTGAGGTGGAGCACCCAGCGGTGGCGGCACAGGGTGAGGAAGGAAGCGGGCACGCCGGCGACGTTCTCGACCCCGGCCACGACGGTGAGGCCAAAGGGCAGGGCCAGCACCGCGGCGAGGGCTTCGTACTCGTCGGCCGTCTCGTGGTCGTCGAGGGTGCGGCGTACCTGGTCGAGGCCGTCGATCACCAGCACCCTCGCAGGTCCGCCTGCACCGGGGCCCGGGCCCGGCCCGGCGCGGAGCCGGTGCAGCAAGCGCACCAGGCGCACCCTCTCGTGGAGGCCCACTACCTGGACCCTGGGGTGGGCGGCCAGGTCGTCGAAGGCGGTCCCGGAGTGGCCGTCGAGCACATAGACCTCGGTACCGGTGCCTGAGTTGCGCAGGGCACTCGAGGCAAGGGTGTGCAGGGTGGAGGAAACCCCACACCCCGGGCTGCCGGCAATCACGATCGAGCCGTCCTCCGGCGCCCAAATCAGTGGCACCACAGCCTGGTGGTCCGGGTCATCGACCAGGCCCACGGCGTCGTCGGGCACCTCGTCGGGCTCCAGCCTCGATGGCAGGGGGGCCAGCCACGGTGCCTTCGGAGTGGGGGTGGAGCAGAGCCTGGCGGCTTCCCCGATCACCCTCACCAACTCGCTCAGTTCGGTTCCCGGGCCGGTGCCGGTGCCGGTACAGCTGGCGGTCTGGAAGGTGACGTACTCGTCCGCGCCGAGCCTCATCACCGCCCTGCCGGGCACACCTCGCGGCAGCAGGGAAGGCGACCGGTTCCCCACCACGTCGACGGCATCTGCCGGGTCGTGGAGGCGAAGGGCCACGCGCAGGTTGGTGTTGGCGCGGATGTCGTCGCTGATCACCCCGTGGGGGCGTTGGGTGGCGAGTAGGAGGTGCACCCCCAGGCTGCGGCCGCGTTGGGCCACACCGACAAGGGAGTGGAGGAAGGCGGGCTGCTCGGCGACAAGGGCGGCGAACTCGTCGATCACCACAACCAGTCGGGGCATCAGCTCCGCGGGTGCCACCACTCTCAGGGCCGCCAGGTCTGCTACGCCGTGATGGCGCAGCACCCCTTCCCGGCGGCGCAGTTCGGCGTGAAGGCTGCGCAGAGCGCGGTCGGCGAGGTGGTCGTCGAGGTCGGTCACGACGCCCACGACGTGGGGCAGAAGGGCGCAGGCGTCGAAGGTGGCGCCGCCCTTGTAGTCGACGAGCACGAAGGCGAGGTGGGCGGGGCTCGCTCCTACCGCCATGCCCACGACCAGGCTGCGCAACAGTTCGCTCTTGCCGGCGCCGGTTGTACCGGCGATCAGTCCGTGGGGGCCATCGCGGACGAGGTCGATCTCCACCAAGCCGTCGGTTGCGGCACCGATGAGCGTGCGGGCACCGGGGCGGGTTCCGGGGCCGGTTTCGGCGGCCACCCACCCTGCGGCAATGCCCGCCGGGGTGCACGTGGCACGGCCCAGTAGGTCCACGAGGGATAGCTGACGGGGAAGGCCCACCTCTGCCGCGAGGGGATCCTCCGGGTCGGTGAGCGGGCTCAGCGCCAGGGCGGCGAGGGACGCCGCCCTTTCGCCCAACCCGGCCACCCTCACCGGCACGGGGAGCATCGTCACCCTCGTGTCGGCGACCCATCGGGCACTGGGCCCGCCGGTGGTGGTGAGCACCCCGGTGCACAGGTGGGGCACCCCGTCACCCTCGCCGAGCACGGTCAGCAGCGCCCGCTGCCCTTCGCCGAGGGCCCGGCGCAGGGGGCTGGTGAGCGAGGTCAGCAGGGCCGGTTCGTCGCTCACTAGCAGAACGTGCTCCGCCTGTTCGAGATCGGCCAGCACCGGGGTGAGGCCGGCTTCGTCGGTGATCGCCGAGGTGCCGTCGGGCAGGGTGAGGTGGGGCAGCCCCCGCAGGCACTCCCACCTCCTCGGTTGCCGGGTGACAACCACCACCCTCACGTCGGCCGGCCCGCAGGCGACGGTGAGCTGGATCACGAGCGAGAGGGCGACCGAGTGGGCCTGGGGACCACCGAGAGCGATGCGGCACCCGGGCCCGAGGTCGACGGGGACCGGTTGGTCGGTGACGATGTGGGACTGCCAGGCGAGGTCGCCGAGACCGATGGTCACGAGGTGGGCATCGGGGTGCCCGTTGCGTCGGCTCCACATGTTCACGGTCAGCTCGCTTGCGGTTCGAAGGGCGTGTACGAGACCGGGGGTGCACTGATTGAGGTAGCGACGGAATCGCTCCAGCTCGTCGAGGGTCGCGGCCTGATGGGCGGCAGTCGCCTCGCGATGCCCGGCGGCATCTCGCCGGCGTCGGCGCCGCTGGGCGAGCCACTGGGTGACCCAGCTGCCCAATGCCACCAGTCCGCCGAGAGCACCGAAGAGTAGGAACATCGGCTGGCGTAGCAGGACGGCAACGGTGGCCGAGCCCGCCAACCCGAGAATGGCTGGGACGAGTCCTCCGGGCAACTCGTGGTCACCCCTTGGCGCTACCGGGGGCACGAGCTCGATCGCTGTCAGTTCCGGCACCGAGCGTGGGCTGCGCACCAGGGTGTGGCCGTGAAGGGTCGCCGCAGGGTCCGGCTCGGGGGCGCGCTCGAAGCTGAGCACGCTGGTGCCCACCTCCACCCAGCTGCCGAGGCGGACCTCGACGGTTCCGTCC
Organism: uncultured Acidimicrobiales bacterium; assembly: GCA_963707925.1. GTDB lineage: Bacteria > Actinomycetota > Acidimicrobiia > Acidimicrobiales > Ilumatobacteraceae > UBA668. The sequence continues at coordinate 265,550 of CAVPRT010000006.1, forward strand.
ACCGGCCGGCCGGCGACCATCACAGGGCTGCGGCCGGTCAGCTGGGTGAGTCTGACTGTGCCGTCGGGAGCCACCTCCACCAGGGCCTGGTGGGCCTCCATGGTGGGGTCGTCGCAGCGGATGTCGGCGTTGGTGGCGCGGCCCACCACGTGCCGGCCCGGTGCAAGGTTGCCCGGTGCAAGGTTGCGGGTGCCGCCGGCGTCGCGGCCGGTGATCCAGGTGCAGACGAGGTCCATCACCACCTCTGGGCACAGTGGGACGGCCGGATCGGCAAGTGAACCCGCCGTGGACCGGCCTGCTGGCCGGGAAATTTCCTCTGTGAGTCCCCTGTGAGGGTCGCAGTGAGGGTTCCTGTGATGGTTCCTGTGATGTCCCGCGCGGACTCTGCTGTCCATGAGCCAACAGCAGCACCTCCTCGTCCGTCTCCACCGCGAGTGGCAGGCCCTCTCCTTTAGGCCGGCGGTGCTGCGCCGAGCGGCCGGTTGGGGCATCGGTGTTCCCTTCTCCAGCCTCGATGGCCTCGTCGCCGCCACCGGCTATTACGCCACCAGTGAGGCCCGTGAGGCGGCACTGGCAGCCGGGGAGACCGATCTTGCAGCGGCGGAGACGGTGCTGGCGCGCTTGTTGGTCGTCGCTCGCACCGACGACCTCGCCGCCCGGGTGGTGCTGCAGCGCCTCCTACCGGGGCTCTCGGCGCGGGCGAGGTGCTGGCAGAGCTCACGTCGGGGAGGTTCGGCAGAGGCCCTCGACGAACTGCTCTCCACGGCCTGGTTGGTGATCCGCGACTTCCCGGTGGAGCGACGGCCCCTACACCTCGCCGCCAACCTGTTGCGCGACACCGAGTACCACGCCTTCGTCAAGCCCACCCGCCGTCGGTGGGAGGCCGACTCTGTGGCCCCGGGCACCCTCGATGTCCCGGTCGAGGTCGCCCCCGAGGTCGAGCCGATCGCCGAGCTGGCCGAGGTGGTGGCCGCGGGGCGTCGGCTCCTGTCGGAGCGCGACATGGAGCTGGTCAGGTTGCTCGTCCACGGTCGCTCAACGGGTGAGGTGGCGGCAGCGATGAAGGTCAGTGTGCGCACCGTCAGCAACCACCGCGACTCGGTGGTCCACCGCCTGCGTCAGGCCGCCACCGCGGCGTGAGGCCGATGCTGGGTCAGTGGCAGAGCTCAGGTGCCGGGGTCGAAGCGGCGCAGGCGGAGGCTGTTGCTCACCACGAACACGCTGCTGAACGCCATCGCCGCGCTGGCCACAACAGCGGGACAACAGCCAGGCCATCGCCAGCGGGATGGCGGCGACGTTGTAGGCGAAGGCCCAGAACAGATTGCCCTTGATCACGCGCGAGGGTGCGCCGGCTGAGGCGGATCGCGTCGGCCGCGGCGTGCAGGTCGGCGCGCACCAGGGTGAGGTCGCTGGCCTCGATCGCCACGTCGGTGCCGGTGCCCATGGCGATGCCGAGGTCGGCCTGGGCGAGCGCGGCGGCATCGTTGACCCCGTCGCCCACCATCGCCACCACCCGGCCCTCGGTCTGGAGGCGGCGCACTTCGGCCACCTTGCGGTCGGGCAGCACGCCGCTGCCATCACGTCGGCGGGGTCGATGCCCACCTCCGCGGCGACGACGGCCGCAGTGGCGGCGTTGTCGCCGGTGAGCAGGATCGGCCGCAGGCCGAGGGCGGCGCAGGCGGGCGATGGCGCTCGGCACTCGACGGCTTCACCGTGTCGGCCACGCAGATCGTGCCACGCGCGCTTGCTGCCGTCCACGCTGCACCGCGATCACCGTGCGTCCGTGCAGTGCTCGGCGTGCTCGGCCGGACTCGTCGGCGCGGCCCGACCTCGACGCGATCCGGCGCACCGTCCACCGTTCCGCTGGCCCCGACGCCGGCTTCGGCGCCGAACCCGTCGGCCACGTCGGAAGTCGATGCCCCGCTCTCGGGCGGCACGCACCACGGCCGTGGCGATCGGGTGCTCGCTGCCCGCTCGACCGATCCGGCGACGAGAGCCAGCAGGTCGTCGTCGGTGTCCGTGGTTCGGGTGCACCCCGACCACTGCCATCACGCCGGTGGTGACGGTGCCGGTCTTGTCGAGCACGATCGTGTCGACCCGCCGGGTGCTCTCCAGCATCTCCGGCCCCTTGATCAGGATGCCCACCTGCGGCGCCGCGGCCCGTGCCCACCAGCAGCGCGGTGGGGGTGGCCAGGCCGAGCGCGCAGGGGCAGGCGATGATCAGCACGGCGACGGCCGGGGCCGATCGCCTCGCTGATGCTGTCGGTGCGGGCCAACCAGAAGCCGAGGGTGGCCGCAGCGAGGGTGATGACCACCGGCACGAACACCCCGGCCACCCGGTCGGCGAGCCGTCTGCACCGGGGCCTTGCCGTTCTGGGCGGCTTCGACGAGGCGGGCCATCTGCGCCAGGGCGGTGTCGGCGCCGACCCGCGTGGCGCGCACCACCAGCCGGCCGTTGGTGTTGATCGTCGCCCCGGTTACGGGGTCCGCCGGCGACTACCTCCACCGGCACGCTCTCGCCCGGTGACCAGCGACATGTCGATGGCCGAGGTGCGCCTGCTCGACCACGCCGTCGGTGGCGATGCGTTCGCCGGGGCGGACCACGAAACGATCGCCGACGTCGAGGGCTGCGGCAGGCAGGGTGATCTCGCTGCCGTCGTCTGCGAGCACGGTGGCGGTGTCCGCACCGAGCGACAGAAGGGCGCGCAACGCACCACCGGCCCGGCGCTTGGCGCGCGCCTCGAAGTATCGGCCGGCGAGGATCAGGGCCACGGTGGTGCTCGCAACCTCGAGGTAGAGATGGTGGCCTTCGCCCTGCGAGGGCACGATCGACATCGGCATCTTCATGCCGAGGTCGCCGGCGGGGGTGGCGAACAGGGCGTAGAGGCTCCAGCCATAGGCCGCGATCACGCCGACCGACACCAGGGTGTCCATGCTGGCCTCGGCTTGGCGGACGTTGCGCCAGGCGGCGACGGTGGAAGGGAAGGGCGGCCCACGCTGCGACGGGGGTGGCCAGAACCAGGGCCATCCACTGCCAACCGCGGAACTGGAGCGCCGGCACCATCGACAGCAGGAGCACCGGAACACCGAGCACGGCTGCCACCACGAGGCGGCGGCGCAGGTCGATCACCCTCTTCTCGGCTGGGTCGAGTTCGCCTTCGATGGGCGCTGTCGGTAGGGCGGCGCCGTAGCCGATCGACTCGACCGCCTTCACCAGTTCGGCGGTGGTGACGTGGGCGATGTCGAAGTGGACGGTGGCCTTCTCCGTGGCGTAGTTGACGGTGGCCGTCACCCCGTCGAGCTTGTTGAGCTTCTTCTCGATCCGGTTGGCGCAGGCCGCGCAGGTCATGCCGGTGAGCTCGAGGTCGATCTGGTCGGTGGTCGCTGCCCCTGGTTCGTCGAGCCTGGCGTTCATTCGAGGACCTCACTGGCTGGGAGGGTGAAGGCGACCTTGTATGGCTGGCCCTCGGTGGCGAACTGGAGGAAGAGGCGGTAGACGGAACCGGTGGGGATGTCGCCCTCGAACATGACCATGCCCTCCATCTCGCCGGTGTCGTGGAGGTGGACGTAGGCGAGGTCGTCGACGCGCAGGACGACGAGGTGGGCCCCGGCCCCGAGGTAGGGCTCGAAGTCCACGACGATCGTTCCGTCGGGCTTGGTGACGACGAACATCAGGCCCTCACGCGTCACAGTCATGTCGCCAACTTGAACTGTGCTGGACGTGTCTTGCCCTGGTCCGGTGGTGGGTCCGGTGGAGGGTCCGGTGGTGGGTGTGGTCGAGCCGGTGTCGATGTCGGTGGCCACCACTACGGAGCTCGATGCGTTGGTCGGGGTGCTCTCGATGACGATGTGCCACCGCCCTGGCCCGGGAAGGGGAACCTGCCAGGTGCCGTCGGCGGAGAGAGAGGGGTGGGTGTGCTCGAGGGTGCTGAGGTCGGGCGGGGTCACGAAGGCGTGGATCCCCGAACCGTGGACGACGGCGAAGCTGGTGACCAGACTGCCGTCGGGGTCGATCAACCGGAAGGTGGCACTTTCGTCGCTGATCGAGTCGTTGACCAGGCTGTAGCCCGATGACTCGGTGGTAAGGAGCACCGGGGTGGTCATCTCCGCCCAGTGTGAGTGGGACGACGAGCCGTCGTGAGAGTGGCCGGGCAGCTTCTCGCCCAGCGCGTAGGAGGTGCCGAAGGTGCCACCCAGCACGAGCGCGAACACACCGAGGCGCCTACCCACGTCACTCATGATCAGGCGACGACCTCGAAGCCGGCCTCATCGATTGCGGCGACGATGGCCGCCGCTTGCAGATCGTCGCCGGTGACGGTGACGATCTTGGTGGTGAGGTCCACGGCGACGCTGGCGACACCGGCGACCTTGGCGACCTCGCCTTTCACCGCAGCCTCGCAGTGGCCGCAGGTCATGCCCGGTACTTGGAAGGTGAGTTCGCTCATGTGTCTGCTCCTGTCGTAGTGATTGATCGTTCATGCCCGGAGAAGTCGCTCGACTGCCTTGGTGGCCTCGTGGACGAGTTCTGCGGTCCGTTCGGCGTCGGCGTCGGCGCCGGCGCCGGCGACGCAGTGCTGGAGGTGTTGGTCGAGAAGATGCAGCCCGACGCCCTGCAGCGCCTTGGTGGCCGCGGCGATCTGGGTGAGCACGTCGATGCAGTAAGTGTCGTCGTCGACCATGCGCTGCAGGCCTCGGATCTGACCCTCGATGCGGCGCAGGCGGGCGAGCACCTTCTGCTTGTCGTCGTGGTAACCCGGGGTTCCGTGCACGTCGACCATGGTACCCCTAGGGGGTATATTGGCAACCCCGGATTCCGTGCCGCCGGGCACGCGCCGGGCTGCGCAGGTCAGGGGCGTTCGGTGAAGTTCGGCTTGCGCTTCGCGAGGAAGGCGGCGATGCCCTCCTGGGCGTCGGCCGTCATCGCCGCGCCCGCCATCAGCTCCACCGCGTAGGCGTAGGCGGCCCTCTGGTCCAGGCCGACCTGTTCGTAGAAGCCGTGCTTGCCGGTCGCCTTGCTGAGCGCACTGCCGCGGGTGGCGCGGGCCAGCAGTTCGGCGGTCGCCGGTGGAGTTGGTCGTCGGGCACGACGTGGTTGATCAGGCCCCACTCGGCTGCGGTGACGGCGCTGATCGGGTCGCCGGTGAGGGCCATCTCGAGGGCGCGCTTGCGGCCGATGTTGCGGGCGACGGCCACCAGCGGGGTGTGGCAGAACAGCCCGCCCTTGCCGCCGGGGATGGCGAAGGCCGCGCTTTCGGCCGCCACCGCGAGGTCGCACGTGGCCACCAACTGGCAGCCGGCGGCGGTGGCGAGGGCGTGGACGCGGGCGATCACCACCTGGGGGATCGACTGCACCGTGTCCATCATCTCAGTGCAGGCGTTGAAGAGGTTGAGGGCGTCTGTCGATGCTCGCCCCGGCCATCTCGGCGAAGTCGTGGCCGGCGGAGAACACCGGCCCGTTGGCGGCGAGCACGACTCCGGTGGCGGGGTGGTGGCGACCTCGCGGATGGCTCGCGGTGAGCTCGGTGATCACTGCCAGGGCGAGGGTGTTGCGCTTCTCGGCCGGTCGAGGGTGATCGTGGCTACGGGTCCGGCGATGTCGACGAGTATGTGCTGGAAGCTCACGCGCCCCAGTCTCGCGCGCCCACCCCTCCCCCCGCACTCGGCCGGCACCAGAGCATCTGGGGTGTGGGTCGGGTGGCGGCTTTAGTCAACGAGTGACTATTGTGCTCGGATGCCGTCGCCGCGCCTCGCCCCTCTTGCGTTGGCGGGGTTGTTCACCGGCCTGTTCGGCGGTTGTGGCTCGGACGACGCGTCGGCGCCGAACCGGATAACGGTGCTAGCCGCCTCGTCGCTTACTTCACCGTTCACCGAGATCGGCGAGGCGTTCACCGCAGCCCATCCCGAGCCGTCGGTGGTGTTCGATTTCGCTGCTTCGTCGGAACTGGCGACCCGGATCGAACAAGGCGCGCCGGCCGACGTGTTCGCCGCTGCCGACCAGGCGACGATGACCAGGCTCGCCGAGGCCGGCGGTACGAGTGGCACCCCCGTCGTGTTCGCCACCAACTCACTGGCGATCATCGTCGAGCCGGGCAATCCGCAGGGCATCGGTGCCCTCGCCGATCTGGCCGATCCGGATCTGGTGGTGCTCGTCTGCGCACCGGAGGTTCCGTGTGGTCACTACGCCGCCGAGGCCCTCACCGGCGCCGGCGTCGCGCTCGGCGCCCAAGTCGTACGAGCAGAGTGCACGGTCCGTGGTGACCAAGGTTGTCGCCGGTGAGGCCGATGCCGGCATCGTCTACGTCACCGATGTGATCGCTGCCGGCGGATCAGCCGAAGGTGTCGACATCGCACCGGCGCAGAACGTCCTCGCCGAATACCCGATCGCTGTCACCGCCGAGTCGGGTGATCCGGCCCTCGCCCAGGCCTTCATCGATTTCGTGCTGGGCGATGAGGGCCAGTCGATCCTCGCCGCTCACGGCTTCGGTGGGCCATGAGCAGCTCTCCGGCGCGCCGCTCACCGAGGGAAACCCTGCCCTTGCCGGCGCTGGCCCTGGCGCTGGTGGCGATCGCATTCTTCGCCCTGCCCTTCGTGGGCCTGCTCTGGCGGCTGCCGTGGAGCCGGGTGGGCGACGTGCTCGGCCAACACGAGGTGCGCACCGCCCTGTGGTTGAGCATCCGCACCTCCCTGTGGGCGACCGCGTTCTCGGTCCTGTTCGGGGTGCCCTTGGCGTGGCTGCTCGCCCGGGTGCCCTTCCGCGGGCGCAGCATCGTCAGGTCCCTGTGCACCCTGTCGATGGTGTTGCCCCCGGTGGTGGGCGGTGTGGCGCTGTTCTTCGCCCTCGGCCGTAACGGCCTGTTCGGCCAATACCTCGATCGCTGGTTCGGGTTGCGTCTGCCCTTCACCATGTGGGGCGTGGTGGTGGCCCAGACCTTCGTGGCGATGCCCTTCCTGGTGCTCACCGTCGAGGCCGCGCTGCGCCAGTACGACACCCGCTTCGACGACGCGGCGCGCACCCTTGGCGGGTCGAAGTGGTACGTGTTCCGCAGGGTCACCCTGCCCGCGGTGAGGCCGGCGCTGGTGGCCGGCGCGGTGCTCGCTTGGGCGCGGGCGTTGGGCGAGTTCGGTGCCACGATCACCTTCGCCGGCAGCTACCCCGGCACCACCCGCACCATGCCCCTCGCCACCTATCTGGCACTCGAGGTGGACCCTCAGAGGGCACTCGTGCTCAGCCTGGTGCTCATCGTCGTCTCGTTCGCTGTTCTCGTGGGGCTGCGCGATCGCTGGCTCGGTGCCGGCACACCGGGGGTGGGTGGGTGAGCCTCGAGGTCGACATCGCCGTCGGGCTCGGCACCTTGGATCTCGACGTCTCGTTCGAGGTCCGCCCGGGCGAGGTGCTGGCCCTGCTCGGTCCGAACGGGGCTGGCAAGTCGACGGTACTGAGGACCGTTGCCGGTCTGCTGGCCGTCGATCGGGGCGGGGTGAGAGTCGACGGTGTGGCCCTGGACGATGCCGGGGCTGGCCTGTTCGTTCCCCCGGAGCGGCGTCCGATCGGCTTCGTCTTCCAGGACTACCTCCTGTTCCCCCACCTCTCGGCGTTGGAGAACGTCGCCTTTGGCCTTCGCGCCAGGGGGATGGCCAAGTCCGATGCCCGCGACCGTGCCGCCGAGTGGCTCCTCCGCATGGGCCTCGCCGATCAGGCCTCGCACGGGCCGCCGTCCCTCTCCGGTGGTCAGGCCCAGAGGGTGGCGCTCGCCCGGGCCCTGGCCACCGAGCCGCGGGTGCTCCTGCTCGACGAGCCCCTCGCCGCGCTCGACGCCGGCACCCGCCGCGAGGTGAGACGGGACCTACGCCACCACCTGGCGAGCTTCCCGGGCATGAGGGTGCTGGTCACCCACGACCCGGTGGATGTGTATGCGCTGGCCGACCGGGTGGCCGTGCTCGATGCCGGGCGCATCGTGCAGACCGGCACGATCGCCGAAGTGACCGCCCACCCGAAGTCACGTCACGTGGCTGAGATGGTGGGCACGAATCTGGTGACAGGCACGGTGTCGGGCCCGGTGCTCACCACGCCCACAGGTGGCCGGGTGGTGGTGGCCGACGCCCCCGTGGGTGAGGTGTTCGCCGTCATCCGACCCCAGGCGGTGGCGCTGTCGCTGGCGGCCGTTCACGATGTCAGTGCCCGCAATGTGTGGCCGATGGTGGTCACCGAACTCGACCGGATGGGTGACCGGGTGAGGGTTGCTCTCGACGGGCCGGTGCCCCTGACCGCCGAGATCACTGTGGCCGCGATGGAGGCCCTGTCGTTGAGCCCCGGTGACGCGGTGTACGCGGCGGTGAAGGCCACCGAGATCGAGGTCTATCCGGCGTGAGCCGCTCGGTCGAACAGCCCCTGCTGATGGGCGAATGGGCATGCCTCGGCATCTTGGCCACCGGTCGGGCTCACGGTTTCGCGGTGGCTGCCCGGCTCAAGCCCACCGGCGATGTAGGGCGGGTGTGGTCGATGTCGCGGCCTCTCACCTATCGGGCCCTCGATCAGCTTGCGACCCAGGGTCTGATCCGCCCGATCGGCGAGGAGCCGGGCATCGCCGGTGGAAACCGCACCGTCCTGGCGATCACCCCGCGAGGGTCGCGCCCGGCTCGACAGGTGGCTGGCATCCCCCGTGCGCCATCTGCGCGACCTGCGCAGCGAGTTGTTGCTGAAGCTCGTCCTCACCGAACTCCGGGGCAAGGATCCGACCCCTCTGTTGAGCCGGCAGCGCGATCTGGTCGCCCACCTTGCCGCCACCTTCGACGAACAGGTCGCCGTCGCGCCGGCCGTCGATGTCGTGCTCTTGTGGCGCGCCGAGTCGGCGCGGGCCGCGGTGAACTTCATCGACACCCTCCTCGACACTCTCTGACTCGGTTGGGACGGAACGGCCCCAGATGTCGGTCACGGGGTACGCTCCCAGCGGCCGGTGACGGAGGGGCGATGAAGGAGCGACGCAAGACCACCACGTCCAACTTCGGTGCCGGCGCCCGCGAGAGCCACGACGCGACACCCTTCTACGACCGCTTTCGGCCGCCAGAGCTGTCCGCCGATCAGACCGTGCTCCCCCCTGAGCCGGTGGAAGAGCCGTTCATCCATGGCGACTCGCGCCACATGGATCAGGTGGCCGACGGTTCCGTCGGGCTCGTCGTGACCTCGCCTCCCTACTTCGCCGGCAAGCAGTACGAGGAGGAGCTGGAGCGAGAAGGAATCCCGTCGTCGTACCTCGAGTACCTCGAGATGCTCACCGACGTGTTCGCCGAGTGTGCGCGCAAGCTCGAACCCGGTGGTCGGATCGCGGTCAACGTGGCCAACCTCGGTCGCAAGCCTTACCGGAGCCTGTCGGCCGATGTGATCCGCATCCTGGAGCACGATCTCGGCCTGCTGCTGAGGGGCGAGCTCATCTGGCAGAAGGGTGAGGGGGCGAGCGGTTCGTGCGCGTGGGGTTCGTTCCGCAGCGCCGCCAACCCGGTGCTGCGCGACATCAGCGAGAGGGTGATCGTTGCCAGCAAGGGTCGCTTCGACCGTGCCCGGTCGGTGAAGCAACGCGCCACCGAGGGCCTGCCTCACGAGAGCACTCTGATCACCGAGGACTTCATGGCGCTGACCCTCGACATCTGGTCGATCCCGCCCGAGAGCGCCCGGCGCGTCGGGCACCCGGCGCCGTTTCCCGTCGAGCTACCCGAGCAACTGATCCGGCTCTACACGTTCGAGGACGATCTCGTGCTCGACCCGTTCATGGGCAGCGGCTCGGCGCTCGTCGCGGCGGCGAAACTCGGCCGCCGGTACATCGGCTACGACCTCGATCCGAGCTATGTGGAAATTGCCCGTCGCCGTGTGGCCGAGGCGTGCGAGGTGTGCGAGCCGAGCCCGGCACCCCTTCCGGCTACGACGGACGGCAAGGCCGCGCTGAACATTGCCGAGCAAGTACTGACCACGGCCGGCTTCACGATCGAGCAACGCAAGAAGAGGATCAGCAGGACCGGCGTGACGGTGAGCTTCGTCGCTACGGATGCGCGGGGTGCCACCTGGTTGTTCGATGTGGCCGGCGCGTTCACCAGCCGACGCGGTGGGCTCCTGCGCATGGACACGGTGTGGAAGACCCTCGGGCGGGCCTCTGCGCTGAGGGGTGCACGAGGCGAAGTTCCGCTGGTGCTGCTCACCAGCCACCTCCCCGTCCACCCGAGCGAGGGCGACACCGCGCTGCGAGCCTCGGGGCCCGACGCCTTTTTCGACGCCATCGAGATGCTCTCGCCGGACGGTGTCCAGCGTCTCGAGCGGTACGCCAAGGGTGGCCTCACCGACAACCCGCTACCTGGTTTCTGGACGGCGCAAGACATCGCCGAGTAGTTCCGAGGGGTGTCGCTGGTCGCGGGTGATCCGAGTGACAGCGGCCCGCCGGGGGGCACGCCCGCACTCGGATGGTCGCCAGGCACTCGGATGGTTGCCATGCACTCGGATGGGAACTGGGTGGGCGGCGGCTGGCATGTCTATCCGGCCCGTGACCTGCTCTGGGTGACCATGCTTGTTGATCCAGTTCCGCGTCTTTCAGACACAGGCCGGCCGAGCGTTGCAATGTTGGCGCTGAGGCGGGCACAGACCCCGGCCCAGCGCCGATGATGATTGACGCCTGACACCTCCCACGCAATGTTGGCGTTGAGGTGGGCATGGACCCCGGCCCAGCGCCGATGATGACATGCGAGAGACACGAGCTAGACGGGCGACTCGACGGGAGGCTGCTGCGCTCAGAGCGCACAGACCGAACGTTGTGTTTGTGCGCTTACACAAACCCGTGCGGGTGGTGTCCGTCGTCCGTCAAGGCGTCCCAGGCCTGATCCAACCCTGTCTCTCGACTTCCCCCCGACCCGGCAGGAGTGGCTAGGCCCTCACCACGACAGGTCGTTGCAGTGGCGGTCGCCGGCGCTCTCCACCTGCAGGGTGGCGTGCACGAGGTGGAACTGCTCCGCCAGCAAGGTGCGGGCGGTGTCGAGGACCTGCTGGTTGGCCACGCCTTCATCGACGGTGAGGTGGGCGGTGAGCACTTCCATCTCGCTGGTCAGGGTCCACACGTGAAGGTCGTGCACGTCGGTCACCCCGGGTAGTGCGGCCAGGGCCGCCCGGATGGCATCGACGGACAGTTGGTGGGGCGCCGCCTGCACCAACACCCTCACCGCTTCGCGCCCCAACCTGTAGGCGCGGGGGAGCACGAACAGCCCGATGGCCGCACCGGTGACGGGGTCCACCCAGCGCCACCCGGTGGTCCACATCACGACTGCGGCGGCGATGACGCCCACCGAGCCGAGCATGTCCGCGACCACCTCCAGATAGGCGCCGCGCACGTTGAGGCTCTCCTCGGCGCCACCACGGAGCAGGAAGAACGCGGCGACGTTGACTCCGAGGCCGATGGTGCCCACTACGAGGACGGGGATCGACGCCACTTCGGGCGGGTTGCCGAGACGAAGAGCGGCCTCGATGAGTACGTACCCGGCGACGCCGAAGAGCAGGACGGCGTTGAAGAGTGCGGCGAGGATTTCGAGTCGGTAGAGCCCGAAGGTTCGGTGGCCGCCGGTTGTGGCGCGATTGGCGGCGCTGATCGCAGCCAGGGCGATGCCCAGGCCGAGGGCGTCGGTGGCCATGTGCCCGGCATCGCTGAGCAGGGCCAGCGAACCGGTGACGACGCCGACCGCCACCTGCACACCCAGGAACGCCATGACCAGGGCGAGGGCGAGCTTCAGCCGCCCAGCATGTCGTGCTCCGGCTCGGCGAAGGTGGGAGTGGCCGTCACCCATCGGGCGAGTGTGTCACGGGTGCGGGGGTGGCACGCGCTCCGCGGCCGGCGATCAGCGTCGCGGCCCGCCAGGCGATATCGACCCCCCACACTGCTACCAGCACGGCGAGGGCTTCCTGCCACTGGCAGAGGGCGGCGACAGCGGCCGTGTTTCCCAGCACCAGCGACGGCCACGAGCGGGTGGTGGCGAAACCGGCGGCCAGTCTTTCGTGCCCACCGCCGAGCAGCACAGGCCCGAGGTAGGCGAGTGAGGCGACGATGATCTGGGCGTAGCCGCCGACAACCAGCACGGTGACGAGACGGGTGGACACGACCTTGCCGTCGAGGGCCTCGAAGCCGAGGAGGGCCACTGCGAGCGACCACCAGCCGATGCCGGCGAGGAGTTGGAACAGGCGGGCACCGGCCCACTTGAACTGGCGCAGCCCGAGCGATGGCAGCAGGAGCAGAAGGACGGCGACCCCGGCCGCGTACACCCACAGGGCAACCGCGGCGACCCAGCGCGAGCCGGCGATCTCGGCGCCGGCGGCGACGGCCACGGATGCGGCGAGCAATCCGACCAGTGAGCGCACCGCCATGGGGGTGGCCCGCGGTGACACCTTGGTGCGGGCAACGGTGGCGGCGAAGTAGGGCACGGTGGCGGCGATGACCAGCCCCACGAGCCCGAGGAGGTTGATCGTGATGTGGGCGTCGCGTATCTCGGCCAGGTGACCGCCTGTGTCTCCCCCGGCGATGAACGCTCCGAGCACCGTGCCGGTCACCCCGGCGACGACGGCGAGCAGGTGACCGTCGATCGCCGCGTTGAAGCGCGGCACCACGGCCCTCAGCCTCACCTGGGCGAGCAGGACGCCGAGCAGTACCAGGCCGATGGACACGAGGGTGCCGGCGGTGGCGACCACCCAGTCCGGCGCCTCCAGCTCGTGCCCGAAGGCCACCCCCGCAGCGCCGACGCCGATCAGCGCCCTCTGCACGCGAGGCCGCCCGGCGTGCCGGGGCAGGGGCGGCCGACCAGGTGACGGCGAGCATCTGGGTGGCTCCGGAGATGGCGCTGAGCACACCGCCGACGAGGAACAGGTGCAGGGGCAACCAGGAGTCGGTGCGGTGGGGCACGACCGCGGCTACTGCGGCGGCGACCACGAACATGGCCGCTTGCGTAAGGGTGCGCCGGGCCTGGTGGTGCACGGCGGCAACCCGCCCGGGCGCCCCCCGACCCAACCCGTCGTCGGTCATGTTCGACTCGGGAGTCCGTTCAGCGCCGGTAGCCGAGAGTGTCGAGGGCCTCGCGCGACAACCGCTCGGGGGTCCATGCCGGTTCCCAGACGATGTTCATCACCACCTCGGTGTCGGGTAGGGCGAGGCGGATGGAGTCGGCCGCTTCGTCTGGCAGCGAACCGGCCACCGGGCAGCCGGGAGTGGTGAGGGTCATGTCGACCTGCACCCGGCCGGGCTCCACGATGACGTTGTAGACCAGGCCGAGGGCGACGATGTCGATGCCCAGTTCCGGGTCGTAAGCGTTGCGCAAGGCCTGATCGATCGTGTCGACCATCGAGGGGTCGATCCCGTCGGCGACGGAGACCGTGTACCGGGCTGCTTCGTCGGCCGGCCCGTCTGGTGCAGCAGCGGTTGGGGCGGATGCGCTGCGCACGGAGATGGGGGTGTCGCCTTCGGTGCTCATCACTTCCTCGCTTTCGTCATGTCGACCCGGATGGCTTCTGGCCCTGCCGGGCGGGCGGGGACCGGGGTTCGTGGCAGGGACCGGGCGCGCATCGGGCCGACGCTGAGGTTGGCGCAGACCACCGTACCGGCGACGACGATGAGCCCTCCGCCGATGGCGACCACGGCCGCCGACGACACCAGCAGGCCGGTGATGATGACAGCGAAGCCGGTACCGCTGGAGCCGAGAGTGACCCAGCCGGCCCACTTGGTGTAGAGGTCGCCGAACAGCAGGGGCTTGCCGGACCGGTTGTTACGGATGCCCTTGGCCCTCAGGGCGGCGAAGCTGATGAAGGGCACGATCTTGTGCACATGGCCGATGATGGCCAGGCTCAACCAGGCGATGAGAGAGGCGACTTCGGCGCTGACCACGCGGCTGAGATGAACGGTCGACATGGGCACCAGCCCGGCGATCACGCCGAGCACCACTGCGGTGACAAGGAAGCCGGCCGAGACGAACAGGAACCAGTGCAGCAACTCGAGCCCACGCCGGCGGTGCTTGACCGAGCCGACGAGTGAGGTGAGGTGGGCGGCTATCCCGCCGATGACGATGGCCCCGCCGACGATTGCGATCGGCTTGTTGCCGATTAGCAACCCGGTGGCGAGCACGGCGGTGCCCCCCGACAGAAGCCCGACGGCCCAGGCGCCGGAGCGTTGGCTGGGGCGGTGGGCGAGCAGGAACATCGGCCACAGGCGCTCGGCCACAGATACATAGGTGAGGCCGAGCCAACCGAGCAAGCCGAGGTGGGCGTGGGCGAGCACCCGGTGAGGGAGTAGGCCGAACCACCCTTCGGTGCGGTCGAAGGCGTAGGTGACGCCGAAGCCGACGGTGACGACGAGGTAGCTGACCGACAGGCGAAGGCCGACCAGGGGCACGCCCCCGGTGCGCGACGAGAGGGGCCCCGACAGGTTCCACGCGGCGAGCAGCACGGCGATGGAGCCGAGCACTCCGCCGGTGGCGACGAGGTACTCGGGGCCGTGGGCGAATCCGTTGGGCATGATCCAGGCGGCGGAGACCATCGTGGCGTAAGTGATCCAGGCCACCGGCACGGAGCGCAGTTTGCGCCCGCCTACCACCGGGGCGAACTGGTGCAGGGCACCGAGTACGCCCACCGTTAGGAAGGTGAGCACCCCCATGTGAACGTTCGACACGACCCCGCTGTGGGTGGGCGAGACGACGCTGCGGTCGGCGGCGAACCAGGTGACGAACCCGAAGCCGATCAGGCCGAGGCCGGCCGTGGCGAGGAAGGCCAGGGGGACAGACGCGGGTGGGGTGGTGCCACCTGTCGGCGAAGGCATCATCGGTGCCCCGGGGGGTCTTGTCGCCATTGACGGCTCTCCTGTCTCGGGTGGCTGTTGCTTTTCTCTATCATATGATAGAAAAAAGATCTAGCGACACCTAGGATCCGATCACAACCAAACCTCGGAGGTCTACATGCAGTACGTCATCGATGTGCGCGACGTCATCCCCCGCGACCGTCACCCGATGATCTTCGGTCAGCTCGACGCCCTCGTCCCCGGCGACGTCGTGCGCCTCGTGAACGATCACGAGCCGGTGCCCCTGCGCTATCAGCTCGAGGCGACCAGGCCGGGCGAGTTCACCTGGAACCTGATCGAGACCGGCCCCGAGCAGTGGGTCATCGACATCGTCGGCAACGCCCGCACCATCGACGCTCGCCCCCTACTCGCTAAGGGTGAGGATCCCTTCGAGCTGATCATGTCCACCGTCGGCCAGCTCGGCGACTCTGAAGTGCTGGTCATCTACGCACCATTCGAGCCGGTACCCCTCGAGGGTGTGCTCGGCGACATGGGGTTTACTTACACCGCCACCGAGACCGCCCCCGGCGACTGGCGAACCACCTTCACCCGTGGCTGACTGGTAATGAGCGACCTGCAGCGGCAAGCCCGGGCCCTCGGCGACCCGACTCGCCACTCCGTGTTTCGCTATGTCGTCGACGCCGGCAGACCGGTGTATGTGGCCGAGCTCGTGGAGCACTTCGGCTTCAACCACAACTCCATCCGCCAGCACTTGGCGAAGCTGGTCGATGCCGGGCTGGTGCGCGAACAGGCTTCGCCCGCCCAGGGCCGCGGCCGGCCGCGGCTCGCCTACACGGTGGCACCGGCCACTCATGAACGCTGGGGCGCGGTGGGCCCTTACGAGCAGTTGTCGATGTGGCTGGCCGAGATCGTGCGCACGGGCGACAGCCCGGTCGAGGTGGGTCGCCGGGTGGGCGCGCAGGGGGGCGACGGCGAGCCCGCTGCGGACCCGATCGGCGAGTTCGTCGACCGCATGGCGGGCCTCGGCTTCGAGCCTTCGGTGAGCCGGCGGGGTGGGGGCTACGACGTCACCTTGCACGCCTGCCCGTTCAGCTCGACCGCTGTCGCGGATCCCGCCATCGTCTGTGGTCTCCACCTCGGTCTGGCCCAGGGTGTGGCCTCGCGCATAACCGGGTTGGTGATCGACGAGCTCGAAGCCAAGGATCCGCGCCGCGCCCATTGCCACTTGCGTTGTCACTGAGCGGTCTAGCCTGCCCCGCCGTGGGACGATTCATTCTCGAGCGATCAGACGAAACCGATGCCGCCGTTGCTCTCATTCGCGACGCCAGCCAGTTCAAGTGGTACGCGGTCACCCTGCTGATCGTCGTCTTCTTGGCCTACGCCAACGAGGTGGAGCGCAAACGTCTCGACATCGTCGCCGCCGGCCTTGCGGTGTGGGTGGCCGACTGGTTCAACGAGATCATCAACTCCCTCATCCTTCACGCCACGGACCGAGCGCCCCTGTGGGCGACAACGGGCGACACCGCCTACCAGTTCCTCGTCGGGCTGAACGTCGAGATCAGCTTCATGTTCGCCACGGCAGGCCTCATCTTCGCCAAGATGCTTCCCGCCAAGCGCAGCGTGAAGGTCCTCGGCATACCCAATCGGTTGTTCTTCGGGCTGGTGTTGTCGATCGTCGCCGTGGCCGTCGAACTGTTCCTCAACACCACCGGCTCGTTCCACTGGGAGTACGGCTTCTGGGACCGGCCGACGTTCCCGGTGATCGTCGTCTTCGGCTACCTGTGGTTCTTCATGTTCGCCGCCTGGGTGTACGACTCACCCAGCCCGGCCGTGAGGTGGAAGCGGCTCGGCGGTCTGGCGGCCATCGACACGGCGATGATCCTGGTGTTCGGCGTGGTGCTCGGCTGGTTGTGAACCGCTACGGCCAGTAGCTAGCGCCGAAGCGGCGGCGCCATAGAGTGCAGCGGGTCGCGAGATGGGGGCATCCACGATGACGACAACGGACCGTACGGGCGAGAACAGGTATCGCAATCATCCTCAGTGGCAGTGGGACACCGTGGTGTCGGGCACTCACTGTGTCGACTGCCTACCGGTCAACTGTCCTTTGAAGATCTATGTCAAGGACGGTCGGGTGGTGCGCGAGGAGCTCGCCGGCAACCTCGACCGGGTCGAGGAGGGGGTGCCCGACCTCAACCCGATGGGCTGCCAGAAGGGGTTGGCCTGGAGCAAGCAGCACTACAACGAGGACCGGCCGATCTACCCCTTGCGCCGGGTGGGCGAGCGTGGTGGAGGCGAGTGGGAGCGCATCACCTGGGACGAAGCGCTGACCGAGATCGCCGACGCGATCATCGATGCCATCGAAGAGGTCGGCCCCGAGGCGATCGTGCACGACGGCTCACCCGAGATCGGCGCCCTGGTGCCGTCGATGAGGTTCATGGGCACCCTGGGCGGCACCACGCTCGACGTCAACGCTTCGATCAACGACTTCTGGCCTGGCGCCCACCAGACCCTGGGCAAGTTCTACACGACGAGTTCGGTCGACGATCCCTTCCACGCCGACACGATCATCTTTTGGCACTGCAACCCGGCCTTCACCATGCAGCCGGCGTTCCACATCTTCACCGAGGCCCGCTACCACGGTGCCGAGTTGGTGCTCATCGGGCCCGACGTCAGCCCTTCGCACAGCCACATGGACTTCATGGTGCCGGTGGTGCCGGGCAGCGATGCCGCCCTGGCGCTGGCGATGTGCCAGGTGGTGGTCGCCGAGGATCTGGCCGACTGGGGCTTCATCCGCTCCCAGACGGACCTGGCCCTGCTGGCCCGTTGCGACAACGGCGAGTTCCTGCGCGACGGCGCGCCCGATCACTTCTTTCAGTACGACCCGGCGCGTGGGGTCGTGCCGGCGTCGAGGGCGACCCTGCTGCTCGACTTCGAACCTGCCCTCGAGGGCGAGTTCGACGCCACCCTCGCCGACGGCACCGTTGTGCGGGTGGAGCCGGTGTTCGCCCGCATGCGCCGCCTCCTCGACTCCCAGTACACGCCCGAGATGGCGTCGGCGGTGTGCGGGGTGCACGCCGACACCATTCGCACCCTGGCCCGCAAGGTGGCCGCCGGGCGTACCCGCATCCAGAACGGGGCCGGGTTGTGCAAGTACTTCCACGGCGACCTGATGACCCGGTCGATGCTTCTCCTGCTCGGCCTCACCGGCAACTGGGGCAAGAAGGGCACGGGGTTCACCGGTTGGGCGACGGGCCTGTTCGACGGCCACACGGTGGCGATGGCGAAGAAGGAGCCTGGCATCGAAGGTGCCGACGCGGTGATATCGATGCTGGAGATGGCCCGCGACGGGTTGAGGGCGGCGTCACCCGATCTCACCCAGGAACTGGCCACCACCGAGCTGTTCCGCATGATGGGTGGGGCGGCGGCGGGCATGGTGCCGCCGGCGTTCTTCTGGTACTGGCATGCCGGCTACCGGGAGCGCTGGAACAACCCGGACTGGGCCGACCCGACGATGACCCGCGACTTCGACTCCTACTTCGAGGAGGCGCTGGCCGGTGGGTGGGCGGGGATGCGCGAAAAGGTCGGGCCGGACAAGCCGCCGCGTGTGCTGTTGGAGATCGCCGGCAACATGCTGCGCCGCTCCCGAGGTGGCAAGGAGCTGTTGCTCAAGGAGCTGTGGCCCAAGCTGAAGCTCATCGTCGCCATGGACTTCCGCATGTCGTACACGGCGATGCACTCCGACATCGTGCTGCCGGCCACCCAGACCTATGAGAAGACCGTGTTCAGCATGCCGACGCCGTGGACGATGTTCCTCACCATGTCGGTGAAGGCGGCCGAGCCTCCGGGTGAAGCGCGCTCGGAGTGGGAGGTCCTGGCCGACCTGATGACGAAGTTGGGGGAGAGGGCGGCGGCTCGGGGGCTGGAGACCTACACCGACGCGGCCGGTTTGTCGCGGCGCTTCGACGGCCTGTGGAGCGATTACACGTTGCAGGGCACCTTGCTCGACGACGAGAGCGTGGCGCGAGAGATGGTCAACGACTCGGTGCACGCCGGGTCGCTGGAGGCGGGCACCACCCTCGAATCGATCATGGAAAAGGGCTGGACCCGCTACGCGGACTGGGGCCTGATGACGATGGCCCAGGGGCAGGCGTCGCCCTTCCCTCGCGGCGAGACCCATGCCCCGTTGCGCAACCACATCGAGCTCGGCCATCCCTACCCCACCCTCACCCGGCGGGCCCAGTTCCTGCTCGACCATCCCTGGTTCATCGAGGCAGGTGAGGATCTGCCGTGCCACAAGGATCCGCCGAAGATGGGTGGCGACCGGCCCTTCTCGCTGTCGAGCGGGCACAACCGGTGGAGTGTGCACGCGATGAACATGACCAACGACGTCATCCTCCAGACCCACCGCGGCAAGCCCTTCGTGGTGGTCAACAGCGACGACGCCGAGCGCATGGGCATCGCCGACGACAGTGTCGTGAGGATTTGGAGCGACGCCGGCGAGTTCCTCGTTCCCGTGCGCACCACCCCTACCCAGCGTCCCAGCTTCCTCACCGTCTACAACGGCTTCGAGGGTTTCATGTTCCCCGGCGGCAAGGGCGCCAACGAGGTCGAGCCCGGCCTGGTCAAGTGGCTCCACCTCGCCACCGATTACGGCCACCTGCGCTACGCGCCCACCGAGTGGCAGCCGACCCCGGTGGACCGCGTCATCTTCGTGGACATGGAACCCGCCTGACTGGTCTCCCCCCCCTTACGTCTCGGAGCTTTCCTCGTAGTCGCCTTCGGCTGCACGCAGCACCCCGAGGATGCTCGTGAGCTGTCCGAGCTGGTCGACGGTGAGCGAGCCGAGGCCGAACTTCGCCTGCTCCACTGCCTTGGTGGCTCGGCGCACGAGTCGGCGCCCGGCAGGAGTGATCGACGCGAGTGTCGTGCGGCGGTCTTCGGGGTGCGGTGAACGCACGACCAGCCCGTCTGTCTCGAGCCGATCGATGATGTTGGTGACGCTCGTCGGGTGGATCATCAACCTCTGCCCCATCTTGCCGAGCGGCAGCGAGCCGGTGCGGGTGAACGAGAGCAGGACCAGCGCCTCCCAGCGAGCGAACGTGAGCCCGTAGGGCTTGAGAGCGCCGTCGACAGCCGCGAGGACGATCTGCTGGGCGCGCATTATCGACGTCGCCGTGGCCATCACGGCAGGCTCCGTCCAGTGGATGGCCCACTGGCGCGTGGCCTCGGCGATGGGGTCGAACCGGAGCGGATGGTTACTGCTCACACGAGCACGCTACCTGTGCTTGATCGCCGGGACCGGACTTCGAACCCGGATATCAGACGAATGTATGGACTCCAATAGTTGGATGTCCTAGTATTTACGAGATGGATGGCTATGAGTTGACGAGGTTCGGTGTCGTAGGGGCCGGCCTGATGGGTTCCGGCATTGCAGAGGTCTGTGCCCGTGCCGGCCTCGACGTGGTCGTCGGCGAAGTCGACGCTCAGCGATGCGAGGACGCGCAGCGCCGGATCGAGCAGTCGCTCGGGCGTGCTGCGGCTCGCGGCAAGATCACCGGCGAGGAACACGAAGCTGTGCTCGGGCGGATCACATACACGACCCGACTCGAGGATCTCGCCGACAGACAGTTCGTCGTCGAGGCCGTCGTCGAAAACGCCGATGCCAAGACGAGCGTGTTCGCCATGCTCGACAAGATCATCGAGTCCGACGAAGCCGTGATCGCCTCCAACACTTCCTCGATCCCGATCATGAAGCTGGCGATGTCCACACGGCGACCGGAGTCCGTCATCGGGCTCCACTTCTTCAACCCCGTGCCGGTGCTGAAGCTGGTCGAGGTCGTGCCCTCCCTGCTCACCTCTCCGAGGACCATCGAGATGGCGGAGCACCTGGCAACGGACGTGCTCGACAAGAGGGTGATCAAGTCTCAGGACCGGGCGGGGTTCGTCGTCAACGCCTTGCTGATCCCCTATCTGCTTTCCGCCATTCGCATGCTCGAGTCCGGTTTCGCCACCGCCACCGACATCGACACCGGCATGGTCGAGGGCTGTGCCCACCCGATGGGCCCCCTCGCCCTCACCGATCTCATCGGTCTCGACACGACGATGGCGGTTGCCGATTCTCTCTACACCGAGTTCAAGGAGCCCCTGTTCGCCTCACCGCCGCTCCTGTCGCGGATGGTCGAGGCAGGGCTGCTGGGCCGTAAGACGGGCCGCGGGTTCTACGAGTACCAGCGATGAGTGTCACCGATCACCCCGTTCGGTTCGTCACGGCCACGAGTCTGTTCGACGGTCACGACGCGGCGATCAACATCATGCGCCGAATCCTCCAGGCTCGTGGGGTGGAGGTGATCCATCTCGGTCACAACCGCTCGGTCGACGAAGTCGTCTCGGCGGTCATCGACGAGGACGTGCAAGGGGTCGCCGTGTCCTCCTACCAAGGCGGCCACGTGGAGTACTTCAAGTATCTGGTCGACCGGCTGCGCCTAGAGGGGTACGGCCATGTGAAGGTGTTCGGTGGTGGTGGCGGCGTGATCGTTGCCGACGAGATCGAAGAGCTCGAAGACCTACGGGGTCGCCCGCATCTTTTCTCCGGAGGACGGGCAGCGACTCGGGCTCGTCGGGATGATCGACTCCATGGTTGCCGCCTGCGACTTCGCCCTACCCCCCCACGGGGGTGTCGACGAGTTGCTGGGCGGGGACCGTCGCTCACTGGCGCGGGCGATCACACTCGTCGAGGCCGGCCGGCTCGACGCCCACCTGTCCACCGAGGTGGGCAAGGCGGCCGAGCGGCGTGGCCGGGTGCCGGTGTTGGGCATCACGGGCACTGGCGGCTCGGGCAAGTCCTCTCTCACCGACGAGCTCATCCTGCGTCTGCGCCTCGACCACGAGGACAAGCTGAGGGTCGCCGTCATCGCCGTCGATCCCACCCGACGGCGCGGAGGCGGCGCCCTTCTCGGTGACCGCATCCGGATGAATGCCATCCAGGGTGGGCCGGTCTTCTTCCGTTCCCTCGCCACGAGATCTGCGGTCAGCGAGCTACCCCAGTGTGTGCCTGCGGTGGTCCAGATCTGTCAGGCCTCGGGCTTTGATCTGGTGATCGTCGAGACACCGGGGATCGGCCAGGGCGACGCGGCGATCACCGAGGTGGCCGACGTCTCGCTCTATGTGATGACCCCCGAGTTCGGCGCTGCTTCGCAGCTGGAGAAGATCGACATGCTCGACTTCGCCGACGTCGTGGCAATCAACAAGTTCGACCGTCGTGGTGGCGAAGACGCGATGCGCGACGTCCGCCGCCAGGTCGCCAGAAACCGGGAGCTCTTCGATATCCCTCCGGAGGAGCTCCCGGTTTTCGGCACTGTGGCCAGCCGTTTCAACGACGATGGTGTCACCGCGCTCTACCAAGAACTCGCCCCCCGGCTCACCGCCCTCGGCCTGGCGAAGGGCACCGGGTGCTTTCCACCGAGCACCACCAAGACGTCGAGCGCCCGCGAGGCCATCGTCCCTTCTACCCGGGCGCGCTATCTGGCCGACATCGCTACCGGGGTGAGGTCCTATCACCGCCGGACTGGCGAACAGGCCGAGCTGATCAAGAGCATCGATGCTCTCGACACCGGGGTCGAAGTGTTCGTCGCCGAAGGTCACCGGCCCCCCTCGGAGATGTCGGATCTCGCCGCTCACCTGCCGCGGCGAACTGGACCCTGCGTCCACCCATCTACTCGCCGAATGGCCCAGTGTGGTCGAGCAGTTCAGCCCCTCCGACGCCAAGAACCGTCGCTCCACTCTCTCGGGTTCAGAGGTCTCGCGGGTGGCCCTACCGCGCTACTCGGCTGCCCCCGACCTCTACTCGTGGTTGAGGCGGGAGAACGTGCCAGGGCGCTTTCCGTTCACGGCCGGCGTGTTCCCGTTCAAGCGCGACAGCGAGGACCCGGCGCGCATGTTCGCCGGCGAGGGCGACCCTGCGCGCACCAACCGGCGCTTCCATCTCCTGGCCAGCGGCCAGCCTTCCACGCGGCTCTCGACCGCGTTCGACTCGGTCACCCTCTACGGATGCGACCCCGACCTGCAGCCCGACGTCTACGGCAAGGTCGGAACATCGGGTGTATCCGTGGCCACCCTCGACGACATGAAGGATCTCTACGCCGGTTTCGATCTCGTGTCACCGACCACATCGGTGTCGATGACGATCAACGGCCCGGCGCCGGCGATCCTGGCGATGTTCTTCAACACGGCCATCGACCAGGCCTGCGAGAAGGCCGCCGCAAACGGACGAGCTCTCGATGACGGCGACCTGGCGGGTATCCGCCGAGACGTGCTGCGTTCGGTGCGGGGCACCGTCCAGGCCGACATCTTGAAGGAGGACCAGGGTCAGAACACCTGCCTGTTCTCGACCGACTTCTCGCTGAAGATGATGGCCGACATCCAGCAGTGGTTCATCGACAACGAGGTCCGCAACTTCTACTCCGTGTCGATCTCCGGCTACCACATCGCCGAAGCGGGGGCCAACCCCATCACCCAGCTCGCGTTCACCCTCGCCAACGGCTTCACCTATGTCGAGGCCTATCTCGCCAGAGGCATGAGGGTCGACGACTTCGCCCCCAACTTCTCGTTCTTCTTCAGCAACGGCATGGACGCCGAGTACACGGTGCTCGGTCGAGTCGCCAGGCGCATCTGGGCCATCGCCATGCGCGACCGCTACGGAGCCAACGAGAGATCCCAGAAGCTGAAGTACCACGTCCAGACGTCCGGTCGTTCCTTGCACGCGCAGGAGATGGCGTTCAATGACATCCGCACCACCCTGCAGGCGCTCTGCGCGATCAACGACAACTGCAACAGCCTCCACACCAATGCCTACGACGAAGCGATAACGACCCCCACGGGAGACTCGGTCCGGCGAGCCCTGGCGATCCAGATGATCATCAACCGCGAGTGGGGGCTGGCGATGAACGAGAACTCCCTGCAGGGCAGCTTCGTGATCGACGAGCTGACCGATCTCGTCGAAGAGGCGGTCCTCGCCGAGTTCGAGCGGATCAGCGAGCGCGGGGGTGTTCTCGGCGCGATGGAGGTCGGGTATCAGCGGGGGCGTATCCAGGACGAGTCGATGCTCTACGAGCAGCGCAAGCACGACGGCTCACTGCCCATCGTCGGCGTCAACACCTTCCTCGGCAGCGGTACCGCAGACGAGGTGGGTCAGGTCGAGTTGGCCCGTGCCACGGAAGACGAGAAGAGCGGCCAGCTCGATCGGTTGAGGAGCTTCCAGGAACGGAACAGGGAAGAGCGTGAGCCTGCCCTCGACCGCCTCCGCCAAGCGGCACTTGCCGGCGAGAACGTGTTCGCCGTGCTGATGGATTCGGTCAGGCATTGCTCTCTCGGCGAGACGACAGAGGCCCTGTTCGAGGTCGGCGGCCGGTACCGCCGCAACATCTAGGAGCAACGTGAGCGACTACTCCCCGCCCATCGACGACATCGTGAGCGCACTGCGCAGCTCGGGTCTGGCGACGGTGTGCGCCCAGGCGGCAGGGCCGACGGCCGCCGACGTAGAAGGGCTGGTGGCCGAGTTCGGGCGTTTCGCCGCCGGGGTGATCGCCCCCACCGACACCGTCGCCGATCAACTCGGCGTCCGTTTCGACCCGTCCAGCTCCACTGTTTCTGTTCCGGATGAGGTCCGTGACGCTTACGGCAAGTACGTGGCGTCGGGCTGGGGTGCTGCCACCCTGCCGGTGGCGCACGGTGGAGGTGGCGTTCCCTACCTCGGCCGGCTGGCGTTCGAGGAGTTGCTCTGCTCGGCGAACCTGGCTTTCTCGCTCAACCCGATGCTCACCCACGGGGCCATTGACCTCTTGTCCGTTTGGGGCACCGACGACCAGAAGTCGCGCTTCCTGCCCAAGCTGGCGACCGGCGAGTGGACCGGCACGATGAATCTCACCGAGCCGGATGCCGGCTCCGACGTGGGTGCGGTCCGATCCGTCGCCACCCAGACGCCTGACGGCACTTGGCTTGTCCGCGGGACGAAGATCTTCGTCACCTGGGGCGAACACGACCTGACGTCGAACATCATTCATCTGGTGCTGGCGCGCACGCCCGGGTCGGCTGCGGGTAGCAGGGGCATCTCCCTTTTCGTGGTGCCGCGCGTGCTCGCCGACGGTACGAGGAACTCGGTCTGGTGCCGGGGGGTAGAGCACAAGCTCGGCCTGCACGGCAGCCCGACCTGTGTGCTCGAGTACGACGATGCGGTGGCTGAGCTCGTGGGCGGAGAGGGCCGCGGTATGGCGGCGATGTTCACGATGATGAACTCTGCCCGGGTGGCCGTCGCCTCGGAGGGGTTGGCAACAGGTCAGCGCAGTTTCAGCGCGGCGCTCGAATATGCGCGGCAACGCCAGCAGGGAACCGCCTGGGATGATCCGGCCCGGCCCGTGGCCATCATCGAGCACCCGGATGTGCGCCGGATGCTGCTCGACATCAGAGCCACGACGCGGGCGATGCGCCTCCTGCTCTTCCTTGCCGGCAGCCAGTTCGACATCTCGCGCTGGGCGCCCGATGAGCTCGAACGTAGCGAGGCGGCGTCTGCTGCTGCCTTGCTCACGCCGATCGTCAAGTCGTGGTGCACCGATCAGGGCTTCCGGGTGGCTTCGCTCGCAGTCCAGGTGCACGGTGGTGCCGGCTACATCGAAGAGACCGGTATCGCCCAGCGCCTGCGCGACGTGCGCATCGCCCCGATCTACGAAGGCACCAACGGGATCCAGGCGATCGATCTGGTCACCCGCAAGCTGCTCGGCGACGAGGGCGTGGCCGTCGCTTCGTTCATCGCTCGGGTCCAGCACGACGTCGCCCAAGGCATCACCGGCGCCGGAGAAGCCGGGGCGGTGTGGAGCGAGGCGATGGGCAACGCGGTCGAGGCGTGGAAACAGGCCACCGACTGGATGCTCCAGCCGGGCCGCGACCGTGGCGACGTGCTCGCCGGCGCCACCAGCTATCTGGAGATCGCCGCTCGCACCCTCGCCGGCTGGCGGCTCGGAGTGCATGCCGACCGCGTGGTTCGTGAAGAGCCGCACGCGGCGCCCGAGGCGCTGGCCGACGTCGAGTTCTTCGCTGTCGAGGCCTTGCCCCTGGTGGCCGGCTATCTGCCCAGCGCCACAGCAGGTCTGCGCCGCCTGACCGCCGACCTCTAACCATCCGAGTGCCTGGCCACCATCCGAGTGGCTGGCGACCATCCGAGTGCCTGGCAACCGTCGGAGTGCGGGGCGGCCGTCGGAGTGCGGGCGTGCACCCCGGTGGGCCGCTGTCACTCGGATGGACGTGCCGGCCTCCCGTGCAACCGGTCTTCCCACCAATGTTGGATTAAGGTCTTGTTCTTGTTGGACGTGCCACCATGGGATGATCGAGACCCGACGTGAACCCGACGACGACCTCCTGCACTCGCCGGACGACGATCCCAACTACAACGAGAGCCGCTACTACAGCTTCTTCGATCGTGTGGCGGGCATGGGTGGTTGGGTACGCATGGGCAACCGGCCCAACCAGGGGCACGCCGAGCTGACGATCTGTCTCTACCTGCCCGATGGTCGGGTCGGGTTCATGTTCAAGCGGCCCCCGATCGAAGGCAACAGCGCCCACGATGCCGGCGGCCTGAGGTTCGAGGTGGTCGAGCCCTACATCGCCCACCGGGTGTCCTACGACGGCACCGTGTGCGTGCTCGCCCATCCCCGCGACATGGCCGACCCGAAGAAGGCCTTCGCCGAGAACCCTCACGTGCCATGCGTGATCGACCTGGAGCTCGCCGCGGCCGCTCAGGCAACCGGTGGCGAACCCAAGTACGACGAAGGCGAGGAGCCCGACCTCGGGCACGAGTTCGGGCGCGGGCACACCGAGCAGCAAATGGTGAGCAAGGGTTCTGTGCGGGTCGGCGACCAGAGCTTCGCCATCACCGACGCCTACGGCCTGCGCGACCACTCGTGGGGCCGGCGCGTCTGGCAGAGCATCCCCTGGTACCGCTGGCTGATCGCCAGTTTCGGCACCCTCGGCCTCGCGGCCACCATCCGCGGCGAGCACGGCAGCCCGGAGCGCCTTCAAAGTGGTTATGTGCACGACGTCGCTCGTTACGGCGACGATCGAGCAGTTCCGGTGCGCACGATCACCCTCACCACCGACTACGACGACGCCCACTTCCCCATGCGCAACAGTGCAGTCATTACCACCGCCGACCATGCTTACGAGCTGACCGGCGAGATCTGGTCGTCGATCCCGCTACGCAACCGGCGCGACGACCAGGTGACCCGAATAACCGAGAACGCCACCCGATGGACGTGTGAGGGCCTCACCGGCACAGGCATGTCCGAGTACCTGGATCTGATCATCGATGACCTCCCAATCGGCATCTCAGCCCTCATCTGAGCGGCTCGCTGCAGCCCTGCAACCGGCGCTCGGCGCGACGGCGACGCTCACGGTGGAGGGCCTGCGACGGCTCACCGGCGGTGCGTCGCGCGAGACGTGGGCATTCAGCGCCAACGGCGAGGACTTCATCCTCCGGCGCGACCAACCTGGGCGCGAGAACGCCCCCCACGTGATGCGCCTGGAGGCCGACGCGATGAGGGCGTGCAGTTCCGCCGGCCTGAGCGTGCCAGAGGTGATGTTCCACGACGACGGCACCTTCCTCGGCACCGCCGGCCTGGTGATGAGGCGCGTGCCCGGCGAAACCATCGCCCGCCGCATCTTCCGCGACGAGGCGTTCACCCAGGCCAGGCGCGTGCTGGTGGGAGAGCTGGGCGTCTTCCTCGCCGGGCTTCACGCTGTCGACCCTGGCGAAGTGCCCGGGGTGGAGCAGGAGGCCGGGCTCGATTCCCTGTGGGCCACTTACAAGGGCTTCGGCGATTCCAGCCCGACGTTCGAGAAGGCCTACCGCTGGCTGGTCGACAACCGGCCGTCCGCCCCGGCCGACACACTGGTGCACGGCGACTTCCGCCTCGGCAACCTGATCGTGGGCCCCGAGGGGTTGGCGGCGGTCATCGACTGGGAGCGGGTCCACCTCGGCAACCCTCTCGAAGATCTCGCCTGGCTCTGCTTGAAGGCGTGGCGGTTCGGTGAGCAGCCCGAGGCGGCCGGATTGGGCACCGTCGACGAGCTGGTCGCTGCCTACGAAGGAGCCGGCGGACGGCCGGTCGACAGGGACGAGCTGCACTGGTGGCTGGTCGAGCGGACACTGGAGTGGGGCATCGGTTGTGTCACCCAGGCGTGGGTCCACCTCTCGGGCGCTGTTCGCTCGGTCGAGCTGGCGGCTGTCGGCCGTCGGGCAGCCGAGCAGGAGTGGGATCTCATCGAGTTGCTCGCCCCCGACGCCTGGAGTGCGGCCCTTGCCTCGCCACCCCCCGGCGACCTGCCCGATGACTCCTCGCGCTATGGCCGGCCGACGGCCCGTGAACTGCTCTCAGCCGTGAGCGGGTTCCTCACCGACGACGCGATGGAGCGTGTGGACCCCGAGCTCGCCTACCAGCTCCGCGTTTCGGCGAACGTGCTCGCCATCATCGAGCGCGAGCTGGCCCTCACTCCCATCGACCACCCCGGCGACGACTGGCCCACCCTTGCGTTGGCCGTACGCGACCGGCTGCTGGTCGCCAACCCGAAGCATCTGGCTCGATAGTCCCACCCGCCGATCTGGGCGCGTTTCGTCTCGGCGGATTCAAGCGGTGGTCGCGACAAGCTCTGCGAATCGTTCGGCTGGAGTATCCCATGCGAGCGCCTTGCGTGGGCGGCTGTTGATGAGTGCGGCGATCTCGTCGAGGTCTTGTTGGCTGTGCACTGACAGGTCGGTGCCTTTGGGGAGGAACTGGCGGGTCAGGCCGTTCCAGTTCTCGTTGGTGCCGCGCTGCCATGGCGAGCGGGCGTCACAGAAGTAGACCGCGATCCCGGTCCCGATCGTGAAGAGCGCATGGCCGGCCATCTCCGACCCCTGATCCCAGGTCAACGAACGTGTGAGCACGGCCGGGAGTTGGGTGAGGTGGTGCTGGATACGTTGGGCGACGTGTTCGGCGGTGCGGTTCTCGAGCTTGATCAGCATGCCCATCCGCGTCGTACGTTCGACCAGTGTCGCTATCGCGCTCTTGCCGTTCGCGCCGATGATCAGATCGCCTTCCCAATGGCCTGGCACGACACGATCGTCGACCTCGGCAGGCCGTTCGGAAATGTTCACCATGTTCGGGATACTGCCGAGCGCGCCCGACATGCGACCATGAGGCCGGCGGGCAGCCCGACCCGACCGTAAGCAGGCAGCGAGCTCTTTGCGCAGCTCACCCTTGGCCTGGACGAAGATCGCTTGATAGATCGACTCGTGTGACACCCACCACTCTGGCTGATCCGGATGGTCTCTGCGGAGCCGTTCGGAGATCTGTTCGGGTGACCACTTCCGTTCCCGCACCAACACCTGGACCTCGGCCCACAGCCACGGCCTCAGCTCGGTCCATGTCGGCTTGGGACGCAACACCGCCCGGTCCGTCCGATTCTGGGCAGCGAACGCCCGATAGTCCAACCGGCCACCACCAAGAGCGATCTCGCGGCCGATTGTGCCGCGATGGCGACCCAGTCGGGCCGCGATCTGGGCGTCGGTCTCCTTACGTTCGATCCCGACCCGGATCTCCTCGCGATCTTCCAACGTCAACGCGTCTGCCCTGGATGTTCGATCTCTCAACACGCACACAGCCTCCTCGGCCGCACGCCGCTGCAACGTGTTCTTCGACACCCCCGACAGGGCCGCCGCCTCCACCCAGGTCGCACCACGAGCGAATGCCCTCAACCCCGGAAACACCATCGACAAGGCAACCTCGGCGCCCCACTCTTGCCCACACCACACCCCCTCAATCAGGAGATGTCGCGCACACCCCTTGAACCCGCCCTCGGCCTCCGGGACGAAACAGCCCCGGATCTAGTGGCGCGGCGGCAGAAACCCCTCGGACGTGGTGCCCCCCCAGGGGCTCGAACCCTGAACCAACGGATTAAAAGTCCGCTGCTCTACCATTGAGCTAGAGGGGCGGGACCGGTCGAAGAGGTGGGAGAAAACGCTCCCGCGATTCGGGTCGGAGCCTGAGCCGAGAGCGTATCGGCTCTGCTTGTGGTCGCTGAAGGGCGTCGGTTCAAAGAGGCGGAGAAGGGTGGTCCACACCGACGATCTGCGAACCACAGAAGAAGCGGAAGACTTCCTTCGCGCCGTGGCCACCGATGCCGCTGAGCCCCCAGAAGCTCTGGGTCGACTCGGGTGTGAGATCGAGGACGCTGGTGCCGTTGATCTTCACCTCGCCGAAGTTCATGTCGCAACCAACGGCCATCGCGGTGTCGAGATCCGCGCTGAAGACGTATCCGGCCAGCCCGTAAGGCGTGTCGTTGGCCAGGTTGACGGCCTCCACCGCGTCGCTCACGGGATGGATGGTCACCACCGGGCCGAAGAGCTCGTCAAGGCAGAGGGCCGGGGGAACGCCCAGGACGAGGCGGGGCATCCAGAACCAGCCCCCCAGGTTTGGGGCCTCACCGATGACGCGGATGGCGCCACCGTCAGCGGTCAGGCCGGCGAGTTGGCGGTCGAGGTGGTCGCGATGAGTCTCGTGCGACAGGGGGCCCATCTCGGCGCTTTCGTCGAGGGCGCCACCGGTGCGGACCTTGGCAAGACGGGCAGTGAGGGCCTCGACCAGCTCGTCGTACCGACTCCGCGCGACGAGGACCTTGCCGGGCGCCTCGCACCACTGGCCGCTCAGCTTGGTCATCCCCGTCGCCAATGCATCTGCGGTGGCCTCGATGTCTGCATCGGCGAGCACGATTGCCGGGTTGTTGCCTCCCAGCTCCAGTTGCACAGCCTTGAAATCTTCCGCAGCCGCCCGTGCGATCGCTCGTCCGGTGGCGAGACCGCCGGTGAAGGAGACGACCCGGATACGGCTGTCGGTGGTCAGCGCCGCCCCGACGGCCGGCCCACCGTGGAGCATCTGGAACACCCCGGTCGGGAGCTCAGCGCTTTCGATGGCGTCGGCGACGAGGTTGCAGCCGAGCGGCGCCCATTCCGGCGGCTTGAGAATGACGGGGCAACCGGCGGCGAGCGCGTTAGCGATCTTGCCGGCGGCAATGGCAGCAGGCGCGTTCCACGGTACGAGGATCACCGCCGGCCCCCACGGGAGGCGGCGCAGCCGGACCGGCTGCACAGGCCCTTCGAGCTCGGTGTAGACCCACCCCGACATGAGCTGGTCGATGGCACCTCGGAAAGACCCGGCGAGGGATCCGGCGAACATCCGGGTCACGGAGATGACAACGCCCGAGCCCATGCTCTCGGCAACCGCAAGCTCATCGTCGAGCCGATCGAGGGCCTTGGCGATGTTCTCGAGGTGCAAGGCCCTCTCCTGTGGCGTCAGGCGGCTCCAAGATCGCGAGCGGTGTACCGCATCGGCGGTGGCGATCGCCATCTCGATCGCCTGTGGGTCCGACTCGCGCTGTGGCACGAGCCGTTCTCCTGTGGAGGGGTCGTGGAGCCATTGGCCGCGCACAAGCGAGGGCGCAACACGGGTGCCGGCGACACGGTCGATCTGCTCTGGGAGGTGAATTGTCATGCCTGTTCTTTGTCGGAGAGGGGTTCGTGTTGGACTCGAGCGCTGCCGATGTAGGCGCTGATCACAGCCGGGTCGTTGCGGATCTCATCCGGCGAACCCGTGGCGATGAGCTGGCCGGCGTCGACGACATAGATCCTGTGGCAAAGCCCGAGGATGAACGAGAGGTCGTGATCAACAACGAGGATGCCGCAACCGAGGAAGTCGTGGAGGGCCCGGATCGTTTCCCTCAGCTCAGCCGACTCGATCTCGTTCATCCCGGCGACGGGTTCGTCGAGGAGAACGAAGTCGGGGGCAAGCGCCGCGGCGCGAACGATCTCCAGTCGGCGTTGGTCACCGTAAGCAAGGGTGTTGGCTCTCCGTGGAGCCAGGTGCGCAAGCCGGAATCGTGACAACAGCTCATCCGCATCCGGAACCTGCTGATGACCGCGATGGGCGAGAGCGACGCTGGTGCTGACCGCGACATTCTCGGCCACCGTCAACTCGCCGAAGAGTCGGATGTTCTGGAAGGTGCGTGTGATCCCTCGCCGGGCGACCTGGTGAAGGCGGCCAGGGAGCTCATCCGTGCCGATCCGGACCGTGCCCGCGGTAGGGGTGAGCACACCCGAGAGCAGGTTCAGCACCGTGGTCTTGCCTGCCCCGTTCGGTCCGATCAACCCGACGATCTCACCGGAGCGGATATCAAGGGAAACGTCGGACACGGCGAGTACGCCACCGAACTGCATCTCGAGCTGCTCGGCGTGGAGGACGGTGCCACCCGGTGTCCCCGCGAAAGCTGCCTCGGCCGTGGCCCGTGCCGGCGGCCTCTCGGCGCTCCTGCGCCGCAGCCACGGAATGAGATGGTCGATCTCGCGGTCACCGAAGAAGCCCGCTGGCCGCACGATCATGCCGAAGAGGATCACCAACCCGAGAAAGAGATTGGTGACCCCGGGAAGCTGGGGAAGATCGGCACCCGCCACCCGAGGCCCGTCACCGAGCCAACGGAAGAGCTCGTCTCCCACGGTGATGAACACGACGCCGGCCACGGCGCCGGTGACGCTTCGCTTTCCCCCGAGCACGAGCATGGCGATGGTGGTGAAGGTCAGCGAGAGGTAGAAGTCCTTCGGTGTGATGGCGCCGAGGAAGAGAGCCAAGAGCACACCACCCGCGCCAACGACCATCGCGCTGAGGACGAAAGCCAGAAGGCGGACCGAAGCGACGTTGATGCCCATGGCCGTCGCGGCCAGCTCGTCCTCGCGAGAAGCCTGGAGCTGGAGGCCGGCAGCCGAACTCCGAAAGGCGCCGGCAACGGCGATCGCGACGAACATCACCACTGCGGCGATGTTGAGCGTCGTGGTGTTGGGGATGCCGTAGAACGCCTCGGCCCCACCGGTGAGCTGGGTCCACGCGTTGAGCACACTGTTCGTGACCACCAGGAGTGCCAGAGTCACGATCGTGGCGGCGGTGCCGGAGAGCCGCATCACGGCAAGACCGACGAACACTGCTATCAACACGACAACACCAACGGCGATCAGACCAGCCAGCCATGGATCGACATTCACCTTCGCCAGACCGAATGGCGCGTCTGGGATCCTTGCCTTCTTCAGCAGGGCCGGTGCCGCGAGGATGGCGACCCCGTAGGCGCCCATCGCGGCGAACGAAACATGGCCGAACGACATGACCCCGCTGTTGCCGGCAAACAGCTGGATGCCGACGACGATGACGACGTTGATGAGCGCGACCGTCGCCACACGCTCCCCGCTACCACCCCGCAACGACGCCCATAGCTGGGCGAGAAGCCAAACGGGGATGCCGACCAGCGCTGAACGGATGAGACCGGCTCGAATGGCCCCGAGTTTGGAGCTGCTCATGTGCGAAGCCTCTCGACCTTGCCGAGGATGCCCTGTGGACGCAGCAGCACAACGGCGGCGACCAGTGCGAACAGCAGGCCGTCGGTGAATCCGGTCATCGACGAAGGGAGCCAGGCCCTCAATGAGACCTCGATGATGCCGAGCACGAACCCGCCCATCACCGCACCGCCGAGGCTGCCGACACCTCCGATGACGATGGCAACAAACGCCTTGAGTACCGGGGTCAACCCCATGGTCGGTTGCACAGTCCCTCCCGTGCGGGCCAAGATCAGCACGGCGGCGATTCCGGCAAGTAGGCCCGAGGTGGCGAAAGCGCTCGAGATCACCCAGTTGGCGCGTACGCCGAGAAGTCGTGCGGCGGTGAAGTCTTCGGCCGCGGCACGAATGGCGAGCCCCGCTGTGGTGCGCCTCAGCACGACGACGAGAACAACCAAGGCGACGGCAGTGACAACCACGGTGAGGAGTTGGTGGTGGGGAAGGGTGAACTCACCGAGATGGAAGGCAGTACCGAACCAGTCAGGTTGAGGGACGGTGCGTGTTCGGGCCGAGACGACCATCGTGAGGATGGCCTGGATGGCGATGCTCAACCCGAACGACGTGATCAGCATCGTGGTCGGGTCCGCCTTGCGAACGGGCCGGAAGGCGAGCTGCTCCATCGCCACGGCTGCGGCGATGCCAGCCACCAGAGCGACCACAACCTGCACGACCCACGGCCACCCGAGGTAGTGGGCGCCGAGCATCGCGTAAGCCGAGAGGGTAATGAGCTCGCCGTGGGCGAAGTTCACGAGGCCGAAGATCGTGAACACCATGGCAAGCCCGAGCGCGAGCAACGCATACGTACTTCCAAGGCTCACTCCGTTGAGCATCTGCTGGAGGAACTCGGTCACTCTGATGCACTTTCTCCGAGGTAGGCGGATGCTAGGCCGGCCCCTCCGCCGAGGTCGTCGCTGGTGCCAGCGGCGACGATCGAACCGGTTCGCATCACGTAGGCCCGATCCGCAATCTCCAGCGCGCGCGCATCGCATTCTGCTCGACGACAAGGACTGTTAGGCCGTTGTTGCGAAGCTCAGCGATGGTGTCGAAGATCAGGTCGACGATCAAGGGGGCGAGCCCAAGGGTGGGTTCGTCGAGCAGGAGTAGTTGTGGCGCCGACATCAAGGAACGGGCAATCGCCAACTGCTGGGCCTGCCCGCCCGAAAGCGTGCCCGCCGAGGTGTCGAGGCGTTCTCGCAGTATTGGGAATCGGTCGAGGATGGTCTCCAGATCAGCTTCGACATTGCCACGTCGACGACGTCCGGCGGCTGCCAATGCAAGGTTCTCGCGAACCGTGAGTTGGGTGAGAATGCGCCGACCCTCCGGGGTGAGCGCTACGCCCTTGCGGACGATCTGCTCTGTCTGCAGCCGGGAGATATCAGCGCCACGGAACCTGATCTGTCCGCATGTCGGCCTGACGAGTCCCATGATCGCCCCGAGGGTGGACGACTTGCCCGCCCCGTTAGGGCCGAGGAGGGCGACGATTTCGCCCTCCTCGACCTGCAACGAGACCTCGCGTACCGCTGTGATCCCTCCATAGCGGACCTCGAGGTCGTCGACTTCGAGCATCACGGAACGGCGATGAACTCAGGGACGAAAGCGTCTTTGTAGACGAACTGGCCCCCTTCTATTGCGCCGATCGTGACCGTCTTCTTGGGCACCCCGTCGGTCCCTTGGTAGGTGATCGAGCCGGTGACGGATTCGACGTTCTCGAGGCCGGCTAAAGCATCGGCGATGGCTTGCGGATCGATCGAGCCGGCCTTGGTGACGGCGGCATCGAGAACCTGCACGACCGAGTATCCGAGAGCGGCAAGCGCCGGGCCGTCGGGTGCCTTGCCATTGGCCGCAGTGATTCCTTCGAGGAAGTCGGCGAACGCCGTACCCGGTGTGTTCCAACCGTGGGTCGTGAACCAAGTTCCCTCGAGCGCATCGGCGCCGGCATCGAGAAGAGCCGCGAGGTCGAAGCCGTCGGCGCCGATGATTCGGGTATCAACGTCGGCCGCGCGTAGAGCGCGGATGAAGTTCGACGTGTCCGGCGGGAACATCGCCGTGTAGATCACGTCGGGCTGCTCATCGAGGTTCGCGATCTTGGTGACCTGAGCGCTGAAGTCAGTCTGCCCGAGGCTGAACGTCACGTCGCCAAGCGACGAACCCCCACCATTTTCGAACGCCTGCACGAAGAAAGCCGGAGTGTTCCCCGTGTAGGAGAGGTCCGGCGACGACACGGTGAACACCGTCTTCGCACCCTGTGCGAGCGCGAACTCGGCGGCAGCTGACGCCTGGACGTTGTCGCCGAACGCCGTCAGGAACGCGGGAGACCCGCCGACAACGACGTACTCGGGTTGGGTCGAGGCGATGGAGAGAACCGGGATTCCCTTATCGCCGGCCGCCTGGATCACGCCGGCAGCCATCCCGGGAAACGCCGGCCCGAGGATGACCTGGGCGCCATCAGCGATGAGCTCCTCGGTGACGGTGCCCCCAAGGGCCGAGTCGCTCTTCATGTCCTTGGAGATCACCCGGATCATGTGGCCATCCAGCCCACCATTGGCATTGAACTGGTCTGCTGCGTACTCGAGACCCTCGAGGGCGGGAACGTCGCCAGCCGCGCCGTCGCCGGTGAGGGCAGCCGCGAAGCCGATCGTGATCTCTTCCTTTTCGCCGCCGCTCGATACGTCTGTTGACGTATCAGTGCTGCCACTGCTGCCGTCGTCGTCGTCGCTCCCGCATGCTGCAAACATCAGCAGCGCTGCGGCGAGGGCGCCTACTACCTTGATTCGTTGCTTCATTTCTTCCCCCTAGGGTTTGGTTGTTGTACGAAGATCAGATGAGCTCGAAGTAGCGCTCGAACTCCCAGTCGGTTACGGCCTCAAGAAACTTCTTCCACTCGTATCGAGCCGTCAGGCCGTACTGCTCGACAACGGCCGCCCCGAGCGCCTCGGTGGTGAACGCGCTGTTGATGAATGCCTCGGCGGCAGCGCCGAGATGCTCGGGAAATCGGTTGGTCTGGCTCTGGTAGGCGTCGCCTTCATGTGGGGCGCCCGGGTCCGAGCCCGTCGCGATGCCGTCTCGCACTGAAGCGACAAGCGCGGCGATCGCCAGGTATGGGTTCACGTCGGCTCCGGGAACACGCCACTCGAACCGGGCGGATTTCGGCGAGTCTCCGAGCACCCGGCACGACACCGTCCGGTTGTCCCATCCCCAAGTCGCACCGTGGCCGGCGAACTCGCTCGAGTTCGTGCGGTGGTACGAGTTGATCGTCGGCGCATACCAGGCCATGAAAGCGGAGGCGTTGGTCAACACTCCGCCAACAGACTGGCGAAGGAGCTGAGACACGTGATGACCGTCGTCGGCATCGAAGTAAGGGTGTTCGGCTCCTTCACGCAAGGAGAAGTGGACGTGGCACGACGACCCGACACCGGTGGCGCCGGGCTTGGGCATGAACGTCGCCGAAAGCCCGGCCTGGGCGGCGATGTCGTGTACCGCCAG
Organism: uncultured Acidimicrobiales bacterium; assembly: GCA_963707925.1. Classification (GTDB taxonomy): domain Bacteria; phylum Actinomycetota; class Acidimicrobiia; order Acidimicrobiales; family Ilumatobacteraceae; genus UBA668. The sequence continues at coordinate 302,289 of CAVPRT010000006.1, forward strand.
CTTGAACACGGCGTGGCGATCGGCCATGTCAAGGGCCTCGCCATAGGTGAGGTTGATCTCCCACTGGCCGAGGCCCCACTCGCCCTGACTCATCTCCACGTCGAGCCCCGAGGCGTCGAGGCAATTGCGGAGCCGACGAAAGAACGGCTCCCACGTGTCGACCTGCTGCACCGTGTAGTCGGAGTGGATCAAGGTGGTCGGCGTCAGCTCCCGGTAGCGCTGGCGACGCAGCTCGTCGTAGGTCTCTCGGTAGAGGTGGAACTCGAGCTCGGTGCCGACATCGGCGATGTAACCGTCTGACCCGAGCGCGGCAAGCTGCCTGCGCAGGATCGTTCGCGGCGCGATCACCACAGGTGAATGATCGGCTTCTTCAACGAGATCGGCGATGACGATGGCGGTGTGTTCCAACCAGGCGCAAGGGCGCAAGGTGGTCAGATCCGGAATCAGCAAGAAGTCGCGCCATCCGGTGTGCCATCCGGCGTAGGGCACTTCGAGGCCGATGTCCTGTGGCATGTCCCAGCCGAAGACGCAGGCCGACATGGCAATGCCACGGTCTACGAATGCTTCCAGCTTCTTTGGCGTGAGGCGCTTGCCCACCAGGCGACCGGACATATCAGGAGCTGCGACGATGACCGTGTCGTAGCCCTGCTGGTGGAGGTCCTTGATTGACAGAATCGCATTCATCGCGTCAGCCACCCGCCGTCGACGTTGAGCTGAGTACCCGTCACGAACGACGCTGCCTCGGAGCACAGGAACGACACGGCGTTGGCGATGTCTGCCGGCTCTCCAACGCGAGGCACGAGCAGACGCTGGCTCATGAACGCCATTGCCTCGGCGCCGGTGACGTCGCCACCAGTGAATCGGGTGTTGATCGGACCGGGTGCGACCGAGTTGACACGGATGCCCTTCGCCGCGAGCTCTACGGCGAGCGCCTTGGTGAGCATCTTCACGCCACCCTTGGAGGCGTTGTAGTGGACCTGACAATGCCCGCTCGATGACACGACTACATCGGCTTCGATGGTCGAGATGTTCACCATGGCACCCCCGTGCGCCATCACCCGCGACGCAACCTGGGCCACGATGAACTGGCCCTTGAGGTTCACGTCGACGACGAAGTCCCACTCCGCGTCGGTGAGCTCGTCCAGTGCGGTCATCGTCACGACGCCTGCGTTGTTGACGACGATGTCGATGCCGCCGAAACGGCTGACGCACCCCTCCACAGCCAACTCGACCTGGGCCCGATCGCGGACATCACACGCGAGTGCCGCAGCGGCGCCACCCTCTGCCTCGATGAGCCGGACAGTCTCCGCGGCAGCGGCCAGGTCAACGTCGGTACAGGCGATTGAGGCACCGTCGGCGGCCAAGCGCATCGCGATGCCCCGCCCGATTCCCGAGCCGGAGCCGGTCACGAACGCGACCTTGCCAGCGTGACTGATGATCATCTGAAATATCCCCTTTCGGCCTGCTTCACAGGCCACGTGAACTGTGGATCGACACCCTCGACACCATCTTCGGTTCGGCCGACTGTCGAAAGAGTCATGACAAGGCCTCGATCAGGCCATGGACCTGGCGGCGGGTGTGCTCGACATGGGACCGGATTCGCGTCGCGCGCCGTCAGCATCCCCGGCGGTGATGCTGAGCAGGATGGAGGTGTGCTCCTGACGCGTCGACTCGATCTCGGTGACAAACAGGATTCGGTCGGTCGGAAGAAACAGGTCCGCCCGCGCCTGGCGAACGGCACGTTCGAAACGCCCATTTCACCGCGGCACGAGCCAAGCTCATGTGAAACTGAGCGTCGGCGGAACGAAAGCGGGACCGGTCCGACTCGGCGGGAAGAGCATCGATCGCCGCTTTGAGCGCAGCCAGGTCGTCGTCGTCACGTCGTATCGCCGCCAAGGCGGCAACCTCCGATTCGATGGCGATCCGAAAGTCGAGTATCTGGTCGAGCTCATCGATGTTCTCTCTCAGCTGATGGAGCCACTGCCCCGACGCCAGCACGGGATCGCGGACGAAGGATCCCCCCTTGGATCCCCTCAGGGTCTCGACGTATCCCAGGGCCTCCAACATCGACAGGGCCTCGCGCAGTGCCTGACGTCCGATCCCGAGTGTGGCCGCAAGTTCGCGCTGGGGTGGCAACTGGTCGCCTTTGGCGAGCTCGCCGCTCTGGATCAGAGAACGCAACTGGTCAGCGACATCGTCGCTGGTGCGGGTCTGGGTGAGCGACGAAAGGATCATTGGTGCGTATTACAGACCAATGATCTGAGTTTGTCAAACACCACGTTCAGATCGCGGTGAATCCTGGCTGGCGCCGCCCCGAACGCTGGCCCGACGTCGTGAGAGGGGCGTATCGGCCAGGCCCTGGGGGCGCCTAGTGTTCACTCCATGGATGCCGCCCTGGCACGATCGGCGATTCATCGCTACGAGCGGCCCGCAGACGTGGCTGATGCCTATCGCCTCCTGGCCGACGCGGGCGACACGGGTCGCGTGGTGGGTGGCGGAACCGACCTCGCCCTCAACCCGCCGGCGGGGGTCACGACGCTCATCGATCTCGCCCGCCTGCCCCTCGCCTACATCGGGCGCCGCGACGGCCGAATCGCCATCGGCGCCACCACCACACTCGCCGCGATGGCCGAAGAGCCAGTCGTCGCCGATCTCGCCGGCGGTCTGCTCGGCACCGTGCTCGGCCATGTCGGGTCGCACGCCCTGCGCAACGTCGCCACCATCGGCGGCCACCTGGCGCGCGGGCACCGGTCCGACCTGGCGCCGGCACTGCTGGTGCTCGACGCAGACGTGAGGGTGTTCGACGGCGTAGAGCACGTCGTGCCCTTCACCGATCTCTATCACCGAGGCTGGCAGAGTCGACCGATGGTGGTCACCGAGGTGACCCTGCCGTTCCCGGAGCAACCGTTGGTCAGTGGCTTCGTGCGCTTCTCGCGCACCACCTTCGACTACGCGATCCTCAACTGCGCAGTGGCGCTCCACGTCGCTGCCGACAGCACGGAGGTCATCGAATCCGCTCGGGTCGCGGTCGGCGAGACCCCGGCCCTGGCGCGGCGGTTGCCCGAGGTCGAGCACTTCCTCACCGGTCGAGGCCTGGACACTGACACGATCAACGCCGCTGCCGCTATGGCCCAGGAACACGTCGTCACCGGCAGCGACCAGAGGGCATCGGCCGGCTACCGCCAACACCTCGTCGGGGTGGGGGTCCGCCGCGCCCTGAAGATCGCTGCCGGAACACCGGAGGTGGAGCCATGATCACCATCACCCTCACCATCGACGGCCGCACCTGCACCCTCGGGGTTCCTCACGGGGCGACCCTGCTCGAGGTGCTGCGCTCCTCGGGGTACACCGGGGTCAAGGACGGGTGCTCCGGCGGCGACTGTGGCGCCTGCGCCGTCCTCCTCGACGGACGGGTCGTCAACTCGTGCTTCGTGTTCGCCGCCCAGGCCGACGGTCGCACGGTCACCACTGTCGCCGACCTTGCTGTGGCCGGTGAGCTGCACCCCTTGCAGAGGTCCTTCCTCGATGCCGGCGCGGTGCAGTGCGGGTACTGCACCCCAGGCATGCTCCTCGCCGCCAGCGATCTGCTCTACCGCAACCCCGAGCCGTCGGAGCCCGAGGTGCGCGACGCCCTCGCCGGCCACCTGTGCCGCTGCACCGGCTTCGTCAAACCCGTCCAGGCCGTGCTGCTCGCCGCCGACCTGCTGAAAGGCGGCGACGATGGCTGAGGGCGACAAGTTCGAGGTCGTCGGGCGATCGGAGTGGAGGGTCGACGGGATCGGCCTGGTCACCGGGCGCCCCGTGTTCGCCGGCGACATCGCCCTGCCCGACACCCTCCACATCGCCATCCTCCACAGCCCCCACCCCCACGCCCGCATCGTCAGCATCGACACCCACCTCGCGGAGAGGTATCCGGGTGTCGCCATCGTGCTCACCCACCTCAACACCCCACCCACCCGGTACACCACCGCCGGCCAGGGCCACCCCGAACCCTCGCCCTACGACACCCGCATGTTCGACACCAAGGTCCGCTTCGTCGGCGACCGGGTGGCGGCGGTGGCCGCCGAGACCGAGCTCGCCGCCCTCGAGGCTCTACAGCTGATCAAGGTCGAGTACGAGCAACTGCCCGCCGTGCTCTCCATCGACGCCGCGTTGGCCGACGGTGCCCCCGTCATCCACGACGAGACCGACGCCAGCGGCATCCACGACGCGGCGCGCAACATCGCCGGCCTGGTCGAGATGTCGATCGGCGACCTCGAACGCGGCTTCGCCGAATCCGCCTTCGTCGTCGAGACCACCTGCGAGACCCACTACGCCCAGCACGCCCCGATCGAGCCCCACGTGGCGCTCAGCTGGCTCGACCCCGCCGGCCGGCTCGTCATCTGCTCGTCCACCCAGGTGCCGTTCCACGTCCGGCGCATCGTCGCCCGCCTGCTCGACCTGCCGGTGCACCGGATCCGGGTGATCAAGCCCCGGCTCGGCGGCGGCTTCGGCGTCAAGCAGGAGGTCCTCGTCGAGGACGTGGTCGGGCTGGTCACCCTGCGCACCGGCCGCCCGGCACGCTTCGAGCTGCTCGCCGCGACGAGGAGTTCTTCGCCAGCCGCACCCGCCACCCGATCCGGGTCACGGTCAAGATCGGCGCCCGCAGCGACGGCACGATCCACGCCATCGACCTGGATGCCCTCTCCAACACCGGCGCCTACGGGGCCCACGGCCTCACCGTGATCTCCAACACCGGCTCCAAGACCTGCCCCTCTACAACACGGCCGAGCACATCGACTTCAACGGCCGCGCCGTCTACACCAACATGCCGGTCGCCGGCGCCTACCGCGGCTACGGCGCCACCCAAGGCCAGTACGCGCTCGAGGTGGCGATGGACGACCCTCGCCGAGAAGATCGGCCTCGACCCGGTCGAACTGCGGCAGCGCAACCACATCCGCACCGGAGGCACATCCCCCATCTTCGCCGCCCTCGGCGAAGGGCGCGAAGGCGTGCCCCAGACCATCACCAGCTGCGAGCTGGCGCGCTGCATCGAGATCGGCGCCGAGCGCATCGACTGGGCCGCCAAGCGCGGCACTCGCCGGCGCACCGGCACATGGGTGCACGGGGTCGGCATGTCGGTCCACATGCAGGGCTCGGGCATCCCCGTGGTCGACATGGCATCGGCGACGATCAAGATGAACGACGACGGCTCGTTCAACCTGCTGGTCGGCGCCACCGACATCGGCACCGGCTCCGACACGATCCTCGCCCAGATCGCCGCCGAAATCCTCGGCGTCACCCTCGACAAGATCATCGTCACCTCGTCCGACACCGACCTCACCCCCTTCGACACCGGCGCCTACGCCAGCTCCACCACCTACGTGTCCGGCAAGGCGGTGCAGAGGGCCGCCGCCGACGTGGGTGGCCAGATCCTGCGCCTTGCCGCCGAGATGCTCGACTGCCCCGCCGACGACCTGCGCCTCGCCCACGGCCGGGTCGCAAACGCCGGTGGGCACGGGGTCACCTGGCCGAGGTCGCCGCCTACGGGCTGTACGGCGCGGGCCGCCTCCAGCCGGGGGCGACGGCGTCGTTCGTGGCCGATGCGTCGCCGCCGCCCTTCCTCGCCAGCTTCGCCGAGGTCGAGGTGGACATCGAGACCGGCCGGATCAAGGTGCTCGACTATGTCGCCGCCGTCGACTGCGGTACGGCGATCAACCCCCACCTCGCCGAGGGCCAGGTGGAAGGCGCGATCGTCAACGGGATCGGCTACGCGCTCACCGAGGAGATGCTGTTCGGGAACCGGGGCGAGATGCGCAACCCGGACCTCGCCCGCTACAAGATCCTCGGCGCTGCGGACCTGCCGCCGATCGAGGTCGTGCTCGTCGACTCCTACGAACCGACCGGCCCCATCGGCGCCAAGTCGGTCTCCGAGATCGGCATCAACGCCCCCCTGCCCACCCTCTCCAACGCCGTGTACGACGCAGTCGGCATCCGCCTCACCCACCCGCCGTTCACCCCCGAAAAGGTGTGGTCCGCCCTCCACCCCTAACCCCCGCGTCGGGTCGGGTGCCGGCGATCAGGGATGGATCAACTCGACATGGCGGCGCGAAGCTGCCGCCAGCGTCTCGATGTCGGAACGATCGACGGTCACGATTTCGTCCCCGTCGCTCGCGAGCAGGACGACGGCAGCGTCGATGACGTCGGACATTCCTGCCGCGCCGAGCAGTCGCCCGGCAGCTCGACCGAGGGGTTCATCAAGTGCGATGACCTCGATGCCGCCGAGTGCCTGGGACAGGCGGGCTTGACGCGGACCGCCGCGCCACACTTGCCCCAGAACTCCGGCGTGGGTGACCGGAACTTCACCGTCGGCGTGCGCAGCCTTCAGCCGAATCCACATCGGACGTTCGTTGCGCTCCAACGCCACGAACGCTCCGCCGTCGAGCACGAGGGTCACGCGGACCCCGTCGTGCCTGTTGAGGGCAGACGGCGACCACGCACGACGCGAGCGTCCTCCCGATCGGTCCGCCGCTGACGGGCGACCTCGTCAACGGTGATCTCGCCGAACTCGTCCTCGTAGTCCGCAACCGCAGCAGCCAGGAGTGCCAGCTTGCGGTCTCGTACGATTCTGTCCTCGAGCGCGGCGCTCACCCAACCACTGACCGAGTCCGCTTGCCCAGCCGCCACGGCTCGCTGACCGGCCTCCACGAACGCCGGGTCGACCGTCACAGTGATCCGCTGCTTTCTCGATGTCATACCCAAATACTACACAAGTATGATCATGTGCATATCGCCACATAGTGCCTGTATGTCGCGATCACGTCAATGCCCAACACTCACTTTCTGCGTTCGCGTGATCGGCCGGGTGCGTTTCGCTTCGTACATCGCGTTGTCTGCCGCTGCCAGCAGCGCAGCGCCGTCGTACCCGACTGTGCGTGTATCCGCGATGCCGATGCTGGCGGGGCAGGTCACGGTCGTTGTTGCTGAGATGTTGATCGGTGCGGACAGTCCATGGTCGAGGCGCCTAATGAGGTTGTGCGAGTTCGGATTGTTCGGCTGAAAGACGATGACGAACTCGTCGCCGCCGACGCGAGCGACGGTATCGGCCTCGCGAACGATCGCCAGCAAGCGACGGGCGGTCTCGCACAGGACGAGGTCGCCAGCGTCATGGCCGTGGGTGTCGTTCACGTTCTTGAATCCGTCGAGGTCGAGAAAGACGACGGCGAGCGGGAGACCGTCGCGTTCGGTGCGTGCCAGACCGGCGCCGAGCAATTCGGTCAAGAGCCGGCGGTTGGCCAACCCGGTGAGTGGATCCTGCAGGGCGAGTTCGGCCGTCACCTCCTGGAGCCTGCGGAGCTCGGTGACGTCACGACTGACACCCTGCAGTCCGTCGCGGATGAGGGTGGTGCGGGTCTCGCCGATGACGATCGAGCCGTTGGCGTGACGGAAGTGGAAGTCGAATTCGGCGAGTACCTGCTCTCCGTTCAGGGTGTTGGTGATCGCGGTTCTGCCGTCGTCATCGAGGACGTCGAGAAACCGGGCGAAATCGTCGAGGAAGTACGACGGTGCGTAACCGAGGATGTTTTCCACCGACGGGCTCATGTAGTCGAAGTGCGGAGATGGCTCGCGAAGGAAGCGCCAGACGACGTCGGCCGAGCGGTCGGCGAGATGGCGGAACCGCTGCTCGCTCTCGGCCAACTTGCTCTCGGCGTCGCGACGCTGCGTGACATCGTGGCCCACGGCAACGACCTGTGCGCCGTCAGGGCTGCTCATGTACCGATCGACCCACTCCACCCATCGCCCTGGAGCGTTGCGGACCTCGCGGGCGGCGCTGTCGATCAGAACCGGGTTGTCGGGACCGAGGAGGGCGAGTTGAGAATGGAGTCCGTCAAGCTCGGACGCGGAGAGAAACTGCTCCAGCGGCTGGCCGATTGCCTTTGCCGGCTCTACTCTGTACTGCGTCGCCCAGGCGGCATTGCAGTACGTGATCACGTGGTCCGAGATGCGGAAGCGGTTGACCTGTTCGGGTAGTGCGTCGAGCATTGCGGCAGCCTGCTCGACTGCGAGCCTTTGATCACGTAGCGCATGAGTGGCGCGTCGGGCGTCCGCGACGAGGCCGTGCAACGTGATTCCCATGCCGGCCCCGCAGACGATGAACACCGCCGTGGAGACGGTCCCATTGGCTGGTGGCGCGACGTGCGAACTGCGCTCGGCAATCCACAGGGCTACTCCCGCGAGGGTCGCTGCTGACAGCACCGCGATCTGGTTCTCGTAGATGGCCAACCACATCAGTGGCAACACAATTATCGTGGGGAAGGACGAATCGATTCCGTTCCCCGTCGCTGCGGCAAGTAGCAAGACCCCGGCGAGGAACAAGAATGGCGACGCAAGCTGGGCCGCGCGTACGGCGCGATGCCACGGAAATACCAGCGAGGCGACGATCGCGACGGTGATGAGGACCGACCCGCCGACGGCCAAGCCGGGATGAGCCCATGATGTTGCAGGCACCGAGATGAGCATGCTGACCGTCGCCGTGACTACGAACGGCAACACCCTCTGCAGTCGCCCCTCGCCGACGAGCGGGCCCTGAGTCGCATCGACGATGTGCACGGCGCCGGACGATGAGGCGCTCACGGTCTGATCGTCGCTCATCAGTGCCTACTCCCCGACTCCGGGTCACTTGAGTCCTTGGCGGTCATGGACAGCATTTGGCTATCCATCGGCAGATGCGGACCTCCGCTTGAGAGGGACCCGGGGCTGACGGTGGTTACTAGACGCGGCCCACCGGCGTTCGGAGGTGGTGCAAATGAGGTGATCTGAGCGCCGTCGCGCCTTGCGCCGTCGTGCCTTGCGTCGGAGCGCCAGACCGAGCAATAGGGCGCTATCTAGTCGCTCGGTCCGACCAGCCGCCCAAGCCGGTTGTCAAACCTCCTGCCGACAACTAACGTTGTCACCGTGGAGATCCTGCCGAGTGCTCGCAAGCACGGGATCTCCGATGATGACATCCGGCACGGATTCAACAACGCGGTCGCCGCAATCACCGCACCAGACCAGCCCGGCTTCACCATGATCGTTGGCGCCGACTCTGACGGGCAGCTGTTGGAGATCGGCGTCCTCGCCGCAGACGACAACGACTACGTGATCCACGCAATGCCGGCGCGCACCAAATACGTGAAGATGATCAAGCCGAAACGAGGTGGCCAGCTATGAAGACCAAGAAGCACCCACGAGATCTCAGCGACGCCGACGTCGAGGCATTGGTCTCGGCCTTCGACGACAACGTTGACGATGCCTATTCTGTCACCGACTCCGCGACGCTGGCTGAGCTGCGAGCAGCTGCCTTGGCACGGCGGGAAGCAGAGGGCCGGATTGAGGCCGCCGCCCTCGCAGCGCACCGTGCCGGCCTGTCATGGGGCGTAATCGGTGCCCAGCTCGGCATGACTCGGCAGGGCGCACGCCAGCGCTTCGAACGCCTCGTCGACCACTGACCCCGAAGTCCTGAGAACCGATCGGGTGGTTCGTGAGTCTGTATGGCTGTGAGCAAGATGCCGATCGACCCGCTGCTGGCGCGACCTCCTGGCGGCAGCAACGAGCCCGGCGAAGTGTCGAACTCGTTCGACACACATGCGGACCTCAACGAGGGCGTCGATATCCCGGACATCTTCATGGAGGCTGCCGAGGACGTGGTGGTGCGTGAGGACGTCGAGTCGGCGTACCGGCGTCTGTATCCGCAGCTCGTGCGTCTTGCGTTCCTCCTCGTGGACACGGCCGAGCACGCCGAGGAAGCGGTGCAGGACGCGTTCGCGAAGGCGTACCCGAAGTGGAGCCGCATCGAGAACCCCGACACGTACATGCGCATTGCGGTGGTCCACACCTGCCGCAGCGTGCAACGCCGTCGAGGTCTGATGCGCCGCACACCCGCACCCCGCGTCGATGACGCGGTGCTCGGCGCCGATCACGTCGCCGACGTGGTGCGTCGCCTGCCCCTCAAGCTCCGCCAGGTGGTCGTTCTCCGGTACTACCTGCAGCTCTCGGACCCGGAGATCGCTCGCACGCTCGGGATGGCCCTGGGCACCGTCAAGTCCACATTGCACCGGGCTCGCACCCAGATGAAAGAGGAACTGTCATGACCGACCTGTTCGACCAGCAGATCGCCGACGGCCTGCACCGCGCCGTCGACGGCATCGCCGTGCCACGAGGTTCGTTCGGCGACGTCCGCCGCCGCGTGCGTGCACGCCGCGGCCGCCACGTCGCCGCCGCAGTCGTTCCCGCCGTTGCAGGCATGGTCTGGATCGGCATGCGCCCCTCGGGCGACCCGAATCCGCTCGTGGCAGGCGCTGCTACCGATTCGACGACGTTCTCGATCTCACCCGATCTCATCGCCGGCGTGTTGTGCCTCGACGCCACGGGCCAGTCCGATGGGTCACTGAGTGGGTGCCTCGAGTACCTGCCAGACGCGTGGATGATGATGGCACCCTCCGCGATCGTCCTCAACGACGCCCCGATGTTTGTGGTCCCGCTCGCCCCGGCCTATCAGGCCGAAGCACAGACCCTCAGCGACTGGTTCGGCCTGCCGGTGCGCTCCGACCTGCTCGCCCACCTCCAGCAAGATCTCGCCGGCACCGACCTCAGCGGCGTGCACGTGTTCATGGTGATTGGCACGACCGACGCAACCACCTGCACCATTCCCGGGTGCGACATCCCGGCCACGTCCGACCCTGCCGTCGATGAGGAGGTGTGGGCTGACCAAGTGGCGCGCAGCGCCAGCGTTTTCGAGGCGTTGGGGTTCCCGGCAGGTGAGCGCGCCGTCGGGGAGAACGACGTCGTACAGGTGCACGCCGTCGACCCGGCTCGTCCCGACGAACGGCAGATCACTCTCACCATCCGCACCGGCGTCCCCGAACTAGTCACGGTCTCCACCATGAGCAGCGCGGAACACGACGGCAGAGTCGTCGTCATTCGACAGGCGAGCGATGGTTGGTTCTACGAGCTCGAGGTCGTTGACACCGCCGGCGCCGGACTCCCCACCGTCGATCAGATACTTCAGCTCCTCGTCACGACCTTCGGCTGACCAGGAGTGCATTCCTACTTTCGACCGCGTGGGAGCTGAATCACACGACGGAGGCGGGTGGTGATGGCGTCGAGGTCCGGGTTGGACGCGGCGATCCACACGACGAACTCGTAGACGGCATCGTTGGACGCACGTGAGGCCTTGATTCCATTGAGTTCGAGGAACACTGCGGTGGCCAGCCAGCCGAGTCGCTTGTTGCCGTCCAGGAGTGCGTGGTTGTTGACGATCGATTGCAGGAGGGCCGCCGCCTTGGTGACCAGGTCGGGGTACGCGTCCTCACCAAAGGCAGTGGTCCGCGGTCGTGCTGCGGCGGAGCCGAGAAGGCCGATGTCTCGGATCGGGGTCGGATCGCCGAGCAAGCTGCGAGCCAACTCGACAAGGTCGTCGAGGTCGAGGAACTCAATCGGTTCGCTCATTCGCCAAGGCGCCGGAGGGCGTCGGCGTGCTTGTTCATGATCAGTCGCGCTGCAGCATTCACTCGGTCGCTGTGTTGACCGCGGTTGACGAATTCCCGCACGGCTCGACGGGCGGCCTCCTGCATGGAGATGCCCTCTGCGTCGGCACGCTCTCGCAGTGCCGCTTGCTCGGTGTCAGTGAGGCGAAGTGTCATAGCCATGCAGAAATGGTATCAGTTCGATACCGCACACCTACGCCGCTAGGCGCTACCTGCCGTCCACCTCCGGGGAGCGCATAACGACGCCTGCGGAAGCGGCGTTCGGGGACACGCGATCGCATCGTTCTGGGACTCGCGAAATGGGACGTTATGTAGGGTGATCGACTCTTTCGACTCTGCGGTACGGGTCTTGGATACGGCGGGCGTGTTCTCCGGGCGGCACGGAGTCGACGGGGACGACCGGACTTCAGGTACTTGTATTCGGCACGTCGGGGTCGATGTTGTCGGCGTGGACATTGAGATCCGTAGCTACCTCGCGCTTGACGGCTGCGGAGTTCATCTGCTCTTCCGCCTTCGCCAGGTCAGCTTTGGCCCTGGCGGCCAGCGCGTTGGCCTCGGTTTCCTGCCGCGTCGCGGCGATCTGGGTGGCCCTCGCGTCATCACGGTGTTCTTGGGCCTGGGTGCGTAGCGCTTCGGCCTTCTGGTCTGCCCGACGCTTCCACAAGACAAGAGCGATGGCCACGACAACGGCAACAATGACGACGATCACAACAGTTTTCATACCGTACCGGTACCCGATCCCACCCTGCTCTAACCCTTCAGACCCACGCCGACTTGGTGGCGGGTGGGGGCTAGGTGGCCTGGAGGTCGGCGATCAGGGCGCGCAGGAAGCGGGTGGCCTCGCCGCCCATGACGACCCTGTGGTCGAAGGTGAGCGAAAGGGGCAGCACCCGGGTGACCACGGCGTGACCGTGTTGGGCGACCACAGCGTCGCGAGCCCGGCCGGCCCCGACGATGGCCACCTGGGGCGGCACCACCACGAGGGTCGCATGGCGACCGGCGATGGCCCCGAAGTTGGACAGGGTGATCGTCTGGCCGCGCAGGTGCTCGGGGGCCACGGTGCGGGCCCGCACGTCGGCCTTCATCGCCTCCAAACCCTGGCGTAGGTCCTCGGGGTCGCGGTTGGCGACATCGCGCAGCACGGGCACGAACAGGCCATCAGGGGTGTCGACCGCGATGCCGAGGTCGACATAGTCGTGGAGCACCCGGCCCGTATCGCGACCGAGGTAAGAGGCATTGATCGCCGGTTCGGCACGACAGGCGACAGCGATCGCCCGGATCAAGCGGAGGGTGACGTCGGTGCCCTCGGGCCAGTCGCCGATGTCGGCCTCGTCGGTGACACTCGCCGGCACCACCTGGGTGTGGGCGCGGGCCATGTTGGCGTCCATCGCCCGGCGCACGCCGCGCAGGAGCTCGAGAGTGTCGCCCTCGCGGAGGGGCTCCGAAGGAGGTGCCGCCGCCCGAGCCGCGGCCATCTCGACGTCGTTGCGGGTGATCGTGCCGGCGCCGCCGGTGCCGGTCACGCCGGCGAGATCGACACCGAGCCGGGACGCCAGCGACCTCACGGCCGGCGATGCCTTCACGCCGCCACCCGTGGCTCCGACCCGGCGAGCCGGGGCAGCCGGAACGGGGCCAGCAGCAGCAGCAGCGGCCGAAGCAGCCTTCGGCCCGGCATCCTCATCGAGCTCGCCGACCACCGAGCCCGTGTCCACATGGGCGCCGTCTGCGAACTCGACCAGCACCGTTCCGACGGGGACGACATCGCCCGGCTCTCCGTGCAGGGCGGCGATGTGACCCGACTGGGGGGAGGGGATCTCGACCACGGCCTTCGCGGTCTCCACCGACACCAGGGGCTGGTCGGCCACCACATGGTCGCCGACGGCCACGTGCCAGGCCACCAACTCGGCCTCGTGGAGGCCCTCACCGACGTCGGGCAGGCGGAAGGCGGTCATGTGTACTCCAGCACTTCGTAGGCGGCGCTCAGCACCCGGGCGGTGCTCGGCAGGTAGTGCAACTCCAGACGGTGAAGGGGCACCACGGTGTCCCACCCCGTCACCCTGGCGACAGGGGCGAGGAGGCTGGTGAGCCCCTCGTCGGCCAGGCCGGCAGCGATGTCGGCACCGACACCGCCGGTGAGCGGAGCCTCGTGGACGATCACGCAGCGGCCGGTGCGCCCCACCGATTCGAGGATCGTGGGCATGTCGAGAGGCTTGATCGTGGTGACGTCGATGACCTCGGCCTCGATCCCCTCGTCGGCCAGGGCGCCGGCCGCGGCCAGGGTTTCGGTCATGCAGGCGCCCCACGACACGAGGGTGAGATCGGTGCCTGCGCGGCGCACCTCGCACAGGTCCAGGGGAAGGGCGATGCCGTCGTCGACGACGTCCTCGTGGAAGGAGCGGTAGAGGCGGGCCGGCTCGAGGAACACCACCGGGTCGGGGTCGCGGATGGCCGCCAGCAGAAGCCCGTAGGCGCGGGTGGGGGAGGAGGGGATGACCACACGCAGCCCGGGGATGTGAGCGATCATCGCCTCGAAGCTCTCCGAGTGGATCTCGGGTGCATGGATGCCGGCGCCGTAGGGCGCTCTCACCACCAGAGGGCAGGTGAGCCGGCCGAGGGTGCGGTTGCGCAGCCGGCTGGCGTGGTTGGCCAACTGGTCCAGCCCGGGGTACATGAACCCCATGAACTGGTACTCGACCACGGGACGGAAACCTTGGGTGGCGAGGCCCACTGCGAGGCCGACGAACAGGGATTCCGACAGCGGGGTGTCGAGTACCCGGTCGGGTCCGAACTGTTGCAGCAGACCGTTGGTGGCGCGGAAGACGCCTCCGTCGATGCCCACGTCTTCGCCCAGCACGAGCACCGTGGGGTCGTCGGCCATGGCACGGGCCAGCGCGGCGCGCACCGCATCGACAAGGGTGAGCGACGTCGCCGTATCACTCATGTTGTGCGCCTCCCTCGGCCGCCTCAGCTGCCGCGGCCGCGACCTCGGCCCGCTGGCGCTGATAGGCGGCCGGCAGTACGGCGTAGAGGTGATCGAACATGGTGGTCGGCGCCCGCGGCGGCATCGCCTCGTATTCGGTGACGGCCGCATCGATGGTGGCGGCGCACTCGGCCAGCAGTTCCTCCTCCTGCTCCCGGCCCCACCAGTCGCGCTCCACGAGGTGGTTGCGCAGACGGACGACGGGCTCCAACTTCCAATGCTCGGACACCTCCGCGTCGCTGCGGTAGCGGCTGGCGTCGTCGGCCGTGGTGTGATCGGTGAGTCGGTAGGTGAGGGCCTCGACCAGGGTGGCGCCCTCTCCCCGGCGTGCCCTCTCGATCGCCTCACCCACCACGGCACGAACGGCGACCACGTCGTTGCCGTCGACCTGCTCGCCGACGATGCCGGCGGCGACGGCCTTCTGCGCCAACGTGGCCGCCGCGGTCTGGGCGCTGCGCGGCACGGAGATGGCCCACTGGTTGTTGTTGACCACGAACACCACCGGCAGGCGACGCACCCCGGCGTAGTTCATCGACTCGTAGACGTCGCCGCGCGAAGTGGCACCGTCGCCGAACACGCACACCACCACCCTCGGCTCGTGGCGGATCTGCATCGCCAGGGCAACACCGGTGGCCTGGGCGGCCTGGGTGCCGATGGGCACGCAAATGGGGAAGTCGTTCGGTGCCCCGGGAAAGGCGCTGCCCCTCTCGTCGCCACCCCAGTAGGCGAGAAGGTCGGCGGGTGTCACCCCACGCTGGAACTGGGCGCCCTGCTCGCGAAACGAGGGCACGAGAACGTCGTCGGGCGTCATCGCCGCGCCGATACCCACGGCCACGGCCTCCTGCCCGAGCGACGAGGCGAAGGTGCCGATGCGCCCGGTGCGCTGCAAGGCGACGGCCTTGGCGTCGTAAGTGCGGGTGAGCACCATCATCCGGTACATGCCGACCATCGAGTCGCGGTCGGCGGCGAAATCGGGGAGCTCACCGAGTGGCTTACCGTCGGCACCAAGGAACGAGGTGCTGCACACCTCGAACGCCGCAACGGGCACCCTCATCGACCTGTCACCTTCGAGCACCTCCGAGCACGAGAATGTACTCCTATCGCACACCAGGTGCCGTCGGGGCGGCAGGGCCGGAGGTCATCTCGCCGGTTGACGGGTGGCGGTGGCACCCGGCCTCGGAGCGGGTGCACGATGCGTGCCGAACTAGATGATTAGTTCCAAGGGGTTCACGCGGCCACCGTGGTCCAGATCGCCGGTGCTCGACTACCGGCACGGATTTGTGTGAGCGCACAAACACAACGTTCGGTTTGTGCGCTCTGAGCGCAGCAACCTCCCGTCGAGTCGCCCGTCTAGCTCGTGTCTCTCGCATGTCATCATCGGCGCTGGGCCGGGGTCTGTGCCCGCCTCAACGCCAACAAAGCAACGCTCAGCCGGCCTGTGTCTGAAAGACGCGGAACTGGATCAACAAGCATGGTCACCCAGAGCAGGTCACGGGTCGGATAGACATGCCAGCCGCCGCCCACCCAGTTCCCATTGGAGTGCCTGCCAACCATCCGAGTGCCTGGCAACCATCCGAGTGCCTGGCAACCATCCGAGTGCCTGGCAACCATCCGAGTGCCGGCGTGCCCCCCGGCGGGCCGCTGTCACTCGGGCGGGCCGCTGTCACTCGGAGCACCCGCGACCAGTGACACCCCTCAGAACTCATCGTCTAGGGTCGCTACGACGAACCTCACGGGAGGGCAATGATGCGGGGCACCTACACCCGGTTGCTCGAGGCGATGGTCGCCCTCACAGCGCTGGTCGGCCTACTCGATGCCCTCGCCGGCGAACAGGCGGATCTCGCCCTGGTGTTCGCCATCGCCCTCGCCCTGAGCCTGGTCCTCGTCGCGAGGTCGGCGGTCGGCCGTCGGGAGGTGGCAGTCCGCCGCGATCTGGCGAAGTGGTTGGACGACCGGGCGGCGGCGGAAGACGACACGGCCGGCGCCATCGCCGACAGGGCGCTCAGCGCATACCGGGCCGGTCTGGTGGGCGACCCGCCGACCACGCCCGGGAGCGGCACACCCGATGGCTGACCTCTACACCGTGCTACTCGACGGCTCCCTCGCCGACTCCGCACTCCTGGGCGGCAAGGGGGCGTGGCTGGCGCGCCTGGTGGGCTGGGGATTGCCCGTACCCACCACCGGCGTGGTCACCTCCGAGGGGTTCAGGTCGGCTTTCGAGCACCAAAGCCTCGGCGAGCTGGTCGGGCGGATCAGGGGTGGGGAAGAGGTGCCGGCCGAGGAGGTCGACGCGACCTTCCTGTCTGCGCCCCTCGACCCCGAACTCGTCGCCGAGATCCGATCTCTGGCCCGGCGGGTGGGCGGCGGCCACCGGATCGCGGTGAGGTCGTCGGCTACAGCGGAGGACATGAAGCAGGTGTCGTTCGCCGGCCAGTACCGCTCCTTGCTCGACATCGACCCGGCCGACGGTGACGCCGTCGTCTACGCGGTGAAGTTGGTGTTCGCCTCCCTGTGGCACCCCGCCCCGGTCGCCTACCGCAGGAGCTTCGCCGTCGACGAGAGCGCGGTGGCGATGGCCGCGGTGATGATGGCGATGGTGCCTGCCCGGCGTGCCGGGGTGGTGTTCACCGTCGACCCGGCCGGCGACGGATCCACCGCGCGCATCGAGACGGTCGAAGGCCTCGCCGACTCGCTCGTCTCGGGCCGGGTGACGCCGGTGGTCACCGTGCTGACCCGCGCCGGGCCGGCAGCCGGCGCGCCTGTGACGCGCCCCCCGACGTCGTTCGCGCCCTCGCCCTCGCCCTCGAGGTGGAGGCGCTTGCGGGAACGCCGCAAGACGTGGAGTGGGCGAGCGACGGCGACACGGTGTGGTTGGTGCAGGCGAGGCCGATCACCACCCAGGTCGGCGACACGGGCGACGGCTTCGACGACCCGGCTGCGGACCTGGCGTCACTGGACCTCACCACGGCCGGCATCGGCGAGATGCTCCCCGGGGTGCTGGCGCCCCTGCAGTGGGACCTCGGCTCACACCTCGTCGAGGAGGCGATGAGGTCCACCTTTGCCGCCCTCGGGGTACACCACGACGAGCTGGTCGCCAGGCGCGGCCTGGTGCGCCGAGTGCGCGGCCGGGCGGCGATGGACTTCGGTCTACTGGCGCGGATGGCAGCCCAACTGCCGCGTGCCGACATCGACCAGCTCAAGGAGCAGTACTTCGGGTCACGGCGGCCGGGTCGGGCGCCGGCGCCGTCCGTCGCCCGCCGCGGCAGCAGGCTGGCCGCCGCCCGCCACGACATCCGGGTGCTGAGCTCGCGCCGGCGGGCCGAGCTCGACGCCGAGTTGGTCATCCTCACGTCGGCCGGCGTGGCCGATGCTGCAACCGATCTGACGGCCCTCGACGACGGCGCCCTACTTGCCTACTGGCTGCGCCTCATCGATGTGGCCGTGAGAGCGATGACTGCCGAGATGGGTGTCGCCGCCAACGCCGCGGCCGCCTACCGTCGCCTCGAACTCGCGCTCGGCGGGGTGCTCGGCCCGATCGAAGCCGGCCGCGCGGCGATCCGGCTCACCACCGGTGAGGCCCTGGTGGAGCCGCCCGACGACCGGGCGTCGGCCGCCGTGTTCGCCGGGCCCATCTGGCGCGAAATCGGCCAGGCGGTGCCCGCGGTGCATCACAGCGCCGGTGGCGAGGAGGGCCCAGACCCGGTGGCCGAACTGCGACAGCGTGCTCAAGGATGCCCCAGGGCGCGGTGGTCGTGGCGGCAGCGGTGGCGAGGGTCTGAGGGCGACGATGAGGATGCGCGTCGCGATGAGGGCGATGGAGGACGCCGTCGACGGCCTTGCGCGGCGAGCGCACCAAGGCGGCCGTGCTGCTCCTCGGCGGGGAGGTGCGTCGGGTCCACCTGGAGGCCGGCCGGCGCCTGAACGGGCGCGGCCTTCTGCCCGAGCCCGGCGACGTGGATCTGATGTCGGCGACGGAGCTGAGGGCGGCCCTGCTGGGCACGGACAGCGCACCCACCCCCGACGTGTTCGCCAGGCGCCGCCGGGCCCTGCACCGCTATCAACTCGCCGGGCCTCTCCCTGCCCGTTTCGCCGGCGCCCACGACCGCGAGACGGTCGAAGTGCCGACCGGTCGCCGTCTCGAGGGCTGGGCAGTGAGCCCGGGGCGCTACACCGGCAGGGCCCAGGTGGTGGGCTCACCGTCCGACCCCTTCGATGCCGACTCGGTGCTTGTGGCGGTCGCCACCGACCCGTCGTGGTCGCCCCTGTTCGCCCGCGCCGGAGCTGTGGTACTCGAACGCGGCGGCCCCCTGTCCCACGCCGCGATCCTCGCCCGCGAGCTCGGGCTGCCGGCGGTCACGAACGTCGCCGGCGCCACCGTGCGCCTCGCCGGCCGCGAAGTGATGGTCGACGGCGACAGCGGCATCGTCGTGGTCACCGGGGAGGAGCCATGAGTCGGCGCGAGGAACGGCGGCGGCGCATGGCCGAGGCGCTGCAGGTGAACCGGCTGAGCATCTTCGTGCCGGCGGTGATGGGCCTCGGGTTGGCTTTCTGGGTGGTCAGCGAGCTGCGCGAATTGGTGCGCGACAGCCGTGATGACTCGCGCGACCGCCGGGCGATCCTCGCCGCCGAAGCCGTCACCGCTTCGGTGCGTGGCACGTCGCCCGACCGCGGGCGCGGCCTGCGGCCTCGTCCCCTCTACCTCTTGCTCTCGGTGGTGATGCTCGGCGCCAGCGCCTACCTGTCGGTGGGCCTCTACGTGCGCCAGCAGAACGAGCTCCGCGGTGCCGGCCCGGGTGTCTCGGCGGAGGCGTGGCTGCTCAGCGTTGCGGTGTGCCTCGCCTGCGTCGGTGCCCTCTACGGGGTGACCGCCCTGGTGCTGTTCGCCCGCTGGAACAGGGCGCCGGCCTGGGCGCTGGGGTTGGCCGCCCGCTCGGTCCTCACCACTCGGCCGGTCGACGAGAGCGCCTACCCCGGGCAGCGGGTCGAGAGCGGTCACGATCGGCTTCACCGCTACCGCCTCGGCGTCGATCGTGCTCGCGGTCGTAGTCGGCTGGCTGCCCTGGTTGGTCGACGGTCTCGACCGCGAGGTGGCCGGGTGGCTGGAGGGCCACGACCCCCTCGCCTCGGTCACCTGGCTGGACCCTCTGGGCAGCACCAAGGTGGCCATCGCCTTTGCCCTGTTCGTCGGGCTGGCGTCGATGCGCTGCCGCGTCCTCGCTGCGTCCTACGGGGCGGCGACCGTGCTCGGGCTGGCATGGAGCGCGATCGTGCGCCCTCTCGCTGCCCGGGAGCGCCCGCCAACGGGTTCCCTCGCCGGTGGCTTCGACTCCTTCCCCAGCGGTCACGTCATCTTGTCCGTCCTGTTCGCCGGTGCCATGCCGTTGGCCGTGGCTGTGCTGCTCGACAGGCGCTGGTTGGTGCGTCCCTTGCGCATCGTTTCGGGATCGGAGCGGCCGCCGCCGCCATACACCGGATTGTCGCCGGCACCCATTGGCCCACCGACGTCATCGGCGGCATCCTCATCGGGCTCAGTCTGGTGTTCGCTGTGCAGTGGTCGGTCGAGACCGAGCGTTCTCATCGCCTCTGTCACCACTGCCTATGGGGTCACCGCCAGCCCGGCCAATCCACCCATGGTGCTTTGTCGTTGCATTTGCACCATGTTCACGCTCTCAGGCTGGCGGCTCACCTCGCCGCGGCCGCAGCGGCAGTCGGGCTGAGCCGTGCTGACCCTCACCCGAGGCTTGCCCACGGAGCCGAACGGGTTCGTGTTCTCGGAGTCCGTGCAGCGCGACGTGCAGATGAGCCTGGCGGGCATGGTGTCGGTGGCGGCCCTGATCGCCTGGAAGTGGGAAGCCCTCGGTGCCGTGCTGCTCGCCCTCTCCGGCGCGGGCCTCGGCGTGTTCAGCCGCCGTGCAGTACCCGCCGCAAGTGGGGTTGGCAGTCACCGGTGCCTTCCGGTGCCGGCGATCCTGCTCTGGCTGGCGTGGCAGCACCGCCGGCGGCCGGCGGAGATCATCGGGGTTGCCGTCGCCACCGCGCTCCTCGTGTCGGCCACTTGGATCGCCGCCGGCGACCTCTACGACGCCAACTTCGGCGCCACCCATCCCGACAGTACGGCGAAGCTGGAGTCGGTCGACGCGGTGGAGTGGGTGTGGCAGGGGGCCCTGTCGCCCACGGAGGTCACACTCTCGGTGAGGCTCGCCGATGACGTCGGTGAGGCACGAGCGATCGTGGAAGACGACGGCACCGGCGAGCTGTTCGAGTCGGTGGCCTCACCTCCAGGCGAGCACCGCATCGTCAAGCTGAGCGTCGACGGGCTCACACCAGACGCCGACTACTCCTTCCGCATCGAGGCCGATGGCGAGCCCGACGAGGGCCGCGGCCATGGCTCGTTCGCCACCCCCGCCGACGGCCCGATGTCGTTCACGTTCGCCGTCGCCACCTGTGCCCGGGTGGGGTCGAACGGGGCCGTGTTCGACGCCATCCGCGCCGCGGACCCACTCCTCTACCTCGAACTCGGCGACCTGCACTACGCGAACATCGACTCCACCGACCCCGAGGCCTACTTCGACGCCTTCGATCGGGTGCTCACCTCGCCCGGCCAGTCGGCCCTCTACCCGGCAGGTGCCGATCGCCTATGTGTGGGACGACCACGACTACGGCCCCAACGACGCCGACGCCTCGTCGCCGGGGCGCAGTGCCGCTCGCCACGCCTACCGCGCCGCCGTGCCCCACTACGAGGTGCCGACCCGGCGACGCTCCCGTGTACCAGGCGTTCACCATCGGCCGGGTCGAGGTTCGTCATGACCGACACCCGCTCCGAGCGCACCGCCGACACCGATGCTCGGTGCCGAACCCAGCAGGCGCTGGCTGATCGACGAACTGACGTACCGTCGAAGCCCCACCCACGCCCTCGTCGTGTGGGCCAACCCCGAGCCCCTGGATCGATGCCGCGGTCGATCAGGCGCCGACAGCTGGGGCGGGCTACGCCGATGACCGAGAGGCAACAGATCGCCGACGCCATCGCCGACGCCGGCATCCGCAACCTGGTGATGGTCAGCGGCGACGCCCACATGGTGGCCATCGACGACGGCACCAACAGCGACTACTCCACCGATGGCCAGTCCGGTGGATTCCCGGTGCTGCACGCCGCGGCCCTCGACCGGCCGGGCCTGGTGAAGGGCGGGCCCTACAGCGAGGGGGCCTTCCCCGGCAGCGGCCAGTTCGGGCTGGTCGAGATCGACGACGACGGTGGCGACACGATCCTGGTCAGGCTGGTCGGCAAACGCTGGACCGGCGAGGAGATCGTCTCCCTCGAGCTGGCCTTCCCCGCCGCCCCCCCTCCCCCTAAGTCGGCGTTCAGCCGGGCGCGGGGCCCGTCGCAGCGCCAACTTCGGGTGGGGGTGAAGGTGGGGGCGGGGCGGGGTGGAGCGGAGGAACCACCATCCACCGTCGAAGGCGACCACCGAGGCGATCGCTCCGGTGACGGTGCGTGGGCCCCACAGCCCGACGATCGCCGCGCCGACGGTGGTGAGCACGAGACCCACCCACACCCTGGCCGACCCGGAGCGTTCCGCGGGGGGCTTAGTGCGGCGCGCCTTCGAAGTGAGACCCACCAGCAGCCCGGTCACCCCCAACACGACGGCGAACCACAGGGGCCGCGTGAGCCACCAGCCGAGCGAGAACCGTTGAGGCGCCCACAATCCGGCGGCCAGGGCGGCGGCGCACAGGGCGAGCCCGCTGAGGTGCCACACGTACACGCCCACCGCCGCCTCGCCGGCCCGGTCGAGCAGGCCACGCCACCTCCGCGCCAGCCGATCGAGGCCGCGTCCGGCGACCATCAACAACCCCACCTGCACGAGAGCGGCCACAGAGGTGAATAGGGTTGGCGGGGTGGTGTTCGAGCGCTCCCCTTCGACGGCATCGATGAGCGACGGGAAGTAACCGGCAGCGAGCACCAGCCCCACTGCTGCGACGGTCGCCACCCCGGCGAGCCCCAGCCCGACCCTCACCTCGTCGAACTGTCCGGCCTCGTGGCGACGCCTCCATGCCGCGCCGGCCAGCCACGGCACCACCCAGGCGAGGAAGAAGCCGGGCCAGCCGACCCCCTCAGGGGCGTCGAAGGCGAATCGGGCGATGTCGAGGGCGGCGAGCACACCCAGGCACACACCGATGGCGATCACCGGCCGGCGGGCGATGCCGGCGAGCCATGCTCCGCATGCGGCGAAGGGAACGTAGGCGGCGAGGAACCACAGGGGCTGGGTGGCGATGCGGGCGCCGTCGGCGACGATGTCGCCCTCGCCCTCGCCGCGCACGAGCAGCTCGACCATGCTCGCCGTGGACCAAACAGCCACCACCACGGCGCCCACTCCCACCAGGGAGCGCAACCGCCGCGCCGACCCGGCTGGGGTGGAGGTGGCGTTGGCCCATCCGGCGGCGGCGAAGAACACCGGCATCGGGGCGAGCATTGCCACCCATGCGAGGCCGGGGTGCAGGGCGAGCACATTGTCGCCGCGCAGAGCGCCGTCGGGGCCGCGGTCGATGACCGCCAGTGACAGGTGCCCGAGCACGACCAACACCAGTGCCCCCACGCGAGCGGCGTCGATCGCTCCCCGGTGAGGGGCGGAGGTCGCCGTTGGCCCCACCTCGTTCACTCTGTCAGCTGAGGCCCGTTATCAGGAATTCGCGGATGAACTCTGCGGTCTGGTCGGGGTCCTCGATGTCGAAGGTGACCGATGGTGTAGCGGTGAGCGAAAACACCATGCGCGTGATCCACTCTGCCGCACGTTCGATGTCGAGATCGGCTCGGACCTCGCCACGATCGCGCGCCTCGGAGATCAGAGGCACGATCACATCCATGGACATGCGGAGCAGCTCGCGGGACTCGATGGTGACCGCCCTCGCCAGCGAGTCGGGGTCGTTGAGGTGGGTGGCCACGCTGATCGGGTCCTCGCGCACCAGCCGGATCGTCATCCGCGCCACCTCTTCGATCTGGGAACAGAGCCCGCTCACCTCGCCGATTCGGCGGCCTATCTCGTCGAGGTAGTAGCTCGTCCTGCCCGCCATCACCTCGCGGAACAGGTTGGCCTTGTCCGGGAAGTGGCGATAGACGCTCCGGCGCGAGAGGCCGGCCTCGCGGGCGATGTCCTCCATCGAGGTCTTGTTGAACCCGAAGCGACTGAAGCACGTGTGGGCGGCCTCGATGATGCGCTCGGCCTGGGGCATCCCGGAATTCTAGCATTTCTCGCCCACTTGCACATGGCACGATCTATGGTACGGTGTGCCACCTCGTGCCGAGCCCCGTAATTGCTGAGAGAGGAAACTGAAATGCCCGATATCTATACGCCCGACTGGTACGAAGCGGTGAAGGTGGCGATCAACGACGCGGTCGTCAAGATTCCGAACGCGCCGAAGGATTCGTTCACGATCCAGGTGGAGATCGTGGGTGACGGCAAGACGCCCTATGTCGCCGAGGGTGACATGCTGCGTTTCTTGGTCCGTCTCGAAGAGGGGATTTGCGCCTGGTATCGCGAGATCGACGCGGATGACCCGTCGGTGAAGTTGAACTACCGGTTCACCGGCCCGGGGAGTGTGTTCGACTCGATCGCTGCGGGTACGAGTGACCCGATCGACGCTGCGCTTACGGGCACGATCAAGGTGCGTGGCGACATGCGGTTCTTGATGCGCCAGGCGGAGATGGTGCAGGTGCTGTTGAAGGCGTATTCGCAGGGCGTTGACACGACTTGGCCAAAGGGCTGTCCTCCATATGTCGTAATGGGTTGAGGTGACCTCGAAGGACACTGACGACAAGATCTTCGACTGGTCCGTTTTCACCCCTCAGGACATCGCCGTTAAGCTCCCCAACATGCTCGACCAGCGTCCTCTGCCCGAACCGGGCAAGCTCGGCATCGAGAAGTGGTGCCGGCAGCTCTGATGCCGGCACCGAAGGTCACCTTCGCCGACGGCGACGACGCCTCCGGCATGGCCACCATGCTCGGAGGCCTCCTCGAGGACAACATCCGCGACTATCCAGGTCGGGCACGCGTAGCGAGCCTGGCCCGAGGCGACGTTGTGTTCACCGCCTCCGATCGTGACGTGTCGGTCACCTTGTCGTTCAAGGGCAAGGAGGTCGTCATCTCCAACGGCAGGCGCGAGGGTGCGTCGGTCATGGGCGGCGAGTGGCTCGAGATGGCCAAGTTGTGCAGTGGTCAGACCAACCCGTTCAAGGCCGTCATGCGCCGTGAACTGTCGATCGAACCTCGCCGCGGCCTCAACGCGATCGCCGCTGCCGGGTATGCGCTGTCGATCCCGCCGTCGTACTACGGCGACGAGGAAGCGGTCAGCGATCGCCGCCGCAACATCATCATCACCGTCGTCGTCACGGTCACCGCGATCTTCCTCGTCAGCCGCCTTCGCCGGCGCTGACCTGCGCCCCAATTCCATCTGGACGGGCGACACGTCATCGGGCAGGATGCCTCATGACCAGCTTGCCCGACCGTCCGAACACCGCCCTGGTGGTGGTCGACGTACAGAACGACGTGGTGGCCAACGCCCACAACCGCGGCGACGTGATCGCCAACATCAGCACCCTGGTCGACAAGGCCCGCGCCCAGCAGGTGCCGGTGATCTGGGTGCAGCACAAGAGTGGCGATCTACCCCAGGGCAGTGATGGCTGGCAGTACGTGCCCGAACTGCAGCGTCTGGCGACCGAGCCGCTGGTGCACAAGGAGTACGGCGACTCCTTCGAGGACACCATCTTGGAGTCCGAACTGGAACGCAAGGGTGTCGGCCGGCTCGTCGTCACCGGCGCCCAGACCGATGCCTGCATCCGGGCGACCCTTCACGGTGCGTTCGTACGCGGCTACGACACAGTCCTCGTCGGCGACGCCCACACCACCGAGGACTACTCCGATTACGGCCTGCCGCCGGCCGACAAGGTGATCGCCCACACCAACATGTACTGGACCTGGCAGGCGGCCCCTGGGCGCACGGCCAGTGTGGTCGAGACCGCCGCCGTCGACTTCGGCTCGAGCGGAGCCGTATCGCCCAACCCCTGACTCCCCAGGGAGTCGCGGGCAGCCCCAGATCGCCGGGGGCACTTGGGCCCTGGCCCCACGTCCGCGGCCGACCTCATCATTGAGGAGGAGGTTGCGATGAAGAGCATCCGTGTCCTGTGCGTACTCGCGCTGGCGGCGGCCTCGTCGGCTTGCGGATCCGATGGCTCGACGCCCTCCGAGTTCACTCTCAGCAGAAGTCCCCAGTACGTCAACCGGGTCATCCCCGGGGAGCGCCCCCTCGCCCTGGTGACGGTCACAGCCCAAGGGGAGGGGGAGGTCGAGTTGACGGCCACCGTGAGCCTCGACGGTGCATCGGCGACCGTGCGACCCGCCACCCTTCCGGCCGGTGAGGCCGCCGAGGTGTGGGTGGAGTTGCCCGATACCGATACCGAGGCCGAGTTCACGGTCACTGTGACCGGCGAGCGCGACGGGCTCGAACACACGGTCGACATCACCGCCACGGCGGTGCCCGGCATCGATGACCTGGCCGAGACCGCGACCCAGATCGCCGACGTGTTCCTGGCCGAGCTCGATGGCTCGGTCGACGGCCTGCCGGCCCAAGCAAGCGAGCTGATCGGGGGTACCCCGGTGGCCAACTTGCTGGTGGTCACCCACTACGCCTGGTTCACCGACGAATACGAGATCGGTCTCGCTTGGCACGTGATGATCGCCCCCGACGACTGGGCCGAGCTCTACATCAGGCCGCGCAACGAACTGACGCCGACGGCGGCCTACAAGTTGGACTCGTGGAGCACAGCTCTCGGCGGCGGTGAGTTCACGATCACAGAGATCGACCCGCCGGTCGAGGTCACCCGGTAGGGCCCGATGTAACGAAGGAGGTCGGCCATGTGGAAGCGGTCGAGGTCGATGGTTGCAGTAGTGGTGTTGGTCGCCGCGGTGGCATGCACCGACACCAAGTCGCAGGACGGTACCGATTCGTCGGCCTCCACAAGCCAGGCCGAGGTGACCACCACCACCGTGCCCGGTGGCGCCTTCTGGACGGACGGCGCCGAGCGCGAGGGGTGGTACTGGCTGGAGGATCCCGGTGCCGTGGCGCGCTGGGAGTTCACCGACCTGCCCGACGGTGTCGGCGCCTCGCCGCTGGAGTTGAGGGCGGTCACCTCTGCCGACTCCCTGTCCGCGACCGGCTTCGCGACGGTCACCGTGCAGGTCGGCACGGGGGAGACCGAACTCGGCTCGATCGATGCTGTGCTCCAGGGCTACCCGGTCGCCGATCGGCCCGAGTTCGCCCTGTTGAGGGGCTCGGCGACGCTGGCCGTGCTCGACATCGCCGACGAGCCGACCTCGTTGTGGGTGGAGCTGGCGACACCTCCCGCCGGCACCCTTGCCGTGCTGGCGGAGAGCGTCACCCTCGGAGCGGCGTCGACGCCGGCTTCCGCCTTGCCGATCGACACCGAGGTGAGCGCCGCACCCCCTTCGTTCGCCCGTTTGGAGGGTGAATTCACGACCAACGGTGACGAGATCTCCGGCTGGTGGTGGCTGCGCGACAACGCCCACACCCACTACGCCCGGTGGGAGTTCGCCGCCGTGCCCGGCATCACCGACGGGGTGACCGCCCAGCTCCACGTCCTGGCCACCGACGGGGTGAACGGAGGGCCAGGCGTCGCCGCCCGCTTCTACCTGGCCTGGGGTTTCGTCGACGCCGACGGCCTGCCGCTCGATCCTGGCTCCGAACCGGAGGACGGCGAGAAGCTGAAGGCACCACCGCCCGACCTCACCGCCACCGAGTCCGTACTGCTCACCGTGCCGAACACCTCGCCCCCCGGCGACACCCTCGGCTACCGGGCCCAGGACACCTTCTCCATCGCCGCCAGTGACATTCCCGCCGACGCGGTGGGCATCTGGTTCGAAGCCACCCGCGATGACCCCGGCCGGCTCGGCGAGTCGACCACCGAGCACGTCGCCTTCAACCGTGCCAGCCTCGGCCTGCTTGTGCCGTCGACAGGTGGCGGCGACGACGGAACCACCGGCAACGATCTCGAGGGTGACGGTGGCGACCTGGACACCGGCGGGGGGACGATCACCGACCCCGACGGTCAGTCCGACGCCGATAACTCGGCCGATGCCGACGACGTGGGTGACCTGCCCGATGGCACATACCACGGCACCCTCGACGGCGAGACCGACGACTGGTTCGCCTTCCAGCTCGACCCCACCCAGATCGTCGACATCGCGGTCACCACGCCCGCCGGTCTGTTCGTGGACATCTCCCTCTACAACTCCTACCTGT
Organism: uncultured Acidimicrobiales bacterium; assembly: GCA_963707925.1. GTDB lineage: Bacteria > Actinomycetota > Acidimicrobiia > Acidimicrobiales > Ilumatobacteraceae > UBA668. Next base: position 330,081 of record CAVPRT010000006.1, read on the forward strand.
ACCGCGTCGCGCCCGACTCGTCGCAGGAGAGCGACCCGGCGTTCAGCTTCGCGGCCGCACTGGGTGAAGGTGGCCGCCACTACCTCCAGATCCACCTCCTGAGGGGTACCGGCCAGTACACGTTCACGATCACCGTCCGCGACGCCGACGACGCCAACCAGCACGTCGACGCCGGCGGAACGGCGGACACCGCCCTGATCGTCGGCGACGGCGACTTCGTGGGCGAGGTGACCCGCTACGACAGCGAGGACTTCTATGTCGTCGATGTCGCCGCCGGCCAGTCCCTGACCGCCACCCTCGTCACCCTCTCCGACGAGAACCTCGCGCTCGAACTGTTCGACGACGACGAGTCGTCGATCGACTACGAGTTCGCCTACCCCGAGGAGCCGGCGGTGCTGTTCCTCGAAGCGGGCGAGGCGCGTTCGGTGTACGTCGCTGTCCAGCGGCCGGGTGGCGATGTGGGTGGCCGCTACCGGCTGAGGCTTGCGCTCAGCGGCATCGGCGAGTGCGAGGGCACCTGGCTCTACGCCAGTGACTTCGTGTCGAGCGGCAACGACTCCGGCTACTTCACCAGCGGCGCCGAAGGCTGGTACTGGCTCCAGGCGGACACCTCGGCGGCTCGCTTCCAGCAGTCGACCTGGTACTTCGATGAGCTGCCCGACGACTCGACGGTGAGGGTGTTCATCAACATGCCGATCGATGCCGCCGGCCCCCTGTCGGCGGGCGCCTACGTCGTCTACGGCACAACGTCGGCGACCGGCGCGCACTCGATGTCCGCGCCGCGTTACGTCTCCTTCCATGCCGTGCAGCGCGAGTCGATCACCGGCGCCGACGCTGTGGGCGAGATCGCCATCCCCCACAGCTCACTCAGCGGTTCGGACGTCGACCAGTGGTGGGTGAGGCTCACCCTCGCCGACCCCACCGACACCACAGGGTTGACGGTCGCCCCCGTGGGCCTCGGCAACTCGACCACCAACCTCAGCGTGTGCGCCGCGGGCACCGTCGATCAGCTCGACGGTCTCGACGGGCCCGTCGAGCCGGATGTGGCCCAGTTGAACTACAACACGGCGGAACACATCCTCACCAGCAACATCCCGATGTTCGTCGATCCGGGCGGCGACATCGACGGCGACGGCCTCAACCAGAGTTGGGAGGACGAGGCGATGGTGCTGGCGAACCCGGTGATCCAACTCGACGAGGAGGAGCTGTGGCTCCACTGGCGCTACCTGCTGACCTCCAACTTCGTCGAAGTCACCCCATGGCCGAGCGCATCGAACCCGCGCTACATCGTCATCGGCTACCTCAACACCTGGGCCTACGACGCGGGCGGTGGAACCCTCCAGCTCACCGACCTGCTGGTGTTCGAGAACCATCGCGGCGACTCCGAACGCATCTGGCAGGCGTGGAAGGTGATCGACGAGTACACGGTGCAGCTCGAGTGGGTCAACACCTCGGCCCACGCCAGCTACACGGAGCATTCCGGGGTGTGGCGAGTCGGCGAGCAGCAGTGCAACGTCGGCTACATCGCTGCTGTCAGCGTCAACCATCCTCTGGTAGCGGTGGTCAGCGACGACGAGGACTTCGTCGAGCACACGTGGGGCTTCTACGAGGAGATGTGCGACACCCTCCACTTCGACGGTGAGGGCAGGTTGGTGCTCTCCAGCGCCCAGAACAAGCATGCGATGTACCCGAGCGACGAGGTGTGTGGCGACACCACACTCGGCGCGATGGTCGGCCTCGGCGTACCGATTGCGGGCGACGAGTGCGGCTGGGACACCGTCGACGACCCGTTCGGGATCTGGTGGGACGACGACGACTTCAACGACGACACGCACTATCGGGGCAGTGGCCGCTGGCAGTTCGACGTCTTCAACGTCGGCGAACCCGGCTACCCGCTCATCGACGATCTCGACGTGTACAGCAGCTGGGAGGGGCTCGACAGCGAACAGATCATCGCCCTCACCGGCGAGTACCCGAACGAGGCGGTGTGGTCTGGCTACCACCCTGACGGCAGCAACTTCTGCGGCGGGCTCGAAGAGGGCATCGAGCTGGCGTTGAACTGGTGGACGAACGACATCGAGGTGCCGGGCAAGTGCTCCTCGGTGCTTGGCTGGAAGTTCCGTGAGTGGCAGCCGATGTTCCTGGAGGCGTTGTCATCGCGCTACCGGGTCACCCTGCACACGGGAACCGACACCGGTGCCGGCACCGATGCGATGATCACCGTCCAACTCCACGACGAAGGCGGCACCCTGCTGGCAACCCGGCTCTACGTCGGCGATCTGGAGAACGGTGTCACCGACATCGTCTACCTCGCGCCGATGGCTTTGGGTGGACCGGTGAGCAGGGTCTCGCTCAGGCGCACCAGCGACTCGGTCGACCTCAACGGCGACTGGCAGGTGGCCACCGTCACCGTCGATGATCTGTTCACCGGCGAGTCGGTCACGTTCACCGCCGGCCAGTGGGTGGAGGTGGGTGCGGGCATCGTGCTCACCACCTGACCCGGCCAGGCCGTCACGTAGGCTCGACAACGAGATTGAGGCACGATCGAGGTGGAGGACTGGGTGGTCGAAACTGTTCCTGCAACGGCCACGGTCGAGAGGCCACCGGTCGTGTCGCTGAGCGGAGTTGTGCGCACCTACCGGCGCACTGGGCGGCCGGTCGAGGCCCTGCGCGGCGTCGACCTTCGGGTGGAGCCGGGTGAGCTGGTGGTGCTGATGGGCCCCAGCGGGTGCGGCAAGACCACCCTGCTTCACATCCTCGGCGGTCTCGACCGGGCCGACGCGGGTGAGGTGAAGGTTGCCGGGGTGGACCTTGCCGGCGCATCGCAGGGCGAGCTCGATCGCTACCGCCGCCGCCATGTTGGGGTGATGCTGCAGAACGACAACCTGCTCTCGTCGGCCACTGCCCGCGAGCAGGTGGCGCTGCAGCTCCTCGCCCGCGGTCACGGGTGGAAGCCGGCCCTCGGTCTGTCCGATGGCCTGCTCGCCCAGGTCGGTCTCGCCGACCGGCTCCATCACCGGCCCGACAGCCTGTCGGGTGGCGAGCAGCAAAGGGTCGCGCTTGCCCGCGCCCTGGCCGGTGGCCCCGAGCTGGTACTGGCCGACGAGCCCACCGGCGAACTCGACAGCGACACCACCCGAGAGGTGCTCGCCCTGGTGACCGACATCCACCGCCGCCTCGCGTGCACCTTCGTGATCGCCACCCACGACCCCCAACTGGCGCAAGCGGCCACCCGTGTGGTCCACATGAGCGACGGTCGGGTGATCGAGAGCTGATGGACGGGCGGGTGTCGCCGCTGTTGCGCCTGAGGCTCGCCCTCGGGCGATCTCGCCGCCGAGCCTCTGCGCACCGCCATGGCCGTGCTGGTGCTCACCCCGATCGCCGCCAGCTGGTTCCTGCTCGCCTCGATCGCGGGATCGCTACAGACCCTCGGCGACTTTGGCGAGGAGCGCAACATCGTCGTAACCGAACCCGACGTGTTCGACGTCGCCAACATCTCCCTCGACGCCGCAGACCTGGCGGCGGCGCAGGCAGCGATGGGTGAGCAGGCCGAGTCCGTCACCCCCTTGGTGCTCAGGCTGATCGAGCTCGACGACAGGGTACTGCAGCTGAGGGCGGCCGAGACCGATACCTGGTCGCGGGTGCACGGCCTGGCCGTGCTGGAGGGTCGCCTGCCCTCCGATGACGCAGACGAGATGGCCATCACCCGGTCGGTGCAAGTGGCAACTGGGTGGGAAGTGGGCGACGTGCAGAGGGTGTTCGGCACCGAGCTGACCATCACCGCGCTGCTCGAGGGCTCGGGCAGCAAGGTCGCCTCCCTGTGGGTGCCATTGGCACGTGCGGAGGCCCTGTTCGAAAGGCCCGGCGAGTTCCAGTTCGTCGTCGTCCGCCTGAGTGCCGACGCCGACGGCAAGTGAGGTGCGCGCCGCCCTGAAGGACGTGTTCCCCGGTCATCTGGTGCTCGACGAGTCGGCCATCCAGGCCGAGACCGTCGAAGGTGTCCGCTCCCTCGGTGACCTGGCCGAGGTGTTCATCGTCGTCGGGGTGATCGGGCTCGCCGTGGGCAGTGCCAACGCGACCGCCCTCACCCTGGCGGAGCGCGGCAGATCGGTGGCCCTGCTGAGGGTGATGGGCTTCGCCCCATCGACGGTGAGGGGGCTGCTCGCCACCCGATCCCTGCTCACCACCGCAGCCGCGCTCGCCGTCGGCCTCGCCGTGTGCCGCGCCCTTCATCGCCACCCGTCCCTCGTTCGTGCTGCGCTCGTTCATCATCGAGACCACCCTCAGCACCACCACGGTTGTCGTCGGCTGCGCCCTGTCGCTCGGCAGCGCCTGGCTGGGTGCCGTGGTCGCCAGTCGACGGGTGCTGCGCCAACCGGTCGGCCCCCTGCTGGAGGCGCGGTGAACGCCGTCGCCATGCTCGCCCTGCGCGACATGGCCCGCCGCTGGAGGATGCTGGCCGCCCTCGGCACCATGCTCGTGCTCACCGTGTCGTCCGTCATCCTCCTCGACGGCTATGTGCACAGCATCGAGGTGAGGTTCCGTTCGGCCCAGCCGCGGCTGGTCGTGCAGCAGGACAGCACCGTGGGCGAGTTCGCCGGCAGCCGCCTGCCGTCGTCGGTGGCGGCCACCCTCGACGCAGATGGGGGTCACCGAGGCGATCCCCGAGGTGCACGCCGTCGCCGGCACGTCGGGTGCCGACGCAGTGCTCATCGCCGGAGTGGACCCCGAGCGCTACCTCGACCTCGACCCATTTCGCATCGTCGACGGTCGCGGCCTCAGGTCGAGCGAGGATCACCGCACCGCCATCCTCGGCTCATTCCTCGCCGACCGGTTCGGGGCATCGGCCGGCGACACGGTGAGCCTGCGCGGCCGCGACTTCGAGGTGGTCGGTGTGTTCGAGCTCGGCACCTATCTCGACGATGCCGCGGTGGTGCCGATCGCCGACGCCCAGACCCTGCTCGGGTGGGGCGACGATGTGTCGCTCTACGTCATCCCCGTCGACGGGCCTCTCGTCGCCGGCGACGTGCTGTCGGGTGGGTTGGTGGTGGCCCGCCGCGGCGACATCGCCCTCGTCGACGAGTGGCAGCCCCTGCTGACCCTGCTCACCGCTTCGGTGCGCTTGCTGGCGATCGGTGTCGTCGCCGTGCTCACCGTCGCCCTGTGGCGGCTGGCCTGGCTGCACCGGGTCGATCTCGGCCTGCTGCGCCTGATGGGCTTCGGGCGGCGCACCGTCGTCGGCTTCCTCGCCGTGCAGGCGGTGGTGCTGGTGGGGGTGTCGGCAGGGGTGGCAGCGGCCTCGGCCGTGCTCCTTGCCCCCCACCTGGCCCGCACCACCCTTGCGGTGAGCACCGCCCCCGTGATCGACTCTGAGGTGCTGGTGCGCTCGGCGTGGTATGCAGCAGGTGTGTTCGCCGTTGCTCTCGCCGTCTCATCGATGGCAGTCATGCGTCGCGGGGTCGGAATCCTCGTCCGTCGCGACGACTGAACCAGTGGCGGCGCCGCCGCCCGACCGAAAGGAAACGCCATGTCGACAACTCCTCCAGGCTGGCAACCGGACCCCTACGGCCGCGCCCAGGTGCGCTGGTGGAGCGGCACCAGCTGGACCGACCATGTCGCCACCAACGGCCAGGAGTTCCTCGATCCGCCGGTGGCCGGACCGGCGCAATCCGCTCCCTCTCCAACACCGGGGGGCGTGCCTGCACCGGTGGGCATGCCTGCAGCGGCGAAGCCAGGGTCGGCCGGCAAGACCCTGGCCATCGTCGGGGTAGTCGCCCTGCTCGTGGGCGGCCTCGGTGGCTGGATGATGCGCGGCGACGGCGACGGTGACAATGGCGGATCCGGCGGCGGCGGCGGAGGAGGAGGCGCCACGTCCGGCACCCTCACCACCCCCATCCTCGCCGGCCTCGCCAGCTTGAACACCTACCAGTGGCAGATGAGCGCCACCACCGTCGGCCCCACCGACGCCGACCGCTCGGCGGAGACGGCCAGCGGCGCCTCCGACAGTGCGGCGGAACTGCGCTATGTGAAGAACACCTCCACCGAGTCCAGCGCCGACTACCCCGAACCCGACACCAGCAGCTCCGAGACTTGGAGCACCGCCGACAGCACCTGCGAGTTCGACGGCGAGGAGTACACGACCGAGTCGGCGAACCCGTTCACGGCCGACATGGGCGACGTGCTCACGGGTGTGTTCGACATCGTCATCCCCGCAGGCAACGCCACCAAGGTCGGCACCGAGACGATCGCCGGCGTGCAGGCCGACCACTACACGTTCAGCATCGAAGGCCTCGGTGCGGGCAGCGGTACCCAGGTCGACCAGAACACCGGTGAGCTGTGGGTGGCGGTCGACGGTGGCTACCTGTTGAAGTACCAGGTCACCACTTCGCTGCGTAACACTCCCGCCGACGGCTCTGCGATCGAGACCTACAGCCTCGCCCTCACCCTCGAGCTCACCTCGGTGAACCAGCCGGTCGGCATCACGGTCCCCGCCGGCTGCCCAGCACTCAGTCCGGGTAGATGATCAGTTCCAAGGGGTTCCGCGGTCACCGTGATCCAAACGGTCGATGCTCGACTGCCGGCAGGAGCTGTGTGAGCGCACGAGCACAACGTTCGGTCTGTGCGTTCTGAGCGCAGCAGCTTCCCATCCGAGTGCCTGCGACCATCCGAGTGCCTGGCGACCATCCGAGTGCCTGGCGACCATCCGAGTGCGGGCGTGCCCCCCGGCGGGACGCTGTCACTCGGGCGGGCCGCTGTCACTCGGATGGTCGCTGTCACTCGGATCACCTAGACCAGTCACACCCCTCGGAACTGTTCGTCTGGTCAGCCCATGTAGATGGTGTGGCGCTTGGCCACCACTTCGCGGTCAGCCGGGTCGGCGGTGGCGAAGCGGGCGATCAGCTCGCCGCGCAGGGCCTCGAACGGCACCACGGCGTCGATCACCAGCTCACTGGCGAGGCGGTAGAGGTCCACGTCTTCTTCGTACTCGGCACGCAGCTGAGCCACGTACGCAGCCCTCTCCGTCGGGTCGTCGATGGCGGCGATCTTGTTGGCGTACACCGCGTTGACCGCAGCCTCTGGCCCCATCACGGCGATCTTCGCCGTCGGTAGGGCGATGCGTCGCCAGGGGGTCGAAGGCAGGGCCGCACATCGCGTAGAGCCCGGCTCCGTAAGCCTTGCGGACGATGACGCTGATCTTGGGCACGGTGGCCTCGGTGACGGCGGTGATCATCTTCGCCCCGTGGCGGATGATGCCCGCCCTCTCCACCTGGGTGCCGATCATGAACCCGGGCACGTCGGCCAGAAAGAGGATGGGGATGTTGTAGGCGTCGCACATGAAGATGAAGCGTGAAGCCTTGTCGGCCGAGTCGCCGAAGAGGACGCCCCCCTTGTGCATCGGGTTGTTGGCGACGATGCCCACGACATGCCCGTCGAGGCGGGCGAAGCCGGTGGTCAGCTCGGGGGCGAAGAGGGGCTTGAGCTCGAAGAAGGTGTGGGCATCGACGAGGCAGTCGATCACCCCGTGCATGTCGTAACCGGCGGCTTCCTGGGCGGGCAGCTCGGCACGGGTGAGAGGGCGTACGGGTTCGTCGCCGGCACACGCCGCAGGCCGGTCGCGCCACCTCTCGGGCAGGTAGCTGAAGAGGTGGCGGGCCTGGTCGATGGCATCGGCGTCGTCGTGGGCCAGGTTGTCGCCGCAGCCCGAGACCGAGGCGTGCATGCGCGCCCCGCCCATCTCCTCCAGGGTCACCTTCTCGCCGATGACCTCCTCGGCCATGCGCGGCGAGCCGAGGTACATGCTGGCGTTGCCCTCGACCATGATCACCACGTCGCAGAACGCGGGGATGTAGGCGCCACCGGCGGCCGACGGCCCGAACAGGCAGCAGATCTGGGGCACCTTGCCGCTGAGCTTGACCTGGTTGGCGAATATCCGGCCCGCCCCGCGTCGGCCGGGGAACAGCTCGACCTGGTCGGTGATGCGAGCGCCGGCGGAATCGATGAACCAGAAGATCGGCAGCTCGTGACGCAGGGCGTACTCGGTGACACGCACGATCTTCTCCACGGTGCGCGCGCCCCATGATCCGGCCTTCACCGTCGGGTCGTTGGCCACCACCAGCGCCGGTCGGCCGTCGACCATCCCCTGGCCGGTGACCACCCCGTCCGCGGGCAGATCGGCGGCCATCGTGTTGGCCAGCAAGCCGTCCTCCACGAAGGTGCCTTCGTCGAACAGGAGGGCGAGCCGGTCGCGCACGAAGAGCTTGTTCTGGCGGGCCAGCTTTTCGCCCTCGCGGTGCAGGTTGCCGGCAGCGCGCCCGTTCGGCCCTCGCCAGCAGATCCTCGTGCTCGTTCATCAGGAACCCCTCACTTCCGATGGCAGCCCCAACCCTGCGCGCGATCACCATGCGCTGGATCTCACTGGTGCCTTCACCGATCTCGAGGATCTTCGCATCGCGGTAGAAGCGGGCCACGGGCGACTCCTCCATGAACCCCATGCCGCCGAACACCTGGGTGGCCACCCGGGCGGCCGTCATCGCCGTCTCGGTGCTGTACAGCTTGGCCATCGCCGCCGCCTGCTTGAACGGCTTGCCGCGATCCTTCAAGCGGGCCGCGCCGTACACCAGGTTGCGGCTGTTCTCCACGGCCACGGCCAGGTCGGCGAGCTGGAACGACAACCCCTGGAAGCGACCGATCGGCCCGCCGAACGCCTGGCGCTGCTTGGCGTAGTCGACGGACAGATCGAGGCAGGCCTTGGCGCTGCCGGTGGCCAGGGCGCCGATGGCGATGCGACCGTCGTCGAGGATGGCCAGGAAGTTGCGCAGCCCACTGCCGCGCACGCCGAGCATGTTGGCGGCAGGGACCCGGCAGTCCACCAGGGTCAGGCCGTGGGTGTCGCTGGCGTGCCAACCGAGCTTGCGGTAGGCCGGCTCGACGATCAGCCCGGGTGTGCCCGCCGGGACGATGAACGAGGAGATCTCGCCCGTCGCGGTGAGGGCGGTGACGGTGACGATCGAAGTGATGTCGGTGCCCGAGTTGGTGATGAAGGCCTTGCTGCCGTTGAGCACCCACTCGTCGGTAGCGGCGTCGAAGACGCGCCCTGGTGCGGGTGCCACCGGCGTCGCTGCCGGCGTCGGGTTCGGTGAGGCCGAAGGCACCGAGGCGGCGCCCGGCGACGAGGTCGGGCAACCACTGGGCCTTCTGCTCGGTGGAGCCGAAGGAGTTGATCGGGTTGGCGCCAAGCCCGACGCCGGCCGACAGGGTGATGCCCAGGCTCTGGCTCACCTGCCCGATCTCCTCGATCGCGATGCACAGGGAGGTGAAGTCGCCGCCGCTGCCACCCCACTCGGGCTCGAAGATCAGCCCGAACAGGCCGAGGTCGGCCATCTTCGCCACCGCGTCGAGGGGCAGCACGCCGGCGGCTTCCCACGCGTCGATGTGGGGGGCGAACTCCCGTCGGGCGAAGTCGCGCACGACCGTGCGGAACGCATCGTGTTCATCGCTGAAGTCGAACATTTCCTGCCTCCCAGGCAATTGAACGAGCGTTCAGCGTAACACACCGACTTGAACGGGCGTTAGGGGGGGCGCAGGCCGTGGTGCGATTACCTTGTGGGTCGTGCTCAACCCCGTCGGCCTCGCTCGTCACCTGTTGGTGGGTGCCGCCGTGCTCGCTCCACCCGCGCTGGTTGCGGGCGGCGTGGTTGGCGGTGGGATACACGCCGAGCGCTTCGACGCCAAACAGGTGTTGGTGTCACCAGAGGGTGACGGGGTGAGGATCCGTGAGGTGGTCGACCAGGACTTCGGCACGTCGGACCGCCACGGCTACGAGCGACTCGTGCCCAACGACTTCGGTGTGCCCACACAGGTGAGCGCCTCGTCGCCCGATGCCCCGGACCAGGTCAGCGTGGCCAACTACACGTTCGAGACCCGCATCCGCATCGGCGATCCAGACAAGACGATCTCCGGCCAGCACCGCTATGTGCTCCAGTACGTGCTCCCCGAGGCCCACCTCGGTGACGGCGAACTTGCTCTCGACATCATCGGCACCGACGAGACGATGGAGACCGGACGCTTCGAAGTCGTCCTCGCCGGGTTCGAGCTCAGCGATCCGCAGTGCAACGTCGGCTCTCTCGGCGACTCCGGAGGCTGCGAGCTCACCCGCGACGGCGACCTGTATCGGGTGGTGTTCGAACCCCTCAAGGCGGGTGAGGGGGTGACCATCGGTGGGCACATCGTTGGCACGTCCACACCAGAGACCCCACCCGCGCCCCCCTTGCCCGATCGGCGCGACGACAACCGGTTGCCGCTCACCCTCGGTACCGGCGCTCTCGGCCTTGCCACTGCCCTAGCCGGGTTCAGGATCGCCCGCCGGTTGGGGCGCAACGTCGTCGCCGATGGAGGTGCTGCCGATGCGGCGTTCGGCGCTGATACCGGGCTGCCCACTCGGCTCGTCGCCGATTGCGACATGGAAGACCTCGCCACCACCGAGTTCGTACCCCCTCCGAAGATGCAGCCGTGGGAGGGCGCGATGCTGCTCGAGGAGAAGATCGACAACGACACCACGGCGGCGTGGTTCGCGGGCCAGATCGCCGATGAGGTACTCACCTTGAGCGCGGCGGAGCCTCCCGTGCTCAGTGCCGGTCCTCGGCTCGAGTCCGCCGATCACGCCACCCGAGAGCGTGTGGGCTCACTGCTGAAAGACGGCACCACCGAACTGGTGCTCGACCACTACCAGCCCAAGCTCGCCCAAGCCTGGCGCAGTGTGCAGAAGATGCAGGTGAAGTCGGCGAAGAGTTCGGGCTGGTGGAAGCGCTTCCCACCGGGCACCACGGCCCAATACCCGAAGGTGCTCGCCTTGACGCTCGGTGGGGCAGTACTGCTCGTCGGCCTCGGCTGGTGGGCTGGTCTGATGAAAGCCATGCCGATGGCTCTCGTCCTCGCGGTAGCTCTGCCGGGGGTGATCGCCGGGGCTGCCTACCGCCCCCTACTGCCCGTGCGCAGTGTCCAGGGCTCGGCGCTCGTACTGCGTGTCGCGTCGTTCCGGCGCTTCCTCGAGGCCAGCGAGGGTCGGCATGTGGACTGGGCATGGCACCACGGGCTGCTCAGGGAGTACACGGCGTGGGCAGTGGCGCTCGGTGCCGCCGATGCGTGGGGCCGGGCGCTGGCTGGCAGCACGGTGCCGCCGCCCGAGATGGCCCAGCTCTCCGCGCCCCTGCTGATGCACTCCCGCCGATCGGCCCTGCAGACGGCTAACCATGCGCCCTCAACCTCCAGCGGAGGAGGTTCCAGCGGCTTTGGTGGTGGCGGGTTCTCTTCTGGTGGAGTGGGCGGCGGTGGCGGCGGCGGCAGCTCGGGAAGCTGGTGAGCGGATGACGGAGCGCGCCGATCGAGCTGACAAGATCCTCCACGCGGGGGCGAAGTTGTTCGCCGAGCGCGGCTACGGAGCTACGAGCATCGACGACATCGGTGCGGCGGCCGGGGTCAGCGGCCCGGCGATCTACTGGCACTTCCCGGGCAAGAAGGCGCTGTTGGCGGCGATGCTCACCGACATCAGCGAGAGGCTTCTCGCCGGCGGCCGCGAGGCCGTGGCCAAGGCAACGGATCCCGACACTGCCATCGAAGCCCTTGTTCGGATGCAGGTGAACTTCGCCCTCGACCACCCGGACCTGATCATCGTGCATGCCCGCGAGTTGCGCCACCTCGACCGCGACCAGGCCCACCGGGTGAGAGCCCTGCAGCGCCAGTACGTGGACGTGTGGGTGGATGCGTTGCAGAAGCGTCACCGGCGGGCGAAACGCGAGCGTCTTGTCGCCGCCGTTCAGGCTGCGATCGGGCTGATCAACTCCACCCCATACGCCGGCGCCCTGCCGCGCCGTTCCATGGCTCCTCTGCTCCACGACATGGCAGTGGGCGCGCTGGGTGCGGTCACTTCATCGCGTCGAGAATCATCGTGATGTCGTCTTCGGTCGTCGTCGGGTTGACGAAGCAGAAGCGGAACACGGTCTCGCCGTCGTAGACGGTGGGCACCACGAACGCCATCCCGTCGGCCAGCGCCTTGTCGCTCCATGCCTGGTACTGGGCGGCCTCCCAACCCGACCGACGGAACAGCACCACCGACAGTTCGGGTTCCATCAACAACTCGAGGTGGGGCGCGGCATCGATCATGCGGGCGGCCGCGACGGCCAGCTCGATACCGGTGGTGACGGCCTCGTCGTAGGCCTTGGTGCCGTGGGCCGCCACGGAGAACCAAAGGGGCAACCCGCGCACGTGGCGCGTCATATGGATGGCGAAGTCCGAGGGGTTCCACTCGCCTGTTGCATCGAGGGTTTCGAGGTACTCGGCGTGCTGGGTGAGGGCCGCGCCGGCCAGCGCCGGCTCGCGGTACAGCAGGGCTGCGCAGTCGAACGGGGAGAAGAGCCACTTGTGGGGGTCGAGGACGAACGAGTCCGCCCTCTCGATGCCGTCGAAGAGTGGACGCCCCACCGACGAAGCCATCGCCGCGCCACCGTAGGCGGCATCGACGTGGAGCCATGCGCCCAACGAGTGGGCCACGTCGGCCGCTGCACCCAGGTCGTCGATGATGCCGGTGTTCGTGGCCCCGCCCGTGGCAACCACGGCCATCACCTGTAGGCCGTCTGCCTCGGCAGCGATGATGGCCTCGCGCAGGGGCGGCCCGGTGAGCCGGCCGCGCTCGTCGCCGGGCACCAACACGATCTCGACGTCGGTGACCATCGCCGCCAGCCTCACCGACGAGTGGGCGCTGGGCGCGCAGGCGATGGCCAGCCGCTCGCCACGGCCGTGATTCCGGCGCCAGGTCTCGCGTGCCGTGGTGATCGCCGCCAGGTTGCCCGCAGTGCCGCCGGCCACGAAGACCCCACCTGCGCCCGCCGGGAACCCGGCCAGGTCGGCCAGCCAGCGCAGAGTGGCGTTCTCGGCGAAGATGGCCCCGGCGCCCTCGACCCACCAGTCGCCGTAGATACATGAAGCAGACACGACGAGGTCGAACAGGGTGGAGGCCTCGGAAGGCGCGGTGGGCACGAACGACAGGTAGCGGGGGTGGTCGCTGCTGATGCACGCCGGCGCCAGCACATTGCGGAACAAGTCGAAAGCCTTCTCGTAACCGAGCCCGTCGGGGGTGATCATCTGGCCCGTGTCCCTCGCCAGCTCGGCCGGTGGGCGCGGCCCGTCGAGGGGAGGCGGCGACATCTGGATCCTGTCGACCACATAGTCGACCACCTCGGCGGTGAACGCCGCAGTGGCCGCGTCGTGGTGATGGAGCCGGGAGTGGGCCGAGTTGGTCACGAGGTGAGCGTAGAGCGCGCCGGCCATTGGGGCACAGGCTCGCCTCGTGTCAGTCGTCGCAGGTGAACTGAACTGCCGATCGTTGGCTGATGTGATCGACGATGAAGCCGGTCATCACCGCCCGGTGGGCAGGGTGGTCGCGGTAGATGAGGTAGTCGGCGGACGAGGCGAAGTCGGCGACGACGGCGTAGTCGAAGTTGCCCGGGTTGATGCCCATGTCGCGCCCGTGCCGATATCGAGCGATCTCGGGGATCACCTCGGGCAGGCCATCGAGGGCGGTGGAGGTGGCGGCGACGTGGGCATCGGTGACGTCCTCGTTCCACTTGAACATCGCCACATGGCGGATCATCGCTGCCTCCTCGTCGACCACACCGAAGTCAGGGCCCCACCGTAGTCACGGGCGATCCGGTCGCCCTATTGCAGGCCGCGGCTGGCGCCACCGTCGACAGGAACGGCCGCGCCGGTGATGAACCCGGCCGTCTCGCTGCACAAGAAGGCGGCGACGCGGCCGAAGTCAGCCGGGTCGCCGAGACGGCGAGCAGGGATGCTCGCGGCGACGGCCGCAGGGTCGTCGTAGAGCGCGGCGAGGCGAGCGGTGAGGTGAAGCCCGGGCTGGAGCGAGTTCACCGTCACCCCATCGGGGGCGACCTCGGTGGCGAGGGTCTTGAGAAAGGCGGTCAGCCCGGCGCGGGCGGTGTTCGACAAGATCAGAGTGCCGATGGGTTCGCGCACCGAGATCGAGGTGATTGCAACCACCCGCCCCCAACCCCGCGTGCGCATCGCCGGAACCGTCTCCTTGCACAGAGCCACCGTGGCGAGCAGGTTCAGGCGCAGGGCCGGCTCGTAAGCGGCGAGATCGGTCGACGCGAATGTGCCAGGCGGAGGACCACCGGCGTTGGCGACGAGGATGTCGATGCCGCCCATCAGCATTTCCGCCTCGGCCACCAGGCTGCCGATGTTGTCGAGGTCGCCGACGTCGCCCACCAGGAGGTGGCACGGGGCGTCGATGGTGGCCGCCGCAGCACGCAGCCTCTCCTCGGAACGGGCCACCAGGGTGACCGTAACCCCTTCCGCCGCGAGAGCCTGGGCGCAGCCGAGACCGAGGCCGCTCGACGCGCCGGTGACGAGGGCGCGACGCCCCTTCAGTCCGAGTTCCATGTGCCGATCGTAGGACACTCGTCGATGGGAACCTTCGGAGAGATCAGCGCCGGGGCAGGCGGTCGGACAGCACGCCCTGGGCTTCGAGCTCGTCGACGGCGGCATCGTCGAGGCCGAGCACGTCGCTCAGGACGGAGCGGTTGTCCTCGCCCCGGTACCTCGGCTCACCAGAGACCCGGACGTCGCTGCCGGCGAACCTCCACGGCGAGTTCGGGATGCGGATGAAGCCGTCGCCGCGGTCCGTCACCTCGACCACTACCTCACGCTCGATCGCCCAGTCGGTGGCGCACACGTCGGGCAGCGAGCGCAACTGCCCCGCGGCCAGTCGGTTGGCAGCCATTGCAGCCTCGATGGCGTCGGCGTCGGGCATGGTCGTCGCCCAATCGTGGAGCACCTGGGCGAGCTGATCGAGATGGGCGAGGCGCGCCCCGAGTCGGCGAAGAGCGGGTCGTCGACGAGTTCCGGTCGGCCCACCGCGGCCATGTACATCTCGAAGGTGCCGTTCTCGGCCGGGTGACCGCTGATCACCACCGCCTGCCCGTTGGCCGCGGTGAGCACCGGATAGTCCTTGGTGCCGAAGCTGCGGAGTGTGCCGGCAGGCAGGGGACGGTCCCACAGATGGTCGTGGGCGTGCTCGTTGACGTAGATCATCGTCTGCGCCATGGACACGTCCACCCGGTCGCCGAGGCCGGTGCGCTCACGCTGGTACAGGGCGGCCATCACTGAGCTGGCGCACTCCAGCGCGGCGTACACGTCGGCGTGGCTGTGAGGGTCGTTGGTGTAGTGGGGTGTGCCGTCGGGGCTCGTGCGAGCATCGCCCTGGGTCTTGGTGAAGCCGGTCTCGGCGCCCACCACCGACGCATAGGCCCTGCGTTGCACCCACGGCCCGGTTTGCCCGTAGCCGGAGATCGAGGCATAGACGAGCCGCGGATTGAGGGTGTGGAGTGCCTCCCATCCGAGGCCCAGGCGGTCCATCACACCGGGGCGGAAGTTCTCGACCAGCACATCGCAGTGGGCGGCAAGGTCGGCCAGCAGGTTGCGCCCGGCCTGGTGGTCGAGGTCGATGCTGATGCACCGCTTGCCGGCGTTCTGCTGGGCGAAGTAGCTGGCGATGCTGTTCACCCGGGGCCAGGTGATGCGGGTGATGTCACCCTCGGGTGGCTCGACCTTGATCACCTCGGCGCCGAGGTCGCGCAACATCCGTGTGGCGTGGGGCCCGGCGAGCACGCGGGTGAGGTCGAGAACGCGAACACCGCTAAGCGGACCAGTGTGTTCCGACGACCCCATCCGCCCGAACCTAGATGATTGGTTCCCGGGAGCTTGCGCCGTCACCCTCACCAAGTTCACCGACCGCGAACTCAGCGCCGTGCAGACTGCCGAAGCTCGACATACCGGCACGGATTTGTGTGAGCGCACAAACAGAACGTTCGGTCTGTGCGCTCACACAAATCGGCCACTGACGCCTTCGTCCCCGACAGAGAAGGAATAGGTGTGTCATCGGGGCGGGCGGAGGTGATCGTCGTCATCGACTACCCAACCCGACGGCACCCGAATACACGCAGGCCCACCCCGAGCACGAGCCGGATAGCCCCCCAGCGCGAACTGCTCGTCTAGCGAGTGATCCAGGCGTGGGCATCGGTGAGATGCAGCTCGATCAGGTCCCAGTCGACGTCGGCGACGTCGAGGTAGGCACCGACCCAGCCACGTCCACCGACATACGGAGGACGGAAGTAGAGCATCGGATCGCCGCCGATGAGGTGCTCCTGCGCCCCCGGCGGTGCGGCGAAGATCACGGCGTTGCGGTCGTCGTGATGGTGATCCCATGTAGAGGCGAAACTCCTGGCCTTCTTGCCCTCCCCGGCGAACCAGGCGATCTCACCGTGGCTGGGCCGGTGTGTGGTGCCGGGCAGCGCAGTGCAGATCTGCTGCAGCCTGTCCCAGGCCGCGGGGTCGGATGGCCGTTGGGTCGTCACGGGCGCAACGTATCGCGGCCGCCGGGCGGTTCGTGCTCGCCGGCGGGTCGAGACGCGTAGCCTCTGGCCATGCACGACAACTCGGCACTGGTGGAGAGGCGCATCAGGCGCGAGCTCACCGAACGAGTGCTGCCGGCCGTATACCGGGCTGTCGCGCCGATGACCGTCGAGGCATGGGAAGTACCCGGCGAGCCCGTTGCCTACCTCGACGCGATGGAGGGATTGGCCACGGAGGGCAGGCCCTTCACCATCGGTGATCAATTCGGGCGCCCATGGGGCACCACCTGGTTCCGCTTCACCGCCGACGTGCCTGGCTCATGGGTGGGCCCCGGGCTGGAAGCCGTGATCGACTTCGGGTTCCATCCCGATGCGGCGGGGTTCCAGAGCGAGGGGCTGGTCTGGGAACCAGGCCCCGATGGCCGCGGACTGCCCGTGCAGGGCATCCATCCACGCCGCGCCGGCGTACCCCTGCCGACGGCGACGGCGGGCCCGATCGAGCTGATCGTCGAGGCCGCATCCAACCCGGTATTCCCGATGAACGGGGCGCGCACGGGCACCTCGGTTCTCTCGCCACGTCAGGCGACAAGCCCATCTACCGGCTGAGGCAAGCAGCGCTGGCGTTGCGCGACGACACGGTGTTCCACCTCCTGCTCGACGTCGAGGTGCTCCTCGGCCTGCACTCGGCCCTGCCCACCACAGACAGGCGCCGTCGACGAATACTGAGTCAGCTCGAGGCTGCCTTCGACGCCCTCGACCTCACCGACGTCGCTCGCACCGCGGCAGGTGCCCGTGCCCTGTTGGCGCCGGCCCTGGCCCTCCACGCCCGCGACGGATCCCACCGGGTGATCGGCGTGGGGCACGCCCACATCGACTCGGCATGGTTGTGGCCCCTGCGCGAGTCGGTGCGCAAGTGCGCCCGTACCTTCGCCAGCGCCACTCGCATGATCGACGCCTACCCCGAATACCGGTTCGTGTGTTCGCAGGCCGCCCAGTACCACTGGATCGAGACCCGCTACCCGGCCCTGTTCGAACGCATCAGCGAGCGCGTCGCTGCCGGCCGCTGGCAGCCGGTCGGCGGGATGTGGGTCGAGGCCGACATGAACCTGCCCAGTGGCGAGAGCCTCGTGCGCCAGCTGGTGCACGGCCAGCGTTACTTCGAGAGCCGCTTCGGCGTGCGCTGCAAGGAGGCGTGGATACCCGACGTGTTCGGCTATCCGGCGTCACTGCCCCAGATCTTTCGTGCCGGCGGATGCGATCGCTTCGTCACCCAGAAGCTGAGCTGGAACAAGCAGAACCGCTTCCCCCACACCACCTTCTGGTGGGAGGGCCTCGACGGGTCGCGGGTGCTCACCCACTTCCCGCCGGTGGACACCTACAACGCCACCGTCGTGGCCGAGGAGATGGTGTCCGGCGAGCTCAACTTCAAGGAGCACGGCTGGAGCGACTGGTCGCTGATGCCCTACGGCCACGGCAACGGAGGTGGCGGGCCCACCCGTGAGATGCTCGAACGGGCCAGGCGGTTGGCCGATCTCGACGGGGTGCCGCGCCTCACCCTCGGCACCACCGACGAGTTCTTCGATCACGTCGAGGCCGAGGCGGCCGCCGGCGCACCGGTACCGGTGTGGAACGGTGAGCTGTACTTCGAGATGCACCGCGGCACGTTCACCAGCCAGGCGCGCACCAAGGTGGGTAACCGGCGGTGCGAGGGTCTGTTGCGCGAGGCGGAGCTGTGGTGGGCCACGGCCGGCCAGGTGCCCGTCGCTGTGACGGCGGAGCTCGACGACCTGTGGAAGCAGGTGCTGGTGCAACAGTTCCACGACATCTTGCCCGGCTCGTCGATCACCTGGGTCCACGACGACGCCGAGGCCGTACACACCCATGTCGCAGCACGGCTGGAGGCCCTCATCGCCGATGCCCTGCACCGTCTCGCGCCGGCCGAGCCCACGATCGCCAATCCAACAGCCTTCGCGCGAAGGGAGGTCGTTGCATTTGCATCATCAGCTGTTGGCGATGTTCCCGGCCAGGTGCTCCACGATGGGTCGGTGGCATTTCTCGCCGAGGTGCCGGGGCTCGGCTTGGCTCCGGCAACACCCCCATCTCCTGTACCACCGGCTGCCCCCACTTCTGCCACCCGTGCTGATGACCGGGTGGTGGTCACCGAGAGCTCGTTCACCAACCAGTTCCTGTCGCTGAAGTGGGACCTCGAAGGGTCGATCACGTCGATCATCGACATCGGCGCAGGCCGCCAACTGCTCCCCACCGGGAGCACGGTGCACCTCACGCTGGCGCCGGACCATCCAGTCGAGTACGACGCGTGGGACCTCGAAGCCTGGACCCGTGGCCTCGGTTCGCCCCTGGGCGGGGTGACCTCGGTCGAGGTGATCGATGCCGGTCCCCTCGTGGCGACTCTGAGGGTGAAGCGACAGTTCGGTAGCTCCACCCTCACCGAGTGGATCACCATGCGTGCCGAGTCGGAGCGACTCGACATCGCCTTCGAAATCGACTGGTACGAGGACGAGAAGCTGCTGTCCCTGGTGGTGCCTCTCGACGTCCACGCACGCGAGGCCGCATGCGACATCCAGTTCGGTCACGTGATGCGCCCCACCCACTCCAGCAACTCGTGGGACTCAGCGAAGTTCGAGGTCTGCGCCCACCGCTACGTCGACCTGTCCGAACCGGGCTTCGGTGTCGCCGTGCTCAACGACGGCCGCTACGGCCACAGCGTGCAGGCGAACGATCCGCGGGGTCACCAGGTTGTGGTGTCGCTGCTGAGGTCGGCCAAGTACCCGGACCCGACGCAGGACCACGGCCACCACCGATTCACCATCGCCCTCCTGCCCCACGGACCCGGCCTGCACGACGTGGTCCGCCAGGCCGAGGCCTTGAACGCCCCCTTGAGGTTGGCCGCACCCGGGGTGGCAGACGCGATGCCGGCACCCGTCGTGGAGGTGGGTCACCCCGGTGTGCAAGTGGTGGCGGTCAAGAGCGCCGACGACGGGAGCGGCGACCTGATCGTGCGCCTTGCAGAAGTGTGCGGCGCCCGCTCCGCGTTGACCGTGCGCACCCAGGACGCGCATCGGCGATGCCTCGCGCTGCAACCTGCTCGAGGAGCCCCAACTTTCTCTCGACACGGCCGACGGCATCGTCGCCCTAAACCTGCGTCCCTTCGAGTTGGTGACGCTGAGGCTCAGCCCGGCATGCCAGTGAGGTGACGCAGCGCCATCGCGCTGTACACCGCGATGCCGTTCACCATCGCCGCCTCTTCGAAGGTCACCCGGTTGGAGTGGTTCGGGGGAGCAGTGGCGGGGTCGCGATCGTGGGGTGTGCCGCCGAGGAACATCATCGCCCCGGGGATGCGGTTGAGGACGTAGCTGAAGTCCTCTGCACCCATGATCGGGTTGGGGAAGGTGAGCGTCGCCTTGTCGCCCACGACTTCGCGGGCGACGTCGAGGGCGAACTCGGCCGAGCCGGGGTTGTTGACGGTGACCGGATAGCCGTCGTAGAACTCGACGGCCACCTGGGCATCGTGGGCCGCTGCAACTCCCTCCGCCACCCGCCGCACCCCGTCGCGGACCTTGGTACGGGTGGCTTCGCTGACAGCGCGGATCGTGCCCAGGATCTCTGCCGTCTCGGGGATGACGTTGCTCGTGGTACCCGCGGTGATCCGTCCGACGGTGACGACCGAGGGGTCGAAGACGTCGATGGTGCGGGTGACCATCGTCTGCAACGCCTGCACGATCTCGCACGCCACGGGGATGGGGTCCAGGGCGCGGTGGGGCTGGCTGGCGTGGCCCCCGCGGCCGGTGACGGTGATCTGCATCATGTCGGCTGAGGCCATGATCGTGCCGCCGCGACTGGCGATCCAGCCACTGGGCAGGTTGCTGGTGATGTGAATCGCGTAGGCGCCGGTGACCGGCGACTCGCTGCCATCGGCCCGTGCCGGCAGATCGAGCAGGCCCTCGTCGAGCATGAACCGGGCGCCGCCGTCACCCTCCTCGCCGGGCTGGAACATGAACAGCACCCGGCCCGGGATGTCGGCACGCCGAGCGCAGAGAAGCTTGGCTGCACCGACGAGCATCGCCGTGTGGGCGTCGTGGCCGCATGCGTGCATCACGCCGTCGGTAGCGCTCTCGAACTCGAGGTCGGTGTCCTCCTGCAACGGAAGGGCGTCCATGTCGCCGCGAAGCAGAACGGTGGGCCCCGGCCGGCCCCCGTCGAGCACGGCAGCGATGCCGCTGGTGGTCTCGTGCAGGGTGATGTCCAGGGGTAGGCCGTCGAGTGCGCCGAGCACGTTCTCCCTTGTGACCGGGATGTCGTTGCCCAGCTCCGGCCACCGGTGCAGGGTGCGCCTCAGCGCCACCGTTTCGGCGAGCAGGTCGCGGGCTTCGTCGCGCAAGGTGTCCAGTTCCATGTCGCGCATGCTAGGCAAGCGCGGATGAGTGCCTCGCCAGACGGCCAGCCGGTTCCCGAAATGGTCGATGTGGTCGACGACGATGATCGGGTCATCGCTACCGTCCCTCCGCGGTGATGAGGGCGCAGAGGTTGCAGCACCGCTCCGTGTCGGTGGCCGTGATCTCGACTGACGGCCGGCTGCTCGTGCACCGTCGCGCCGACACCAAGGACATATGGCCGGGCATGTGGGACATCGCCGCCGGCGGGGTGGTGGCAGCCGGTGAGGAGTACGACGACGCCGCCCGTCGTGAGCTTGCCGAAGAGCTCGGCGTGAGGGCCGGGTCGCTGGAGTACCTCGGCAAGGCGGCCTTCGCCGACGAGGCAGTAACCCTGATCGGGAGCTGCTACCTGACGGTGAGCGATGGCCCGTTCAGCTTCACCGACGGAGAGATCGCCGAGGTGCGATGGGTGAGCCGTCCCGATTTGGAAGCGCTGATGGCCACCGAGGCTTTCGTGCCAGACACCCTCGCCATCCTGCTGCCCCTTCTACCCCCGTGGCCCCGGTTTGCCGGCCTGGTGTGACTTTGCCGATCCGGCGTGGTCGATGTACCCAGTGGCGGTGAGGGCACTGCACTGGGCGGGGCCGAAGGAGTCACCACGATGTCGGCCATGTACGGCGCCAACCCCGAGCAGCTCGCATCTCTCGGGCGCACCCTGAAGCAGCAGATGAGCAGTATCGAGGCGGTGATGAGCACGGTCACCTCGGTGCTAGGCGGCACCACCTGGTTGGGCCCCGCTCGCGACCAGTTCGAGGCCGACTGGAACCAGTCGTTCCGCACGGCTTTGAACCGTCTCAACCAGGCCTTCGACGCAGCCGGAAGTGACTGCATCGCCCGCAGCAACGACCTGATGAGGGTGATGGGAGCCCGTTGACCTCTGTAGCAGATCTATGCCATTGTTATGGCATGAGTCGGGTTCGCATCAGCACGACCGTCGACGAAGCCACCCTCCATTCCGCTCGGGCCCTCGGCTTCGGCAACGACGCCTCGCTCATCGACGCCGCGCTGGTGGCGCTGATCGCCACTCGACGTGCCACCGAGATCGATGCTTCGTACGCGGCCTACGAACGCCTTCCGCTGAGCACGCCCGACGAGTGGGGGGATCTCGAGTCCTTCATCGGCTCGCTCGAGCGTGCGCCGCAGGACGAGTGGTGACTCCCTTGCGTGGCGAGGTGTGGTGGTGCGAGTCACCCGATGTCGGGGGTCGGCCGTGCATCGTGCTCACGCGCGACTCGGCCATTCCGCGCCTTCGACGTGCTCTGGTCGCCTTTGCCACCACCACGGTGCGGGGGTTGGTGAGCGAAGTCGCACTCCACCCTGAGGTCGACCCTGTGACCCGCCCCTGCGTCCTGAACCTCGACACACCTCGGACTGTTCCCCTCACCTGGCTCACCCAACGGCTGGGCCGGGTGAGCGACATCCGCATGGAGGAGGTCTGCGAGGCGATGGCAGCTGCCATCGATTGTCGCTGACCCGGGTGCCGGGTGCCAGGTGCCACGGATGGCCTGCAGCACCCACGAGGTTCGGTCGCTACCATCGAGCCGTGAGCAAGCTGCCGCGACACCCCCTGGTGCTGGCGGTGAAGCCGATCGTCGAAGCCCTCGGTGCGACGCTGGTGTCTGCCGACGAGCGCGAACCCGGCGACCTGCCCCTGAAGTGGGAAGGCACCGTGCTGGCCGCGGTTCGGCCGGCACCGCTGCACGGTGCGCTCGACAGGCTGATCGAACAGGTGGAGCGCGAGCTGGCCGGCAAACTGCCCACCCTGTCGCGCGAAGACAAACAATTCGCCATCCGCCTGCTCGACGAAAGGGGTGCCTTCATCCTGCGCCGGGCGGTGGAAGACGTCGCCGACGCGATGGGCGTCAGCCGCATCACCGTCTACAACTACCTCAACGCCCTGCACCGATGAGTTGGGCACCGTTCGATGTTGTCGGCTTCGATGCCGACGACACCCTGTGGCACAGCGAGGACGGCTTCCACGCCAACGAGCAGAGGTTCGTGGAGCTGGTGTCGCCCTATGCCCCCGACGGCATCGACGTGAAGGCCGCACTCACGGGTGTGGAGAAGAAGAACCTGTCTGTGCTCGGCTACGGCGTGAAGGCCTTCGGTCTGTCGGCAGTCGAGGCGGCAATCACGATCACCGAGGGGCGTGTGCCCGTGGCCGTGATCGGCCAGATCGTCGAGCTGATCCACGGCCAGCTCGCTGCGCCGGTGCGCCTCCTTCCCCACGTGCCCGAGGTGCTGGAGAAGGTGGGCAGCCAGTACCGCCTGGTGCTGATCACCAAGGGCGACCTCGTCCAACAGACCCACAAGGTCGAGACCAGCGGCCTCGAACACCACTTCGATCAGGTCGAGATCGTGCTCGAAAAGGACTTCACCACCTACACCCGTGTGCTTGGCAGGATCGGTGTCGCGCCCGAGCGGTTCTGCATGGTGGGCAACAGTGTGCGCAGCGACATCCTGCCGGTGATCGCGCTCGGCGGCACCGGCGTGCACGTGCCCTACCCCCTGTTGTGGGATCTGGAGCACGTCGACCACGACGAGCACTTCGCCGAGCTGGCGAGCATCGCCGATCTGCCGGGCTGGCTGGCAGGCGGGTGAGCTGAGCGGCGCGTGCCGGCAGTGCCCGTCAGGGCACCCAGATCTGGTGGGCCTCGACCACCTTGCCGCCGCGGATGCTGAGCAGGAACGGGTAGGGGGTGTAGGCGAAGTCGGGTGGAGCGGCACCGTCCGGCGGGCCTCCCCACAGCAGAGACGCCAGCTCGGTGGGAGTGACGGCGTAGTTCTGCCGGTCGTCGCCGACCACGGTGACCGAGACGAGAGAGTCGAGGGTGGCCTCGAAGGTGCCGTGGGGTGTAGCGACCACCCCGAAGTCGTTCGGGCACTCGTCGTCGCCCAGGGTGTCGATGCAGATCTGCCCGAAGAGCGCTTGCGACAGGTCGAACAGGATGAACGGTCGCCCAGAGCCGGCACCGACCGCCGTCGCCCAGTATTCGCCGTCGGGGACGTCGTCGGGGCGCAGCGAATCGTCCGCGCCGACCCACGCCGGGTCGATGGCCCGGGTGCTCGCAAGCACCGCAGGCACGGGCGATCGGTCGTAGAGCTCCACCTTCTCCGGCTCGTCGGCGCACCCGGCTAGCCCCGTTCCGGCCAGCACGATTCCGGCCAGCATCCGCACCACAGGGCGGAGGCGCATCACGACGAACGCCTCACAACCGCCGCAGGGCCACGGAGGTGACACGGTGGTCGGCCCCCTTGCGCACCAGCAGGCCGGCGCGCTGCTTTGTGGGCTCGATGTTCTCGCGCAGGTTCTTGCCGTTGATCTCACGCCAGATGTACTGGGCGGTCTCCACCGCCTCGTCGTGGGTGAGGTGGGCGTAGTGCTGGAAGAAGCTGTCGGGATCCTGGAAGACCGTCTCGAGCAGGGTGAGGAAGCGCTTCACGTACCACTGCTCGATGTCGTCGATGTCGGCGTCGAGGTAGATGCTGAAGTCGAAGTAGTCGCTCACGAACTCGCTGGGGAGACCCTCGGCCAGGGAGCCGATCTGCAACACGTTGAGACCCTCGAGGATGAGGATGTCGGGTTGGCGCACGGTGGTGAACTCGCCGTCGATGATGTCGTACACCACATGGCTGTAGACGGGGGCGCTTGCCTCGGGTGCGCCACTCTTCAGCTCGCGCAGGAACTGAAGCAGGCGCTTGGTGTCGTAGCTCTCGGGAAAGCCCTTGCGGTTCATGATGTCGCGTCTTCGAGAACCCGGTTGGGGTGAAGGAAGCCGTCGGTGGTGACCAGGTCGACCTTGGGATGATCGGGCCAGCGGCCGAGCAGCGCCTGCAGGATGCGGGCGAAGGTGCTCTTGCCGACCGCCACGCTTCCGGCGATGCCGATCACATAGGGCACCTTCGGGGCGAGGGTGCCGAGGAAGGCCGCCGACGCCTTGTGCAGCTGCTGGGTGGCCGCGACATAGAGGTTGAGCAGACGGGTGAGTGGCAGGTACACCGCCGCCACCTCGTCGAGATCGATGCGATCGTTGATGCCGCGCAGCTGCTCGAGGTCGTGCTCGTGCAGGGTGAGCGGTGTGGCGGCCCTCAGCTTGGCCCACTCGTCGCGGGTGAAGGTGAGGTAGCGGTCGCCAGGACCGTCTTGGGGAGCCGTCACGGGGGCACACCCTACGCTGGCATCGTGACTCCACCCCAACGTGATCCGGGCCGGCGCAAGCGGCTCGGCGCGTGGTATACGCCGCCGGCACTGGTGGAGGCCGTCGTGCGCGAGGCCGTCTTCCCCGGACGCCCTCAGCGTGCTCGATCCAGCGTGCGGCGACGGTCGCTTCCTCGCGGCCACCGGACTTCCCGACCAGACCGGGGTCGACATCGACCCGGCGACACCCTTCCTCCACGACGACTCGCTGCGCCGCGCACTGGCACGGGGAGCAGTTCGACGTCGTCGTCGGCAACCCTCCCTTCTTGAACCAGCTGTCGTCGGTTACGTCGCGCGGGGGCAGGTCGC
The DNA here is from genome assembly GCA_963707925.1 of uncultured Acidimicrobiales bacterium. Taxonomy (GTDB): domain Bacteria; phylum Actinomycetota; class Acidimicrobiia; order Acidimicrobiales; family Ilumatobacteraceae; genus UBA668. The sequence goes on from CAVPRT010000006.1 coordinate 355,466, forward strand.
CGCTGGGAGGTGGCCCCTACGCCGACGCCGCAGCCGAGTTCCTCTCGCTCGCGATGCGGCTCACCCGGCGTGGTGGTCGGGTGGGCCTGGTCCTGCCTCGATCGCTGCTCTCGACCCGCGACGCGGCCCCGATCAGGGCTGCCGTCGACGCCGCCGCCGCCCTGCGCTGGATGTGGTGGTCGCCCACCCTCATGTTCGAGGCCAACGTGCCGGCGTCTGGGCGGGCGTCTGGGAGGTCGGTCGGCGAGCAGGGTCCGGTGCGTCGTGCCCATGGTCCGTCACTTCGATCCCTGCCGGAAGTCGCCATGCCACGGGCCTGGTCGGGCCTGTTGACCGGTGCTTCGCCGGCTCACCACGACGGCCCCGTTCTCGGCGACGTCGCCACCTTCAGCGCCGACTTCCGCGACCAGTACTACGGCCTTGTCGGTGCGGTCGGCGACGATGTCGACGGACCTCCCTTCGTCACCAGCGGCCTCATCGAACCTGGCCGGTGCCTGTGGGGCGATCGACCGGTGCGCTTCGCCAAGCACAACTTCGCTGCACCAAGGGTGGCACTCGACCGCCTGTCGCCGGCGATGCAACGTTGGGCTGCGCAGCGGCTGGTGCCCAAGATCCTGATCGCCAACCAGACCAAGGTGATCGAGGCGGTGCACGACCGGGCAGGCGAGTGGTTGCCGGGGGTACCGGTGATCACCTGTGTCACCCCCGACCCCGATCTGGTGATGGCAGTGCTGTCGTCGCCCTCGGCCACCCAATGGGTGCACGACCACGCCGCGGGGAGCGGCCTCACCGCCGGCGCCGTCCGCCTCAACCCGCGCCTCCTGGCCACCATTCCCGCGCTGCCCTGCCTCGAGCCGGCCGCCACAGCCCTCAGGCGGGTCGGCGATGCCAGGGGGCGGAGGGGCTCACCGAGCCCGGCGCGGTGAGCACCTCGACTCCGTCGTCGGTGACCAGAACGGTGTGCTCGAACTGGGCGGTGCGCTTGCCGTCGGCGGTGATTGCCGTCCAGTCGTCGTCGAAGACCATCTTGTGCTGCCAGGTGCCGAGGGTGATCATCGGCTCGATGGTGAAGGTCATGCCCGGCCGCATGATCATGCTGGATCGCGGGTCGAAGTAGTGCAGCACCTGGACGTCGGTGTGGAACTGCTCCCCGATGCCGTGGCCGATGAACGCCCTGACGACGCCCATACTTGTTGGCCTTGGCATGGCCCTCGATTGCCCGGCCGACGTCGCTGATCGGGCGCCCGGGCGCACTGCTTCGATGCCGTGCCACATGCACTCCTCGGCGACGTTCACCAGGTTGCGGCTCGCCGGTTCGACGTCGCCGACCAGGAAGGTGGCGTTGGTGTCGCCGTGCACCCCACCGATGTAGGTGGTGACGTCGAGGTTGACGATGTCGCCGTCCTGAAGGGGGCGGCTGTCGGGGATCCCGTGGCAGATGATCTCGTTGACGCTCGTGCACACGCTCTTCGGGTAGCCGTGGTAGTTGAGCGGGCTCGGATAGGCGCCGCGCTCGATGGCGACGCTGTGTGGACGAACACGTCGATGGCGTCGGTGGTGACACCAGGGCGGACCTGCTCGCCCGCGAGGCGCAGGATCTCGGCGGCCATGGCGCCGGCGTGGCGCATGCGCTCGATGATCTCGGGACTCTTCACCCTCGGCTCGGCCCAGCGCTGCGCCTCACCGGTGGCGGCGTAAGCGGGAGCGGGAATGTGGTCGGGCACGGATCGCATCGGGCTGATCTCACCCTGCAGCACACGCCCCTCGAGCGGCTTGTGGCACCTCTTGTACTTGCGGCCGCTACCGCACCAGCAGGCATCGTTGGCCTGGGGCGGCACGGTGGGGGGCGTCTGCAGCATGGGTTGAGTCTATTTCCGGGAGCTTGACCGCTTGTGAGAATGTGACGAAGGTCCCTGAGGTGGTCAGGTGACCGTGATGCAGACTGTGGTTCCTATGGACGAAACGCCCAAGCCGATCCAGGTCTTCCTGCTCGACGACCACGAGATCGTCCGGCGCGGGGTGAGGGAGCTGCTCGAGGCCGAGACCAGACATCGAGGTCGTCGGCGAGGCCTCGACCGCCGCCGAGGCCATTTCGCGCATCCCCGCTGTGAGGCCCGACGTGGCTGTGCTCGACGTGCGCCTGCCCGATGGCAGCGGGGTGGAGGTCTGCCGCGAGGTGCGCAGCCTGCTCCCCGGTGTGGCCTGCCTGATGCTCACCTCGTTCAGCGACGACGACGCCCTGTTCGAGGCCATCATGGCCGGCGCTTCCGGCTATGTGTTGAAGCAGATCCGCGGCAACGACCTGGTGACGGCCATCCGGCGCGTCGCCCGCGGCGAGTCGCTGCTCGACCCGACGGTCACCAGCAAGGTGCTCCACCGCCTCCGCCACCCGACTGAGGAAGACGAGCGCCTCGCCAAGCTCACCCCTCAGGAGCGTCGCATCCTCGACCTGATCGCCGAGGGCGCCACCAACCGCCAGATCGGCGTCGAACTGCACCTCGCCGAGAAGACGGTGAAGAACTATGTGTCGAACATGCTGATGAAGCTGGGCATGAGCCGGCGCACCGAGGCTGCAGTGTTCGCGGTGAAGGCCGCCGCCGTTCGCAACCCCGACTGATACGCGCCCGCTGTCGTTTCGGCGCGACGGCGCCGTCCGTTCAGTCGCCCACCGGCACCTGCCAGCGCACGATGGTGCCGTGCCGTTCGCCCGAGGTGACCGTGCAGGTGCCACCCATGCGAGCCGCGCCGGTCCTGCATGTTGAGCAGGCCGCTGCCCAGGCGGTGACTCGCAGGGGATGCCCGCACCGTCGTCGCTGACCACCAGGGTGAGTTCTCCGTCGACGTGGCTGAGCGAGCACTTCCACCCGCCGCGCCCGCGAGTGGCGGGCGACGTTGCTGAGCGCCTCGCGGACCACGGCAGCCACCTCGTCGGCGACGTCGGGGTCGATCGTGTCGAGCACGCCGTTGAAGTGGAGCGAAGGCCGGAAGCCGAGCACCCGGGACGAGTCGTCGACCAGGTCGTTGACCAACACCCGGATCGTGCGGCCGGCGCTGCGCTTGCTGGCCAGGCCGAAGATCGCGGTGCGCAACTCGTGGATCGCGTCGTCCTGATCGTCGAGGATCCGCTCGATCTTCACCTTGGCGGCCTCGGGCACGATGGGCAGGACGCTCTGCAGGCTGAGCCCCGCGGCGAACAGACGCTGGATGACCGTGTCGTGGAGGTCGCGAGCGATTCGCTCGTGGTCCTCGGCCAGTATCACCCGCTGGCGGGCGGCCTCTAGTTCGGCATCGGCGAGGCGGTTGGCGGAGACGTCGCGGAGGGTGGCGATGACCACGTGCTCGCCGGCCACGTCTGCGGGGGCGAGGGCGATCTCCACGGGGAACACGCTGCCATCTGCCCGGCGGGCCGTGAGGTGTAGGCCGTGCCCCATGCTTCGCCGGCGGGGCGCATCGTTGAAGTTCTCGCCGGTGTTCGACGTGGGCATCGAGAAGCTCGCCGGGCAGCAGCATCTCGATCTGCTTGCCCAGCATCTCGTCGCGTCGGTAGCCGAGGAGGCGCTCCATCTCGCGGTTGACGAGCATGATCTCACCACCGGCGTTGACGATCACCACGCCGTCGGGCATGGCCTCGACCACCTCGAGCAGCCAGTGTTCCTCGTCTATTGCCTTGTCCAGACGCTCATCATCTCACTGCTGTTGCCGTGCTGGCTCACTCCGCGAGGAGGCACCACCGACATCGAACACGAAGGTGATGGTCGGGGCGCCGGAGGAGACGGTGCCCGAGCCGCCGGTGGGCGTCAATGACCCGTCGAGGGTGCCTTCGTACAGCTGCACCGGCACTCCGCCCACGAGTGCGGTGAGCTCGAACGGGTGCGAATCGCCTGCTTCGCAGGAGCTGTAGAAACTGACGGTTACGACGTAGCTTCCACTCGGTGCGTCGGACGACCAGATTATGTTCTCCGCCGGGGAGGCCGTCGTTTCGCTACAACTGCTGTTGGCATCAACATCGAGGGCGCCGCCGCTCGACACGGAGGGGTTGCCGTAGCCCACCGTCTCACCCAGGGGGTCGGTGACGGACAGGTCGAGATCGGCGACATCGCTCCAGCGCAGGGTGACGCGCACGTCGCCGGTGGCGAGGTCGGGTGTGTCGGGTGTTGCGCCGAGCGTGCGGATGATCAGTTCACCGGTGTCGAGGTCGACCAGCACGATGCCATCGACGATTGGGTCGGCGGCGATGATGACGATGATGATCGTCGGATCCCAGGTGTCCCAGGTGTCGCCGATATAGACGGGGGGACGGGTGAGCGGGATGGGTGGGGTGAGGGGGTTACCGCACGAGCACTTCGCTCGGGGCACGCCCCACCGGTCGACGAACACCGCATGGCCCGCCTGCAGCACCGATGGGTGGGCGAAGGCTTGACCGTTGCGGAACCCGTGGTTGGTCACCCGAGTGTCGCGAGTGAGCACCACGGGGGTGAGGCCCTCGATGTAGGAGCGGATCTCGCTAACGGCGATGCCCTGAACCCCGGCCCAGGCAGCGGCTTTGTCGGGGTTCTGCTCGAGGTACTCGATCATCGATTGCTGGTCGCACTCGGCCGCGTTGCGGGTCCCGCCGTAGAGGCCGGGCACGTTGCCGTTCACCTGGGAGAGTGGCACCTGGCCCCCGGTAAGCGGCGCCGTGGTGGTTGGGATCGGGATCTGGGGCAGGGAGACCGTCGGCACCCGTTCGTTACCCCTGCGTGCTGACGGGGTGAACGGGGTGACCGTCTCGGAGTTCACCGGCTCGAGCAGCACTTCACCTTCGCCGAGGGCGGTCGGGTCGAGCACTCCCTCCGCCAGAGTCGTGGTGGTGCCGTCGATGCTGGTGACAGTGGTGGTTGCCGCCGCGGTGCCGGTGGTGCTGGTGCTGGTGCTGGTGGCGCTCTTGTCGTCGTCCTTGGTGAGGAGCACAGCGCCGGCAATGAGGACGGCCACGGCGACGAGGGCGCCGATGATGATGTTGGTGTTCGAGTTCTTCTTCGGTGGTCCCGCCGGGGGCGCGGTGACCGGCATTGTCATCGTCGGCGGGGGCACGTTCGGTGACGCTGCGAACTCTGGTCCCGGCGGCGGCGGGCCTGGTGTCGGTGAGGGAGGCGCCGGGGTCGGAGGCGGAGGTGTGCCCGGTGAGGCCGCAAGCGCACCGCAAGAACCGCAGAAGACGGTGTCGGGCGCAAGGGGGGCCCCACAATGAGGGCAGCTTCCAACCTGGACCATGGCCATCTCCTCCACATTCGGTGCCACAAGAATGCACCATGGAGGTGGTACGAGACAATGACCTAGGTCCCTGTCTCACCTGTCTCGCCTCGCGAGGGTTTCCGCTGGCATCCTGGGGAGGTGCGCCTGGTGACCTGGAACATCAACTCGATCCGCAGTCGCCAGGAGAAGGTGGTCGACTGGATGCGCCGCCACAGTCCCGACATCGCTTCTCATGCAGGAGACCAAGTGCACCGACGAGGTGTTCGCGGCGCCCGGAGTTCACCGGCGTCTACGAGGCGATGGGGTATGAGGTGGCACACCACGGGCGTGACCACTGGAACGGGTCGCGGTTTTGAGTCGGGTGGGGCTCACCGACGTGAGGCGTGGGTTCCCCGGGGTCAACCGACCGCCCTACGACGAGGCGCGGCTCATCTCGGCCGAGTGTGCCGGTATTCGGGTGTGGTCGGTTTACGTGCCGAACGGGCGCGAACTCGACAACCCTCACTACCTGTACAAGCTGGTGTGGCTGGAGAGGTTGAGGGCTGCCATCGACCCTGGCGTACCAACCGTCCTAGCGGGTGACCTCAACGTGGCCCCCACCGACCTCGACATCTACGACCCCGCCCGGTGGCGACGGCGCACCCACGCCAGCCCGCCCGAACGTGCCGGAATCGTTGCCCTCACCGACCTCGGGCTGCGCGACGTCACTCGCGAGCACCTGCCTGGTCCTGGTGTGTACACCTGGTGGAGCTACCGACCGGGCCAGTTCGAACAACAGCGGGGGCTACGTATCGATCTCGCCCTGTGCACCGCCGACATTGCCGATCGAGTGCACAGGGTGTGGATCGACACCGACGAGCGCGCCAGCGGGCGCGCCAGTGATCATGCCCCGCTGGTGATCGACATCAACTGAGGATCACCGGCGGAACGACAATCGGTCGGGTCATGCGACCTTGCGTGTCACCTTGCGCGGTGTCGCCTTCGCGGCATCATGCGGGTGACCGGCTGGGTGAGGTGTACGGGCTTGTGCTCAGGCTTGTGAGCCTTGGGCGCGGTCTCGAACTTCACCAGAACCGGATCCATCGCCTTCAGCATCTTGCGGGTGAAGGCGGTCTGCTCGTTGACCATCCGCCTGCGGAACTCGAGGCCGTTGCCGACCACTTCGTTCGCCTTGGGCATGCCGGTCATGAAGCGAGGGCGGGTGGGCACATACTTCACCAGGGTCTCGGCCATCTCGCCTGTGTAACGGACGACCGGCGTCTCGATCCTCTTGACGAGGGTGAAGTACTGGTCTTCCCACTTCTTCAGGTTCGTCATCACGGTTGTCATCTCAGGGACCTCCTCTGGGCCTCTCGCAGGCCTCTCTCGTGGGTCTCTCTCGACCCGCTTGCAGTCTACCGCCGAGTGCTAACTGTTGCAAGCAGAGATGTTGTCCACGGTCATGACCGCTGGGGCTCAGGGCGTGGCTTCGAGGGCGGCCTTGAGCCTGGCAAGGGTGCGTCCCATGCCCTTGCCGATGGCCTTCGACCGGCGCAGGACGGTCTCGTAGATGAAGCCCCGCACGCCCTTGGGCTCGTACTGGAAGCTCTCGGTGATCGAGGTCCGGTCGTCGTCGGTCGGGGTGAGCTCGTAACGCCAGGTGGAGAGGCCTCCGGAGAAGAACTCGAAGACACGCCCTGGCTCGCAGGCGGTGATCTCGCTGGTGGTGGTCCAGCGCTTCAAGGTGCGCCCGGCAACCTTGATCTCGTTATCGCCCTCGAAGGTCGCGCCAACGGCAGGTCCGCTGGCGTCGCCCACCCATCTACCGGCGGTGCACTCGGGGCTCCACTCTCCCATGCGGGTGATGTCGGTGATGGCTCGCCACACCTCATCGGTGGGTCGGTCGATGATGGTGGTGGCGGAGGCGGTCTTCATCGGGCGAGAGTACGCCGTCGCCCACCCGCTAGACGCGCCGCGCCCATCCAAGCTGGCGGAGCCCCGCACCCATGGGATCGAAAACCCGCAGTTCTGACGGGGTTTCGCGCCCGATGGACAGAAGTGGCGGGGTTTCGCGCCCAAGGGGGTGGGGCAGGGGGGTGGGGCAGTTCGCTTGGCGGAACGGGAGGGATTCGCAGATCGGGGTGCCGTGCAGCTTGTCGTACCTGTTCAGCGGTGATATCGGGCTGGCGTCGACCGTCGAGATCGGGAGCAACCCGGGAGCAACGCCACGCTGGGACGAGAACGAAGCCCCAACTCCGGCGTTCGAGTAAGATAAGCATCTTGACGTACATAAGCACGGTGCTTATAGTGACACTGTGCTTATGACACTGCTCGACTCGCTCCGCAGGGCCGGACTGTCGGTGGGGGCAGCCCGGGACGCTGCGCCGTGCCGGCCGGCGTTCGGCTGGACGCAGTGGTGGACGTGGAGGGCTGCTCGTTCGTCGTCGAGGAGCGTGGGCGGGCGCCCTATCCGAGCGAGCTGGAAGAAGTCCTGGAGGTGCTCCGAGCGTGGCTTGCTGAGGTCTGGGACACCGCTACTCGTCGTACCGTTCGTCTCGGACGGGGTGGGGGGACTCGTTGCGACGGGCGGGGTGGTCGTGGGCCGATGACGCCGGGAACTTCGACCTTCGCGCTGCGGGGCTGGTGCTCCGGCAGCGAACCACCAACATCTCTCCGCCCGTGAAGAGCACGGCGCTCCCCCAAGGTTCGGGCAGCCTCGCGATCATTCGCTCACTGATCGGGTTCGGCGACGACAAAACGGAGGAAGCGAGTGCGACGACTCTGGCCGCGGCAGGCGAACGTCAGCCAGCCACGGGCCTCGCAAGTGCTCAGCCAGTTGCACAGGTATGGGTTGGTCACACGTACCGGTCACGGTCGATGGCTCCCCGACCGGGCGGCGCTGCTCGACCGGTTCCTCAGCGAGTACAAGGGCCCAGGTGGCTCGGAGCGCTACCTCTACTCGCTGGACCCGTCGACCGAGGTTGCAGTGTCGCTGGCGACCGTTGCTCCCGCCGGCTCGGTGGCCGTTTCCGCGGACGTCGGGCCCGACCTGATCCGGGCTTGGAGGCGCCCCACCATGCTCATCGTGTACGTCCGTGATGCGATCGTTCCTTGGACGACCAGCGGGCTGGTCGATGCGCAAGGCCGGGACGACGCCAACGTCATCGTTCGAACTCCGCGCGACACCTCGGTGTTCCCGCGACACCAACTGGTTGCCGGCGTGCAGGGGGTCGAGGTGCCGCTCGCTGATCCGACGCAGATGATCTGGGACCTGCATCAGCTCGGCGGACAGGACCGGCTCGAGGCGGCGGAGGTGATCCGCGAATGGATCCTGCGCGACCACCCTTGACTCGTCTCGTCCTCAGCGCCGGATCGGTTGCAGACGATGTCGGTTTCGTCGCCCTTCGTGACCTCGGCCGCGTCGTGGCGAGCGACAACTACCGCATCATCGGTGGGCACATGGTGATGATGCTGGTCGCACGCTGGGCGCTCGGCACCGACCTGTACCGTCAGACCCAGGACACCGACCTCGGCGTGCCGCCGACAGCCGTCGCGAACCCCGCGATCATTGACCGTCTGACAGCGCTCGGCTACGAGCGCCGAGCCGGCAACCGCTTCGCGCGCCCCGATGTCCGACATTCCTGTCCGGCTGATCGGCGCGGATGCGCCGAAGCCGGAGGCAGTCGTCGACATCCTCGTCCCGAGCTATACGAGCCGGCTCCGCCAGAACCGCAGGTTCGGCGACCATCTGGTGACCACCGAGGTCCCGGGCCTGGCTTCCGCGTTGCAGAACCCCGCCATCGAGATGTCACTCGAGCTCCATCGGCTGAACGGAGATCTCCTCGACGTCGAGGTCTCTGTCGCCGACGAGGTGTCGGCGTTGGTCCTCAAAGCGCACGCGACCACAGTCCGATCGAAGGCGACCGACGTCGTCGACATCTGGCGATGCCTCGAGGTGTGCCTCGCTGCTGGCACCGACCCGGCGCAGTTCATTGGGCCCGAGCGCGTGGCTGCTGTGACCCGCGTGCGAGAGCTCTTCGGCAGTCGCTCAGGCCCCGGCATGACGAGCCTCATCGACGAGCAGCGACTCACGCCTCGTGCGGCCGACGATCGCTACACGCGCATCCGGGCACTGGTCGACCGCATCGTCGCCTGGAAGTGAACTGGTCCAGGCCAAGGCCGCCACCACTACCGATCGATGGCAAGCACGTCGCCACGTGACCGATTGAGCGAGCGCGCCAGATCGGACTCGAGCATTCGAACGCCTCGATCACGCCCAGCGTGGCTCAGGTCGATGCTCGGGTCATCGTCGAAGTCATCGGCAACGACGTAGACGCGGGTCTCGAGACGGGCGCGGCTGAGCGCTGTGTAGCCGGCCTCTCGGTACAGGTCATCGGTGGCGAGGACTAGCGCCTCGTCGGCCGTGAGGCCTTGAGCCTTGTGGATCGTCATGGCGTAGCCATGGTCGAGGTGGCCGGCGTCGAGGTAGCCGGTCGGCACGATCCGGTCGGATCCGTCGGTCAGGCGGACGGTCAGCGAGCGAGCCTCAGTGTCGATCGCGGTGACCACGCCTCTGAGCCCGTTGAGCAGGCCATCCGCTCGCTGGTTTCTCAGGCACACCACTCGGTCGCCGGTTCGGAACTCGCGGTCGCCCGCGACGAGTGCCTCCGGCCCGAGCCGCCGACCATCGAGCATCTTGCCGCGAGCGAGGCGGTTGAGGTCGGCGACGTCGTCGCGGCGCAACGCAAGGATCACGACGTCGCGCCGGAAGCGGAGCTGAGTCGACCAGTGCGAGATCAGTTGCTGCTTGGCGCTGTCGGCTGTGTCGCCGATCTGGATGCGACCGTGGGCTTGGTACGCGGTGAGGAAGCGACCCACCTCGCCAGCGCGCAGGTCGGCGAGCGCGACACGGTTCCCAGGCGTGTCGCTGCCGACGGTTCTCGGTGAGGCCGATCGTCGGCATGCGCTTCTCGAGGCCGCGCAGCACGCCGCCGGCTTCGATCGACTGGAGCTGGTGGGGATCGCCGACCAGAATGAGCCGTGAACCGCCGGCATCCGCGGCGTCGAACAGCCGGGCGAGGGCTCGGGTGCCGACCATCGCGGCCTCGTCGATGACGAGCACCGTGTGGTTGTCGAGCCTCTCGGTGCCACGGTCGAGGTCGATCAGCAGCTTGGCGATCGTGCGTGACGGGATGTGCGCCTGGTCCTCCAGCTCCTTGGCCGCCCGGGCAGCGAGGGAGGCGCCGATCACCCGATAGCCGCTGCCCTCCCACATCTCGCGGGTGAGGTTGAGGCTGTAGGTCTTGCCGCTGCCGGCCGCCGCGATGAGACAGTCGACGAGGCGCTCGCCGGTGAGCAGACGGTGCGCGGCGGCGCGCTGCTCACCGGACAGGCCGGGCTTGGTGGCGAGCACGAGCTTCGTGACAGAGGGCAGAAGTTGAGGGCGAGGAGTCGTGCTGCGCCGAACGGCGAGGTCGATGATCCGCTGCTCCAACGCCAGCAGCTCGCGGGTCGAGTAGCGGCGAGTGACCGTGCCGATCCGTCGGCCGGAACGCAGCTCGACGTCCTCACTACCGTTTGCATCGACGCCGAGGTCGACTGCCTCGGGATCGTCGAGCAGCCGAGAGGTGACGCGTTCGACCTCTTCGATAGTTGCTCCGTCGGTGGCTCGCTCGGCGAGATCGCGCAGCGCGTCGAGTCGAGTGAAGGTCGATTGCTTGTGCGTCAGCCCCGTCGGGCTCAGCGCGGCTGGCACCGCGTGGTCCAGCACGAACGACCGCCGGGGACGGTCGAGCAGTTGATCGAGCGACGCCGGGTCGAAGCCGATCGACTCGGCTTCGCATTGCCACCGCTCGCGCAACCTCTGGTCCGACTCCGGGTCGGCCTTGCCGTCGCGTGTGCTGAGTGCCGCAACCTGCGCGGCACGGCCGCTGGAGTAGCCCTTGATCGCTAGCCGGTCCTCGATCTGGCTCCGCCGCTTGGAGAAGTGCTGCAGCACGGCGGCGGGTGCGCCGTCGATCTCGGAGATGCCGTTGCGCGCCGGCCGCCACTGGACGCCGAGGCGGTTGGTCAGCTCGTGGCGCATCTCGGCCTCGAACAGGAAGCCGGCGGTGCGCAGCGCCGGGTAGATGCGAGTGCCATCGAGCGTGCGCCACCGGCCGTCTGGGCCGCGGGTCGTGTTGGCGACGAGCACGTGCCAATGGAGCTGCGGGTTGCCGGCTCGGCTGGTGCGGTGGCGGAACGCAGCGGCGACGTAGCCGTCCCCGTCGACGTGCTCGACACCGTTGTGGCCGCGTCGGCTGAAGCAGGCGCTGTCCTCGAGCCAGGCGATCGACCGGGCGACCGCGATCTCGCACGCGTCGACGATCTGCTCCGACAGCTCGGGTCGGAGTGCCGCCAGCACCGACACCGACTTCGGCACCGAGAACGTAAGGTCGAAGCCCGGGACCGTCCGGTTGGCCGCGCCGAGCATCGAGCCGTCGGGAGCAGCGCCGGCGAGGATCGCCCGCAGCGCGTCAGGTGTCACCTCACCATCGAGGCCGAGCAGCTCGGCTCCCCGGCCGGCCCAGTACCCCGGCGTCTCACCGCGACCGACGTAGTAGTCCTCCGCACCCTTTGCGACTGCGTCGAGGTAGTACCCCTCGCTGCCCCGCCCGAGCTTCGCCAGCGACAACATCACAGCCGCCCCGAGGTGCCGACCGGCGAGCGACCGAACGGGTTCGAGCTGGCGATGCCGGACACGACAGAAAGTGGACGCACTTGCATCACGGCTGCGCTGGCGCCGCGGCGGCCACAGTCGCGTACGCAACGGGCAGCCGAAGCGCCGGTGGCCTGCCGGCAGGCCTCGTGGTTTCCGGTGGCCGCGGGTGCCTCGGCCTGAAGTGCCGCCGTTGGCACGTAGCCGTGCCAGAGAATGCCTGTTGGGCATCGAGGCGGGTAGAGCGAGGAGCAGCACATCAGGACCTCCGGCGCGTCGAGGCCGACCTGATGGCGGCCTGAGGATCCGAAGATGCGCCAAGGATGTTGCTGACCACGCGATCGCGGACAGTCGCGTGCGCGATCGCGTGGTCAGTCGCGTGGCGGCAACGCGACTGCCAGCGCGATCGCGTGAGAAATCTGTCGAGGTCGTGCTGCGCCTGGGCGAAACCGTGCTCTGTATCCCTGTGTACTCGCAGAATCAGAAGGAGCACCTGATGCACGCCACTGGAACCGACTTCGCCGACCTCGACGACGACCTCCGACTCGTCACCCTGCCCGACGCTGCCCGGTTCCTCTCCGTCAGCCGCGGGTCGCTCTACGACCTACTCACGACCGGCCAGCTAGCCTCGGTCCACATCGGCCGCTCACGTCGCATCCCGATGGGTGAGCTCCGTCGCTTCATCTGCGAGCGCCTCGAGCGCTGACTGCCGCATCTGATCGTTGTCATGCGCGGCGATCTTGTGGGTTGCGGCCGAGACGTCGAACACGGTGTCGTCGCTTAGGCGCGTCGGGCCCCATCGAACCCAACGCCGCGATCCACAGTTCTCCGGTTTGCAGGGTTGTATAGGATCCGGGCGGTGAGGGAGAACCCGAATCGCCAAGTCGAGTTCTCCGGTCTGAGCCTTGCCGCCGCTCCACCGGTTGGCCATCTCCACCTCGAGCTGCGTCGGGGTGTCACCGCTCTGTACGGTCAGAATGGCGTAGGGAAGAGCAGAATACTCAGAGCCATCTCCGACATGCTCTCTGGGCTTGCCCAGAGACCCGGCTGGAACCGCAACGGTGAACCTGCGGTCAACCCGACGCCGCCGAACGCGATGCAGGCTGCATACCAACTGGGTGGGCTGCACATCCGTGTGCCCCTGACCCCGGCGACAGTCGTGGACGAAGCTTGGCACCCTGCCTTCATAGACGAACTCGCCGGATACCTCGAAGACGATCTTCAGCAAGATGACCGGATGGAGACCTACCCAACCGAACTCTGGGCGCAGTTGGTCTACACGGTGAGGACGACGCTGCCCTGGCCCGACGCCAGAGACGACGAGGCGGAGTACTTGCTGCGCCACGGACGTTGGCTTCTCGTACCCAGCGGGCGCGAGCTCGCTTTTCTCTGCGATCCGGATTCCCGACGAGGGCTGCTCGCGCCGCGGTGGGAAGCGTCAGACGATCTGTGGCGGACTGCGTGGCGCTCGTCGTTCGGAGCCCGGTCAGGGGACACCGGAGCGCTCTATCCGCCCGCTCGACTCAGCTGGTGGCAAGGGGCAAACTCAGGATGCTGGGAGGTGCCGGAGTGGCCGATGGCATACGGTCACCTGTCGACTCGACCTTTTCTTCCGCCGACACCGGAGTTGATGGGGATGCCCGATTGGCCGGAGTGGGCTGCGTTTCCGGTCGTGGAGGCGCCGCGAGCCGAACATCCACCCAGAACTCTGGTCAACCCTCCGGTAGTCGAGGACAACGAGTCTGCTGTCGAGCACACCGTCCGCAGAATTGCGACTCTTCGCGCCCGCCCCGACGGCGTGTGGGCTCCCGAGGAGGCTCTCGCCAGGATTGGCGTCGACGCGAACGCAATTCTGCGCGATCTGTTCGTTGATCCTCCGGAACTGTCGGGCAGCCTGAAGGGCATCCGGGATTGGTTCAAAGGAGACTGGCCCTTGGAATGGACGGCGTCTGTTCACGGCCAGCCACCGATTCCGGTCGATCGTCTCGGAGACGCACACCGCCGATTCAGCTCGTTCGCCATTCAGCAGGCCACCGCACCCACCTTCGAGCAGCTTCGCCGCGATGGCTCGGCCTTCCAACGTCTGTCCACGGCGGTCATCGACGAACCGGAACGGGCCCTGCATCAGCTTGCGATCGAGCGGCTCGCGGGCGGGCTGGCATCGATCGCTGACTACGTCCTCGTTGCATCACACGCCGCGATGTCCTTGCTCTCGCCGACCACCGCTACCTCGTGACGGTCAATCAGTCGGGAAATACTGCCATTGAGCAACCGACCACGATATTGACGTCCGCATCCCTAGCCGAAGAGGCCCGAAAGTATTCCATGCAGCCCGAGAGGCTGGTTGCTAGCGCTGATGTCATTCTCCTCGTCGAAGGGCAGCACGACATTGAGGTACTTCAAGCCTTTCTGGCACCTGAACTAGCACGTCACCTTGTGCTCTTTGTGGCCCTTGGTGGAACGGAAGGCCTGAGTTCGATCGCGGAGTCAGCTCTTCTCTTCGGGATGACAAAGGCCCCAATAGTGATCTGCCTCGACAGCCTCGCTCGTTCTGTGGGCGACGACCTTCGTCGGCTCAAGGGGGCCTCGGGAAGCAGCGAGCGCTATCGGCTTCTTGCGCAATTCCGGGCTCAGCCTGAGTACAAACGGCAGCGAGAGATGAGGGCTTTACTGGCTCTCTTCAAAGAGGCAGTGGCCCAGGAACGGCTGGATCGCCTCGAGGTGCACGGATTCGCCAAGCCGGACATAGTCCGCTACCTCGACGTGGACCTGATGACCTCCAAATCGGGCAGCTGGGAAGACCTGGAGCAGAAGTTCCTCAGGGAGATGAATCAGGAGAGGTTCCGAGAGGGCGACGGCGGCAAATTCAAGACGTGGATCGGTCCCGCCTACCAGGTGCGCGGCGTACGAACAGCAGCTATGGAACAGGTTCGTCGTTGGAACGAAGACCTTGGGGTCACGGCCCACAGGCCCTCTGAGTTCGCCGATCTGGCAGCGCTTCTCGACCGATTGCACCCCAATCGCGCCTCAGGTGAACACTCCGACTTGCTCGCCGAATAGCGTTGCCGTCAGGTCACGGTCTTGAGGTCGCCGCATGTCCGGGCTGGCGTGCACCAGTATCACGCGACCAACCCGCAGTGTGGCCACATTCGATCTCGACACCCTCGCTAGCTCATTGCGGACTGGATCGACGCCGTGGTCGTCCACCAGGCGCGGCCTCAACAGGTTCGACCGACGAAGATCGAGATCCGCGGCGCGGGTGTGACGCCCACGTTCAGTCCTGCGTGAACGTCCAGTTGCCGTCGGCCATGATCGAGATGATGCCAGGCCCGGCGATGGGTTGCCGACCGCTGTAGACACCGATCTCGTTCACGACGCCCTCGGAAGACTCCGAGGTGATAGAGCGGACGATGAAGTTGCGTTCGCCGTCGTGGGTGATCGTGAAGATCCCGCCGTCGCCGGAGTAGAAGAGCACGGCGCTGCCATGCCCGGTGAACGTGCCTTCCACGCTTGGAACCTGCCTGACCTCCAGGAGCTCGAGTGACCAGTCTCCGTCGGCTTCGACTTGCAGGTATCGGACGTCGGAGGCACTGCCGTAGATGTTGAGCAGTACGGTGCCGTCGTAGACACCGATCTCGTTGAATGTTCCGTCGACGCGTTCGAGGTTGGTGTCGAGAGCTGTCACGATGAAGTTCCTGCTGCCGTTGTGGGTGCCGTGGATCACATACCGGCTGTTGCCGGCGCCGATGTCGACGACGTTGTCGCCGCGCCCGGTGAAGATCACGGGGGCCGGCAGGGTAGTGGTGGGTGCGAGTGTGGTCGTTGACTCGGCCGTCGTGGTGGTGGCCTTCACCGTGGTGGTGGGCCGGGCCGTCGTAGCGGGCGCGGTGGTGGTCGCGCTTGCGTCGGTCGTTGTGGTGGCGGTCAGCGGCACGATCGTCTGCTTCTCATCGGACTTCTTCGTGCCGGCTGCGCCGCCGATCGCCCCGATCGCGAGCACGGAGGCGACGATGGTCGCCCAGACGGGGATCTGCAGCTTTTTCTTCCACCAGGCGACCTTCGCAGCAGCGTCGGGAGTTGCCACTGGGGGAGCTGCCCATGCCGGCGTGCCGGGGGTGTCCGTCATCGTCGGAAGCTACCAGCTCAGAGCATCCACTCCGAACTCTCGTGTGTCTCTACTGCGGCAGTGATCATGCCTTGATACTCACGCCGAAATCGTCGACCGTGCGCTGTCGACGGCGCGAACCGTCGTCTAGGCGGTCGCCGGACTGTTGGCGGCCGATCCCCCGGATCTGTTCTCGTAGCCGCCAGCGGCACCGGCACCATCGGGCGTCCGGCGACCGTGTCGTGGAAGGTGCCGCTGCCTCCGGTTACCCAGTCGGTCGATCGGATGGTCACCTGGACAGCTCGCCCGAGCCTGCGTTCGGCAGAGCTGGCGGCGGCGTACACCTCGTCGCGGTCCGGTCCTCCGAGTACGAGGAGGTCGATGTCGCCAACTGGTCGATCGCCCTCCTCACCGGAGAACCTTGCCGCCCAGGAGCCGTAGACGTACGCGGCGTCGATCCCGCTGACGCCGGCGAGCGCCTGGCCGAGCACCCATGGAACACCGAACGCCTTGACGAGCACGTCCGACAGCCCGCTGAAGTATGGGCTCGCCGGGTCGGCGCGGATGAGCCGTGTCCTTCCGACGAACCGACTCGTCACCAGACCCGCGGCCACGGCGCGTTCAACCTCGCGGTGGACAGACGCATATGGGATGTCGGTTCTATCGGCGAGCTGAGCCAGGCTGTGCTCGGTCGACGGGTCGCCGAGTATGAGCGCCAGCAACTCGGCCTGCTGTTGCGACCGGAAGATCGGCAGGAGTGAAGGTGTCGGCGTTTTGTTCACAAACTGGATGATATCGCTCAGTTTGTGAGAAGTAGAGCGAATGATCGTCCACGTCGGTTGCGATCCGGTCGAGGAGCGAGCTCACTCTGGCTCGGAGGTGCGGCAATGCCCGACGAGCAGCAACGAGACCAGAGCAGATCCGCTGGCCAACCCAGGATCTGGTTGGTGCACTCTCGCGGGCAACAGGATGATCGAGTCGCCGCCTTCTGGGAGCGGATCGACGCGGAGGCCTACGCCGAGGCGCGAGGTGCGGCCAACCCGGGCCAGCCGTCGGTTCTCAGCCAGCTCGTGGTGCAGGGCGGGCGCCGTCGCTGTCGGCTCTGTGGCGAGCCCGTCGTGCTCGACGATCCGTCCGACGCGGAGTCCTGGCGACACGCTGACGACGCCAACGATCTCGGCGATCACACCGCAGAAGTGTGAGCTGGTCAGCCAACGTCCGGCCGGTTGGACAGCAGGTCCTGCAGCCGAGCAGCAAGGCGCCGGCTGGCTCGTACGACCTCGATGGCCACCGCATCGTCGTCGGTCGGTCCGGTTGACCAGTAGGGATCGGCAGCACCGAGGTAGTCCCCGGGGATGAACACCGCGCCGTTGTTGCGTGGGAGATCTCGACCGAGCTCCCAGTACTCGTACGAGTCCAGCGCCTCGAGGATCTCGGCGATGTCGTCGGCGGTCAGGGTGAGGTTGACGTCCATTGCCCAAGCGTCTCGAGAAGAGCTCGCTGCGTCAATCGGCGCGCCTCGACACGCCGAGAACTACTGTCAGCCCGTGACGGAGCTGCCCCCAGGCCTGTACGAGCAGCTCGTCACGCAGGGTGTCGAGCGACGACTGCGGCTCATTCCAGGTGAGCAGCTCGACCGCGCTGGACTCGACGCAGCCGATGCGCACGACGTGCTCGGCCGGCATCTCTCGATCCTGGTGAACCGCGCTCTTCGCAGCGCCGGCGGCACAGACGTCGCATCGATCGAGCGGCAGGTGCAACTGGCTAACGAGATTGCTCGTGCAGTCGAAGCGCTCGCGCCCACGATGGGCGACGACGACGATCTGGTCGCGCCGACCAACGACGTGCTCATGGCGCTCGCCACGCCCGACAAGCTGCCGGCTGGATCGGCTCGCTTCCCCGACCGGCCGGAGGTTCCGCTGAGTTCCAGCGCGCTCCTCGTGAACGCACGTGACCAGCCTCGGATCGGCACCGAGGTGCAGCGAGAGTTGGCGTCGGCCGACCAGGTCGACCTCCTCTGCGCGTTCGTGAAGTGGCACGGCCTGCGCGTGCTCGACGAGCAACTCGCGTCGTTGACGCGTCGCGGCGGCACGCTGCGCGTGATCACGACGACGTACATGGGTGTCATTGAGCGACGGGCACTCGACCGGCTCGTCGAGGTGGGTGCCGAAGTGAGGGTGTCCTACGAGACCCGCATGACACGGCTCCACGCCAAGGCATGGTTGTTCCGGCGGGCAACCGGCTTCTCGACCGCGTACGTCGGCTCGTCCAACCTGTCGAGGGCGGCACTCCTCGACGGACTCGAATGGAACGTTCGCCTGAGCGCCGTGGACCAGGGCCACCTGCTCGACACCTTCGCCGCGCCCGGTGACCTACGTCAGCTACACCGGCGAACGCCAGATGCGCATCCTCTGGCACCTCGCCCACGAGCTGCCAGCAGACACCTTCCACGCTGCCCGCGTGGCTGTCGGCTGATCAGGCCGCCGTTTCTCCGAATCGCTACTCATCGAAGAGTCCGCCCTGCTGCTTGGTGACGGTGGCCTGGCGTCGCTTCTTTGGTGCCTTGGGAACCGTGACTTCGGGAAAGTCTGGCCCGGGGCCGTACTCGACGGCGCTCCCGCGCTGCTGCGTCGACGTCTTCACCAACACGTTGCGATCGACGAGGTCGCGAAGGATGCCTGACGCTCGCGTAACGCTCACATCGAGGAGGTTCCGCACCGTTGCGTTCGTGACCCGCTCATACTCGGCGACGTGTGCGATGACCTTTCGGTCGATGTCGTCACCTGACCGTCGGTGGTAGTGAACCGCACCGCCGAGCTGGGCGAGGACGAGGTCTCGCAATCGATATGTCGGAAGTGCTCGGCTCGCAGTACGGCGGGTCGGCTCGAGCAGGTCCAGTGGAGCAGCCGCCATTCGCTCAAGCACCGTCTGCGCCTCGTCGAGGGGGCGTTGGGAGACAGGCATCAGCGTTTCGGCGCTGATCGTGCGCTGCCGACACAGCTCATGGAGCACGATCAGCACGTCGGTCTCGTGCTCGTCGTTCAGCGAGGAGGGGAGCTGCGCGACGAACTTCGCCACGTCGGCGTCGCGGGCCGCGGCGAATCGAACTCGGACGCAGTCGTCGCGATCTTCGAACGTCGGCGGATGGCCCCCGGCAGCGATCATCGATCGGTACATCCGATCGACACCGATGCCAAGACGCTCACCGAGTCGTAGGTTTCGAGCGGCTTCGGCGAGTAGCGGGTTGCGAGCACGAGGCTCGCCGGTGAGCACGTTCTCCGGTGAGACACCCGTGAGGAACCCGCCCGGCGAGGTCACGGTGAGCTGTTCGTCATTGTGCTCGACGAACACGGAGCCTCCGCGCCGGTAGTCGCGGTGCACCAACGCATTGGCGATGGCTTCGCGAACGGCGGGTTCAGGGAAGTCGGCCACAGTGATCTGCTGGCCGCTCGGCAGGAGCAGGTTGCGCTCGTGGCGACGGACGCGCACCAACTCGATGGCCCGCTCGGCCACCTCAAGGAGCGTCCCATCGAGACGCGTGGAGTAGTCCGGCTCCGCGGAGGCTCGCTGCCGATGCACGTAGACGAGGCTCGCCTCCACGTCTTCCGCTGGAGTCGTCAACAACAGGGCTCCGGCACGCCGCAACCAACCGGAGTCATCGACGAGCTTGAGGTTCCGAAGGAGCTCGCCGAGAGGGAGATCCGCGACTTCGCGCCCTCCTTCAGGCATGGCGCGCAGACGACGCCGAGCGATCTCCATGGCCGATGCGGAGACGGCTTCGATGCCGAGATCGGTTGGCTCCGCCGACAAGTCGAGGTTCAGTCGCGACGAGTACAGACGGTGGACCTCGGCGGGGCTGAGGGCCTGGCAGTCGGTCCCCATGCGGAGAGTCACTCGGCCCGCAACGGAGTAAACCTGGGTGCCCTGCGAGACCCCGATGATGATCAGGCGCACGTCAGGCGCGTTCGGGTGGCGGTACTCGTCGACCTCGACGATCAAGCCGGGGCTGGTCCTCTCGAAGATGCCCTTGCCGATGTCCTGTACCGACGCGTCACAGCCCTTCAGGGCGGTCGGGCCGCCCGGCCGGTTCGCAATGCCGACGACGAGATGTCCGCCTGACGCGTTGGCGAAGCACATAGCCGCCTCCGCGAGGTCGGCGAGCGTCTTACGTAGATCCCGGTCGGCCTGCTTGAAGTCGAGGTTCTGGCCCTCCAGGCTGTGAGCGGTCGAGCCGCTGATCACCGCTCCGATGGCGGAAACTGCGCTGGTCGGGACTTTCATGGAGTTTTACTATACCCTCCTTCTGGACAGCGTAGTAAAACGCCGCGAAAGGGTCTCGGTTGCTGTGGTAAGGCCGTTCACGAGTCGGATTGCGCCTTAGGTCTCGGGTCGAGCATCGACGCGGCCAAGGCTGCCGTTGCCCTCGGGCGTTCGCCCAACGACCGCACGTACCCCGCCGTCGTCGCTTCCCCGGCGTGGCCGACGTACCTGGCGATGTCGCTGAGGTCGAGACCGGCCTCGGCGTACAGCACAGTCACGGCGGTGCGCCGGCCGGTGTGGGTCGCCAGGCCCGACGCATCCAGGCCTGCTCGCTCGGCCGCCTTCGTC
This sequence comes from uncultured Acidimicrobiales bacterium, assembly GCA_963707925.1. Classification (GTDB taxonomy): domain Bacteria; phylum Actinomycetota; class Acidimicrobiia; order Acidimicrobiales; family Ilumatobacteraceae; genus UBA668. Next base: position 376,090 of record CAVPRT010000006.1, read on the forward strand.
ACTGCCTTCGCCACCGCTTGCCGGTTCACCAGGCCGCCGTCGATGTTGGTGAACACGAGCGACACTCGCTGGCCCTCGTAGGTGTGCGTCGGCCAGCGCTCGCCGATCGAGAGCTGCTCGACCGCCTGCGCCTTCCGACGAGCTCGCAGCTGCTCTACCACGCCCGCCGACAGGTGATGGGTCCCAGCAGCGCCGGCGTTCTTCGTCGGGCCGAGCACCATGCCGACCTTGTCGACGTACACCGCAGCTCGGCGAACAACAGCGACGCCGGCGTCGAGGTCGAGGTCTTCCCACGCGAGTCCCAACACCTCGGACACCCGCCAGCCCTGCACGAACAGCAGCGCCACCGCCGCTCCGAGCCGATCGGTCGCTGCGGCGTCGATGAGCAGACGTGCGTCACCCGACACCAATGCCCGCTTCGCTGACCGAACCACCTTCGGCGCCGCCACGCGATCGACTGGGTTCGCCGCGATCAACTCGTGGATCACGCCTTGCTCCATCACCATGTGCAGGGCGACGCGCAGATCGCCGACCGTCCCCGACGCGAGTCCGCCCTTCAACAAATCCGACTGCCAGCGCGCTACGTGCTCTGCCTTCACAGTCCGCGCCGGCATCACGCCCAATGTCGCCGTGATCTTCGCAACCCGGTTCGTGTACTTGCCGAACGTCGACGGCCGCACCCGATGGCGGGCCACCGTGTCGAGCCACCACGCCGCCAGCTCGGCGACGGTGGTGTCGCGATGAAACGTGCCCGACATCGTCTGAGCGAGCTCCTCCAACTTCGCGGCCCGGCGGGCGAGCGCCTCCTCACGCGTCTTGCCGCGCACCCGTCGCGGCCGGGTCTCGCCAGCCACCGTGTAGGTCGCCCGCCACGCACCACCGGCGTCGCGGTAGATCGAGCCCTCGCCGTTCGAGGCCTTGCCGTGGACCCTCACGGTGCCATCGGCGCTCGTCGTTCGCTTGCCAGCGGCCTTGCGAGCCATGGGTTCGAATCCCTCCGGAATGTGCCCTGAGCCGGGAGCTACCCGGGAGCAACGACCCCCAAAAGGGAGTAACCGGAGGAGCAACGCTCGTCGGACAGCGTACGACACCGGTGGACGTCAATGCAATGAAAGACCTAGTCAGAGCACTGAAGTTTGGACGTCCGTGGACGTCCACGAACGTCCACGGAATTCCAACGCGGAACGGGAGGGATTCGAACCCCCGGGCCTTGTGAGCCTCACGCTTTCAAGGCGTGCGCATTTGTCCGCTCTGCCACCGTTCCGGAGGTGAATCTACCTCCGCGGGGAGGGTGGCGAGGAAGTCCTCGATCAGATCGGAGACCTCGCCTGCGTGGGATTGCTCGTGCATCGAGTGGTCGCCGCCTTCCACGACGACGAGTCGCGCCGACGGCATCTTGCGTTCCATGTACTGGCCGGAGCCGATGAACTCGGGGCGGTCCAGGTCGCCGGCGAGCACGAGAGTGGGCACGGCGATGTCGGCCAGGTGGTCCATCACCAACGAGTCGTGCTGCAGGTTGAGGTCGGCGGCCTGCACGGGGATGCCGAAGCGATGGGCATTGCGGCGGGACCTCTCGTTCCATGCTTCACGCTTGGCGGGGTCGCGAAAACCCGGCCCCGTGTTCTCGACCACGATGGCTCGGGCCACACCGGGCCGGGTGACGGCATGGGCGAGGGCCAGGTAGCCGCCCAACGAGTGCCCCACGAGCACCGGGCGCGACCCGAGGGCGGCGATGATCTCGTCGATGTCGGCCAGTGCCCCGTCGCGTGTGTACTCGGCCGGGTCCTGGGGGACGGGCGACCGGCCGTGACCGGGAAGGTCGACGGCGATCACCTCGTGGTGCCGGCCGAGGAGCTCCATGCACGCGGCCCACGTGGCCGCCGACGACCCGAGGCCGTGGATGAACAGGATGGGAGGCGCGCCGCTGCCGGCGCGGACCGTGTGCAGCTTCATCCGGCGATCAGGGCACCCAGAGCTGCTCGAAGGCTGTGATCTCGCCTCCGGTGACCGTCATGATGAACGGGAACGGGATGAACTCGAAGCCGGCCGGTGCGCCGGCGCTGGGGCTCGATGTCGCGATCTGGGCCAGCTCCACGGGAGTGATCCAGTGGCTCAGCATCGTGTTCATGTCTGCCACCGTCAGCCACGTCTCAGAGGCGAAGGGGAGGTCGTCGATGTCGCGCGATGGGGGGTCGAGGACGAAGTAGTCGTTGTTGCACTCGTCGCCCACCTCGGCCGCCTTGCTGATGCACTCGTCGCCGAAGAAGGCCTGGAAGATGGTGATGCTCGGAGTTGCCGCCGCCCCGCCCGTGTAGCTCACCCAGTAGACACCGTCGGCGAGCACACCGGTGGGCCCGAAGGCATGAGTGTGGCCGCTGGACATCGTGGTAGGTGCGTCGACCTCGTCGTAGAGGCTGTAGCCGGGAGCAGGGGCCGCTGTGGTGGGCGCGGCCGTGGTCGGTGCGACTGTGGTGGGTGCCTCGGTGGTCGGGGCGGTGGTGGCCGGAATCGTGGTTGTGTCGCCGACGCTGGTGGTGGACTCGACCGCGGCGGTGGTGACGCTCCCACCGCTCCCATTCTTGTCGCTGCTGCAGCCAGCCAGAACGACGGCCAGGGCCGTCACCCCCGCCAGGGTGATGCGTGCAAACCTCATGATGGTGTTTCCTCTCGGTTGATCCCGTACCGCAGTTGCTGAACCCAGTCGTCGGCCTCTCGCCAGCGGGCATCGGCGTGCTCGCGGGCCGATGTAGGCGTGCTCCCCGGCCGCAGGGTAGCTGCCGAGGAACTTCACCTTGCCTTGCTTGGAATGCAGGGCCCTCATCGCGTCGGCGACCAGTTCGTCGGCCAGGTGACCGTTGAGGTAGACGACGAAGCAGTAGTCGCCCAGCCCGCCACCCTTGGTGGGTCGCGACAGGAGGTTGCTGAGGTTGATCCGCCGGGCAGCGAATTCCTGCAGGATGCTGATCAGGCTGCCCGGCGCGTCGGCGCGCTGGTAGATCACCAGCCCGGTGAGATCGTGCCCGGTGGGCGCGGGGATGCCCTCGCGGGAGACGAGCACGAAACGGGTCTGGTCGCCCGGGTGGTCGGCGATGTCGGCGGCGAGGATCTCGAGCCCGTAGAGCTCGGCACTGGTTCGTGGGGCAACCGCGGCGAAGCCAGGACCGTTCTCCTGCGCCACCATGCGGGCCGCCTCGGCGGTGCTGTTGGTGGCCCTCAGCTCGGCGCATGCCGACGTTGGCACGCAAGAAGGCATGGCACTGGGCACTCGCCACGGGGATGCTGAGCACGACCTTCGACGTCGTCCATCGCGGTGCCCGGCTTGGCCAGAAGGCAGTGCTCGATGTCGAGCACGACCTCGCGTTGGATGAGCAGGTCGTGGTTGAACGCCAACTCGTCTTGGGTGAGGTTCACCGTGCCCTCGATCGAGTTCTCGATGGCCACGAACCCGAGGTGGACCTCACCGGCCTCGACGGCATCGAGCACGTCGGGCATCGTGCGGTACAGCACGTGCTCGGCCACAGCGAGATCGGGCTGGCTGTTCAGCGCCTGCTCGGTGAAGGTGCCGTGGGGCCCGAGAAAGCCGACACGGAGCACGGCCGGGCGAGGTGGCGGAAGTCATGGCTCCCCAGGCTATTGCGACTCAGCCGGCGAGGGCGTCGTCGACGATCTGCTGGAGGTCGTTGACCTCGATCTCGCCCGACACCCTGACCTTCACCTTGCCGTCGGCACCGACGATCACGAAGTAGGGCCAGCCGGTGGCGCCATAGGCCGTGGCAGCGACGCCGGCCGCACCGTCGCCCTGCGACTCGTCGACCAGGACGGGCCAGCTGCCAGCCCTTACCGGCGAACCACTCGTGGGGCGGATAGTTGGCAGACGCCGGCGACGGGGCGGTGGCGATACCGACGACGTTGAGCTCCGCAGGCACACCCCCACTGTTCTTCCAGTCGATCAAGAGGGGCATCTCGGCGTTGCAGTGGGGGCACCAGTGGGCCAGGAAGACAAGCATGTAGGGCCCCTCGGTGGCGGGGTCGATCACCACGGGGTCGCTCTGGAAGTCGAGCCCAGAAAGCAGGGGGGCGTCCATGCCCACGGCGGTGTCGCCATCGGACTGCTCGAAAGCCGGCAGGGGTTCGCCGGTGACCGTGACCGGCTGGCTGTCGGGGATGCTGCTCGCAGCGCTGTCGGTGGTGACGGTGTCGGAGCTGCTGCTCGTCGTCGTCGTCGTCGCCAAGAGTGACGGCGGTGATGACGACGGCGATGACAGCCACAATCCCGAGGGTCAGCCAGAGCCATGTCTTGGAGCCTCCGCCGGGCCGATGGGCGGCCTTGGCGGCGGCCTTGCGCCGGGCTTCAGCCCTCTGACGGTTCGCCATGATCTTCTTCCTCCGCAGTGTCGAGGTGTTCGGGGATGAGCAAGAGAGCCAGGATGGCGGCGAAACCGCAGAAAGCCATCACGGCGAGGGTTATTCCGTACCATTCGGCCGGCTGCATCGTGTTGGGGTCCATAGACCCGATGGACACGTACCAGGGGTTGGCGCAGGGGGTGGTGGCGGCGCACACCTTGGAGTCCTCCACAATCCCGTGCTCGAGCAGGATGTGCCAGGTGCTGAGCAGGATGCCGATGGACGCCAGGGGCACGACGTACCACTTCGCCCCTCGGTCGCGGCGCAAGGAGGCGACGATGAGCACGACCGCGGCGGAGTACATGAAGATCCGCTGGAACCAGCAGAAGCGGCACGGCACCCAGTGCGCCGTGCTCGCTGAACCACAGGCTGCCCAGTGTGGCGGTGGTGGCCACCAGGGCGGCCAGAGGGAGTTGAACCCGGTAGATGGCATCGAGGAACCTCACCCCGACCACGGAGGGGATGACCCTGGCCGCAACCATCACCACCACCCCGCCGAGCGCGATAAGGGCGAGGTAAGCGAAGAGATCGTGAAGCTCCGTCACAGACATCGGCCCATTCTGCCGCGCGATCAGCCGAATGTGATGGCAGGATGCTCGCCGTGATCGCTCCCATCGCGCTCTGCCTCGGCCCGATGAGCACCGGCCAGGGCACCACGGGTGCGGTCGTGCTGGCGGATATGCGCCGCAGGCGCACCCGGCACCGTCTTGGCGCCCTCGACTGGTTCGAGGTGGCATACCGCGTCTATCTCTTCGGCCTCTTCGGCGGCGGCACGATCCTGTGGATCAGCAGCTCGGTGAAGGACGCCACGGTTGCTACCGGCACCCTTGCCGACGTCAGCCGCCACGGCCCGGCCGTGCTCGGCCTTCTCGCCGCGTTGGCGGTGTCGGCGGGGCTGCGCGGTGGCTCTCACGGCGGGCCTCTGGCGCTCGAAGCAGCCGACGTCACCCACGTGATGCTCGCCCCCGATCGACCGCCGCCACGCCCTGATGCGCCCCTCAGTGCAAAGGGTGCGCAGTGCCCTGTCCGCCGGGGTCGGGGCGGGCGCGGTGGCTGGTCAGCTCGCCGGCCGCCGGCTGCCGGGGTCGCTCGTCGCTTGGGCCGCAGGCGGTGCCCTCTTCGGAGCGACGGTGGCCCTGCTGTGGGTGGGCGCGGCCCTCGTCGCCCACACCACCCGCCTGCCCCGCCGGCTCGCCACCGCTGGTGGGTCTCGCTGTGGTGGCCTGGCAGGGCGCGGCAGTGGCTTGGCGCATCCCCGGGCCGGCCGACACGGCGGGCAGCCTCGGCTTGTGGGGGTGGAGGCAGCACCCGGTGGACCTCGCCGCCACGGTGGTTGCCGTGGCCGCCGTCGTCGCCGGCATTTTGATGCTGGGGCGGATCTCCGTGGATGCTCTCGCCCGGCGCAGCTCGCTGGTTGCCCAGCTTCGCTTCGCCGTCACCATGCAGGACTTGCGCACCGTGATCCTGTTACGTCGTCAGCTCAACCAGGAGCACACCCGCCATCGTCCGTGGCGCCGGCTCAGCGATCGCGGGGCCCAGAGGATGGGGTTCACCCATTCCATGTGGCGCCGCGGCTGGTTCGGACTGCTGCGCTTCCCCCTGCCCTCGACTGCTGCGCATGGCAGCCTTGGCTGTTGCCGTGGGCTTGCTGCAGGCAGCGGCGGCGAAGGGCACCACCCCTGCCTTGGTCGGCGCGGCGCTGGCTGCTTTCGTACTCGGCCTGGAGGTGATGGAGCCCCTTTCGCAGGAGGTCGATCAGGCGGACCGGGCCGACGGCCTGCCGGTGGAGCGCGGCGAACTGCTGATGCGCCACCTCGCCGCCCCGGCGGTGGCCCTAGCGCCCTTCGCCGTCATCGCCGGCCTCGCCGCCATCGTCTCGCCTGGGGGCCGACTACATCGCCGCGACCGCGATCCTCGCCTACCCGACCGTCCTCGCCGGTGCCGCCGGCGCGGTGGTGAGCATCGTGCGCGACGCTCCCGACCCGTACAGCCCGGTGAACCAGCAGGCTTTCGTGCCACCGGAGATGGCCGGTTTCACCACCACACTGCGTCTCGTGTGGCCGATCCTCGTGAGCACCCTCGGCATCTGCGCCGTCCTTCTGCCCCGTGCTGCCTCACGCGCCGGCGACTCGGTCGAGGCCGCCTCCGTGCGCGGTGCTGTCGGTGAGGTTTTGTTCGTCGTTGCGGTGGCCTGGTGGGTGCGTCTGCGCGACAGGGTGCGCCGAAGCGTTCGCGCCTTCATGGCCGAAGGGCGCAGCTACACCGCCTCCCAGCGACGCCAGGCATCAGGAAGGACCACATGACCATCGCCCTGTCCACCCACGGCCTCACCAAGGACTACGGCGACCGGCCGGCCCTGCTGCCCCTGGACCTCGAGGTGCCGGTCGGTCAGCATGTGGCGCTGGTGGGCCACAACGGAAGCGGCAAGACCACCCTGTTGCGCATGGCCGCCGGCCTGCTGGACCCTTCTGCCGGCGAGGTGAAGTTGATGGGCCACGCCTCGGGCACGGTCGCGGCCCGCCGCTCACTGAGTTGGCTCGCCGACACCCCGACGTTCTACGACGACCTCTCCTTGGGTGAGCACCTCGAGTACGTGGCCCGCCTCCACGGGGCAAGCGGGTGGCAGGCCAGGGCCGATGAGCTGCTCGAGCGACTTCAGCTCAGTCATCGCCGTGACGACATCCCCACCACCTTCAGCCGCGGCCTGCGTCAGAAGGCGTCGATCGCCCTCGGCCTGGTGCGACCCTTCGACGTGCTCCTGGTCGACGAGCCCTTCGTCGGCCTGGATGCCCCGGGGAAGGCTGCTTTCTTGGCTCTGCTCGACGATTCGGCGAAAGCAGGGGCCACCCTGGTTGTGGCAACCCATGAGCTCGACTTCGTGCACAGGGTCACCCGACTGTTGGCCCTGCGCGACGGAGAGCTGGTCTACGACGGGCCGCCTTCCGAGGTCGACGTGAACACTCTGTGCTACAGACCTGACGGGCGCGGCTGAACCTCGCCGCATGCAGGAATTTGTCTCCGTCAGCGCCTCCTCCTACGACCCGGCGGCCCTCATCGCCAAGCTCAACGAAAAGGCGGCCGAGGGTTGGTCCGTTGTCGCCATCGTGCCCACCGGTGGCGATGTCACCGCCTTCCTCGCTCGCGACACGGGCGCCGCAGCCTCTGCCGAGCCTGTGATCGCGGCAGTACCCGCAGCGTCGGCGACCGAGGCACCGGGTTGGGCGGTTGCCCCAGAGCCGGCGCCGATGGCCCCCATTGCCGAGCCGACCCCCGCTTATCAGCCCGCCCAGGCCTACCAGCCGGCTCCCGCCTACCAGCCCGCTCCCGCCTATCAGCCCGCGGCCGCCGCTGCACCGGCGGTGCCGGCCGATTGGTACGCGGACCCGTCGGGCCGCTTCGACCTGCGCTACTGGGACGGCAGCCAGTGGAGCGAGCACGTGTCGCGCGCCGGTCAGCAGTTCACCGACCCGCCCGTCGCCGGCTGACCCTCAGCTCATCAGGCAGGTCATCAGGCAGGTCCAGAACCGGCCCTGGCCGGGTTCAGGTGTGGACCCACACGGGGGTGCCCACCGGCACCAGACCGGTCGCCCAGATGAAGTCCATCGCCGGCACGCTTACGCGGCACACAGCCGTGCGACGCGGGATAGTTGGGCACACTGGTCATTCCGTGGATCGCGATGCCGCCGACGAAGTACTTCGGCCGATAGATCTTGCCGAGGTCGCCTTCCCACCAACCCTCGGGGCGCTCGCGGGTGACCTCCCACAAGCCGCTGGGGGTGACCGCGTCGCCGATCTCGACCTTGGTCGGGTCGTTCTGGTTGGTCGCCTCGTAGGGGATCTCGCTACCGGTGGAGGTGTTGAACGTCCACACAGTGCGGCCATCGACGATGATGAACAGGAGTTGCTTGGCCTTGTCGATCTCGACCAGGGTGCCGCTGTCGGCCGTGCCGTGGGCCCTCTCTGGGATTGCCTGCAGGTACGCTGCTGTGGCCTCGTCGACTTTGCCGCTGGCCTGGAGGCCGAGATACTTCTGGAAGGCCATCACAGCCTGGGTGGTGGCCTGACCATACAGGCCGTCGACCCGGGAGCCGGCCCAGAACCCGAGCTGGATCAGCCTCCACTGGATCTTCTCCGTCTCCGGCCCGTTCTGGGAGCCCACGGCGACGATCGGCTGGTCGAAGGGGCCGATCACTTCGACGTTGCTCGGCTGGGTGGTGATCGGTGCCGTGGTGGTGGCGGCCGGCACGGTGGTGGTGGTGGGTTCCTCGGTGGTGGTGGCCGGCACGGTGGTGGTGGTTGCCGGCGCCGTCGCGACGACCGTGGTGACGGGCGGCTCGGCGTTCGAGGTCTGGGCGCACGACGACAGAGCAAGGAGGCTGACAGGCAGGCACAAGAGCGCGATGCGGGGGTGATTCATGTGAGGGGTGGCCTTGGGTCGTCGTGGTCGTTCTTGAGGGTGATCCTAGCGAGGCCGCTCCTTTACGCGGCGGCAGCGCTCCATCAGAGATGGGCCGGATAGAGCCGCCACGGCGAGCGGGGAACGTCCTCGATGAGAAAGCGCTGTGCCAGGTCTCGGGCGGTGGTTTCGTCATCCTCGGCACACAGGCCGAGGCTGGCCCCGAGGCGGGCGAGCACTTCACCGGGCTGCACGCCACGGGCGGCCAGGTCGGCAAGGGTGACAGCGCCGTGACGCTTCGCCAAGCGGGTGCCGTCGGGGGCGAGTACCAGCGGAACGTGGGCATAGGTCGGTTCGGGTAGGCCGAGAAGCACCTGCAGCAGGCGTTGGCGGGGGGTGCTGGTCAGTAGGTCGGCACCGCGCACGACGTGGGTGATCCCCTGGGCCGCGTCGTCGACTACAACGGCCAGGTTGTAGGCGGGGATCCCGTCGTTGCGTTGAAGTACGACGTCGTCGACGCCTCCCTCGTAGGGGCCCGTCACGAGGTCGGCGAAGGCGAACCGTTCGCCGTCGGCCAGCAGGCGCAGGGCAGGTCGCCGGCCCGCATCGACCAGACGGCGGCGGCGCTCAGCGGAAAGGGAGCGGCAGGTACCCGGGTAGGCGCCGTCGGGAAGGTCGTCGTGGGGCGCCTGGGCAGCCTCGCTGATCTCCCTGCGGGTGCAGTAGCACTCGTAAACGCGGTCGAGTTGTCGCAAGGTGGCGATGGCGTCGCTGTAGAGGCTGAAGCGCTCCGACTGGCGGACCACCTCTCCATCGGCATAGAGGCCGAGACCCGCCAGGGACTGGAGCTGGTCGTGCTCGTGGACTGCCGACGCCGTCACCCGGTCGAGGTCCTCGAAGCGGACCAGCCACTCTCCTCCCAGAGAGACGGCGTGGAGCCACGACACGAGTGCGGTGCGCAGGTTGCCGATGTGCAGAGCACCTGTGGGAGAGGGGGCGAAACGACCACGCACGGTGCCCATTCTCGCCAGGTTTCTGAGGGTTCGTGCAGCTCGGCGTACAAGTCGGTTTCCTCAAGTCGTCATCCGTTCCTGCCGAAGAACGACTACCACGCGTGACGCGAGTCAGGAAGGAACGATGGAACAGCTGGTCGCCGAACCCTCATCCCAGTTGGCCGAGGATGTGCCCAACTGGTATGTACGCGAGCGCGCCCTTGCTGCTGTGGCCCGCAATCTCGCGCCGACGCCCTTCCTGCTCTTGCCGTTCACCTTGTTGGTCACTTCCTTGCTGCAGGACGATCTGTCGCGAGCACGCCTCGGCTGGTGGATCATCACCTCCGTGGGAGCGACGGGGGTGACTCTGCTCGGCCTCTACCGCTACTTCATGGTCATCGACGGCCAGACGACTCCTCGCTCGACCCAGTTGCTGATCGGTCTCTCCTTCGTCTCCCTCGGCCTCTTCTTCGGCATGTGCCCCTGGGTGGCCGGTGAGAGAACGGTCGAGATGGTCCTGCTGCTGACCCTGCTACCTGCGACGGCCAGCGCCCTGGGGTGCATCATCACCGCCGGGCGCAGCGATCTGTACGTGGCGTTCCTGCTCCCCGTCGCAGTCCTGTCGGGCTGGACACTGATAGGCGCCGACGACCCCCGGCTGCGATCCCTCGCCATCGTCGCCGCCTTCTTCGGGGCCGTCCTGCTGATGGTCCACCGCGTTGCGAGCCAATCTGCGGTAGATGCCGTCCGGCTCCAGTGGCGCAGCGCACGCCTACTTCGCGACCTCGCCCATGAGCGGGGTGAGCTCACCGGGGTCAACGACCAGCTGGCCGCGACCAACAAGAGGCTCGCCCATCAGGCGAATCACGACTCGCTCACCGGGCTCTACAACAGGCGGGGAACCCTCGAAGTGCTCGATCAGATGCTGGCCCAAGCCACCACCGAAAGCCCGGTCGGGCTCCTGTTTTGTGACCTGGACCGCTTCAAGGCCGTCAACGATGCTCTTGGTCATCGCGGTGGTGATCGGTTCATCAGCATCATCGCCGACCGGTTGGCGCGCAGCATCGAACCGGGATCCGTGGCGGGGCGGATGGGTGGCGACGAATTCGTCGTGGTGATGCCCGGCCACGACATCAACGGTGCGGCGGAGATCGCCAAGCGACTTGGTGGCGTGCTCGCTCAGCCTGTTTACGCAGAGAATCGCGAGGTGCCGTCTTCGGTGAGCATCGGTGTTGCTGCCGCACCCCTTCACGGTGGCTCCGCCAGCGAGCTCCTGCGCCATGCCAACGCCGCCCTCTACCGCGCCAAGGCCAGTGGCCGCAACCGGGTGGAGCTGTTCGACGGAGCGATGCAGAAGGAGCTGGTCGACCGCCTCGAGGGTGAGCAGGCGTTGCGTCGGGCGATAGACGACGGCGAGATCTTCGCCTTCTTCCAACCCGAGATCGATGCCTCGACTGGACACATAGTCGGTGCCGAACTGCTCGCCCGTTGGGTGCGCCGCAACGGGCAGGTGATCCCGGCCAATGACTTCCTCAGCCTCGCCGCCTCGGCGGGTCTGCTGGAACGGATCACAGAGAAGGTCATCATCAGTGCCAGGCCACACATGCGGAGACTTGCTCTGCTCGGGTTGCCCGACGACTTCCGCTTCCGGATCAACATGGCTCCAGAGGCCACCGAGCACAGCTGGCGTGACGATCCCATCGATCAGATGCTGCAGGGTCTCGACGCCGCGTGGGTGACGATCGACGTCGCCGAAAGCGCGGTGAGCGTCGATCTTCCGGTGGCGGCCGTGAACCTTGCTGCGTTCCGAGCCCGTGGAGGCCGGGTGTGCCTCGACGACTTCGCCCGCGGGGTCTCGTCGCTGAGCCTTCTGCGCCGGCTTCCTCTCGACGAGGTGAGGATCGATCGCCTGTCGATCGACACCATCACGGCCCACCCTCACGACCGTGCCATCGTGCGTTCGATCATCGCCTTGGTGCGCGAGATCGGCTTCGCGGTAACCGCCGACGGGGTCGAGACGGGCGCCCAAGCCGATGCGCTGATCGCTCTCGGCTGTGTGCGCCAGCAGGGTCACCTCTACGCGCCGGCACTTGCCGCCGGGCCCTTCGAGGACTTCCTCCTCGCCCGGATGGCCGAGCGCTACGTGCAGGTGGCGGCGCCGCAACCAACATGGGAGACCGACGAGCTCGCCTAGTCTGGCGAGCGACAGTCCGAAGGGGGTCGTGATGTTCTGCCCGTCATGTGGTGCTGCCGTGCAAACCGGTCAGAAGTTCTGTATCGATTGTGGTGCCGCGGTCGCTGCCATCACCGCCGAGCCGACGCCGGTCGAGCCGACGCCGGTCGAGCCAACACCTGCTGCGCCGATACCTCGGGCGCCCACCTTCGCCCCGCCGCCCGCTCCTGGCCCTCTGCCCACCCCGGCTGAACCCACCGCGGCATTCACGGTGGTCGAGCAGACGTCGCCGATCGCACCTTCCACGGGCCATGCCTGGGACAACGACGCCACCGCCGCGTTGCCCACGCAGACGGGCCCCATCACGCCCGTCGCCGGGATCACCGCCCAAGTTCCCTTCGAGGTGGCGACACCCCAGCAATTCCGAGTCACCCCTCTTCTCGTCGTTGCCGTACTTGCCGGAGTGCTCGCAGCGGCATCGGGCTTCCTCGACGTGGCGTCCTACGAGATCAGTGGTGACCTCTCCTATTCCGACGTGTACAAGGTCAACGACTTCTCCACCAACAATGTGGTCGGCGCGATCATCGCCGCGATCCTTCTCATCGGCGGTGCCGCGTTGGGCGCTACCGGTCGTCGAGTGGGAAGCGGGCTGGCAGCGGGCGCAGGGCTTGCCCTCGGGGGGATGGTGGCGATGATTGCCGGCAGTGTGGTGGCCTTGTTCGACGTCACCGAGGTGGGCCTGCTCGGCGCCGGCGCCGGCTACACCCTCACCACCACCTACGAGATCGGTTTCTTCCTCGCTGTCGCCGCCTCAGCGCTGGGCTTCGTGGTGTTTCTGCTGGCACTGCGCGACATGGGCGCCGACGGTCACCCTGTGGTCACGCCGGCCATCGGGGTTCTCGGGGCCCTGGGCGCGGTGGCCGTCGCAATCGGCCCACTCATCCCCCAGAACGGTGCATCCTTCGCCGACAACTTCAGCCAAGACGTGATGCCTCCGGCCACCTTGTTGCTGCGCCTGGTGGTGCTGGTCCTCATCCTGGTGGGTGGAGTGCTGGGGTTCCTGCTCAGTCGGCGTTGGGGGCTCGGTCTGGCGTTGGGGGCGATCAGTGTCGGTGCCTGGCAGTGGCTCACAGCCATCACCGAGTCCGGCGACATCCCCGTCGGCATCGCCGGGGGCAACTTCTTCGCCGACAGCTTCAAGCCGCACACGGTCACCACGATCGGTGTCGTCGTGATGGTCGTCGCCGGCTTGGTCGGCCTGCTGGCTGCCGCCCAGCAGAGCAGGGCGAGGTAGTCGCCGGGCTCAGCAACCTGAGGCGCGGCGCACCGCGTCGGCAGCCACCTGATGGCCGCGATGCGCTGCCTCGGTCGCCGAGCTGCCGTTTGCTGTGGCCAACAGGAAGCCGGCTGCGAAGGCGTCACCCGCGCCGGTTGTGTCGCGTACCCGGTCGATGAAAATTGCCGGTACCTCCACCGGCGCCATGCCGGGCTGCAACACGATGGCCGGCGCCGCACCCTGTTTGACCACCACGACCGCGCCGCCGAGGTGATCGGGGTGCAGCCCCGTTCCGAGGACGGCCGCCTCGAGTTCGTTTGCCAACACCACGCTCGGCTTGAGGGCGGCGATCTGGGCCAGCGCCGCCTCTGCACCGACGCGCTGGAGCAGGGCCGCCGACGAGGTGTCGACGGAGACGGCGATGCCCCGCTTCACGGCCCACGCGGCGAGGGTGGCGGATGTGGTGGCCAGGGGTTCGCCGACGAGCGAGTAGAAGGGCACATGAAGGGTCCGTAGTCCGTCGAGCCATTCGGGCTCCGGGTTGCAGAGCTTGGTGCTCGACGCCCGGTCGCTCAACATCGTCCGCTCGCCGGCGTTGTCGACGACGACGATGATCGTGCCGGTGCGGCCTTCGCGGCGGACCATCAGGTCGGCACCGGCGTCGGCGAGGCTCTGGGTGAGCCACAGGCCGGTGGCGTCGTCGCCGACCTGGCCGATGAACCTTGCCCGGCCTCCGGCGCGGCAGGCGGCTTCGACCACGTTCGCCGCGCTACCGCCGCGTCGGCGGGTGATCTCGGCCTCGGTGTCGCTGGCCAGGTTCACGGCCCCGAGCAACTTCACCACGACGTCCTCCACCACGTCACCGATCACGCCGAGCACGGCCACGACGCTAGCGGCGGCCGCCCTGCACCCAATTCCCTGCCCCCACGCGGGGCACCTGGCATACCCTGGCGGACATGAGTGACAGCACCGTGAAGCAGCAACTGCAGTCCGCCCTCACCGCGGCGATGAAGGCTCGCGACGAAGTGGCTTTGTCGGCCCTGCGTCAGGCCCTCTCGGCGATCTCTGTGGCCGAAACAGCGGGTAGCGAGCAGGTGGAGTTGTCCGTCGACCAGACCCTCGCCGTGCTGGCCGTCGAGGTGCGCAAACACCACGAGTCGGCCGACGCTTTCGTGACCGCGGGGCGGCCCGAGACGGTCGAGCGCGAGCGCGCCGAGGCAGCCGTACTCGAGGCGTACCTGCCGGCGGCGTTGAGCGACGATGATCTGCAGGCGATCATCGCCGAGGAGGTCGACGCCTCTGCGGCCGCCGGCAACGAGGGGATGAAGGCGATGGGCAAGGTCATCGCCGCGGTGCGATCCAAGGCCGGGCCCACCGCCGACGGGGCGAAGATCGCCGCCTTGGTGAAGTCCGCCCTGTCCTGACCCATCACCGAAGGTGGGTCAGTTGCCGAAGTCCCAGCCCTCGCCTTTGGCGTAGCGGCCGAGGACGTTCTTGGCGATGAGGATCTTGTGCACCTCGTCGGGGCCGTCGGCGATGCGCAGGGTGCGGGCGCCCTGGTACATGGCCCACAGCGGCAGGTCGTTGCTGACGCCCGCCGCGCCCCAGCACCTGGATGGCCCGGTCCACCACCCGCGTGTAGGCGGACGGCACATACACCTTGATCGCCGAGATGTCGGTGCGAGCGCGTGCAAGGCCCTGGTCGATCTTCTCGGCGGCGTGGAGGGTGATCAGGCGCGCCGTCTGGATGTCGATGTAGCTGTCGGCGATGAAGCCCTGGGTGAACTGCTTGTCGTCCAGCAGGCCGCCGTGCACCTCGCGGGTGCCGGCGCGGTCGCACCATCAGGTCGAAGGCCCGCCACATCTGCCCGACACGAGTTCATGCAGTGGTAGATGCGGCCGGCGCCGAGGCGGTCCTGGGCGGCCTGGTGGCCCTCGCCGACCCGGCCGAGAGCGTTGTCCACCGGCACGCGCACGTCCTCGTACATCACCTCGCAGTGGTCGCTCTCGGAGCGGCCCCAGATGCCGATGCCGCGGACGATGTTCGACGCCCTTGGTCGCGTGGGCACGATGATCTGCACCATCGGCCCGCTTCTTGTGGTCGCCGCTCTCGTGACCTCCTTGTCGACCACCGGCACATGACGATGAAGAAGTCGGCGTCGATGCCGTTGGAGGTGAACCACTTGTGGCCGTTGATCACCAAGTCGTCGCCGTCGATCACGGCGGTGGTGTCGAGCGAGCGGGGGTCGCTGCCCGGGTTGTGGGGCTCGGTCATCGAGAAGCCCGATCTCCATGTCGCCCGTCGATGAGGGGCAGCAGCCACCGCTGCTTCTGCTCCTCGGTGCCGTACTTGACGAGGATCGACTGGTTGCCGGAGTTGGGCGCCACCACGCCGAAGAGCGAGGCAGCGCCGATGGCGTAGGCGAGCACCTCGTTCATGTAGGCGTGGGCCAGGAAGTCGAGGCCCATGCCGCCGTACTCCTTGGGCAGGTGGGGTGCCCAGAGCCCGGCCTTCTTCACCCGCTCCTTGATCGTCGGCGCGCAGCTCGAGGACGCTCGGTGCGATCGGTCAACGACTCGTCGCTCCTCGCGGCGCGCGGCCCACAGCCGGCCCTCGTTGGGCAGGATGTCCTCGTTGACGATCTCGGCGGTGCGCATCGCGGATGTCGTTGATCCGGTCGTCGAGGGTGGGGATCGGCTTGCAGTTCATGGCCATCCCGCGAAGCGTACGCCGTGAAGGCAGGCTGTTCCAGAGTCAGACGGACCCCGGGCCGTTCAGGCTGCCAATCAGGCGGCGGGTGCGCAGGGGGTGCCGCGCCCCTCGATCACCCTTGCAACCCTCACTGCGGAGTCGTCGATCTCGGCCACGGTGAGGGTGCCGGCATTGACCGCGGCCTCTATGGCATCGATGACGTCGGCGGTCTCTCCGGTGGAGGTGAAGATCACGACGTCGACACCGGCCTGCAGCGCTCTCACTGCGGCAGAGGGCACGCTGAGGCCCACCGCGCCCATGCCGAGGGCGTCGGTCATCACCAGGGCGTCGGCGTAGCCGAGTTCGGTGCGCAGCAGGGCGACGGCCCGGGCGTCGAGCGAGGCGGGTTCACCATCGGTGAGGCCGGGCACGGCGAGGTGGCCCATCATCACCCCTGCTCCCGTCGCCGCCAGTTGCTGGTAAGGCACGAGGTCCCAGGCGCGCAGCTCGTCGAGGGGTGGGGTGGTGGCGAGTACCTGGTGGGTGTCGGCCGAGGCCGCACCGTGCCCGGGGAAGTGCTTCAGCACAGGTAGCAGCCCGGCCGACTGCCAGGCCTCGACATAGAGGAGCCCGAGCGCGGCCACTTCCTGGGGGTCTCCGAGGAACAGCCGACCGGCGCCGAGCGGATCCTCACCCTCGGCCGGCCTGACGTCTACCACCGGGCCGAGCACCACATCGATGCCGGCGGCGGCGATCAGCCGGGCGTGCTGCTCGATGGTGGCCGTGACCGTGGCCGGATCCTGCTCCGACATCTCCTCTTGTGAGGGGATCACCTCCGAGCGCGCTGAGCCTCTGTACCGCTCCACCCTCTTCGTCGGTGGCGACCAGCAGCCCGTGGGGGCTGAGCGGCATCGAGCTCGGCCAGGTGGGTGGCGAGGTCGGCGGCGAACGCACTGCCGGGCTTCATCAAGATGACGCCGCCGACATGGAGGTCGCTCACCACCGCCTGGGCCGTGGCCCACTGCTCGGAGTAGACCGAGGGCCACACGAGCAGGGCAATGCGATCGCGCAGGGGCCAGCTGCTCACGCACGCCGCCAGCTGGTCGGCCAGCTCGTCGGGGGACTGGGTCGACGTGGTTGGGCCCGCCGGCGAAGTGGTGGCGACCGTGCCCGGCAGAGAACCCACCGGCAGTGTCGATGTGGAGTTGGTGTCGATGTCGGCGGTGGCTGGGCTGCAGGCGGCGAGAAGGAGGGCGAGCACCGGAGCGAGGCGTGAACCGCAGGATCTCATCGCCGCGGATGGTATGCGACCCACGAACTGAGCCGGCCGCCGAAGGTCGCCGGTCATTCCGACTCTGTCCCGGGCGATGCAAGGTGGCTACGGTCTGGCCATGCGCACCAAAGCTTCTGAGCTCATCGGCATCGATGTCCCCATCTTCGGCTTCAGCCACTGCCGCGACGTCGTCGCCGCGGTCACCAACGCCGGTGGCTGCGGCGTCCTCGGCGCTGTCTCCCACAGCCCCGAGCAGCTCGACATCGACCTCAACTGGATCGAACAGGAGGTCAAGGGCAAGCCCTACGGAGTGGACCTGCTCTGGTACCGGGGAACTTCGCCGGCGCTGAGGCCGGTGGGCTCGATACTGGCGCCCTGCGGGACCTGATCGACCCTGTCCACAAGGCGTGGGTCGACGATCTGCTCGATCGCTACGGCGTGCCGCCGCTGCCCGAGGGCGAGGCAGGTTCATGACGGCGTCGGCTTCGGGCGGCATGAGGGTGGACCCGAAGAGCATGGCCCCCTTGCTCGACGTCTTGTTCGCCCACGCACCCGCCTCGTGGTATCGGCGCTCGGCCCGCCTCCGCCGCGACTTCATCGAGCGGGCCCACTCGGCTGACATCCCGGTGGCGGCTCTGGCGGGAACGGTCGAACACGCCCGTCGCCACGTCGACGCGGGTGCCGACATGATCATCGCCCAGGGCACCGAGGCGGGCGGACACACCGGCCAGATCGCCACGATGGTGTTGGTGCCCGAGGTCGTCGACGCCGTCGCACCGGTGCCGGTACTGGCCGCCGGCGGTATCGCCCGTGGCCGCCAGCTGGCCGCCGGCATGGCGCTCGGCGCCGATGGTGTGTGGTGCGGCTCGGTGTGGCTGACCACCGAAGAGGCCGAGACCACTCCGGCGGTGAAGGAGAAGTACCTGAAGGCCGGGCTCGGCGACACCGTGCGGTCGAAGTCGATCACCGGCAAGCCGGCGCGCATGCTGCGCACGGCGTGGACCGACGAGTGGGAGCGCCCCGACGGCCCCGGCCCGATGCCGATGCCTCTGCAGACTCTGCTGGTCGGCGAGCCGTTGGCGCGGATCAACCGGGTGGCGTCGAAGGAGGGCACCGGTGCCAACCAGTTGGTCACTTACTTCGTCGGCCAGGTGGTCGGCTCGATGAACACAGTGCAGCCCACCCGCCGGGTGGTGCTGGACATGGTCGACGAGTTCATCGACGCGGTCCAGCGCCTCGGACGTTTCATCGACGAGTGACTATCCGCCAGGCGCCCGAGTCCAGCGGCGATGTCCAGTCGTGGGCGCGCCACCTGGACCAGGTGCTGGAAAGGGTCGACGAAGCAATCGACCGGGCAGGGTGGACCTCTGAACAAATCCGCTCCCACCAGGAGAGCGGGCTGCGACGACTGCTCGACTATTCCGTCGAGCACTCACCGTTCCACGCCGAACGGCTGGCCGGCGTCGACCCCGACAGTTTCACCCTCGACGACCTGGCGAGCCTGCCGACGATGACCAAACGCCAGGTGATGGGCGAGTTCGACCGGGTGGTCACCGACCGCCGACTCACCCGCGTAGCCGTCGACCGTCACGTGGCCTCGGCGCCGAAGGAGCTCGAGTACATCCTCGACGAGTACCTGCCCATCGCCTCGGGGGGCAGTTCGGGCGAGCGCGGAGTGTTCGTCTACAACAGGGCGGCCTTTGCCGAGTTCGTGCTCAACCTGATGCGCCCGGCGATGGCCACCATGCGCGAGGTAGGCATCACCAGCGACTCCCCGGTGGAGAGTGCCCTCATCGGCGGCGGCGCGACGGTGCACGGCAGTGGCGCCATCGGTGCCCTGCTCGGCCAGGTGGGCAGCCCGGTGAGGATGACTCGCATACCGGCGACCTTGCCCACCGAGGAGTTGGTGAGGCGGCTCAACGAGATGCAGCCGCCGGCGATCACCGCCTACCCGACGGTGCTGGCCAGGCTGGCGGCGGAACAGACAGCGGGCAGGCTCACCATCGCGCCCCTGTCGCTGAACGTCACCAGCGAGCCCCTCACCGAGGAGGCGCGTGTTGCCATCGAGGCAGCCTTCGGCCTGGAGGTGGGTAACACCTACGGTTGCTCGGAGGGGTTGAGCGGGATGAGCCGGCCAGGTGAAAACGCCTTCGTCTTTGCCGATGAGTCGTGCATTGTCGAGCTGGTCGACGCAGAGAATCGACCGGTCGCCCCAGGGGAGGTGTCGGCCAAGGTGCTGCTCACCAACCTATACAACCTCACCCAGCCCCTCATTCGTTACGAGCTCACCGACAGGTTCCGAGTCGTGCCCGGCCCCCAACCCGCCAGCCACCCCGACGGCCATTTGCCCGACGGTCATTTGAGGGCCACCATCGAGGGGCGTACCGACGAACCGTTCCGCTTCGGCACCGTGCTGGTGCACCCCCTAGTCGTGAGGTCGGTGCTGGTGCGCCGGGCCGAGGTCTACGAGTACCAGGTGCACCAGAGGACGAGCGGTATCGAGGTTCACGTCATCGCCGACTCGACCCTGGACTGTGTCGGTCTCGCCGCCGAACTGGCTCAGGCGCTGGCCATGGCCGGGCTCCAGGGTGCCGAGGCGACGGTGGAACCCGTCGAGTCGATCCCCCGCGACCTGGCCACCGGCAAGGCCCGTCGCTTCGTCCCCCTCGGTTGAGGTTTTACCGATCATAAGAATGGCTGTTAGACGATCTGGGCGTATGATAACCAGAAGTATGATTCATAGAGTGAAGGTGTGCGTGTGAACTAGAAATGTAGAATGTATAGTTATGGCTGTCTGGAGGTGTCTATGACCACTACCGAGGAGCTGGAGCAGGGTCTTGGCCGCCGGGTGAGGGCGCTGCGTGTGGCGAGAGAGCTCACCCAGGTCGAGCTCGCCGAACGGGCCAACCTGTCGGTCGGTGCGGTCAAGCACCTCGAGACCGGTGCCGGAGCGACGACGGCCACCCTGGTGAAGGTGCTTCGCGCTCTTGGCGCGCAGGGTTGGCTCGAGACGCTGTCCCCGCCACCGATGCCGTTCGACCCGTTGAAGTTGCTCGAGGAGCGCCAGAGGCGGGCACCCAGGGTGAAGGGTTCGCAGCGCGTGCGTCACCGGGCGGCCACCAGCCAGTGAGCTACCAGCCTGTCGACCTCGTCGAGGTGGTCGCGTGGGGGAGACGGGTAGGTGCCGCCGCGCTCGACCCGGCCTCGGGTTGGTATGCCTTTGCTTACGATCCCGACTGGATCCGCACCGGCGTGGAACTCGCACCCCTGCACATGCCCCTGCGCCGCCTGCCCTATCAGTTCCCCGAACTTCAGCGGAGCACCTTCTTCGGCCTACCCGCCCTGCTCGCCGACTCCCTCCCCGATGCGTTCGGCAACGCCCTGGTCGATGCGTGGATGGCCCAGCAGGGCATCACTCGTGATCGCATCACGCCTCTCGACCGCCTCGCCTATGCCGCGGACCGGGCTATGGGCGTGCTCGAGTTTCGCCCTCCCGCTCGCGACATCAGCGACGTAGCGCCCACCGCCGTGCAGCTCGCCGACCTCGTCCTCGCCGCCCGCCTGACGGTTCACGGTCGGTTCGACGCCGACGAGGCCGCCCACGCCGCGCTGCAGCAGCTGATCCATGTCGGCACCTCGGCCGGTGGGGCAAGGGCCAAGGCCGTAGTGGCGTTCAACCCGCAAACAAGTCAGGTGCGCTCGTCGTACGGTCCACCCGAGGCCGGGTTCGAGCAATGGCTGATCAAGCTCGACGGGGTCAGCGCAGCGGGGATGGACGGCCACGCGGATCGGCTTGGCGACGAGGCGCCTTACGGCCGGATCGAGTACGCCTACGCCTTGATGGCGGGCGCCGCCGGGGTGGAGATGTCCCAGTGTCAGTTGCTCGCAGAGGGCCCCCGTCGGCACTTCATGACCCGCCGCTTCGACCGCGGCGAGTTCGGCGAGCGGCATCATGTCCTTTCCCTTTGTGCCCTGGCTCACTTGGACTTCAACATGACCGGCGTTCACAGCTACGACCAGTACCTGCAGACGGTCAGCGCCCTCGATCTGGGACCCGACGCATTGCAGCAGGCCTACCGGCGGATGGTCTTCAACGTTATGGCTGTCAACCGCGACGATCACACCAAGAACGTCGCCTTTCTCCTGCCGCGAGTCGGGCGACTGGGAGCTGGCGCCGGCTTTCGACGTGACCCACGCCTACAACCCCCGGAGCCGATGGACCAGCCGCCACCTGATGTCGGTCAACGGCAAGTTCGAGGGGATCGCGCTGGCCGACCTGCATGGCGTAGGTGAGCGCAACGACGTCCCCGCATTCAAGCGGTGCGTCCGCGAAGTGAGGGTGGCGGTCGATGCCTGGCGCGACTTCGCCGCGGCCGCCGAGGTTTCCCACGAAGCTGCCGAGAGCATCGCCGCCGATATCGATACCTTCCGTCCTGCCTGAAGCGTGCCTTTGGACCCCGCCGGGTGACCGTCAAGACGGCTCGTCGACGCAAGCTAATGTGATTGATAGCTCGGCTTTACCGAACCTGGGGGTTGGGAAATGTCCGGACACTGACACGACTAATGGGGGGTTACATGTCAACTGTTTCTGCTGATCTCGACTACCTTCGGCGAGCCCGCGCCGGGGAGTTCGACTGGGGGTGGCTACGTAACACCCAATCCGAATGGGGGGTGAAGGCGAAGCCGAGCAAGGTCGGGCTGACGATGCGCGATATCGCCATCGGTAGCTACGGCGAAGTACCGGAGGCGCCGTCGCGTCGCACCATGGCACCGCGGGGCGCCGACATCGACCCCGACGTGCCCGACATGGGCTACACCATCAACTCCAAGAACGAGGTCTGGTCCGACAACCTCCTCGACCTCTACGAAGAGGGTGTGAGCCGCCAGTGGAGCGCCACGCGCGACATCCCCTGGTCCGAACTGCCCGAACTGGACCCCGACATCGAGCACGCAATGTGCCAGTTGTGCACGGTGCTGTCCGAGGTCGAGATGGTGGCCGCCGACTTCCCGGCGAAGTGGTTGTGGAGGATCAACCACGACTTCGTCGAGGCGAAGATGTTCCTCTGCACCCAGGTGATGGACGAGGCTCGCCACACCGAGGTCTTCCGCAAGCGCGCGCTGGCCAACGGCGGCGGCCTCGGCAAGGCCAAGGCCGTCGTCGAGCACTTCCTCAAGCTGATCCTCGACGCCGAGAGCTACGACGAAGGCTCGGCGCTGATGCACCTGCTCGGTGAAGGCATCGTCTTGTCCCTGTTCCGGGCCGGTGAGTTCATCGCCCCGTCGCCGGTCGAGAAGAAGATCTTCCGGCTCTGCATGCAAGACGAAGCCCGCCATGTCGCCTACGGCACGATGCACCTGCGTTACCGACTCGAGCGCGAGCCGTCGATGGCGGAGGACTTCCACTCCTACCTCGACAAGGGCGAAGAGATCATCAGCGCCCTGTTCTCCACCCCCGAGGTGGTCGAGCCGACCACCTTGCTGGTAGCCGGCAGCGTGAAGGCAGCTGAGGAGATGGGCATGGGGGCGGCGGCCATGCTGCAGGGCACGGGTCATCGAGGAGTACCTGCAGCGGTGCGACCACGCCGGGCTGCCTCGACGGCATCGGGTGAATCTGCCTGCGGAGATGCTCGTAGGCGTCGCCGGCACGGTGGGGGAGTTGGCGTCATGAACGGTTCATGGTTCGAAGCAATGGCGGCCGACGCTGCCGCCCGTACCGACGTCTACCTGAAGCTCGGGTTTGCGGACCTCAGGCTGATGGTCGAGGAGACCAACGGCGACGCTTGCTCGAGGTACGGCCTCATTCTCGACGGCTACGACGTCGTCTACGCCGGCGAGGTCGCCGACGCGGCGACGCCTTCGGGGCCGAGGCGACGGTCAGCGGAGCGCGAGAGACCTGGGACGAGATGGTCGCCAACATCGTCGCCAACGGCGGCGCCGACGGAAGCCACACTCTCAACGCCCTGAGCCTTCCCGAGACTCCCCTCGCGGTGTCGTCACCCGACCCCGTCGGGCGCGACAAGTTCTACCGCTTCGCGGAGACCTTGCAGACCCTGTTCGACTCCTTGGCCTCAGCAGGGATTACCGTCTGAGGTCGTGGCACTCCTCATCACCGACGCCTGCATAGGTTGCGGCGCCTGCGAATCAGCCTGCGGGCAGCAGGCCATCAGCCAGGGCGAGTCGTTCGCCATCATCTATGTCGTCGACCCTTTGCTCTGCAACGACTGTATGGACTGTCTGCGCGTATGCCCTGTCGACTGTCTGGTACCCGACCCCGAGTGGGCCGTGTGCCTTGGCCGTGGCTGCCCCCTGTCGTCGTCGAGGTACGACGGCTGGGGGTGCAGTCAGGGAGAAGACCGGTGCGTGGAGTGCGGCTCGATGAAGTGGCTGACGCCCGATGGTGTCTGGGTGTGCAGCGCCTGCCGCTCGTCGAGCGGAGGCCGCGGCGCGCGCTGCCCCAAGACCGAACGATCTCGTCGCCTGCTCGAGGCGGGGGAGCAGTCGCCAGTAGCCGGCGGGTAGCCGACCCCGTGGCTGTGCTTGGTCGATGGACGAGGTTAGCAATATGTTGCTAACCTGAGGTCCATGAAGACCGCCGATCCATGGCATGTTTGGACTGCGTCGGATCTGTCGCGCCAGCGCACCGCGATCCTGGCCGAGGCAGAGGACGGCATCGCTTTCGTGCGCGCTACGAGCGGCCGGATGCTCGTGCTCACTTCGGCCGACCGCCTGACACTGCTCGAGGGGCTGCCTCGCATCACGCGCATCCTCGTAGCCGCAACGCACCTGCTCGACGACAGCGCCGGAATGTCAGAACTCGGGGAGCTCGCCTTCGCGTCCGATTGGCCGCTCAAGCGGCGGCGGCAGTTCGTAAGCGACCTCCGCGACGTATGCCAGCACGCCGTCTCCGTCACAAACCTCGCTGAAATCGATGCCTTCATTGCTGCAAGTCGGCCAAGGCCAGCGCTCGGCGTGATCGACCCCGCACGAATCGCCGCGATCTTCAACAACGCTCCACAGTGACGCTTGAACTGCGCGCTGACCAGCGCGTGGCCGACGACGAGTGGTACATGCCCGGTCTGCTCATAACCGTCGACAAGCGCGGCAATGGGTGCGGCCACGAGATGCTCCGAGCAACTATCGACCGCTTCCACGGCGATCACCCACCCGGATCACTCACCTGGGTTGTGAACCAGGCCAACACCGAGATGCCCTCCGTGTGCCAGAAGCTCGAGGACGCAACCACCACCGGCACGCGCCAACTCCCCTGCGGCACGCATGTGCATACCTATGACATATGGCGTTACGGGTGAGGTGAAGCGTCGGCGGCCATGAGATCCTGCCCGTAGAGGCAACGATCCTCAGCTTGCGGCTAGTAGAGCAGAGCTGAGCACTGCTGCTATCGAGTTGCGCTGAGAGGCGTCGAGCGCCCCGGGTTGCTTGATCAACTTGATCAACCCCTTTGTCCAGAGGCAGGACACATCTCCAAAGGAGAGGGGCTTCGCGAAGACTCCCCACTCGGAGTCCGTGAAGCAGAGGACGGGGTGGATCAGCGTGTCGTGGCGGTACGCCGGTTTCGACAGACCAGATCGGACGGCGACCAGCATCCCCGTTGAAAGAGGTCGAGATCGGCTGGTTCGATGCTGGGCTCTGGTTATGCCCGTGTATCAGTCGCAACGTCAAAGTGAGGTACTGCTGACGCCTGGTGGCGCGCCGGTCTACTCTCGGTACTCATGGGTGTTGTCATGGAGTCGGTCGCCGAGCAGCTGCGTAAGGACGGATTCGTGCCGATGGAGCTGCGCCCACCGGGATCCGAGGAACGCTCACTCTTCACTGCCGTTCGGTTGGCTCACGGAATGCAGGTCGACGACGCTGACGTCTGCTACTGGAACTGGCGGGAGATTCGGGCTCACTTGCTGACGGTATGGGGTGCGCTAGACGCTGAAGCGTCGGAGCGGCATGGCCGTCCGATCCAAGCCCATGTCTGGACGTTCTCGAAGGATAGAACCTTGGAAGAAGTCCTTGATCTGGTAGCGGCCGCAGACGAGCGAAGGCCCGACATCGAGATGATCGAGACGGCGCGTCGACCCGATGCCGCTGGCATGGTCGCCGCTAACAAACCCCGGGGTGCGCTGGCATCGACTCTTGGCGTTCTCCATGCGGCAGATGAGCAATCGATGGGGCGCGTCATCAGCAGAGTGCTCGATGGGTTCGATGTCTCAGAACCAAACGAGTCGTTCCTCGATCATCTCGACCGCCTAGCGAACCACGGCGTGGCTGCACGGTCGGACGCCAGCGAGATCCCAAAGCTACTCAGCCGGTACTTCGGCGAGACGGGCGAAGAGCGCGGCTGGACGTTTGCCGAGTTCCTTGCTCACGTGATCGAGCACTCGAGGGCGGGACTCAACGACAACGAGTTGCTGGCCTGGCTGAAGCTGAAGTCTCCTGATCAGGTAACGCGTGCCCGACAACCCCGGGTAGAAACCGTCGAGGAGGTACCTCCGGTGGTGTCGCTTCGATCTCTTGCGCCCGCACGTATCGGCGCCGCACGATCCTTCGCCGCCCTGGATGTCGAGACCGCGAACCAGGATCGTGCATCGATCTGCGCCATTGGCGTAGTGACGGTCGAGAAAGGAGTGGTGGTCGGTCGACAGCGCTGGCTCTGTCAGCCGCCTGAAGGCTTCCAGAACTTCGTCCCATTCAACATCGGAGTCCACGGAATCCGCGCTGGCGACATTGCCGCCGCACCAGCGTTTGCCGAAGTGATCGGGCAAGTGGCTCGGATGATCGAGGGATACCCCGTCCTTGCCCACAACGCTGCATTCGACGTCGGTGCGATCCGCCGTGCCTGCCATGCAAGTGGAGCGCCAATACCCGAGTTCGACTACTGCTGCACCATGGCGCTGACCCGGGCAACCCTTCGGCTGCCCACCTTCGGGCTCGCCTGGTGTGCCGATCACTTCGGCATTCCCCTCCTGCACCACAACCCGGTGTCTGATGCCGAAGCCACGGCATTGCTCGCTCTTGCGCTCTTGGACATGCAGTGCCTGGATGGCCTCGACGACCTCATGGAACAATGTCGTCTGCGTTGGGGGCACTTGAATGAGGTCGAGTGGATGCGCTCACACGGGCTGCAACCGTCCACCCGCCGCACGCCCTCGGAAGCCAATCCTGACGCCGATCCACTACACCCGCTATATGGTCTGCGCATCTCGATCACCGGCGATCTGGTGGCCCTGACCCGCCAGCAGGCATTCGATCGGCTGGCCGAGCTTGGGGCGCAGGGACTCGCGAACGTAACCCGCTCAACCCAGATGCTCGTTGTCGGCGATCTCAATCCGGCTGTCCTCCGACCAGGTGCCGACGTCACGGGGAAGATGAAGCGTGCGTTCGAGTTGCAGGCAGAGGGCCAGCAGATCGAAGTCATCAGCGGTTACGACTTCTTGGCGATGCTGGACTGACGACACTCCCATCAGGAGCGAGCGGCATCGCGGACGCAGGTTGGACACAGG
Organism: uncultured Acidimicrobiales bacterium; assembly: GCA_963707925.1. Taxonomy (GTDB): domain Bacteria; phylum Actinomycetota; class Acidimicrobiia; order Acidimicrobiales; family Ilumatobacteraceae; genus UBA668. The sequence goes on from CAVPRT010000006.1 coordinate 402,805, forward strand.
ACCGGCTTGCGGCCACGGAGTGCTTCGCGATACCAACTCCCGCCGCACACTTTGCACACGAGCCATTGCACAGTGGGCGGCGCCCACGGCCTTGGCGAGGCCGCATCGGGAATTGTGACGGTCGCTGCGGTTCGAGTTGCGGCGTTCGACGAATCGAGTCTCGGGGCCCGCCGCGCAACAACTGTGGCGCATTCGCTGCAGCGCTTCTTGGTGCTCTGGCTGGAGGTGGCAGGCACCGTAGAAGTGCTGAGGCAATCGGGGCAGGTGACTACTTTCAAGCTGGCCCGACCGGCAGAGCGTCCGACGACAGTGTCGCCGGGGAGTGCCACGGCCAGATCACTTGCTGCGATGATCGGGATTCCGTAGGCACGCGCCTTGCTTGCCTTCCCGGAGTTCGACGCTGGATCGGCTGCGGCGACAATTTGTGTCGCCTTGTTCACGCCGGGCTGAACACTGAGGCCGAGGCGAATAGCGAAGTCGATTAGCTCCTCACGGCTGTGGATGGGGTGGTCGCCAGTGAAGACGACGGTCATCCCCTCTGTGAGAGTCACCGAGCTATCCAAGGAGCGGAAGGGCTGAATGCGGCGTTCGACTGCACCCTGTTCAACTCCAAGAGTCGATGCCACACGAACCAGGGTGTCGTACTCGTCATCGCTGACCTTGCCATCTGCCACAGCGGCGTCGACGAGATCGTTGACGTACCTCCGGTGCGCCTGGGCGACGTGCGCGTCGGTGAGCCCACCTTCATGGGCGATGAGCTGAGACCCTCGTAGTGGTCCAGGTGTTGTGCGACTCTGATGCCCGTGAGGGCAGGAGGAATCACAGCACCATGACAGCCAAGAAGCGTCGGCGGCATACGCCGGATCAGATCATCCGCAAGCTCGCTGAGGGCCACAAGCAGTTGGCCGCCGGCAAGGAACTCGACGAGGTGTGCCGCCATTTGGAGGTGGCCGAGTCGACGTGGCATCGGTGGCTCGCCCAGTACGGCGGGATGAAATCGTCCGATGCGAAACGGTTGAAGGAACTCGAAGCGGAGAACGCCCGGTTGAAGAAGCTGGTCGCGAACCAGGCGTTGGACATCGACATGCTCAAGGAGTTGGCTGAGGGAAACTTCTGACCCCGAACCGCAAGCGCACAGCCGTCGGCATGTTGCGCGATCGGTTCGGGGTCTCCGAACGCCGGGCCTGCAAGGTCGTTGGCATCCACCGCTCGACCTTGCGGCTCGCCGCGCCACCGATCACCGATGACGAGGCCGAGCTGCGTGCGTTCCTACGCAAGTTCTCCACGCAGCGACCACGGTGGGGATGGCGACGCGCCGCGAAGGAGGCCCGCCGCACGGGTCGCCAGGTGAACGACAAGCGTGTCCGGCGGCTGTGGCGCGAAGAAGGGCTGCGTGTGCCCCACAAGCGACGCAAGAAGCGTCTGTCGGGCGTGGGTGTGCATGTCGGGGCGATGTGCCCGATCCGTCCGAACGTGCTCTGGGCACTCGACTTCCAGTTCGACACCCTCGCCGATGGCCGCACGATCAAGATGCTCAACGTGATCGACGAGTTCACCCGCGAATGTTTGGCGATCGAGGTCGACCGCACGATCGACGCCGACCGCGTCGTCGCCGTGCTCGAACGTCTCGCCTCCGAACGCGGCGGCCCACCTGTCTATGTGCGGATGGACAACGGGCCCGAGCTCGCCAGCCACGCGATCGCGGACTGGTGCCGGTTCACAGGAACCGGCAGCGTGTTCATCGACCCAGGCTCACCATGGCAGAACGCGTGGATCGAGTCGTTCAACGGCAAGTTCCGCGACGAGCTGCTCAACCTGTGGCAGTTTGACAGCCTGCTCGAAGCCAGGGTGATCATCGAGGACTGGCGGATCGACTACAACTGGAAGCGGCCCCACACCGCCCACGGCGATCTCACCCCCGGCGAGTTCGCCGCCAAGTGGACCACCATCAACCAACCCCAAGCCGCATAGCACCTGGACCACCTATCGGGTCCCTCTCAAGGATGCGTCGCTCCTCGAGATCGAGATGCAGGTCAGAGACTGCGCGCCCAACGACCTCCAAATACTCCAATATGCCCACGTCGGCTCCTGTGTGGGGGAGCCGTGACGCCAGGTAGACAATGAGCGGTGGATCAGGCAGGAATACGTGCCGTACGTCGCCCCGGCGGCAAGTTCGTCCGCTGCGACCCAGTTTGTGCAGTGCGACTGTTGGGGAACCCGATCTGCAGCGGCTGGCAACGCGTAGACAGACTTGGCGGTGGCGGTTGCGTCGGCCAGGGCGCTGTGGGCATCAAGCAGGTCAATGTTGAACTCTTCGCACGCCACGCCGAGTCGAGCGCCCGTGGCGACCAATGTGTCGACCCCAGACGGGACCACGAGCTCAGCGTTGAGTCGCTCGAACTCGTTGCGGAGCATCCGATAGTCGAACGGAAGGTTGTGAGCGACGAGGCAGGCGCCGTGCAGGCGCACCGCGACGTCGCCTGCGATCTCCTCGAAGGTCGGGGCAGCAACCACCATCGATGTGGTGATCCCGTGGATATGGCTCGCCGATACGTCACGCTCAGGCTGCACCATGGTCTCGTAGACATCGAGGATCTCACCGGTGAGGGAGATGGTGACGAGCGCGATCTCGACGATCCGGTCGGACGGGTACACGCCGGTCGTCTCCGTATCAACCACGACGAAGCGGTCCGCTCCTCCACAACAGTTGTAGAGCGATTCTGCCACCGGACCACCTCCCGGGCCACGGGCCTCCAAATTGGCCCGGGTGAAACCTAGTCACTGATTTGCTCATCCTCGCGGTCTGCCCGCACGCAATGCCACAGGGCTACCTCGCTGTTATCAGCCGAGAACCGGTGCCTGTAGCTCCTTCTTGGACACGGCCACCTCGGCAAAGAGATCATCGGCATCACGGTGCTGATGATCGGCCGCCCGCTGGAACAGTGTCATCGGGTCCTCGGGCATCGGATTGCGTGGTCGCATCCAGAAGACCTGCGCCTTGCGGGAGTCCATGCGTTTCAGGGCTCCTGGCAGGTCCAGTAAGAGCGCGCCGGTGGCGCGAATCGGGTCGTCACCGACACCTTCAATGGCGAACACCGTGAGCTTGGTCGCGACGATTGCCGCTAGCTCCTTCGGGTTCTTGAGCATCTTGTAGTTGTTGGTGACCAATCCCGGAAACCCCAACTGGTGCAGGGCGATGACCAACGCTCGGTCGTCGAGGGTGGAGAGACCGGGGTCGATCTTGCGGAGCGGGACCAACTCGATGTCGACGATGAAGTCGGCGAGTGCTGCGAGGATCGGCGTTGGGAAGTTCTGGTCGAGCGCGAGGCGATGGGGACGGCGCGGCGCCATCAGGCTGCAGGCGCCAACGTGCCGAGCGAGCGCTCCAGCTCGATCGCCTCGGCCAGGCTCTCGCGTGTCTCGTCCGGGTACAGCCGGGCGACGTCGTCGAGGGTGTACCCGCGGCCTGACAGCGCAGCGACCGTCAGGGTGGTGAGTCGTGATCCTTCGAGATGAGGTTCGCCGGCACACTTCCCTGGCACGATTCGAAGGTGCTCTCGCGGTCGACGCAGATCCGGGCCGGCGCCGTCGGTGCCTTCAAACGGACCTAACAGGTCTAGCCACTCAGCGAGCACACCCTGCCCTCTCAGATCATGCGTGGCTTCCGGAGCGACGATGACAATCGTGCCGGTCAGGTCCACGAACAGAGGTGAAGCCGCCGCTCGTCCATCCCACAAGTCGAGGCCCTGTTCGTCGAGCTGTACGAGGGCGTCGCGCACGTGCCGCATTGCCGACGCGGGCCGGACGTCGTCGCCGAGCTGCTTCGGGTGCCGCAACCACGAGACGATCCGAAGTGCCATCAGGTCGGCGTACGACCACAGCTTCTCGCGCTCTGGCGAGATGCTCGGCACGACGACGCCTCTGCGAGCCCAGTCGTACACCGTCGAACGAGGGACACCTGACAGCGCCGCAGCACGGCGTGCGTTGTAACAACCGTCGAATGCGAGCACTGCGCCCATGTCTCCTCCTTCCGTGGTATCGCTGATCGTATCCCTGCCCCAGTGGCCCCACCCCGGCTTTGGGTTCACCCGCGCCACGGGGGGTAGTTCAAGGGAGCCGAAATAGAGGCAACGATCCTCAGCCTGCGGCTGGTAGGCCCGGTCCCGCAATGAGCGGGCTGGTACCCGTCCCCGCCTCTTGCGGGGGAATGAATCGGTAGCGGCCACGGTTGGCCACCCTCGTGCTGAATTTGCCGGACCTTCGATGAACTCATCCCAGTCGACGACTTCGACTCGCACCTTGGGCGTCGAGCCCGGAGCGCTGGTGCTGGTCACGGGGGCCAGCGGCTATGTCGGTGGTCGGTTGGTGACGGTGCTGCTCGAACGCGGGTACCGGGTGCGGTGCTTGGTCCGCACGCCGGCCAAGTTGCTCTCTGCACCGTGGCGCACATCTGTCGAGATCGTGCAGGGCGACGTCGGCGGCGATCTCACCGAGGCCATGGCAGCGGTCGACGCCGCGTTCTATCTGGTGCATTCGATCGGCTCATCGGCCGAGTGGGCCGAGCACGACCGTGCCGTCGCCGAGAACTTCCGCCGTGCCGCGGAGTCTGCGGAGATACGGCGCATCATCTACCTGGGTGGGCTCGGCGACCACTCGGCGGGGGACCTCAGCGAACATCTGGCGAGCCGTCAGGAGGTCGGGGCCGAGCTCGCCAAGGGTTCGGTGCCAGTGGTCGAGCTGCGTGCCGCGGTCGTCATCGGGTCGGGGTCGGCGAGCTTCGAGATGCTGCGGTACCTCGTGGAAGTCCTCCCGGCGATGGTCACTCCGCGTTGGGTCGACACGAAGTGCCAGCCGGTCGCAATCCGCGACGTGTTGCACTTCCTCGTCGAGTCGCTGACCGCCGACGTCACTGACCGAGTGCTCGACGTGGGCGGGCCCGAGGTGCTGACGTATCGCGAGATGATGGCTCGGTACGCGGAGGTCGCCGGTCTGCGACGCCGGATCGTCGTGCCGGTGCCGTTCCTCACGCCAGGGCTGTCGTCGCGATGGATCGGCCTCGTCACGCCGCTCCCACCGATGCTCGCCCGGCCGCTCATCCAGAGCCTCGTGAACGATGTGATCGTCACGGGCGACGCTGCAGTCGACGCGATGCCCATCGAGCAGCTCAGCTATCGCGAGGCGGTGGAACTGGCACTGGGTCATTCGATCAGCGGCGACGTTCCGACCAGCTGGGCGCACGCGGAGTTGGGCGGTCGCCCACCGGCCGAGGCTCAGCCCACCGACCCGGCCTGGTCCGGCGGCACGGTCAAGCTCGATCGACGAGAGCGGAACGTTGCAGCATCACCCGCCGAGCTGTTCCAAGTGGTCTGCTCGATCGGTGGTCGGCAGGGCTGGTACACGGGAGACCGACTGTGGAGCCTTCGCGGGATGCTCGACTCGTTGTTCGGTGGAGTGGGCTTGCGTCGAGGCCGCCTTCATGCGCGGGAGTTGTCCGTCGGTGATCCGCTCGACTTCTGGCGTGTCGAAGCGCTCGCCCCGGACAGCCTGCTCCGCCTGCGCGCCGAGATGCGCCTCCCCGGAGACGCCTGGCTGCAATGGCAGATCGAACCCGACGGCACCGGTTCCACGATCACGCAAACGGCTCGATTCCACCCCCGTGGTCTGCTCGGGCGCCTCTACTGGATGGCGGTCGCGCCCTTCCACCGATTCATCTTCCCAGGACTTCTCGCCGGCATCTGTGCCGATGCCGAGCGGCTGGGTTCATCCGATCCTTCCCGCAAACAAGAGAGCTTCGTATGACCGAGTCAGCGACATCGCGACCGAACACTGAGAGTCCCGGGTCGACCCTCGCGTCAGGTGCAACACCTGCGCACCTGGCGGGTCTACGTAGGTGGAACCTCGGCCTGGCAGTGCTGCACGCAGCGCAGGCAGTGCTGGTCCTCGTGATGGCGAGCGACTTCGCCATCACCGTCACCACCACCTTCCCCCAAGGCCCTCCCGGCACGCGCTTGACGACACCCGAAGGGCTGTTCGACGTACCGATCGGCTCGGCCATCGCCGTGTTCCTGCTGTTGGCCGCGTTCGACCACTTCGCCACCGCGCACCTTCGCCCGACGTACCTACGAGAGCGACCTGGGCCGGGGCATCAACCGGTTCCGATGGGTGGAGTACTCGGTCAGCGCCACCCTGATGGTGCTGTTGATCGCGTCGTACAGCGGCATCACCGACATCACCGCCATCGTGGCCATCGCCGGAGCGAACGTCGCCATGATCCTGTTCGGCTGGCTGCAGGAACGGATGAACCCGCCTGGACGGACATCGACGACGATGATGCCCTTCTGGTTCGGCACGATCGCCGGTGTGGCACCGTGGGTGGCGATCTGGGTGAACTTGATCGGTGCTCCCCAGGTGCCCGGCTTCGTCTACGGCATCGTGATCGCCCAAGTGGTCTTCTTCTTCAGCTTCGGCCTCAACCAATGGCTGCAGTACCGAGGGGTCGGCCGCTGGCGCAACTACGCCTACGGCGAGAAGACCTATCTCGTGCTCAGTCTTGTGCGCGAAGTCCGTGCTCGCCTGGCAGATCTACGGCGGCTCACTGGCCGAGTGATCGACCGGTCCGCTATGACGAGCGCCACCTTGTCAGTGGGGTTGTGTGTATGTACATTAGCCCCACAAGAGTTTGTGCAGTGAGCACAGAATGGAGGTGCCTGGCATGGCCGAGCATGTGATGACCGATCGAGGCCAACGTGATTCCCGGCTGAACCTGCGCGCCTCTCAGCAACAGCAGCAGCTCATTCGCCGAGCCGCAGCGGCGCTGGACAAGAGCATGACCGAGTTCGTTCTCGAGAGTGCAACGGCGAACGCTGAGCGCGTCCTTGCGGACCGGCGATGGTTCGTCCTCGCCGGGGAGGACTGGGAACGATTCGCGGCGCTTCTCGATGCCCCTGCGCTCGACACTCCGAAGCTCAAGCGGCTGCTTTCTGAGCCAACGGTTTTCGATCAAGTCAGCAAGAGCTGATCGACACCCATGGCTGAGGCCGACCTGACTCCTCCAGCTCCGCTTGAGAAGCACCACCGCCTCGACGACTTCGACAGCGGAGCAAAGGAGCTGGATCTCTGGTTGCGGCAATTCGGTTGGGCCAACCACGCGTCGGGCAACGCCCGAGTTTTCGTAGCTACCCGCGCCGAGGTCGTAGTCGGCTACTACGCCCTTGCCACGACCGGGGTGGAGCAGGCGAGCGCCCCTGAGGCGATCAAGAAGGGTGGGGTGCCATCTCAGGTTGGATGCCTGCTACTCGCGCGGCTCGCCGTAACGAGAAGCGAGCACGGCCGGGGACTCGGTCGCGGGCTGCTTGTCGACGCCATTCGACGGTCGGTACGCATTGCCGAGGACGTCGGAGTTCGAGCACTGCTCATCCACGCCCGAGACGACGACGCTCGTCAGTTCTACCTGCACCAGGCTGAGTTCCAGGAGTCCCCGACGGATCCGCTTCATCTCTTCCTGCACATGAAGCACGCGAGGTCACTGATCTCCGGCTCGTGAGGGCGACGACGCGACCATCGCTGATGCGGAAAAGACCCCTGCTGAGCAGCGGTCTTCCAGTGGGCGAGGGGGGACTTGAACTTTCATGACCGGGGATTTGGGTGGTAGTGGCCGGTCCGGGATTGTGCCTGTGAGCTGGGCTTTCGCGTGTCGTCGTGTTGACTCGTGCTGTGGATAACTACCCCGTTTCTACCCGTCCGGTAGAAGATCCGGTAGAAGATTGGTGGGTCGTCGGCGGTCACGCCGACGGGGGCGGAGGGATCTTCCTCGCTGGCTTCGGCTGCGTTCCCGAGCGTGCCGCAGCGAGCAGTTTCGCGGCCAGCGTGAGGATGTCGTCGCACACCCGACGATCGAACAGCCGGGGGTCGTCGTAGCTGAGGCTGTTGCGACCGGTGGAGGCCCTTCGCACCAAACCCTTCTCGGTATTGGTGAGGCCGTCGAACACGCAGCAGAGGAAGTCGACCACCTTGCCGTGGGTCTCGCCCTCAAGGCGGGCGCCACCTACCGCGGCGACACCCTTCGCAGTGTTGTGCATCGAGGACCACGCGAGCATGAAAGCGCCAGAGGGGTCGGTGTCGATCACCAGGCGCGCTGACTTCAGATGAGCTGCGGCCGCATCGAACCATGCGCCCTCGGGTATTGCGTTGCCGAACTTGGCCTTGTCGGGCAGGTGCTGTTCGAGGCACGGTGTGATGTTCTTCTTCATTGACGCACCTCAACGAGCTGCCCACTGGTGATTTGGTCGAGTATGGGGTTTCGGCCGCGGCTGGCGAACTCGTCGCTGCTGACGATCATCGGGCTCACCTCGATGCCGTACTGCCCGGAGAGATCCAAGCAGACGGATGTGACGGCGTAGTCGTCCGGCGCACCCACCACCAGGACGTCGACGTCGCGGGGCGTCGGGCCAGGCTCGCCGAGGTGACGGCGGGCCCACGAACCGAACACCATCACCCGCTCCACACCGTCCACGTCGTAGAGACGCTTCAGGTCGACGAGCGGACCGACGGTGAGGTCGACCAGGGTGCGCAGCGCGTTGATCGCCGGGTGGTCTTCCACGACCGCCAGCACCTTGTTCCGCCCGACGACTTCCTGCCGGATGATGCCCGCCGCGAGCAGCCGGCGGGCCTCGGTGCTGACCTGCTGACGCGTCAGATCGAAACGCTCGGCAATGGTCGACGCCGTGCGGGCGTGCGCGTCGTAGAACAGGCAGTACAGCAGCGCCGGCTGCGCATCGCTGCGCCAGATCGGCATCGCCTCCGTTGTAGCGGTCTGTCCCATACCGTGCGAGTGTATCTCTATTCGTTACATATGTCATGCATAGAGATACGGTCCAGACGCCCTGGGCGCCGGATCTCGTCAGTCGTTTCCTTTCATACACCCGTCGTCCGTTCAACGATGGACCCCCATCCTTTAACGGACGATGACCTGTGCTCTTCAGAACACTGTGATCGCCGTGATGAGTTCGAAGTCGATGATGCGCTGTTCGCCGGTTGCTTCCGAACGGTTCTCGTCGAACGCGCGCACCCCGAGTGCGATCAGGCCGTCGTCCGTCCGCCTGATGCCGTCGACGACTACAACGGCAGGGGAGCCGACCATCCGGGCGTCCTCGGCTTCGAGCGCAACGACGTAGCCAGACAGGTATCCGATGAACGAGTCCACGGCCTCATCGGCGAGTTGCAGAACGATGGTGTTCACGGCGGGCCCTCCTGACAGTCAGCATGCCATCAGGGTGTTACAGCCATGATTGCTGTGACACGCGCCGACCTTGCGGTCGTTCCTCGAACTGTCGGCGCGCTCGAACGATCGGCTGCACGCGCTGTGGGTGCTGCTCGCCACTACGGGGATGCGGCGCGGCGAGGCACTCGGGCTGCGGTGGACAGACCTCGATCTCGAAGCCGGTCGGTTGCGCGTCGTGCAGACCGTCATCCAGATGCGCAGCATGGTGGCCATCGGTGAACCGAAGACGGCACGCGGCCGTCGACCCATCGCCCTCGACAAGGCAACGGTCGCGGTCATGCGCGAGCACCGGCGCAAGATGCTGGAGGAGCGCCTGCTCGTTGGCCCCGATTTCGACGACCACGGCTTCGTGTTCCACCAGCCGGACGGCACGTGGCTGCACCCCGACGCGGTGAGCGAGATGTTCCTCCGCCGGGTGAACTCCTACGGGCTGCTGCGCCTGAGCCTGCACGGCCTGCGCCACACGTGGGCCACGCTCGCGCTGGAGCAAGGCATCCACCCGCGAGTCGTCCAAGAGCGCTTCGGCCACTCGACCATCTCGATCACCCTGGGCATGTACAGCCACGTCGGCCCGACTCTGCACGACGAGGCCGCCGAGACGATCGCCGTGCTCGTGCTGTGAGCATCCTTGGCGGCGACGGACGCGCAAACCCGCATGACGGAGGTCGCACCAAAGTGGAAGCGGATGGCACCGCTGATTGTCATGACGCATGGCTCGACTGCGAGCGGAACCCCATCGGTCGAGCTGCACTTGTGGATTAGTCGTCCGCGGTGCAAGCGTCGGCTCAGTTGTCCCGGGGCAGGACCCTCCAGCAGCGGCTGGTCGAGTTCGTGATCGGGCCACCATTCGCGCGACGACTCGTGTTGTCCCATGCGATCGACGACTTCGGCGATGCGATGTTCAATCTCTCGCTTGTGGGATCGCTGTTTCTATCCGTTTCACTCGACGCGTCACGGACGCGAATCATGGCCTATCTGTTGCTGACCGTGGCACCACTCGTCCTGGTCGGTCCACTGGTCGGCCACGTCCTCGATCGCACACGATACGGCTACAGCATCGCAATCTCGGGATCCCAGGTTCTTCGGGCAGCCGCATCAATTGCGTTGATCGGGTCGCTCCTGACGGTCGCACTGTTTCCGCTCACCTTCGTCGTGCTGGTCTGTCGCAAGGTGTACGCACTTGCCAAGACAGCTTTGCTGACGCAGCTGACGAACGATCCTCACGAGCTGCTGAAGTCGGACGCCCACATCGCCCGCACGGGCACCATCGCGGGAGGCATCGGAACGGCGGTTGGCGGAGTTCTGCTGGCGACGGACAACGTGGTGGCCATGTTGGTCATCGGTAGCGCGGCGTTTCTGCTCGCTGCTGTTGTTTCTCGCTCACTACCGACGCCGACTCCACCGTTGCGAACGGCATCGGCTCCGAGTCTGCGCGACTCGATCCCGCACCGGATCTGGTCGGCGACTCTCGCGGTGACCGCCGTTCGCGCTGCTGGTGGAGCCTTGACCTACCTGCTCGCGTTTGCGATCAAGCGAGGGGGCAGCGACGAGTGGATCTTCGCTGTGGGGTTGCTGGCGGCCGGCGGCGGGGGTTTGGTCGCAAACCTGCTGGCATCTCGAATTCACAGCAGATCTTGACAGCGAACTGACGCTCGTACTCGCGCTGCTCGTGCCCGGCCTGGTGTGCGGGCTCGGGGTCGTCACAGTTGGCAACTTCGGGGTGCTTGCGATCGCGTTCTCGATCGGCTTGGGTCGAGGTGTCGGCACACGGGCAATCACCATTCTGAACGCCGGCGTTCCGCGCCTGGCCCGAGCTCGAGCAATCGCTCGCAGCGAACTGCTCTTTCAGGTCGCCTCACTCGTCGGTGCGATGCTCGCTGTCCAGTTCTCACCGTCGCCCAACGCTGGATTTGCGGTCTCGGGAATCCTGTTGACATCCACGGGACTGGTGTTCGGATTTCGTCGCCGCCACTCTCTCAAGCAGCACGCATCACGGATGCTGCTGGGCGACCACGCGCCCGCCATCGAAAGCACCTTGCCCGTCGCCCTCCTCGCAGAAGCCCAGCGGCTTGCCCTCCTCGGCGCTTACCGAATGGCGGTGGTGATCGCCTCGTCCGCAGTCGACATCCTCAACGAGCGAAAGGCTCCGCTTACCAACGGCGAAAGCCTCGCGCGATGGCGACAGCTGGAACACCAACTTTCCCGCGTCCGCAGCCAGGACGATCAGCCGGAAGAGGACTTCGTCCTCGACGTCCTGTCCACCGCGGAGCAGTTGATCGGCAACCGGCAAGACCAGGCGCTCAGCCCCTCACTACTGGCCTGAGTTTGGATCAGATCGGTCGGGGAGCCCCGATGCGGCTCCACTGGCCGTCTCGATAGCGAAGCGTGAACGACCAACTGGTTTCGTCGCCCAAGGCGAGAATCTCGTCTCACTCGACGACCAGGAGGTCGCGCTCCTGGGTACCCGGCCCTAGCGCGATGAAGATTCCACCATTGCGAACCCCCTCGTCGTCGAGTGCCTCGGAGCGATCGTCGATGAACCGAACCTCGGCGAACTCCTCCGATGCCGATATGACTGCTGCCTGTGTATCGAGCCCGATGTCCAGTCCTTCACCACGGGGCTCGATGAATACAACCGGCCGTTCGGATTCCGCGCCGCTGCGGTCCACAAACCAGCGCAAGACCTCCGCGTAGGCACCGGCAACATCGGCGTCGTCGCTGTCGGATGAACACGAGTTGAGAACGCACGTCGAAGGCGAACGCGACAAGCACGTACAGAAGGGGACACACGGGCACAAGGCCGCGATGGTGGGATGAAGTCGACACTCTCAGATCTCAAATGCTCTCGCTAAGACGCCAATGGCGCAAGTTCCAATCGGTCAGCACAGCTCGACCCCAAGCGAATGACCCAACACTTCCGACTTGACGGCGCTCACCTGGCAGGATTGCGAGGTGGAGTCACGGTGCACGAAGAACTGATCCTTGTCGTTGCTGGTGTGCTCGCTGGCGGTGTCGTCGCCCAGTGGCTCGGCTGGCGGCTCCGGGTTCCCGCCATCGTGTTCCTGCTGGCCGGCGGTCTCATCGTGGGACCGTTGACCGGTGCGCTCGACCCCGATCACACCTTTGGGGAATTGTTGTTCCCCTCGATCTCACTCGCCGTCGCTGTCGTCCTCTTCGAAGGTGCGCTTGGACTGGGCTGGAAAGGAGTCCGAGTCGCCGGTAACACCGTCTGGGTTCTGCTCAGCGTCGGCGCTGCGATCACCCTCGTCGGCACCGGACTTGCGGCCCGCTACGTCCTCGACATCGACTGGGACCTCGCGGTCCTCCTTGCGGCTGTGCTGGTCGTCACCGGCCCGACCGTGATCGGTCCGATCGTGCGCTCGATCGGACTCCACGGTCGCCTGGGTGCGCTTCTCGAAGCCGAGGGCACGCTCATCGATCCGATCGGTGCGATCCTGACCGTGCTGGTGTTCGAGGCAGCCTTCGCGGCACACGACGGCGCGGGCGACATCGCCACTGCGATCTTCGCCACATTCGGGGCCGGCGCCACTGATCGGCCTTGCGGGTGCAGCGCTCCTCATTGTCGCGTTTCGGCGGTTCCTCGTTCCCGATCAGCTCCAGAACGTCACCACTCTTGCCACAGTGATCGTCTGTTTCGCCGTCGCCAACGAGCTACGGGACGAGGCCGGGCTCGTCGCGGTGACCGTGATGGGTATCGCGATCGCGTCGCAGAGCGCTGTCCCGGTCCGTCACGTCCTTGAGTTCAACGAGACGCTGCGCATCGTGTTCATCTCAGGGTTGTTCGTGTTGCTCGGTGCCCGCATCGAGGCCGACACCCTTCGCGAGTTCGAATGGCGCAACGTCGCCTTCCTCGTCGCGCTCGTCGTCATCGTGCGCCCACTCAGCATCTGGCTGTCGACGATGCGCTCGGGGCTGTCGCGCAACGAGCGGGTGTTCCTCGCCCTGACCGCTCCACGCGGCATCGTCGCCGCATCGATCGCATCGGTGTTCTCGCTGCAACTCGCCGACCTCGGCGTCGAGAACAGCCAGATCCTCGTGTCGGCGACGTTCACCATCATCGCGGGAACCGTCCTGCTCTCTGGGTTCGGCAGCCGCCCGCTCGCCGTCCGGCTGGGCCTCGTCGAACCCGGCCGAGACATCATCATCGTCCTCGGCGCCAACCCCGTCGCACGCGCCCTCGCCACCGCGCTCGAGGCGCAGGGCGCACCCGTCCGACTCGTCGACCTCGATCGTCGCGAGATCGCTGCAGCGCGCATGACCGGGCTGCTCGCCCACCGCGGCTCGGTCTTCGCTGACGAAACCTGGGAACAGGCTGGCCTTCACAACGCGGCCTGCTTCATCGCGGTCACCTCCAACGACGAGCTGAACACCATCGCCGCTCGCCACGCAGCGGCAGCGCTCGGCCGCAAACACGTGTTCCAGGTCCCACCGGGACGTCCAGAACACCGCACCTGGTGGGACCTACCGACCGGCACCTTCGCGCGGCCGCTCTTCGCCAGGGACGTCACCTACACAGAGCTGGCCCGCCGCCTCGACAACAACTCCAAAGTCACCGCGACGCGGCTGACCGAACGATTCAGCCTCGACGACCACTCCCGGACCCATCCCGACGCGCTGGTGCTGTTCATCGTCAACGCCAAAGGTGGCATCGAGATCGCTGTCCGACGACAAACGTCGCGCCCCGCGCCCGGGCGACACGATCGTGGCGCTCACCAGCATCGCACCACCCAACGGGGAACCCGAGTCCGGATCGACCACGCAGGTCGCGTGATCGACGTGCTGCGCAGCGAGCCTGGCGAGCAGGCTGAGGTGGTGGTCTCCCGCTCACCGATGAGATTCTCTCCCGAACACGCCCGACCATCCTCGCCAGCATCCGCAACAGCGTGCGGACCACTTCGTCATCTTCCACCACCAACACCCGGTCGGGCATGGTCAGACCTGCTACCCGAGCAACGACGAGCGCTCCTGACCAGCCGAGACCAACGCCAGGCGATGTCTGGCCGACCAGCGGTGCGTATGCGCGACATCACTCGGGCTGGTCAAACGCAATCACCACCACCGGGCACGCGGCAGTCGCCAGGCATCGTCGGTCGCGGTGCACTGCGATCGAACGGTTCGGCGGCGAGAGGGATCGCTTCGAGATCACCTGGCCGTGCTCGCGGCATTGACGTAGGTCGCGCCCGAACGGCGACGTGCATCAGTCACTTCACAACTACTTGCGCGCGCACCGGTAGAAGTTCGGTAGAAGTGGGGGGTCCCAGACGCGACGAAACCCCTGCTGAGCAGGGGTTTCACCGTGGGCGAGGGGGGACTTGAACCCCCACATCCTTTCGAATACTGGCACCTGAAGCCAGCGCGTCTGCCATTCCGCCACTCGCCCGAGTGGAACACGAAGGCTAGCAACCGCTGCCAACCATGCCCAACCCTGGTTTGTGTGAGCCCAGCGAACGTCGGGTTTGTGTGGTCACACAAACGGTGATCGAGTGAGGGCCGACGAGCCGCGCGCTGACTGGGCAATGGCCCAACTAGCCTTCGGGCGGATGGGTCTGCAGTCGTTCGAGCACGGTTTGGAGCGTATGGTCGCGGGTGTGTTCACACGCGGCTCCCGTTCCAGCATCCGGCCTGTAGAGCTCGGTCGGCGCCTCTTGCGTGAGATCGACGACCATCGCAGCGTCGACGTAAGGGGCCGACGCATCGTGCCCAACGTGTTCGCCTTCCACCTCAGCGGCAAAGACCACGCAGCCTTCGCCGACATCGACGAGGCGCTGGTCACCGAGTTGGGCGAGACCGCCCGCGAGTATGCCCGCGCCGAGGGCTATCACTTCATGGGGCCGGTCGAGATCGAGCTCACCGTCGACAACGCGCTGAAGCCGGGTCGTTTCACCATCGCCCATCGGATGAAGGAGGGTGGCGGCGGCGCCGGAGCCGGGTCGCTCGTACTGCCCAGTGGCGAACGGATCACCGTCGGCCAGCGCACCGTCACCATCGGCCGCGTCGCCGAGTGCACCATCCCGGTGAACGATCCCAACGTCAGCCGACAGCACTGCGCGGTGCGCTCCGCGGGGTCCGGCTACATCGTCGTCGACCTCGGCAGCACCAACGGCACGAAGGTCAACGGTGTGCGCATCGAGGGTGAGCACACCCTGGCTGACTCCGACATCGTCAGCGTGGGGGGCCTCCATCTGCGCTTCGAGGCATCGTGAGCGACGCCCAGCTCACCATCCTCAACTACGCGCTCCTCGCCCTGCTCTACCTGTTTTTCGCCCGCGTCCTGTGGGCTGTGTGGAGCGAGGTTCGCGGTCCCCGTGCCGGCACACCCCCCGCCCGTGCCGTCGCTGGGCGCGGCGTCACGCGCGACACCACCTCGCCGGCCTCGCGCCCGGCCAAGGCGCCGCCGGCGAAGGCCACACGCGCCAATCGAGGTGTGCCCACCCGCCTGGTAGTGCTGCAACCCAAGGTGCGCAAGGGTGCCGCCTACCCGATCACCGGCGAGATCATGCTCGGTCGCGCGGCCAGTTGCGCCATCGGCCTACCCGACGACACCTTCGCCTCCCAATTGCACACCCGCGTGTTTGCCAGCGGTGGTGCGGTGTGGGTGGAGGATCTCGGCAGCACCAACGGCACCCATGTCAACGGGGGCCGGATAGCACAGGCCGTACAACTCGCCAAGGGCGACAGGCTGCAGGTGGGCAACACGATCTTCGAGGCCCAGTGAGCAAGAGCGTGACACCATCGTGAGCGACAGTCCCTTCACCCCACCGGTGCTCTCCTGGGGCGCGGCCACCCACCCGGGCAAGGTGCGCGTCGACAACGAAGACGCCTTCGTCGCCGAACCGATGGTGTTCGCCGTCGCCGACGGGATGGGCGGTCACCAGGCGGGCGAGGTGGCCAGCGCCATAGCCGCCGACACGATGCGCGACCGGCTCAGCGGGGGTGCCGCCTCGGTCGGTGTGGCCATCGCGGCCGTTGTCGAAGCCAACGCCGCCATCTTCCAGGGCGCCCACACCAACGCTGGCCAACGCGGCATGGGCACCACTCTTACTGCGCTCGTGGCCCTCACCTCACCCACCGGCCCCACCCGCCTGGTGCTGGCCAACGTCGGCGACAGCCGCACCTATCTGTATCGCGGCGGCCGCCTGCGCCGGGCGACGGTCGACCACAGCTATGTGCAGGAGCTGGTCAACACCGGACACATCACCGAATACGAGGCGCGCAGCCACCCGCGGCGCAACATCGTCACCCGCGCCCTCGGCATCGAGCCGACGGTGAAGGTCGACACGTGGGTGGTGCCCCTCGCGTTGGGCGACCGCTTCGTTCTCTGCAGCGACGGTCTGGTCGATGAGGTCGCCGACGAAGAGATCGCCCAACTCCTTTCGGCCCACGCCCAACCCCAAGCGGCCGCCGAGGCCCTCGTGGCCGCTGCCAACGCCAACGGTGGCCGCGACAACGTCACCGTCGTCGTCGTCGATGTTCTCGATGGTGAAGCTCCCCAGGACGACACCGCAGATCTCGTTATCGACGGCGATGACAACTGGGACGACGAACCGGACCGCCTCATCGACGCCGAAGCCGGCTCCACCTCGGCCCACTCGGCAGCGGGTGGCGACCTCGACACCACTGTTCTTACCGCCGCTGCCGTCAACGCGGCCGAGGGTAGCTACCCCGTCCGCCGTTCGGTGCTGGGCAGGTTCCTGTTCGCCCTTGGTCTCGCCACCATCGCCACCGTCACCGTGGTGATGGTGCTGGTCGTGCGTCACAACGCCAACGACGCGCCGGCACCGACCACCACCACGAGTACGAGCACATCGACCAGCACCACGACTACGAGCACGACCACCACGACGAGCACGACCACCCCGAGCACCACGGCCGCACCCACCACGGGGACCTGAGCCGATGACCCAGCCTTCACCCCTCGCCGCCGCCCGGCGGAGCTCGGAACTGGGTCTGGTGGTGATGGCCGCCGGCATCACAGCCGTCGCCTACGTGCTCGCCTCACTTGGCGAGAACGCGGAGATCCCTGCTCGCCTGGTGCCCTTCCTGATCGCCGTCCTCGGCCTACTCGTCGCCGCCCACGTTGCAGTGAGGTACCTCGCCGGCGGCGCCGACGGCACCCTCTTACCCCTGGCCGTGCTGCTCAACGGGATCGGCTATGTGATGATCGCCCGGCTCAGTGAGCGCCGTGCCGGGCTGCAGACGACCTGGACGTTCGTGGCCGTCGTGGCCTTCGTGCTCGTCCTGCTGGTCGTGCAGCGACCACCAGACCTGGCGCGCTACAAGTGGACCTTCCTCTTCATCGGTGTCGGCTCCCTGCTGCTGCCCCTGGTGCCCGGTATCGGTGCCAGTGTGGGCGGTGCCCGCATCTGGGTGAGCATCGGGCCGGTCAACTTCCAGCCCGGCGAGTTCGCCAAGATCGCCCTCGCCCTGTTCTTCGCCGGCTATCTCGCCGAGAACCGCGAACTGATCGCTGCCGGCACCCGGCGTATCGGCCCCCTGCGCATTCCCGAGATGCGCTACGTGCTGCCGATCACCGTTGCATGGGGCATCGCAGTGGTGGTGATGGTGGCCGAGAAGGATCTCGGTTCGGCCCTGCTGTTCTTCACCCTGTTCACGGTGATGATGTGGGTCGCCACCGAGAGGGGCATCTATGTGATCCTCGGCCTCTTGCTGTTCGCCGGTGCGGCCGTGATCGCCTACAACATGTTCGAGGTCGTGCGCATCCGGGTCGACGTGTGGCTCGACCCGTGGTCGCAGTACGAGGGCAAGGGGTACCAGGCAGCCCAGGCGATGTTCTCCTTCGCCAACGGCGGCACCGGCGGCACGGGACTCTCGCTAGGCAGCCCGAACAAGATCCCGGCGGCGAGCACCGACTACATCTTCGCTGCCATCGGTGAGGAGATGGGCCTGGTGGGTGCCACCGCGATCATCATCACCTTCCTCCTGATCATCGGCGCCGGCCTGCGCATCGCCATCCGCGCCGAGCGCACTTACGAGAAGCTGCTCGCCACCGGTCTCACCACGATCATCGGCATGCAGGCGTTCATCATCACCGCTGGGGTAACCAGGGTCGTGCCGCTCACCGGTATCACCCTTCCCTTCGTGAGCTATGGGGGCAGCAGCCTGCTGGCCAACTACATCCTCCTCGCCCTCCTTATCCGGGTCAGTGATTCGAGCGCCCGCCGCAGTGGTGAGGTGCCGATGGGGCTCACCATCCCCGAACGGATCGCGGCCCGCCGTCTACGCCGCGACGCGCTCAAGGCGGCCGGGGCGTGAACAAGCGCATTCGCAAGCTGGCTGCGGTCCTGCTGGTCCTGTACCTGGTGCTGTTCGTCCAGCTCAACGTGCTCCAGGTGGCGCGCAAAGAGGCCCTCGACTCTCACCCCCAGAACAACCGCCAGACGATCCGCGACTTCAACCGCATGCGCGGCGAGATCCTCACCGCCGACGGCCAGGTGGTGGCGCGCAGCGTGCCCACCAGTGGCGACGACCAATACGACTACCAGCGCGAGTACCCCCTGGGTGCTCTCTTCGCCCACATCACCGGCTACTACACGTTCAGCTTCGGCAGCACCCAGCTGGAGAAGACCCAGAGCGACGTGCTGATGGGTACCACCGATGTGCAGAGGGCCGATCCGGCCGCCTTCTTGCGCGAGGACAACAGTGGCACCGTGGTGCTGACCCTGCTCAGTGATCTACAACAGGTTGCCGCCGACGCGCTTGGTGAACGCGAGGGCTCGGTGGTGGTGATGGATACCCAGACCGGAGCCGTACTGGCCATGGTGAGCTATCCGCGCTACGACCCGAACCTGGTGGCCGTGCACGACGCTGAAGAGGCCGAGAACTACCTCATCTGGTTCAATGCCACCGAGGGCAAGCCCTTGCTGGCCAACGCTTACCAGGAGCGCTACATGCCGGGGTCGAGCTTCAAGGTCGTCACCACCGGCATTGCCTTCGAGAACGGGGTCACCAGCCTCGACCGCAGCTGGCCCAGCGAGACCGCATGGGTGCCGCCCCAGACCACCGACCCCATCCAGAACTATGGCGGCACGAGCTGTGGTGGCACGATGGCCGAGATCTTCTACCGAAGCTGCAACATCCCCTTCGCCCAGATGGCAGTGGAGCTGGGGCCCGAGCGCATGGTGGACGGCACCCGGGCGTGGGGGATCGGCGAGGAGATCCCGATCGACCTGCCGGGAGCAGCAGCCAGCAACTTCGAGAACGCGGGCGGCGACCCGATCGACTTCGCCGCCAACCTGCCCCTATTGGCCATCGGCGGTTTCGGCCAGGCGAACGACGCGATGGTGCCGTTGCACATGTGCATGGTGGCGGCCACGGTGGCCAACGGCGGCAAGATGATGCAGCCCTACGTCGTGCAGAGCACCCTCGACCACGATGGCGATGTGCTCGACAACACCGAGCCGCGCGTGTGGAAGAACCCCATCTCCGCAACCACCGCCGCCACCTTGAACGGACTGATGGTCGGAGTGGTCAACAGTGGCACCGGCAAGACGATGCAGTTGGCCAACGGAATTCAGGCTGCGGCCAAGACGGGTACTGCCCAGCTCAATGCTGCGGGTGAGCAGGAGAGGTCGCATGCTTGGATCATCGGCTTCGCCCCGGCCGAGGCGCCGAGGTACGCGGTGGCCGTCGTCTTGAAGGGCACCACCGACGAGGTCAGCGCCAGCACTGGTGGAAAGTTGGCTGGTCCCATCGCCAAGACGGTGCTCGACTACCTGTTCTCCACCGGAGCATGAAGGGAATGCCCGGTGCGGTACCAGCCTGATGACAGAACATCACCTTTACCCATCGGTATCCTCGGTGGGCGATCACCCGGCTTGGTCCGGCATTTGATCGAGAAGGGCAGAAGTGAGCGGTAACACCGAGCGGACCGTGCTGAACGACCGCTACGAACTCGAGCAACGCATCGGCCGAGGCGGAATGGCCGACGTCTTCTTGGCACGCGACCTGTTGCTCGATCGCCCGGTGGCCATCAAGGTCTTGTTCCCCGAGTTCGCCATCGACCCCAACTTCGTCGAGCGCTTCCGGCGCGAGGCTCAGAGTGCGGCCAGCCTAAATCACCCCAACATCGTCGGTGTCTACGACTGGGGCAAACACTCCAACACTTACTTCATGGCCATGGAATATGTGCAGGGCCGCACCCTGGCCGACATCTTGAAGGCCAATCACCACGTCACAAGCCAACAGGCGGCCGAGATCGCCAGCGAGGTGGCGGCGGCCCTCGGGTTTGCCCACCGCAACGGTGTGGTGCACCGCGACATCAAGCCGGCCAACATCCTCATCGGCGCCAACGGCCAGGTGAAGGTGGCCGACTTCGGTATTGCCCGGGCGATGAACGCGCCCACCGAGAGCAACCTCACCCAGGCCGGCTCGGTGATGGGTACGGCCACCTACTTCTCCCCGGAGCAGGCCCAGGGTGCCCAGCCGGACCCGCGAAGCGACCTCTATTCACTGGGCATCGTGCTGTACGAGATGGTGGCCGGGAGGCCACCGTTCAGCGGCGAGAACCCGGTAAGCATCGCCTACAAGCAGGTTCACGAGAACCCCCAGCCGCTCAACCAGATTGTGGCCGACGTGCCCAAGAGCTTCGAGGCGATCGTCGCCAAGCTGCTCTCCAAGAAGCCTGAAGTCCGCTACCCCACCGCCGAGGCTTTGCGCGACGACCTACGCCGCTACCGGGCCGGTGAGCCGGTGCAGGCACTTGCGGCAGCCATGGGTAGCGCGCAAGCCACCTCGGCAATGCCCCGCACCGGGCAGGCATCTGGGCAGGCAACTGGTCCCACCCTGGCAGCGGCGCGGGGCACGATCACCGGCGCGACGGTCGCCACGCCTCACACCGGCATGGTGCAACAGCCCCCCGCTCCTCCGCCCGGTTACTCCAACCGTGGCGGCATGTACGCGGTCATCGGCTTCCTCGCCTTGATCGCTCTGGTGGTTGGCGGCATCGTGCTGTTCAACGTGCTCGCCAAGGACGACGACTCCACATTCGCCATGCCCGACGTGGTGAACATGACGCTCGAAGCAGGCACCGGGGTGCTCGACGGTTCCGGGCTGAACGTGAACCCGATCATCGAGGAGAATTCCGCCTTCGTGGAGGGCGCCATCGTGCGCACCGATCCGCCAGCGGGCACTGAGGTCCAGACCGACCAGCTGGTCAACGTCTACTACAACCCCACCAACGTGCCGTTCGCCATGCCCGACGTGTCCACCCTCGCCCAGGCAGACGCGGAGAACCAGCTCCGCGCCCTCGGCCTCGACGTTGTCGTCACCACCGAGGAGAACCCCGGGGTGGAGGAGGGCAAGGTCATCCGCACCCAGCCCGCAGCCGGCACCAACGTGAAGCAGGGTGACACCGTCACGATCGTGGTCTCAGGGGGTGCCAACCAGGTCGCCGTACCTGCGGTGGAAGGCCTTTCCCAGGCCAACGCCGAGTCCACCCTCACCAGCGAGGCGTACGGCTTCGAGGTGACCGTCGAACCCGAAGCGAACGCCTTGCCGGAGGGTACGGCCATACGCACCAACCCGCCGGCCGGTGAGATCGTCGACAAGGCGAGCCCGATCACCCTCTTCGTCAGCAGCGGGCCCGAGCAGGTCACCGTCCCACCCCTCGAGGGGCTGACCGAGACCCAGGCCCGAGCGAAGCTCAACGAGCTCGGCCTGGTCGCCGAGGTCACCTACCAGTCGGTTGCCAGCGGCGACCCCGCCGACGGCAGGGTCATCTCTCAGAACATCGCGTCGGGCACCAAGGTGGAGCCGGCGAGCACGGTGAAGCTGAAGGTGGGCAAGGCCATCGTGGTCACCACCACCAGCAGCACGACCACCACCAGCACCACCTCCACGACGTCGACCACCACTACAACGACATTGCCGTAGGCCGGTCGGCCCCGCCGCCGCTAAACGTGAGCGGCGCAGCTCAAGAAGTTGGCCAGCAGATCGTGGCCGGCAGCGGTGAGGATGCTCTCCGGGTGGAACTGGACTCCCTCGATGGGCAGGGTGCGGTGCCGCACACCCATCACCACGTCGTCGCAATGGGCGGTCACTTCGAGGCAGTCGGGCATCGTGGCCGGATCGATGACGAGGCTGTGGTAGCGGGTGGCCACCAGGGGCGATGGCAGCCCGGCGAACACACCCTTGCCGTCGTGCTCGATCGGCGAAGTCTTGCCGTGCATCAGGCTCGGTGCCGGCACGACAGAACCGCCGTAGACGTAGCCGATGGCCTGATGGCCGAGGCATACGCCGAGCACCGGCACACCTCGGGCGGCGAAGGCGGGAATGGCCTCACAGATGATTCCGGCGTCCTCGGGCCGACCGGGCCCCGGGGAGAGCAGTACCAGGTCGGGATGCACGGCGAGGGCTTCATCGAGGGTGAGTTGGTCGTTGCGCACCACCATCGGGTCGGCGCCGAGCTCACCCAAGTATTGGACGAGGTTGTAGACGAAGCTGTCGTAGCTGTCGATCACGAGCACGCGCGGCACCCGTGCAGCCTAGACTTGCCGCCCGTGGCACCCCCCAAGCGCAGAACAACCGGTCGAACGACTCCCAAGGGCACCAAGCCCGGGCAGGTCACCGCAATGGCCAAGGAGGCCCCGCACCACGACTCGACGGTGTCGAAGTCGTCGCGGTACACCCCGCCCACTCCCAAGGAGTTCTACGAGAGCCCGAAGTGGGTGCCCATCTTGATGGGGGTGTTCCTCGCCCTCGGCGTAATCGCCATCCTCATGCGCTATGTCGTCCCGTCTTTCGAGAACACCAACACCCCGGTGCTCATCGGTCTCGGCTTCCTGCTTGCCGGGTTGTTCACGGCCACCAAGTGGCGTTGAACCCGTAACCACAGGGGCTGTGGACGAAGGCTTACATGGGTGTCATTTGACCCCAGGGTTATCCACAGACTGTGGGTAACTCACTCGAAGATGGGTGCCTCGATCACCATCTCCTCCATGCAGTGACGCGGTGGAGGCGGGTCCTCGTCGGGGGCGAGGGTGAGCCTTATCTCCAGCCCACAGATGGTGCAGCGATACCTGACGTTGACCTTCCTCATCTCACCGGCAGGTGGGGGCGACGGAGGTGGCGTGGTCAACGACCTCAGCATGGCAATCCCGCTTTTCCACAGGACGAAGCCGATCAACAACCCGGTCGCGACCCAGATGATGGTGGACAGGGCGGGCATGGGTGCCCAGGCTACTCACGTGAACGGCATCGACCTAGGTGCGAGAGCGGCGGTGAAGATGCCCTTGACGGTGAGGGTGCCGTCGGGGCGGGAGCCGCTACCGGCGATCTGCCAGCTGAGGTCGACGTCGAGGCAGATCGAGGTGGCCGTGAGACCGAGGATGGTGACCGAGCCCTCGACCGAGTTGAGGTACATCGTTTGCTCATCCGGGGCGACCTTGACGTCGAGGGTGATCGTGTTGAGGGTGGTGAACAGGTTCGGGATGCCAGCAGGGCCGGGGGTCACTGTCTGCCCGGCGACGAGAGGGGTGGTGGTGTCTGGGAACACCGAGATCGCGCCGCGCACCTTGCCGGCCACGTCGGGTTCGTAGCCGCCGAACAGGCTGATGTCGTCGGTGGTGAACGCCTCATCGCCGAAGAACATGACATAACCGAGTAGGTCGGTTTCAGCGCCGCGGGTCATCACCTGATCGGTGGGGATCGACTTGTCGGCGTTGGGCACCAGGGGCACGGGCAAGCCTGCGGTCGAGACCACCTCGAAGGTCGCCGAGCCCGCGGGTTGACTGCCGTCGCGCTCGGCCACCACGGTGATCGGGGGAGGGACGCACTCGGCGGGCAGGTTTGGCGCCGGTTCGGTAGATGAGGGCAGGGTCTGTGCTACGAGGGTCGGGGCGCCGATGGTCTGGGCGGGACTGTCGGCCGAGTCATCACCGCAGCCAGTCGCGACGAGCAGGGCAAGGGCGGCAAGGGCGGCAAGGGCTGGCCTGTAGTAGCGCATGCTCAGCCGAGACGTTCGATGATTGTTGCGTTTGCCATGCCGCCACCTTCGCACATCGTTTGCAGGCCGTAGCGGCCACCGGTGCGCTCGAGCTCGTTGAGCAGGGTGGTCATCAGCCGGGCACCCGAGCAGCCGAGGGGGTGACCGATGGCGATGGCGCCTCCGTTGGGGTTCACCGTCTCCATGTTCGGGTGGAGCTCCTTCTCCCAGGCCAGCACGACCGAGGCGAAGGCCTCGTTGATCTCGGTGATGTCGATGTCGTCCATCGTCAGGCCTGCCTTGGCAAGAGCCTTCTTGGTGGCCGGGATCGGGGCGGTGAGCATCAGGCGCGGGTCGTCGCCGGCGAGAGCGAAACTGACGAACCGGGCCCGGGGCCGCAGGCCGAGCTTGGCTGCGCGCTCCTCGCTCATGATGAGCAGGGCTGAGGCGCCATCGGTGATCTGAGACGAGTTGCCAGCGGTGACCCGGCCACCTTCCTCCTCGGGACGGAACGCCGGCTTCAGCTTGGCGAGGGATTCCATCGTTGTCTCCCTCAGGCCTTCATCGACCGAGCACATCGCCCCGTCGGCGCCGAGGACGGGCAGGATCTCGTTCTGGAAGCGACCCTCCGCCGTGGCGCGGGCTGCGTACTGCTGGGAGCGGGCGCCGAACGCGTCGAGGTTGTCGCGGGTGAGGCCCCACTTGTCGGCGATGAGCTCGGCGGAGATGCCCTGGGGCACGAGACCACCCACCGAGGCGTAGCGGGCGCCGACGGCGGGACCGAATGGGAAGCCGTACTTCCCGTCGGCCATCGAGGCGCCCATCGGCACCCGAGTCATCACTTCGACCCCGGCGGCCACGACCACGTCGTAGGCGCCGGCGATCACGCCCTGGGCGGCGAAGGCGGCAGCCTGCTGGCTGGAACCACACTGGCGGTCGATGGTGGTGCCGGGCACTTCTTCGGGCCATCCGGCGGCAAGCACGGCGTTGCGGCCGATGTTGGTGGACTGCTCGCCCACCTGCATGACGCAACCCATGATGACGTCGTCGACGATGCCGGGGTCGATCCCGGTGCGCTGCTGAAGGGCCTTCATCGTCTCGGCGGCGAGGTCGACCGGGTGCCAGTCCTTGAGCTTGCCGTTGCGCCGCCCGAGAGGGGTGCGGATGGCGTCGACTATGACGGCGTAGGTCATTTCTGGCTCCTTGTGCATTCGTTACTCGCCAGAAGTCTGCCCTTTCGGAGTGAAAGTGCCGAAATCGGAGAGACCGTGCCGCTCCGTTCTCGTGGGGGTTGTGGAGTCAGTCGAGCTTGCTCCACACCCTCTGCAAGGTGGCGATGTCGGTGTCGGTGAGCCGCTGGGCGAAGTGCTGCTGCACCAGCCGACGATAGGTGATGTTGGCATCGCGCCAGACCCCACGCCCCTCCGCGGTGAGCGACACCGTGACCGCTCGGCGATCATCGGGTCGGGGGGTGTGGCGGCGCTTCAGGTAGCCCTCGTCCTGCATGCGCGCGAGGCGGCGCGACAGGCTGCTCGGCACCTCGTCGAGGGCTTCGCAGAGCTCGTGCACCCTCATCGCCCCACCTGCGCCGCGGATGACGGCGAGCACCTCGAACCAGTTGAGGGGTAGAAGGTGCTCGTCGACGAGCTTCTGGTCGATCTCGCGCTGAAGGCGGGAGGACAGGACGGCGAACTGGCGCCAGAGCGCGATCCGCTCTGCATCGAGGCGGGGCATGGGTGGCCGCCGGTCAGGCGGTGGCCTTGAGAGCCGCGCCGAAGGCGGCGAGGGCCAGGTCCACCTCGTGCTCGTTGACCACCAGGGGTGGCATCCAACGCAGGCACTTGCCGTAGGTGCCTGCGTTCATCAGGATCAGGCGACCTTCGTCGAGGCAGTGCTGGAGGATGGCGGCCACCCGGGCGGGGTCGTCGAACTCGGTGCCCACCATCAGACCAGGCCCGCGGACCTGGACCAGGCCGGGGTGCTCGCCCTGCAGTTCCCTCAGGCCGGCGGTGAGCTGATTGCCGCGGTCCACCACGTTCTCGAGGAAGCCGGGGCGTTGCATGATGTCGATCGTGGCGAGGGCAGCAGCGCAGCCGATCGGGTTGCCGCCGTAAGTGCCGCCGTGGCTGCCCTTGGGCCACTTGTCGTCGAGTTCGCGTCGAGTGCCGAGGGCAGAGAACGGGAAGCCGCTGGCGATGCCCTTGGCCATACAGATGATGTCGGGTTCGATGCCGTAGTGCTCGACGGCGAACATCTTGCCGGTGCGGCCGAAACCGCACTGCACTTCGTCGGCGACGAACATGATCCCGTACTCGCGGCAACGTTCGACGAGGCCGTGGATGAAGGCCGGTGGAGCGGCGATGTAGCCACCCTCGCCCATCACCGGCTCGAGGATGACAGCGGCGGTCTCGTCGGGCGCGGTCATCGACTTCAGCAGGTGATCGAAGCCCTTCAGTGCCTTGGCCACTTCGGCGTCCTGGTCCGGCGCCAAGGGGTCCGGGTAGGGGGCGACGAACACCCCCGAAGGCAGGGGCGCATGGCCGGCGCGGTAACCGGTCTTGCTCGTCGTCATGGCCATCGCCATGTGGGTGCGCCCATGGAAGCTGCCACTGAAGACGATGATGTGGGGGCGCTTGGTGACCTGCTTGGCCAGCTTCACCGCGGCCTCGGTGATCTCGGCGCCGGAGTTGGCGAAGAAGAAGGTGTCGATCCCACCAGGGGTGATCTCCGCCAGCTTGGCGGCCAGGGGCTCGAGCAGATCGTGCTGGAACACGTTGACCTGAGCGTGGATGAACCTCTGGGCCTGATCGGCGATGGCCGCGGCCACCTCGGGGTGGGCGTGACCGGTGGAGTTGACGGCGATGCCGGCGGCAAAGTCGAGGTACTCATCGCCGCTGGTGGTGGTGACCCAGCACCCCTTCCCGTGGCTGACCTTCAAGGGGGTAACCGCGAACCAGACGTTGGAAAGGTGGGAACTGCTCGACGACGCTGTCATGAAACCAGCTTAGGACGTCGCGATCTACCCGTCGGCGGGCACCGCAAGGCCGGCCCGAGGTCGGCCGCGTCGCTACAGTCCCGCGGCGTGGGTACTGTCCTCTTCCTCGTCGGTGCACTCGGCTGCGCCCTGTTGTCCGTGGTGCTGGTACGCAAGAGGTGGCGGTTCACCGACACCCCCACGTCCGATGCGGCCCACGTATTTCCCGGGCTCAGCGAGGTGCACGGCACAGTCGAGGCGATCGGGCAGGCTGCCAATGCAGCCAGCGACGGCGCCCCCTGCGTGTGGTGGGAGTACAAGGTCGAGAGGCAGGAACGCACCCAGAAGAACCAGGTCCGTTGGGTGACCGAGGAGCACGGGGTCACGGCCCTGCCCTTCTGGGTGCGCGATCAGAGCGGCACCGTGAGGGTGGTGCTCGACACCGATACCGGCGTGTCCGGTGCAGAGACCAACGACATCGAACACCTGAGCCTGGATTTCTTGAGGCCCTATCGCGCGGGTGATGAAGGACACCTACGCCCCCGGGGCGGTCGTCAAGGTGCTTGGCGGGCTGTTCGGCTCCAATGACCGGAATGAACCGATCTCCGCCTTCGGAGGCACATGGCGGGCCAAGGAGCGAAGGCTCAAGGTGGGCGACCGTGTGTTCCTATCTGCCCATGCCCGGCTCACACCAGAGGGTGATCAGGTGGAGCTGGCCCGCACCGACTCTCGGGGAAAGCGGTGCCTGTTCGAGCTGTCCGTCGGCGACGAGAAGTCGGCGATGGCCAACTTTGCCTCGGTTCCGGCCATTGCCGGTCTGACGTTGGCGGCAGTGGTTCTGGCTGGTATCGGGGGCAATGGTGTCGCCGGGTCGGGCGGGGCGATCGCACTGCCCCTCGTTCTGCTCGCCGCCGCCGGGGCGCTGTGGCCGATCGGGGCATGGAACCGGGTGCGCCGTTCGCGCGAGCGATGCCTGTTCGCCTGGTCGTTGATCGACGTCGCCTGTGAGCAGAGGTCGAATCTGGTTCCCCAGCTTCAGGCGGTGGTTGGGGCGGCGTTCGAGCACGAGCGCTCACTGCTCGAGGCTGTTGCCTCTGCTCGAGCGCTCGGCAGGAAACCGTCGCCTTCTCTGGCCGACACGGTGAAGGAGGCCGACGCCGCAGCCGCACAGGTGGTGGCGCGAGTAGAGGCCACGCCTTCGCTGAACACCAACCCAAACGTGGCCCAGCTGATGTGGCAGGTGACCTTGCTCAACGACCGGGTCGCGTTCGGCCGTCGCTTCTACAACGACTCGGTGTTCAGGCTGGCCAACCGGCTCGGTGAGTTCCCCGATTCGGCGATTGCCCGCTTGGCGCGGGTGACGCCCCTTCCCTACATCGGCGACGAGCTTATGGGGTGATCGGTCGAAAGCCCTAGCGGCAGTCCGTGCAGTGCACGTCGCCGACCGGGTCGCCTGCCACCAAGGCAACCACCCAGTCCACCAGCATCACCCCATTGACCGTCTCACTGTAGAAGTTGGCCTTGTGCAGCACGGTGTGGCGGTCGCCGGGGGTGATGAAGCTGAACAGGTCCACACCACTTGCTTCGATCTGGACCTCGTTCTGGTCGATGAGGGTCATCAGGTCGTCGCCGGGTATCCCGGCGAGCAGGGCGAACCTGACCTGGGTCTTGTCGTAGGCATAGTCATGGCGGGCGAAGACTATGTCTGGGGCGTGGGCTGCGGCCTGTACATAGAGGCCCGGGAAGCTCCAGTCCTCGATGGTGAGGCCCTCGTTCTCGGGCCAGTTGGGGACTGCATTCATCGTGCCCCATGCGGCGCCGATGACTCCGTTGATCGCCGGGATGTCGGGGTAGGCGCCGGAGCCATCGGCCAGCACCGTGATGCGAGCGGCTGGCAGTAGATCGCTGGCCATTCCGGCGTAGAGCGGGGTGGGCACCGAGCCTGCGCTCTCACCGGCCACGACCAGCTCGGTCGCGTCGGGGAAGGTCGCCGCCATTTGCTCCAGGGCTGTTGTTGCGTTCACAAAGCCCTTGTGTTCGACCACCACACCGTCGCCGTAGTCCATCGTGTTGTTGCCGATATGCACATCGCCGGTGCAATAGGGCACGAACACGACGCTCCAGTCGGCGAAAGGGTTCTCCGGGGCGGAGAACTTGAAGATGCCCTGGGGGTCGCTGGTGGCGATGGGGTCGCCCACCTCGCGCTTGTAACTGTCGCTGTCGGGGCCACAGGTTTCGGCGCTGAAGCAGGCACCTCCACCCTCAAGAAAGAACACCACCTTGGTGGGGTCGGCATGCCTGACGAAGAATCTGAACTCGGTGCCGTCGCCGCACATACAGTCCGAGGGGGCGGTAATCGTCTCCCATTCTCCTTCGGCCCCAACAGTCGTGGCGGGATCGGTGGCTGCGGGCTCGGTGGTCGCCGCCTCTGTCGGTGCCGGGGCAGACGAATCGGCGACGACGGACGTAGTGGCATCTGCACTTGCGCCATCACCGTCGTCACTACAGGCCGCAGCTCCGGTAAACAGCAAGCCGGAGATGACAAGGACGCGCCACTGGGTCATTCGCCGAGCGTACCCAACCCCTCGGGGTTACTGAGTACTCACACCCGGAGGGAACCGGCGAGACTGTTGGCGACGTCCAACCCACGTCTGTTGACTCCGGGAGGGCAGGGCGATGGCACAACGAAGGTTCCGCCGTACGACGGCATTGGTGATGGCCCTGAGCCTCGTGCTCGCTGCTTGCGACAACGGTGGCACCTCGTCGCCCACAACGACCACGGCCTCCACCGGCGGCGGTGGTGGTGGGGGCGGCGGGGGCATCACCGCTGGCGCCCCCCGCACCTTCGGTTTGCGTCTGTCGGAGGGCGAAGCCCTGGCTCAACAGGGTGATCCAACCTCCGTGGTGACCGGCGAAGAGCTGGACCCGGCCCGCATCGCCGAGATCCTTTCCCGTCTCCCCGACTGGGACGGTGGCGAGGCCGAGCAGGAGCCGTTCAACTGGCCCGTCCAGTCGACGCCTCCGCCGCGCACGGGCCTGACCATCGACGAGCCCTTCCCCCCCGCCGAGCAGCCACCGGTGGAAGAGGTACCCACCGGCCCGCTCCACGTGGTGCGCTATCAACCCGAAGGCGATGTGGGCATCGCTCCATATGTGGCGGTGACCTTCGACCAGCCGATGGTGGCCGTGGGTACCGTGGCCCAGGTCGCGGCCGCGAACGTTCCGGTGACGATCACCCCGGCGCTCGACGGAAGCTGGCAGTGGATCGGCACCAAGACCCTGCGCTTCGACTACGAGAGCGGGGCCATCGACCGCCTACCCATGGCCACGACCTACACGGTCACGGTGCCCGCCGGCACCACCTCGACTTCGGGCGGCGAACTTGCCGAGGCGGTCTCCTGGCAGTTCACCACCCCACCCCCGTCAGTTGTGTCGTTCAACCCGACGGGCGAGAGCCTGGCGTTGGACCAGCTGTTCGTCGCCGTCTTCGATCAGCTCATCGACCCGGCGGCGGTGCTGGCCACTGTGCATCTGCGCGCCGACGGCACAGAGGTTGGGGTTCGCCTCGCCACCGCCGACGAGGTGGCCGCCGACGATACGGCCCGCATGATCACCGAACAGGTGGTCGGTAACCGTTACCTCGCGTTCCGCCCCATTTCACCCCTGCCAACCGACACTGCGCTGAGCATCGCCATCGGGCCCGGTACACCGTCCGGCGAGGGTCCCGCTGTTACCACAGCGGCTGAGACTCACTCGGGGCGCACCTACGCGCCTCTTCGGGTCGTCCGCGTTACGTGCGCGTGGAGCGACGAGTGCCCACCCGGCACGGACCTCTACGTCGAGTTCAACAACTACCTCGACACCGAACTCACCGATCCCGGCGGGGTGACCGTGTCACCGGCTCTCGCCGGCCACCGGGCCGGCATCCAGGGTTCGGCGATCCTCATCAGCGGGCTCACCCTCGGTCGCACCGAGTACACGATCACCCTTCCCGCATCCGTCACAGACGTGTTCGGGCAGACGCTTGGCGAATCGGTCACGCGCAAGGTGCGCATCGGCTCTGCTCGCCCGTCGATCCAGCAGTACGGCGGCGTCACCACCCTCGATCCCTTCGCCGCCGAGCAGCAGTTGACCGTGCTCACCGTCAACCACGACAAGTTGCGCGTACGCATCTTCGCCGCCGACCCGGCGATGTTCGCCGAGTACATGGAGTACAGCGAGCAGCGCGACGACCCAGCCGTGGAGCTGCCCGACTGGACCGAACTGTCCGACGAGACGGTGACGGTGGACGGTGAGGCCGACACTGCGGTAGCCACCCCGATCGACCTAAGTGAACTGTTCGACGGCAAGCCCGGCCAGGCGATAGTGCTCGTCGAGTCGGTGCCCTCGGTGTCGCCCCGGTCGGACGAGTACTGGGAGAACCGGCCCGCACTCACCTGGGTACAGTCCACCCGCCTCGGGGTCGATGCATTCACCGACAGCGAGGACGCCCTGGTGTGGGCCACCGACCTCGCCACGGGCGCCGCGCTCAGCGGGGTGACCGTGCACATCAGCGGCACCACCGAAGACGCCACCACCAATGTCGACGGTCTTGCCCGCTTGAACCTTCCAGGGCAAAGCACCGACTACAGGCCACGGTTGGTGATCGCGACGAAGGGCGACGACACGGCGATCATGCCTGTCTACGCCGAGCGGTCCCCTGTGAGAGACGCCCTGAGCTGGTTCGTCTTCGACGACAGGCAGGTCTACCGGCCGGGTGAGACGATGAAGGTCAAGGGCTGGGTGAGGCGTCTGACCCTCAGCGACGATGCCACCCTGCACTCGCCCGGCGACGGCACTGGCATCAGCTACACGGTCACCGACTCCTACGGCAACGAGCTGACGAGAGGCACCGCCGAGGTCGGCGGGCTCGGCGGATTCGACCTCTCGATCGACCTGCCGGAGACGGCCGACCTCGGCCAGGCGATGCTCAACCTCGAACTCACCGGGGTGAGCAACGTCGATTACAACTTCGAGAATCACTGGTTCCAGATCGAGCAGTACCGCACCCCCGACTTCGAGGTCACCACCCGGCCGGAGAGCCAGCCACCCTTCCTCAGCACCTCGCCGGCCACCGTCGCCGCCAACGCCAGCTACTACGCCGGCGGTCCGCTGGCCGATGCCGCTGTCGACTGGCTGGTAACCACGACGACCGGTACATATTCGCCTCCGGGCTGGGGCGAGTTCACCTTCGGCATCTGGCAGCCCTGGTGGCACGGCGACGCCTACGACACGCGATACGAGTCCGATGTTTCGTACGACTACCCGTGCTGCGGCCCGATAGAGGAATCGACCTACGAGCAGTACCACGGCACCACCGACGCCACCGGCAGCCACTACCTGCAGATCGGCTTCGAGGGCGAGGACGGCAACCTTCCAGATCTGCCCGTTGTGGTCACCGCCGAAGCGACCGTCACCGATGTCAACCGCCAGGCCTGGGCATCGCGCACCGACCTCTTGGTGCACGCTGCGGATCTCTACGTCGGCCTGCGCACGACGCGGACCTTCGTGCGCCAGGGCGAACCCCTCGATGTCGAGGTGATCATCACCGACGTCGACGGCAAGGCCGTTTCGGGCGTCGTGCTGACCGTCACCGCCGGGCGAGTGGAGTGGGTGTACGAAAGTGGCGACTGGGTGGAGAAGGTGCTCGACACGACGACCTGCGAGGTGACCTCGGCGGCCGAGGCGGTGCCATGTGAGTTCGATGCAGAGATCGGCGGCCAGTACCGCGTCAGCGCGGTGGTGACCGACGACAAGGGAGGTCACAACCGCACCGAGCTGACCACCTGGGTCAGTGGCGCCGGCACCCGGCCCTCCACCGCCGTCGAGCAGGAAGCGCTCACTGTGGTGCCCGACAAGGCCGAGTACGCCCCCGGCGACACGGCCGAAGTGCTCGTGCAGGCGCCCTTCGTCACCGGCGAGGGTCTGCTCACCGTCAGCCGCAATGGGCTGGGCTCCACGGAGCACTTCACCATCGAACACGGCAGTGCGGTGCTGACCGTGCCCATCACCGAAGCAGATTTGCCCTCTTTGACTCTTGGCCTCGAAGTGGTCGGCCAGACCACGCGCATCGCCGCCGACGGCACCCCGCTGGCCGATGTGCCGGCCCGCCCCGCCTACGCCACGGGTGGGCTCACCCTGCCGGTGTCGCTGGCATCGCGCACCCTCACGGTTGCAGCAACTCCGCGCGACGAGCAGGTTCTACCCGGTGGGTCCACCACGATCGACGTCGTCGTCACCGACTCATCCGGTCGACCGGTCGCGGGTGCCGAATTTGCTGTTGTGGTGGTCGACGAAGCCGTGCTCGCCCTGACCGGCTACAACCTCCCGGACCCCCTCGCCGCGTTCTACGGAGGCTGGTACGAAAATATTTCCGCCTACTACTCGCGCGGGCAGATCCGCCTCCTGGACAGCGACCTGCTGGACGGCAGTGCAGGTCGTGCAGGTTCAGACGACACCGAGACGGCAAGTGAAACCACCGCCGCGCCCTCGGCCGAGGCACCGGCAGACATGCAACAAGGTGGAAGCGCCGCCGACGAGGACAAGAACGCATACGGCGGAGACGGCGGAGCCAACACGCCGATCGAGGTGAGGTCCCAGTTCGACGCTCTGGCCCTGTTCGAGCCCTCCGTCACCACCGACAGCGCGGGCAAGGCGAGCATCCCCCTCACCCTTCCCGACAACCTCACCCGCTACCGGATCATGGTGGTCGCTGTCTCCGGCGACGACTCCTTCGGATCAGCGGAGAGCGACATCACCGCCCGCCTTCCCCTGTCGGTCCGGCCCAGCGCGCCTCGCTTCGCCAACTTCGGCGACACCTTCGAATTGCCCGTCGTGGTGCAGAACCAGGGCGACACCGCGATCGACGTCGATGTCGTGCTGGAAACGGCAAACCTCTCTCCCTCAGCCCCGATGGGCCGCACCGTTTCGGTACCGGCGAACGGCAGGGTCGAGGTGAGGTTCCCCGTGGCCACCGAACAGGCGGGTATGGCGGGCTTCCGTGTCGCTGTGGTCAGTGGCGACCTCGCCGATGCGGCCGTGGTTTCGCTGCCCGTGTACACACCTGCCACCGCCGAGGCGTTCGCCACCTATGGAGTGGTCGACAACGGTGCCGTGCTCCAGGCCCTGCTCGCACCCGAAGGTGTGATCGAGCAGTTCGGTGGCCTGGAGATCACAACCTCCTCCACCTCGCTGCAGGCGCTCACCGACGCAGTGCTCTACATCACCAACTACCCCTACACCTCGAGCGACGGCATGGCGTCGCGGATCATGTCCGTGGCATCGCTGCGCGACGTCCTCGACGCCTTCGACGCCGAGGGTCTCCCCACCCAGTCGGCGATCGACAAGGCAGTCAAGGACGACATCGCCGGTCTCGTCGCGATGCAGGGCGGCGACGGTGGTTGGGCCTGGTGGGAGCGATATCGCGAGTCTTTGCCGTTCCACACGGTGCAGGTCACCCACGCCCTTCTGCTGGCCCGCGACAACGGCTACACCGTGCCCCAGGCCACCCTCGACGCGGCCCTCGCCTACCTTGCCGACGTCGAGTCCCACATCCCCGCCGAGTACGGCGAGCAGGAGCGCGACGCCATCCGCGCCTATGCCCTGTGGGTGCGCTCGTTGGCCGGTCAGCGTGACCCCGCCAAGGCGCTGGCTCTGTTCGATGATCGTGGTGACGATCTGCAGGCCGATGCTCTGGCGTGGTTGTGGTCTTCACTCGACGACAGCGCGGCCCACAGGGAGGTCGAGCGCCTTCTCGGCAACCGGGTCGTGGAGACGGCCGGAGCGGCCAACATCGTCACGAACTACGACGACGGCTCCTACGTCATCATGAACAGCGACCGGCGCACCGACGGCATCGTCCTCGATGCCCTGATCACCGAGTCCCCGGACAGCGACCTGATCCCCAAGATGGTCAACGGGTTGCTCGCCCACAGGGTGAAGGGCCGCTGGGACGACATCCAGGAGAACTCGTTCATCCTCCTCGCCCTTCACCGCTACTTCACCGTGTACGAGTCCCAGACGCCCGACTTCGTCGCCCGCGTTTGGCTGGGCGACCGCTTCGCAGGCGACCACACCTTCGAAGGCCGCGAGACGGACCGGGTGCGCTTCGATCTTCCGATGGCTGATCTGATCGCTGCCGGCGACACCGACCTGGTGCTCTCCAAGGATGGCACCGGCCGCCTCTACTACCGCATCGGGCTGCGCTACGCCCCCGACGATCTCCAACTGGACCCGCTGGACCGCGGTTTCGTCGTGTCGCGCACCTATGAGGCGGTGGAGGATCCGGGTGACGTGTGGCGCGACGACGACGGCACATGGCATGTTGACGGCCGGCGCCCTGGTGAGGGTGAAGCTCAACATGGTGGTGGAGAGCCAGCGCACCCACGTGGCCCTCATCGACCCCCTGCCCGCCGGCTTCGAAGCCCTGAACCCCGATCTCGCCGTCACCCAGACCGTGCTGGCAGAGGGGGACGAGAACGACAGTCCGACGATGGCGTACGACGGCTGGTGGTGGGGTTGGGGCCCGTGGTACGAGCACCAGCAACTGCGCGACGACCGCGCTGAGGCCTTCACCACCTGGCTCGGTGCCGGCACCTACAGCTACACCTATGTCGCCCGGGCGACCACCCCCGGCACCTTCATCGCCCCGCCCACCCGGGCCGAGGAGATGTATGCGCCGGAGACCTTCGGCCGGGCAGGCACCGACATCGTCATCATCGAGTAGGCGACTACCGGCTCACCTGCCCAGGGGTACGGTGAGCCGGTGAACTTCGCGAGGCTGCTGCAAGGGGTGGAGCTTCCCTTCCACCCCGACCTGCAGGTCCCTGCGCTCACCGAGGTGGAGCTGCCCGTGGCCCGCCCCGACGCGGTCCCCGACATCGAGGGGGCGGCGCGCGACGAAGTGATCGCCCGCCTCGCGGGAGCCGTCACCGCGGGCATGACTGTCGCCGTCGGAGCGGGGAGCCGTGGTCTCGCCGGGCGTGTCGAGCTGCTGCGCGGGGTCCTCGCCGGTCTCCGCGACACTCGGCGCCGAGCCCTTCGTCGTTCCCGCGATGGGCAGCCACGGTGGGGCTGTCGCCGAGGGGCAGGTGGCCATGCTGGCCGGCCTTGGCATCACCCCCGAATCGGTGGGCGCCGAGATCAGGGCGACGATGGAGACCGTCGAGGTGGCGCGCACCCCGTCGGGCATGCCGCTCTACCTCGACACCCATGCCGCCGGCGCCGACGCCGTGTTCCCGGTGAACCGGATCAAGCCCCACACCTGCTTCAAGGGGCCGGTCGAGAGCGGGGTGGCGAAGATGGCCGTCGTCGGCTTCGGCAAGCAACCCGGCGCCGCCCAGATCCACTCGTGCGGTCCCGTCGAGATGCGCGACCGGGTGCTCGACGGGGTGTAGGCGCTGAGGGCCACCGGCCGCCTGCTCGGCGGGCTGGCGTCGGTCGAGTCGGCGGCGGGCGATGTGGTGAGGGTGAGGGCGCTGGCCGCAGCCGAAGTGGGCGGCGATGCGGAACGGGAGCTCACCGAGCTGTCGCGTGAGCTGGTGCCGCCTCTGCCGTTCGCCCGCATCGACGTGCTCATCGTCGAGCGCGGCGGCAAGGACATCAGCGGCACCACCATCGACCCCAACGTCACCGGTCGCTTCTACGTGCACGGGATGGACGATCTCGAGACGCCCGACGTGAGCACCATCGTGCTGCTCGGGCTGACGCCGATCTCTGGCGGGAACGTGTTGGGCATCGGGTTCGCCGACTTCATCCCGGTCTCGGTGGCCGAGCAGATCGACTGGCAGAAGACCTATGTCAACTGCTTCACCGCCGGTATCGCCGGGGTGAGGCGGGCACGCATGCCGATGGTTCTGCCCACCGCCGACGACTGCATCAAGGCCGCACTCAGCATGTGTGGGCGGCCGGTGGAGGCACCCAAGCGGGTGGTGCGCATCGACAGCACCCTGCACCTCACCCGGTGCTGGGTCAGTGATGCCCTGCTCGACGAACTGCCCGCCGGTGCCCGGGTGGTGGGGGCGGGGCCGAGGTGAGCGAGGTGGCGTCCGATGCCTTGATCGAGGATTGGGCTCATCGTCGGGATCGGGTCAACGTGCTCGTCGACGCGGACGTGCGCCTCGGCTTCGAGACCGACTGGTTGGGTCGTCGCCGTGGTGCCGCCCGAGTGGTGGTGCGCCCCGGCGACACCGGCGAGGTGGCGGCGGTGGTGAGGGCCTGTGCTGCGGCCGGGGCGGCGATCGTGCCCCAGGGGGGCAACACCGGTCTGGTGGGCGGTGGGGTGCCGCGTGGTGGCGAGGTGGTGCTGTCCACCCGCCGGCTCACCGGGCTGGAACCGGTCGACCCCCTGTCGCGTCAGGTCACCGTTGGGGCGGGGGTCACCATCGAAGCCCTGCAGGCACACGCCCGGGCCGAAGGCCTCGACTTCGCCGTCGACTGGGGCGCAAGGGCGTCGGCAACCGTTGGCGGGGCCGTAAGCACCGACGCCGGAGGGTCGCGGGTGGTGCGCTTCGGCACCATGCGCGCCCAGGTCGCCGGCCTGCAGGCGGTGTTCGCCGACGGGTCGGTGGTCACCCAACTGGCGGGCCTGCCCAAGCAGACCGCCGGCCCCCGCCTGGCCGACCTGCTGGTAGGCAGCGAGGGCACCCTTGCTGTTGTCACCGCCGCCCGGCTGAAGCTGGTGCCGTGGTACCAGCACACGGCTACGGCGCTCATCGCCTGCGACTCGCTGGTGCAGGCGGTGTCCATGCTGCCCCAGCTCAAGTCCCTGCCGTCGCTCGACGCGGTCGAGGTGCTGATGCCGGAGGCCCTCGACATCGCCTGCCGCTACATCGGTGTGTCGCCCCCGCTGGCCCCGTCGTCGGCTGGCGCCTTCCTGATGGTCGTCTGCGCCGCCCACCGCGACCCTGCCGACGAACTGGCGGGCCTGCTCGCCGGGTGCACAGGGGTGCTCGCCGTCGGGGCTCAGGGCGAACTGCTGCACCGGGTACGCGACCATGTCACCATCGCCATCGGTGCCCTTGGTACGCCGTTGAAGCTCGACGTGGCGGTGCCGGTGCAGAACCTCGACCGGCTGGTGCGCCGGGTGGAGCACGCCGTGGCCGAACTGGCGCCGCGGGCCCGGCTGGTGGTGTTCGGGCACCTCGCCGAGGGCAACCTGCATGTGAACGTGCTCGGCGCGGGCGAGAGTGAGGCCGAGATCAGGCAGGCGGTGCTCGCCGCCACGGTCGAGCTCGGCGGCACGATCAGCGCCGAGCACGGAATTGGTGTGGCCAAGGTCGACTGGCTCGAACGCATGCATGGGCCGGCCCACATGGCCGTGCTTCGGGCGGTGAAGATTGCTCTCGACCCGGCCGGCCTGTTGAATCCGGGAGTGCTGCTCGCCGACGGGTAACTGTGTCACACCCCCTTGCGATGATGAGTACATGAGTTCGTTGGGTGTGCGGGGTGTTCCGGGGGTTCCGGGTGTGGCAGAGATTCGGGCGATGTCTCCTGGCGGAGTTGGAGGCGGTGGCGCGGGTGCTCGATGGTGCCCGTCGCGAGGCGGAGACGGCGTTGGCGACTCTGGTGCAAAGGGTCGACGAGGCGTGTGCGTTTGTGGCTGATGGTCACCGCACGGTTAAGGCGTGGGGTAGGGCGGCGTGTAACTGGTCTGGGGCTGAGGCGGCAGGGTTTGTGAGGGTGGGGCGCATGTTCGCCAAGTTGCCGGCGGCTGTCGGGGCGGCGGGGCGGGGCGAGTTGGGTGTCGCCCAGTTGCATGTGTTGGCTCGGGTGGTCGCGAACCCTCGTGTCGGTGAACATCTTGCTGCTGGTGAGGCCGAACTGGTGGGTCAGGCGTCACTGTTGGATTTCGATGATTATGTGATGTTCTTGCAGCGGTGGGAGGCGGCTGCTGACGTGGATGGCGCCCACCGCGATCACGACCGGGCCCATCGTGAACGGCGCGCCCATCTCAACATCGCCGGTGAGCGGATGTATTTGGATGCGATGGGTGGAACGGCGGCCGGTTCACAGATGTACGACATCTTGGAGGCGTTCGCTCGTAGCGAGTTCCTCGCCGATTGGGACCAGGGTGTCGCCGCTCATGGTGAAGCAATGGCAGCTCATCTGATGGAACGCACCGACCCCCAACGCCGCTTCGATGCCTTGCAGGCGATCTTTGTCGCCGCAGCCGCTGCCGGTGGAAGCGAATCAGGCGATCCCGGTCCGGCACCCACCGTGAATCTTGTCGTCGGGTTCGATCTGTTCAGTCACCATCTGCAACTGCTCCTCGGCGCTGAACCTGCCCCTTTGGACCCGAATGATCCGTTGCACCGCTGTCAGACCGCCGACGGTGTTGTCGTCGATCCTTACGACGCGATCATTGCCGCCGCGATGGGGCATGTGCGCCGGGTGGTGCTCGACTCTGCGGGTGTTGCAGTCGATGTCGGTCGCAAGCAGCGCCTGTTCACCGGCGCCTTACGCGAGGCGGTCATGTTGGCCTCACATCGGTGTGTGTGGCCGGGCTGCTACCGGCCGGCCAGCAAATGTGAAGCCGACCATGTACTGCCCTGGGGTACCGCCGGTCCTACAGCCACCCACAACGGTGCCCCCACCTGCGGGCACCACAACCGGTGGCGAACCCGCGGCTACCGCACCTGGCGCGACCCCACCGGCCAATGGCACCACTACCGCCCCGACACCACCGAAATCGGCTGGCGCACCACCGGGCAGAAGCAAAGCCAGCTGAAAGCTGTAGCACGTCGTGCTACGGTAAAGGAGTGACTCAAGCGATCACCCAACGCGAACTGCGCAACGACAGCGGCGAGATCATGCGTCGTCTCGACCAGGGGGAGACATTCTATCGTCACCCGCAACGGCACTCCGGTCGGAGAGTTGACGCCCCTGCGACGCCACCGCTTTGTCTCCGCCGACTCCGTCATGGCCATGTTCCGCAATGCCCCAGCCATCGATGGGGAGAGGTTCCGCGCGGACCTCGACGCCATCGCCGTTCAGGGCATCGAGCCTCGTGGTTGAGTCTCGCCGGCCTCGAGGCTTGCTCGACACCTCAGTCGTCATCGATCTGGAACGAGGTCTCGTCGACCCCAACTGGCGACCATGCCAACCGATCCGGCGTGTCGACACGAGGTGCCGTGCGCGATCACAGCGTTCATCACCGTCCACCAACTCGCCGCGAACTCGCGGGCCACCGCCGACACAGGACGGGCCTTCTGACCGACCTGACGGCACGCCTCCGCGCCGCACGGCGGGTCAACGCCGCGTTCGCGTCCAATGCCTCGACGTTCGAAGTCCACGTCTTGGTCGCGCATAGCGCCTCGCGGGAACGCCACCGCTGACACCAGACCTCCAACGGCCGGCACGGCCGAAAGGCACGCAGGTCACGCAGCGAACGAGCCGTGCGACCTGCGCATGAGCCGGCGACGGCGTGCTCGATGGGCCTACCCGACCGTCTCGGTCGTTTCGACCTTGACCACCAGCTCGTTGTCGCCCTCGACGACCTGAGCGCGTCCATGCCAGGCGAGCCCAGCGACGTCTTCACCATTCCGATACCGTCCGACATGCCAGGGTTCAGCTGCAGCTAGGCACTTGACGAACCCTGGCACGGAACAGCGGTCACTCCACGCCAGCGAGAGCCGGTATGCACCTAGCGCGACACCGAATCTCTCTACACCCGGAACCCCGAACGGCTTCGAGGCTACATCTCCAGCTGGAGCTGGCACTTGTGCTAACAATCTCTCGAGGTGATCGCGGTTCCGCGCCTGACCTCGACTCCTCATACGCGAGGCGGCGGGCTTCGGCGGCGTCCAGTTGGGCACGGGTGAGCAGGGCGTGCATGGTGAGCCCGTGTTCGGCGAGGATGGCGCCGCCGTCGGGGCTGCGGTCGATTACGCAGATCACGTTCCCGACCAATGCCCCGAGAGAGCGTAGGTCGTCGGTGCTGATCAGCACCTGGCCGCCGGTGGTGATCACATCCTCCACGACCGTCACCACCTTGCCGGCGATGTCGGCACCCTCGGCGAGGCGCGCCGTGCCGTACTTCTTGGCCTCCTTGCGTACGAACGCGGCCGGGATGCCGGTTCGCATCGACAGGGCGGTGGCGATGGGGATGCCGCCCATCTCGAGCCCTGCCAGCACCTCGGTGCCGGCCGGCACGAGGGGGGCCAGCGCCTCGGCGATTTCGGCCAGCAGCACCGGCTGAGCCTCGAAGCGGTACTTGTCGAAGTACTCGGTGGCGATCTGCCCCGACCTCAGCGTGAACGTGCCGTGAGGCGGCTGACGGCGTTGATCTTGTCGGCGAGGGCTTCGAGTTCGGCGGGGCTCATCGGTTCAGTCTTGCCGCTCGATGGGTTTGCGCATCAAGACCTCCTGGGCCACGGTGGCGGCGTGGATGCCGTCGGCGCCGAAGATGTGGCCGATGGCCAGGCCACGGCCACCGACGAAACCCTGGCTGGTGAAGTCGTGAAGGTGCCAACGATCGGCCCGCAGAGGGCGGTGGAACCAGATCGTGTGGTCGAGGCTGGCGTTGAAGGTGATGCCGTGGGCGCGGCCGAACTCGGGGTGCCCGGCGCCAACCGAGTCGGTGGGAAGGTCGTCGCTCAGGTAGGCGAGCCAGCATTGGTGCAGCAAGGGGTCGTCGCCGAGGTCGTCGGTCAGCCTCATCCATGCCGCTGAACGGCCGGCCCCGACGGTGGGGCCGAGATGCTCGGGTGGAACCATGCGGCGTTCGAAAGCGGGGGTCCAGGATTCGTTGTTCAGGTCGTCGGGAGGGGGTAAGTGGGGGTCGAGTGCAATTGGCTGCACGTCGAGTGACTCTTCGGGGGCATGGAACGACGCCTCCAAGTTCAATATCGCCCCAATCGCCTGCCTGGCGATTACCC